>JBJLGG010000012.1:0-38360 GCA_045564995.1 Paracoccaceae bacterium | reverse complement strand
TATGTCGCCCAGTCCTTCGATTGAATTTGAGACGCTGATAGAGGCGCAGCCCTATGTTTTACTGTCTAAAAATGATCCTCTTGCTTCAAAACAGGCTATCTCTCTAACGGAGTTAGTGGGTAGGGATATGGTCTCACTCAGCTTGCCAATTACTCAGCAATTCTTTTTATCTTTCTTTTCGAAGTATAATCTTCGGCCAAAAGTGCGGTATCAAACTAAATCTTACGAACTTGCTCGAAGTTTAGTTGCAGCCGGGGAGGGGTATGGAATATTTATAATGAGGCCGCTCTTTGAGCGTGCTTACAATGGTAATAAGCTGGTTTATTTACCCTTAATCGAAGATGTACCCTCCGCCCAATATGGTATTGCAATGACAAACAGGGCTGTACCCACGAAGTTGATAGATACTTTCACCACTATTTGCCGAGAGACATTAGGAAAAAATCGTGCTGCTGATCAATTTTTTATCAAACCTTGAGATTTTTAAGAGTGCCAAGATAATTTTTTCTTAAATTTTGGCTGCCGGTAAACTTCCTTTAATATAAGTTCAACTAATTCAAACTGTGTCTCACCATTTACATCTTCAAAATATAAGTGGCTTGGCCAAGGTTCATTTACAAAGTTATTTTTTGGAAGTTCTATTCCTTCGCAAACCTCGCGAATTGCAGCCACATATGATGCAGCAGCAGAACTGAGCAGTGTTTTAGCCAATTCGAGGTCCTCAATGCTGTTTCTATCAACTTCAGCTGATCCTATGCCTGTTGTAAGAGGAATATTTCTCATTAGGGATTGGTTTTTATAGAAACTTACGTCGACCTTATCAGCTTCAAGACGCATCATAAACTTTCGGCAAACACTGAATTTAATCTCAGTCAATTCTTCAAGGTCTACCTTTGAAATATTACTAGAGCCGCTGGATTTACGCCGTGATCCTCTGGTTTTTTTTGGGACATTAGCAACGTGATCGCCTCGGTAATTACAATCAAATACTTTATCATCCCATAAGTCTCCGTTATCCATGCGCTGTATCGATCTAATTGACATGGTCTTGCAATTTTCAGGGCCAATAAAAAATGGAGAACCAGAGGCATCAGACAATTCTACCCAACCATTAGGAAATAGACTCAAATGGTGCTCTATCCAGGGTATAAGAACCCGATCAGCTAAATGGTCTAACAATTTGTTTACATGTTCTGGATCGTTTACAACGTCGGCGAGTAGCGGTTCTTGACCATAGATATCTGCTGCCAAACTATAAGGTGCAGAGATTTGTAACAAGGGATCCATACCGGTCAATTCTTCCGTAACTCTCAAAATATCATCCACAATTTTTGGAATTCCACTATCAAAATCAGGGGTATTTAATAAAAAGCAATTTTCTTTATTTATGAGAGGTTCATCTGGATCAGACCCAGGTGGAAACTTGTCTGGATACATCATTTTTTGGCCTACCGCCTCACACGAGAAAGCATAAAGAGCCCAGGTCATATAAAGCTTTTTGACCCCTAGTAACCTACCAACTGTAAGATTTGCACGAACATACCTATATGGATCAGTGCAGTAGTATTCCTTTGATTGCACCCCATAAAGGTCATGTAGAACTGATAGGGCAAGCATATGAACGGATGCCGTAGAATGTATTTCATCATTTGGTGCCAGAAGTGAAAAATTTTGGTCAAACTCGCCTTGAAGCGCAGCATCAAAAATTTCCTTCATGGTCTTTCGACCTTTTGGATCGCCCAACTGCCAACTTGATAATAATTTTAATCCGTCAGGATAAGCGTAGTTTTCTATCATTACCATAAATGCAACCTACAGTTTTCATTTACTAAAGTTATGCTTTGGATGAAAATAGTTCCAAAGCTAGTATCTATTTAGGATATATCTAGCGTTAATGGGTGTAGTATATAGACCCATTTTAGAAAATTTATTAAGCCCAATTTATCTGTAATAAAAGTTTTTGTTAGATTACACTTAGACTGAAAACATTTTGTAAAAAAAACAAACCTATAAAACACACTATACCTGCAAAAATTGGTGTAACTATCCAGCCTGCTATTATTTTTCCTAAAACATTCCATTTAACAGCGGTAATACCCTGCAAGATAGATATACCAAAGATTGCACCTACGACCGCTTGTGAGCTTGAAACTGGTACCAGTGGTATTGTTGGAAGTCCGTACCTTGAGAGCAAAGCCTCAAGCCCTTGCGAGGCGAAAAGGAATAAAACAATAGAATGTGAAATGACAGCAACTAGAGCAGATGTCGATGAAAGTTGACCTAAATCGCTCCCTACAGTTAGCATAACCTTTTTGGAATACGTACATACGCCCAGTGCAATGGCTAAGCCGCCAAGTAAAAATAATTGTTGGGTTGATGAAAAACTGAATGATCCAATTTTTAATTCGGCTAAAGGCTGTACGGGAATGAAAACACCTATGACGTTTGCTATATTATTGGCGCCTAATGAATAGGCACCTAAAGCGCCAGCAAAAATGAGTGCAATTCTTTTATAAGCATCTAAGCGAATTAAACTTAAGTTCATTTTTCTTCCAAAGTACTTTGATACCTTCAAAATCACTATTGCTATAACTGCAGCTAACAGCGGGCAAATGATCCAAGTGCTCAAAATTTTTGCTAATGTTGATGTGTCAGTTGCCTGGTTAGAAAAAAAATTCCAACCAATAATAGCGCCAACAATGGCTTGAGAGGTTGATACTGGAAGACCCGATTTGGTCATTACAAAAACCGAAAACCCAGCAGAGAGTGCAGTCATAAAAGCACCTGGTAGGGCTGTAATAGCTCCCAATTTACCTAATGTCTGGGATGTGCCGGCGCCAGAAATAACAGCGCCAAGTATTACAAAAATTGAACAGATTATTGCAGCGTTACGCCAGCTGACCATTCGTGTTCCAACTGCAGTCCCAAAAACATTGGCTGCATCGTTAGCTCCAAGTGCCCATCCTAAGAATAGGCCGCTGGACAAAAACAATAAAATAATTGGGTCAATCACAATTACGTCAATCGTTTAATTGCGTAAATAGAGAGCCTATCCGCCACATCTTCAGCATGATCTGCAATTCCGTCTATGCCATTTACGAAATCTCTGAGATGTAATTTTTCTACTAACTTAATCTTTGACTCGAAAATTTGCACTTTTAACTCACTACTGACTTTATCTGCTTCTTTCTCGTAAAGTGTGACTTTTGCATTGTGAGCTGGTACAGCATGGGGATTTCTGAAAAAGGCGTGACAACTAAGCGCTAACTCGTCAACTGCTTTAATTACCATATTTGTTAAACGCTTAAAACCATTGGCAAACTGATCATGAATTACAGGCTTTTCGATGTAAAAAGCCCAAAGTGAACTTTGGAATAATGTTAGAACATCATCAGCAGTTTCAATCAATCCAAGTACATCTCCTCGAGAGTCTGGAATAAGAATATTTTTATATAGTTTTTGCTCTATATCACGACGCAAACTATCCGCTTGTGTTTCTAATTCTCCAACTGTGTCCAAACGCTCTTTAAATTCTTCCGAAGCCCCTTCACGCAGGTAACCCCGTACCGCCAGTCGGTAAATTACAGAAGCTTCCGCCAGTTTTTCAAAAAACTGATCTATTTTACTTTCTAACTCACTAGTTCGTTTAAATAGGCTAAAATTTTCAAACATAACACAAATCCGATTTGCCTCAAAAACTTCAGAAACTTCTCAAATCCTCAGAAATGGGTTTCCATACGAGAGGGCATACAATAAAGTGGGATTAATATGTATACCCAATTTTCACCTAATTTATACCCAATTAGAGATCATTTATGCCTAAGTCAGCAAGTGGAGCACTTTTATCAACTGTAGAAATCGATAGAAATTTAAAGGTTCCCTTATATAAACAGTTAGAAAACTTCCTTAGAAGCTCAATACTTGATGGTATGTTAAAGCCCAAACAAAAGTTACCATCCTCACGAGAGTTAGCAGAGGATTTGGGTATTTCTCGAATAACAGTAAAATCAGTTTATGAACAATTATTGGCAGAAGGGTATTTAAAATCTAAAACTGGATCTGGAACCTATGTAAGTGAAGATCTCGAACTTTTTAACTATAAAAAATTAAAGGCGGTTATGATCAAACCCGCCGATGTAGAAGGAAAGCTGCCTGATCGGGTTGATCCTATTAACTTATCTCGAGCTACTATTAGATATGGTGAAACTGCGCCGTTCAGACCTGGATTGCCTGCGCTTGATAAGTTCCCAATAAAAAGTTGGAATAAATATATATTTAATGCGATGTCTCAAAGTGACCGATATAATTTAGGCTATGGGAGCTTAAATGGGTCAAAGGATCTAAGAAAATCTATAGCTCAGCATCTCGCTGATGCTAGAGGTCTCAGAGTAGATGCTGAACAAATAGTAATAACCTCCGGTGCTCAGCAAGCTTTTGTTCTAATTTCATTTGCACTCTTAAAAGCTGGAGATACTGTTTGGTATGAAAATCCAGGTCATATTGCTGGGCGAGATGTGATGAAAGCAATGGGTGCAAGCGTTATGCCCGTACCAATTGACTCTGAGGGTCTTAATTTAGACTACGCCAAAAATAATTTTGAACTTCCAAAATTAATTTTTGCAACACCCTCCCATCAACATCCATTAGGTATAACGATGAGTTTGGCACGCAGGCTAGCCTTGTTGAAATTTGCAAGTAGCAAAAATTCTTGGATAATTGAAGATGACTACGATAGTGAATTTAGATATCGAGGACGACCATTGCCGGCCTTAAGCGCATTAGATGAAGAGCGTCGGGTATTTTACGTTGGAACCTTTTCAAAAGCTTTATGTTCGGCCGTTAGGTTGGGGTATGTAGTAGTTCCTGAATGGTTAATTGAAACATTTGCAAAAGCGATGAATTTATTGGGTCAAAATGCTTCACCTATTACAGAGGCTGCGCTTGCCCAATATATAAATGATGGGCGCTTTGCGGAGCATATCAGAAAGATGCGACGCCTTTACAGAGACAGACGGGATACTCTTATTGAGTGTTTAAACCAAGATTGTTCTGATATCTTAAGTTTTAAGAGTAGTGATGCCGGAATGCACATAATCGCTGACTTGAAAAGTGGTTTAGATGATGAATTTGCATACAAGGCTTTATTGGATGATGGAATAGAAAGTTTGCCACTATCCGTATACTGCCTAAAGCCTATCAAGAGGTCAGCACTGGTTCTTGGTTTCTCTGGGGTGGCGCGAAAGCGGATGCCAAGCTTAGTCAGAAAAATGTCTGAGACTTTACGAAGCATTCATTGAAATATGACTATTTATCAATGATAAAAAATTCTTTATTACACGAACGTTGCCACGCTGCTTAAGAAAAGCAACAGTCTCGTCCATTATTAAATTGCTACCGTACAGGTTAGCTTTAACTACCCGACTATCATTGATGAACTCTGCCTCAGATATAAAGCCTATTCCAGCACCTGATGCCACCAGTTCTCGCATTGCCTCACGACCCTCTACTTCTATTATAGGTCGAAGTTGAACACCTTGCTTTTTAGCCTCCTCCTCAATAATTTGTCGAGTAGTGGACCCTTTTTCTCTAAAAATAATTGGTAGCCGTTTAACATCTATCATTTTGAGTATTGGCTTGTGAGGTTTTAGATAATCGGGCTGGCCGAATGCTATAATGTTACTACTTCCGATAAACTTCATGCCAATATCAAATTTATTGCTTAAGTTTGGCATTATTCCAATTTCTGCGTTAAACGATCTAAGAGCCTTCTCAACCTCTTCAGAATTCCCAGACCTTAGGATAACCTTTACGTTTGGATATTTTTTTCGAAAAGCTGCTAAGATGTTGAGGACATGTGATGCAGAGTCAGCAATTATCCTAATACTACCTTTTAGATCTTGTCCGGTTTCTGAAATATAATCTTCAATTTGTTGCTCTACTTCGAATAGCTGTTTTGTTAAAATAACAAGTTTTTCTCCGGTATCGGTGAGTGAAATTTTTTTATTATGCCGACGCAGTAAAAGAGTATCATAGTTCTGCTCTAATTTTTTTACTTGCTCAGATACAGCTGGTTGACTGATTTTTAATTTTTCAGCTGCAATTGAAAAACTGCTGTAAATCGCGACGAAATGAAATGCTCGTAATTGGCTATATCTCAAGTTTTATCCATACTTTAGTCATAAGTTTTGCCTATATAAGTATAATTATTATCAATTTTACATATATATGCCTTAAAAGTAATAGTCAGTATAGAAAAAAATGGAGATTTTTATGTCTTTGAAAGTGCCGAGTATCGAAGCGCCCCGATTAGGGGAACCTTTTTTGCTAACCCCCGGGCCACTGACAACTTCTTATGATGCTAAGGCAGCTATGCTAAAAGACTGGGGTAGTTGGGATGGTGATTTTCGACGAATGACCCAACAAATGAGAGATAAGCTCATAGAAATGCTAGGGAGCGGTCACGAAAATTTTGATTGTGTTCCAATGCAAGGAAGCGGATCTTTTTCTGTTGAAGCAATGTTAGGTTCGTTTGTGCCAAAGGATGGTAAGGTTTTAGTTTTATCGAATGGTGCATATGGCCAGCGGGCAGCAAAAACTTTAACTTATCTCAAACGTGAACATATTGTTTTGGATAAAGGCGACTATCTGCCGCCTCGCGGAGAGGAAGTTTCTAAAATCCTTAAAGCTGATGAAGATATTACCCATGTTGTTGCAGTCCATTGTGAAACAAGTTCGGGTATCCTAAATCCAATAGAAGAAATATCCGATGCTACGTATAAAGCAGGTCGAAAGTTACTCGTAGATAGTATGTCGGCATTTGGGGCTATACCAATTGAACCCAATAAAATAAAATATGAGGCCGTAGTTTCTTCTGCAAACAAATGTATCGAGGGTGTACCCGGTTTTGGGTTTATTCTAGCTCGAAAGTCGGCTTTGGAAGCGGCGAAAGGAAATAGTCATTCGCTTTGCTTAGATCTTCATGACCAGTGGTCTCACATGAATAAAACTGGCCAGTGGCGTTATACTCCACCAACACATGTTCTGGCTGCATTTTTAGTAGCGCTTGAGGCGCATCGCAAAGAAGGTGGGGTAATCGGACGCGGTGCTAGATATAATAAAAATAAGAATACTTTGGTATCTGGGATGAGGTCCATTGGATTTGAGGCTCTTTTGGGTGAGCGCTGGTTATCGCCAATAATTGTCACATTTTTTTGTCCTGCAGACCCGCGTTTTGATTTTACGCAGTTTTATGATTTGATGAAATCAAAGGGCTTCATCATCTATCCTGGAAAATTAACTGTTGTCGACAGTTTCAGAATTGGTTGTATTGGACAAATGGACGATCAAATTATGCTTAAAGTTGTTAAGGCAGCAAAACAAAGCCTTCAAGAGATGGGAGTATCCGATGCCTCGCCTCCTATTAAGGCTTTGGAGGAAAGAAAGCGACTTCAGGCTTAATCTTATATTAAAAGGGAAATTTAATGACACTAGTACCCCATGTAATCGCTAATGAAAGAACTTATCCGATGCCAAAAAGATGTGCTATTGCAATCTGCCTGGACGGCTGTGAACCTGAATATTTAGATGTGGCGATAGCTGAAGGATTAATGCCAAATTTAAAGATGATGCGTGAAACTGGCACTGATCGAATTGCGCATTCTGTTATTCCAAGCTTTACGAACCCTAACAATTTGTCGATTGCTACCGGTCGCCCTCCTGCTGTACATGGGATTTGTGGTAATTATCTCTTTGATCCCGATACCGGGGAAGAGGTGATGATGAATGATGTGCGCTTCCTCCGAGCTCCGACTGTTTTCTCTAGATTTTATGAGGCAGGCGCGCGTGTGGCGATGGTTACGGCGAAAGACAAGCTACGTGCCTTGTTAAGTGCTGGTCTCAAATTTGATGAGGGGCGGGCAATAGCATTTTCAGCTGAGCGGGCGGATGAAACATCTGTCGCAAATAATGGTGTGGAAAATGCAAGCGAATGGCTGGGTATGCCTGTCCCAGAGGTTTATTCTGCAGAGTTATCTGAGTTTGTCTTTGCGGCTGGCATAAAGTTACTGACTGAAATGAAGCCCGATATTATGTACCTTTCTACAACGGATTATGTGCAGCATAAATTTTCTCCGCAAGAGCAGGGAGCTAAAGACTTTTACGCAATGTTTGATCGTTATTTAGGTGAACTGCAAAAATTTGATGTTGCAATTGTCGTTACAGCGGATCACGGAATGAAGCCTAAACATGATGACAATAAAGAGCCAGCTGTTATCTATATGCAAGATAAAATGGATGAGTGGCTGGGTCTAGGAAAAGCGAGAGTCATTTTGCCAATAACTGATCCCTACGTGGTACATCACGGCGCATTGGGTTCTTTCGCAACTGCATATTTACCAGATAATTGTGATGTTAATGGCGTAATAAATAAAATAGCTGCTTGTCCAGAAATTCTCAAGGTTATTGATAAAGATGAAGCAATTGAAACTTACGATTTGCCAGGTGATCGGATTGGCGACATAGTTATGATTTCAACTGAAAACCTTACCATAGGTACAAGTGAAGACCGACATGATCTTGCAGCATTAAAAGAACCACTTCGATCTCATGGAGGTTTAACAGAGCAGGATGTCCCATTTATTGTAAATAAGGTTATGGATCTTCCAAATGCCCCGGAATTAAGAAATTTCGATGCGTTTTACTACGCAACACAAGCAGCAGCGTCATAGAGGAATATAGTAAATGTTAAAAAACGATATACGTCATGAGGGAATGCGTATCGGTGGAGAAAAAGTCGTTACGGAGAAAGTTATTGAAGTCAAATACCCTTATACAAACGAAGTTGTTGGTACGGTACCTGCTGGTACTGCAGAGCATGCGGCAAAAGCGTTTAAAATAGCGGCAGATTACAAACCCTCACTTAGTAGATATGAGCGAAGTAAAATTCTTCAAAGAACTGGTGAAATAATAGCAGAAAAGCAGGATTATTTGGCTAAATGGCTAACTTTAGAATTAGGCATTTGTCATCAGCACGCAATTTATGAGACGAAACGTGCACAAGATGTTTATCAATTCGCAGCGGCTCAAGCGATGAATGATGATGGGCAAATCTTTTCATGTGATTTGACGCATAATGGCAAAGAGCGGAAAATTTTTACTAAGCGAGAACCTGTTCGCTCGATTAGTGCAATAACGCCCTTTAACCATCCGCTAAACATGGTCAGTCACAAAATAGCTCCATCTATTGCGACAAATAACTGCATGGTATGTAAGCCAACCGAACTAACACCTCTTACGGCCATAACATTGGCTGATATACTATATGAGGCGGGGTTGCCGCCAGAGATGTTTCAGATTGTTACCGGCCTTCCGGGAGATATTGGCGAAGAAATGATGCTTAATGAAAATATTGATATAATTACTTTCACTGGCGGTGTGCCAGTTGGTAAGTTGATAGCATCAAAAGCAGGATATAAGCGGCAAGCCCTTGAGCTTGGTGGTAATGATCCGTTGATTGTTTGTAATGATCTTTCAGGAAGTGATTTGGAAAAGGCAGCTACCATTGCTGTAGCGGGCGCTACTGGAAACTCTGGCCAGAGATGTACCGCAATAAAACGCATTTTAGTTCAAGAAAGTATAGCTGATGCATTTGTTCCGATCGTCCTCGAAAAAGCTAAGAAAATTAAATATGGAGATCCTCAAGATCCTGAAACTGAGCTAGGTTGCGTTATACACGATGAAGCTGCTGAGTTATTCGAAAATAGGGTATTGCAGGCTGAAAAAGAAGGAGCAGAGATATTATATCATCCAGGTAGGAGTGGCGCTCTTTTACCCCCAATAGTTGTAGATAAGGTTCCGCATGATAGTGAATTGGTTATGGAAGAAACATTTGGTCCAATAATACCCATAGTAAGAGTTCCCGATTCAGATGAAGAGGTAATAAAAATATCAAACAGCACACAATTTGGGTTATCCTCTGGAGTGTGTACGAATGATTTAAACAGAGCAATTACATATATTAATAACTTGGATGTGGGTACGTGTAATATTTGGGAACAGCCTGGTTATAGAATAGAAATGTCACCTTTTGGTGGAATAAAAGACAGCGGGAATGCAGTGAAAGAAGGTGTAATTGAAGCAATGC
Organism: Paracoccaceae bacterium; assembly: GCA_045564995.1. Classification (GTDB taxonomy): domain Bacteria; phylum Pseudomonadota; class Alphaproteobacteria; order Rhodobacterales; family Rhodobacteraceae; genus Salinivivens. The sequence goes on along the minus strand of JBJLGG010000012.1, from coordinate 28,219 downwards.
GTTTTTTTACGAATGTAAAAACATATTCCTTACCGTGGCCAGAATAATATTTAGCTAAAATTTTTATTTGAGTGATTTTATTTTATTCACTCAAAAGATTTATTAAAAGAAGGATAAAGCAAAGTAATTTTAGGAACGAATTTTGGTTAGTCATATCTTTCCCAGACACACGCACGATGAATTGCCAACAGCCTCAGGAGGCGAAGGGTGCTTTATTTTTGATCAAGCTGGAAAGAAATATTTGGATGCTTCCGGTGGTGCTGCCGTCTCTTGCTTAGGCCACTCACACCCGAAAATTATCAGCGCGCTTCATAAACAGCTAGATGTTTTAGCGTATGCACATACTTCCTTTTTTACTTCTGAACCTGCAGAGAGATTGGCGACTAAACTTATTAATAACGCTGCAGGTGATTTGAGCCAAGTCTATTTGGTTTCAGGTGGCTCAGAGGCGATTGAAGCAGCTTTAAAGTTAGCCAGACAATATTTTATCGAGATCGGCCAGCCAAGTAAAAAAGAAGTAATTGCACGGCGACAAAGCTATCACGGAAATACGCTTGGAGCATTAGCGGTGGGTGGAAATGAATGGAGACGCTCAAAGTTTGAGCCTATATTGATCGATACTCATCATATAGCACCTTGTTATGCTTACCGAGAGAAGTATGACAACGAGACCGAATTTGAATTTGGTCAACGGGTAGCTAATGAATTAGAAGTAACTATTGAGCAACTTGGTTCTCAGAATGTAATGGCATTTGTTGCTGAACCAGTTGTGGGAGCAACACTTGGAGCGGTCCCTGCCGTAGATGGCTATTTTAAAACTATCAGAGAAATTTGTAATCGTAATGGGGTTCTTCTAATCCTAGACGAAGTTATGTGTGGTATGGGGCGCACAGGAACTCTTTTTGCCTATGAGCAAGAGGATATTGCACCTGATATTGTTTGTATAGCAAAAGGTCTTGGCGCAGGATATCAACCAATAGGAGCAACTATTTGTACTGATAAAATATATGCAGCCATAAAAAATGGCTCTGGTTTTTTTCAGCATGGCCATACTTATCTGGGACATCCTATGGCAGCTGCAGCAGCCGACGCGGTTATAGATGTTTTATTGAATGATAACATCTTAAAAAATGTCAATAATAGTGGCGATCATCTCAAGGATACTCTGCGTGCCAAGTTTGCCCAACATGTCCATGTTGGGGATATTCGTGGTAGAGGATTATTCTATGGTTTAGAAATTGTTCAAGATAGAGAGTCAAAAGAGCCTTTTCCATCATCCTATGGTATCGCAAGAAAAATTAAGTCTGTCGCGAAGGATAAAGGGTTATTGTGCTACCCTATGTCTGGTACCGTCGATGGAAAAATAGGAGACCATGTACTATTAGCGCCTCCTTATATTATTAATGAAACAGAGATAAATAATCTATCAACATTGCTCGCTGAAAGTTTAGATCAAGTGTTTGAAATTTGTAAAGTAAACATATAGATCATAAGCGGATGGCATTGATTAATGGTTAAAAAAAAGCATGTCAACTTTTGGTAATACTTTTGTTTGGATCATAAAACGGTAACTCAACGACGTGTGCAGGAAATGATCCAATTGATGTTTCAACCTGCAATGTTACCCCCTTCTCAATGGCGTTTGAAGAAACCATTGCCAGTGCTATATTTTTTTTGAGCCTTGGTGAGTAAATGGCTGATGTTACTTTTCCTACTTTTTGCTCTCCATTTTTAATAGTCCAAAATTTATTATTAGGGCCCTTTAGAGGATCACATTTAAGCACCAGGCCAACCTGGTTTTGTTTCACACCTTCCGTCTTGATTTTAGCAAGTGCTTTTTTACCAATAAAGTCATGGGATACATTAAGGTTTACAAGCCGATCGAGACCTAATTCGAAAGGATTTGTGGTAATATCTGCGTCTGCATGATACGACAACATAGCGCCTTCGATCCGTCTGATTGATGATGTGTGACCCGGTTTGAGCCCCATAGGTTCCCCTATTAACATTATATGGTTCCAGAGTTCACGACCCATTGTTTTATCTGTGAGAAATATCTCGTATCCAAGTTCGCTAGACCAGCCGGTGCGAGAAACAACTAGGGAAATACCGTTCCATTTATATTCTCGATGCCAATAGTATTTAAGATCTAAGATGCTTTCATCAAATACCTTAATCATAATATCTCGAGATTTTGGCCCCTGCAGTTGCAACGGTGACGCGTCTGGTTCAAAAATATCAACGTCAAATTCAGTATTTACTGCGACACCCTGTGCCCATAACAAAATATCACTATCTGCTAAAGAAATCCAAAAACGATTATCCGCTAATTTCAAAAGTACTGGATCGTTGAGAAGTCCACCGTCTTGATTTGTTATCAGTATGTATTTGCACTGACCAACTTTCATTTTGGACAGATCTCTTGGTGTCAAAAGTTGTACAAATTTTGCGGCGTCAGGCCCAGAAATTTCTACCTGTCGCTCAACAGATACATCGCAAAGTATCGCTTCATTAACTAGGTTCCAGAAATTCTGTTCAGGATCTCCAAAGTCTCTCGGTATATACATGTGGTTATATACGGAAAAACCCGTAGCACCCCATTCTAGTGTTGCATCAAAAAAAGGGGATTTACGGATTTGAGTTCCAAATCCGAAGTCATCAAGTTTTCTCATGAGGATCCTTAAAGATAAAAATCATAACACTTCGAATGATCAATTAGCATCAATTTTATTGAATGCAACTGTCCCCATCTTTTTAAACTAGATAAAATATTACTCTTTAAAAGTTTTTTGTTTTTTAAGATCTCTTTTTCTTTATTTGGACTAAAAAGAGATCTTTAATTAGTAAAAGCCTATTGAGTGCCCGCGATACTATTCTAATAGTGAATATTTTGATAATTCTTGCGATTTCGTAGATTGGCTCCAGATAAAGATCCTTTATTTTGCCCTCTTTCCCACTTTCATACGTATCCAACCCGAATACTACATCACCCTTATTTTCTGATAGGTGTAATGATCCAAAAACCCAATCCCATATTGCTAATGCAGCCCCAAAATTTTTATCATAATGCGCTTCTGCAATGGAGTGGTGTACTTGATGCTGTGATGGTGAAATCAAAATATGCTCAAGCCATTTCCAATAGGCTATATCTATATGACTGTGTCGTAAATTTGATCCGGTTGCGTGGAAAAAAAATACCAGTATGTTAACTCCCACGATTGTGTAAAGATCGACAGCATTGCCGAAAAAAAATAAAAAGCTTGGGATTACCAGGCCCTGAGCAAAAATACTTCTTAAAGAAAATAATACTCCTTCCAAAGGGTGAACTCGGTAAACTGTAATTGGAGTCATTGTTTTAGCTGAGTGGTGTACTTTATGTATAGCCCACAAAAGCGGTATTTTGTGCATCCAGCGATGAACGATGTACTTTGTGAAATCGTCAACTACAAACAGAGTAATTGTAAACAATGCAATTATAATACTGGCTGGAGTATTAGCGAAAAAATTTTGATTGAAACCATCTACGCTATGTAAAAACATATAGATTGCGGTAGAAATTGCAACTTGTGAAATCAGTAAGGGTGATATGAAGAAAGTAAATATTCTGTTTACTAAAAAGAGTTTATAATCAGCTTTTGCAGATCCTGACCACAGTATTTTTTTATCAAAAATCTTTTTAAAAGCTCCCCTGAAGCTCTGTTGTTTTATAAATAAAAGCCAGAGAGAGGCCAGCACTATCGATAATATTAAATATCCCGAAAAAACTCTTTTTTTTGGATTAAAAAAGTCCGATAGGAAAAAGTCGATAAGGTTAATATCATCCATTGATGGCTACCAGTTCGCTGTAGTAAGGGTAGAATACTACCCTTACTAGTTCAATATTTAGATACTAATCAGTTTCTGCACTGCTTGCAGAATCTAATTTATCTGTTAGCGCTTGCAAATCGTTAAGCCCATCATTTACACGGGCTTTAACGCTAAACTGATCAACCATCATTTGCTGTATCTTAAGCATATGCAGCTGATAATCAGACCACGATCTCTTACGATCCATTACGAAATTACCATTGGAATCCATGCCAGTTACGTAAGAATTATTTAGCGTAACAGGTCCGAAACCCATTAGTTCGTTCATTTTTGTGGCAGTTGCTCCAAGGTTACTTTTACCAGACTGCATAGCCATGGCGAAACCTTTTAGCTCTCCCCAATGTTTTGCATAAGCTCGATAAGCTTTATTCAAATCATCGCCACTTAGATCTTTCATTTTATTAATGTCTTTGTATACCGAACCGGCATATTTAAATACCGCTTCCGCAAGTACTTTTTCCCAATTTTCTTCGATTGTGGCAGCATAACCCTTTAACTGAGAACGCTCACTATCTGATAATGCATCTCCCGCCGCAGCAGTGATCAATTTACGACCATCCAAGAAAGCATCAAACAGTGTATTGGTGTAGTTTGTAGATTTTGTGCCTGATCTATCAAATGCAGCCGCATAGTAGCACGGTCCAAATACATATTCCGATTTAAGGTCAACCATTCCGTCTCCGTTTTTATCGGCGGCACCCTGATTTTTCATTTTCGCGATTTCATAAACTTTATTTGGATTAAAACCATGCTGGTGAGCTGCTGCACCCCAATATCCAAATGCCTCATCCCAAGAATGTTCTTTTCCAGTGTAATGAGCTCCATCTTTGTATGGCTTATTATTAGGTTTTTTCTCTGCACTGAGTTTCTCATCAAGGTAATTATCTACAGCCTGATTATAGGCCATTGCTCCCATAGTATATTTTGAGATCAATTGAGCCCAGTCATATCCAGTATCTGCATCAAAACCCTTATTAGATTTAGCTGCCATGGCAATCATATTATATGCCGCGTCTTTTCCAGACATGTTGCCAGGCCATGCTGGCATAGCGCCATCATAAAACTTACCAGAGATATTTTTACCTTTTGAGATTTGGTGCAAAGATGTTTGTTTAATTTTAAATCCATCTTTTGATTTAGGCGCAATGATTGGGAGATCGTCATCTGAACCATTGAAATATGAAAGCATCTGCGCTTCCAAATCAGCAGCGTTTCCACCGCCATCTCCTTTGCCTGCCAATTTTTTTAGGCTTTGCTCTAATACATGCCTTGCAATTTGTCCTGAGTAAGAAACGGTATTAGTTTTATCTCCACTATAACCCTGAAGTGTTACTGGGAATGGGCCATACCCATCAGACAGTGCCATGGTGCCGGACAGCGCAATGGCTACAATTGCTGTGGTGGCTTTGAGCCTCTTCATAATCATCGATTTCTCCTATCTTGATGAAAACATTAATCTGACTATTTTTATCAACTTTATTAATAACTTTGTCAATAAACCTGATAAAAATAATCAGGATTGACATTCCTGATTAAATCAATCAAGATTTATTATAGCTAGCTCGAATCCTTGCAAGCCACTCTCCATCGCTAAAAAGGGACACGATTGATATGGATTTTCACGAAAGAAGTGAAGAAGAGCCGGCCACTGATTTGCAAGAGGTTTTGAATGTTTTCAGTGCCTTAGGCGGATCAGAGATGTGGCAATTAGAGTGGCTAATTGACCGAGTTGAAGACAGAGATTGGAGTATGTCGTGGCTTTAGAAATGGTAGATGAAATTAAGAATATTGATATTGTAACCGAAGAAGTGCCGACTCACGATGCGTTAGAACTGACCAGAGGTGGGAAAGTTGCTACTATAACGCTAGCTGGTAAGCAGTACACACTAAGAATTACAAAAGCTGTAAAGCTGATTCTGACAAAATGAGTCTCTCACAGATATCTCGGGGTGGGGCTCCAGTTGGGTTTTTATCGGAGCTGGATCCTATAGAGTCTACTGCGATCACGTATTTGCGTCTATGGTGCCAAAGTTTGGAAGCACAGACTGCGATTGCAAGAGATTTTGAGATAGTTTTTGGTCAGGCCAGAGGGAAAGAATTAACGGACAGCTTTGAGGCTCTTTGTAAGTTGTGTGTTGAAAACGGGCGGCGGCCACTGATGAGGCACGGTTTGGACTGCAAATGCTTTGGTGCAGATGAATCTTGTTTTGCAAATTTTATAGGTTATGCATCAGAGGGTGCTCGTGAAGATGCACTTATGATAGCAATGACTATCGTTCAACCTGAAAAAGCTCACGTTTTGGCAGCTTTGGCGGAGGATTTTGGGCTGGCGCTTAGAGATATTACATCAAGATGCCGCCTATCCGACTATCCACTTGATGGTCAAACTCTACACTAGGTCTTGATTTATTTTTTCTAATTTTTAGCTATTTGATACGAGTTGGAATTCCGGCTACGACCCAATATACCTCGTCAGAGAGCGAAGCTATTTTTTGGTTCATAAAGCCAGCATTATCTCTAAATTCTCTTGCTAACGCATTATCTGGAACAATTCCTGTTCCAACCTCATTACTAACCAATACAATGTCTGATTTTGAATTTTTTAGTGTATTAGTAAGCTCATCAACTTTCTTTTCTAAATTATTATTCCTAAGAAGATGGTTTGAGAGCCAAAGTGTTAAGCAATCTATTAAAATCGGCTCTTTGGCGCCTAGTTTTATAATTTCGTCAGAAACATCCAGTGGTGCCAAAATTGTAGTCCAATTCTTATCGCGGCGGTCCTGATGGTTTTTAACTCGTCGTGCCATTTCGTCATCTGATATTTCACAAGTCGCCATATAAATCGGGTTTTGACTCAGACTTAAAGTGTATTTTTCCGCTGAAATGGACTTACCTGATCTTGCACCGCCTATAAAAAATGAAATAGTCATAGATCTATGATAAACATAATTAAAAAGGAAGTGTATAGTAAACCGGCATGGAAAGATCAGTGGGTAAAAGGTTTATATTGATACGTCATGCACCAGTAGTTTCTGATGGCTTATTTTATGGTTCAAGAGATGTGGCTTGTAGATGTCCCACTGCTAAAGAAATAGAAAAAATAAGGGCAAATATCCCAGATAAGTTTAATTTATATGTAAGTTCTGCAAAGAGGTGTTTAACAACTGCTGAGTATTTATTTCCAAATGTAAAACCACTAGCTTTAGATAAGTTAAGAGAGCAAAATTTTGGGAGTTGGGAAGGCATTCCTTATGAAAAGATACCAAATATCGGAACACTTTCCAGTACAGAATTAGGTGAATTTCGACCGCCCGAAGGGGAAAGCTTTAATGAGATGAGTTTGCGCGTGAAACTTGTCTTTAAAGAAATTTTAGAGAAAAACGGCAGCCAAGTCAGCAGTGTAATTGTTGCCCATGCAGGTACAATTCGTGCTGTACTATCAACATTGGTTGGAGACTCTGCATTAAGTTTTCAATTCGATAACTTATCTATTAGCGAGTTTATTTTTTTGACCGACGGTATGATTGTTAATTATTTGAATAAAGTTATCATTCAATAATGTTGTCTCATTTAGAAATTAAAAACTGAAAGCCTCATTATGAAACGTCTTTATCAACAACAGCATATTGTAGATTTTATAGCTGTTGTAATGCAGTTTACCCGCATAAAAATTAATTGGTCATTTTTTTCTGATGAAGCACCAGATTTAAAACGCGCCTGCTGGGCTTTCCCACTTGCTGGCTGGTTATTGGGCTTTATTGCCGGTAGCCTTGGGCAGCTATTAATACTGATGGATTTATCCATTATTTTGAGTTGTGCAATCGCAACCGCATTTTGCATCTATCTTAGCGGCGCGTATCATGAAGATGGTTTGGCTGATATGGCGGACGGTTTCGGAGCGGGCGGTGATGGAAAAAAAATAAGTAATATTATTCATGACAGTCGGCTTGGAACATATGGGGTGGCAGCATTGAGCTTGGCAATCGTTGTTCGCATACTCTTAATTTCAAGTTTAGTTGAAACTGGACTTTGGCTTTTTGTAATAATGGGCTCGGGTCTGGCCGTTGGTAAAGGCTTTATAATGATTAACCGTCGATTTTTTTTAGTGTCCGAATTTGCTGGGTCAGCAACGGTCTCTTTTCTTGGAAGTAATATTCGTCAAATAGTTTGCCTACTACTATGGTCTGTACCATGCCTATTTATTTTTTCGTTGGAGCAATTAGCCTTAGGCATTCTTCTGAGTTTGCTCGTATCTGTATGGTGTGGGTTCAGGGCAAAATTTTATTTGGGTGGTATAACGGGAGACGTTTTAGGCGCTACTGCCTTTCTTACAGAATTAGCATTTTTTTTAGGCGTACTATTGCTAGCCTGAGCCAAATAGCTCTTCCCAACAGTAAATTGAATTATTTTCAACCGTCAAAGTCAACGATTTCCGTAAGCTCTAAAGCTTTTTTTCTTAACTTTGCCAGTGTCATTAAGTTAACCTTATCTGCGTCAAAGTCTCCCCAGCTTTTAACCAGATCATCTACTTGGGTTCCTGGGGCTATTGGATACTCAAAGTTAGCGGTTGCATAAATTTGTTGTGCGTCGCCAGAGCTGAGAAATTCCATAAGTCTTAGCGCATTTTCCTTATTTGGAGAAAATTTTGCCATTCCTATGCCAGAAACATTTACATGTGTTCCACCATCTTCAAACGTTGGGAATACTATACTGACGCTATTTGCCCAATCAGCTTGCTCTGGGTCCTTAAGCATTTTCCCCATGTAGTAAGTATTTCCAATGGAAAGATCACATTCTCCCGCCCATATCGCTTTAACCTGTGCTCTGTCATTTCCCTGCGGTTTTCGGGCAAGGTTTTGCTTTAACCCTCTAAGCCAATCTAACGCATATTCTTCTCCATGATGATGAATTATCGCGGAGGTTAGTGCCAAATTATAAGCATTTAGACCTGAACGGATACAAATTTTACCCTTCCACTTTGGATCTGCTAATTCCTCATATTTAAGGATATCTCCATTTTTCACACGATCATTACTAGCATAGATAATTCTAGCGCGAGTTGTTAGTCCAAACCAGTGGCCGGCTGGGTCTCTGTATTTATTCGGAACATTTGTAGACAGCACGTCGCTAGTCACTTGTTGTGTAAGTCCAGCGTCAACTAATGCTGATAATCTAGAGATATCAACGGTTAGCACAATATCAGCAGGGCTTCGCTTTCCCTCTGCTTTCATTCTCTCTATCATACCTTTTCTTAGGTAAACTATGTTAACTTTTACACCTGTTTTATCGGTAAAAGCATTTGTCAAAGGTTCAATCAAGAAGGGCTGCCGATATGAATAAACATTCACTTCAGACGCCGATAAATATGAACCAAACAATATTGAGACTAAGAAATATGTGATATAGGAAATTTTTTTCATGTAATTTATCCATGCAAGTTAGCAGTTCAAATAAATAATTCTGAGTAAATTTGTCAAGATAAAAGATATTTTATCTATGCGACATTTTCCGCTTATCGGGTTTTAGAATTTGCGTGCACTTATAAATTATTAATATTAGAATATTGGTTACGAGAAATTTGTAATCCTATATCTGCATTCAGGGATCGTTTTGTTTTTACATGGAAGAAAACAATATGGAAAATATAATGGAATTAAGTGAGATCATTAATCAAAAAGTATATAACTTATTAGATAGTGATTTCGTCCAAAAATGTAAAATAGATTTAGACCAAAATGGTGTTTTGACCCTATCGAACTTTTTGAACGCCAATACCTTGAAAGAGCTTGTTGTGGAAGCAGAAGATTCCGCCTCACAGGCTTACTTCACTAATTCCACACACAATGTTTACTTAACAAAAATTGATGATAGGTTTGGTTTAGATCACGTCATTAATAAACAACTGGTCTCATCAAAAGGTTGTATTTGTACTGACCAAATAAAAGTGACTTCAAAGCTTAAAACACTCTACAGCTCAAATACATTCAAAAGCTTCATTGCGGCAGTAGTAGGTGAAACATCTTTATTTCCGTACGACGATCCATTGTCCTCAATAAATGTCCACTATGCTGGCGAAGGCCAGGAACTGAATTGGCATTTTGATAATTCAGAGTTTGCAATAACTCTTTTATTACAGAGTCCCATTGGTGGAGGTGAATTTCAATATTTGAAAGACTTTCGAAATGCGGACAAAAATGAGATGAATTTTGAGGGTGTGGATAAATTACTCACTGGGTCGATTGCTCCTAGAATTTTGACTATGAAACCTGGAACGTTAGTCTTGTTTAGAGGTCGAAATTCAATTCATAGGGTTACCCCGACTATCGGTGATACAAAAAGAATACTGGTAGTTCTGGCTTATAATTCTGAGCCAGGAATTGCATTATCAGAAAGTGCACGTAAGACATTTTATGGACGACTAAGCTAAATAATCTGAAAATTCTACTAACGATTATTTGTAATCATTGGTTTCGTATTTTCTACTAAAGTCGTTTTATCAGTGATGTCTTTATTATTTTTATTCTGATGAAAGTTACTTTAATTTTTGTTGCACTTACTATAAACAGCATTGCTTGTTCGAGAATTTTACTCAGTGTACCTTTGCCAAACGTCATATTTTGGCCAAAATTTGCACTTAGTATTCTTAGTCATAGTCGTTGCAAAATCAACTTCCTCTATACGACAATACCCTACTAATCTTTTGTAGCTCATTGCTCCTGTTAAATCGCAGATAACTTTTGAATTCTTAAATTGTGACGCGAACCTGGAGGCAGCCTTGCCCTCTTCTGTATCATTCTCAGGGCAATCTAAAGCCGCAATACGAACAGGAATATCGCCAACCTCAATTGTGTCTCCATCTCTGATATGAGAAATTACGCCTGAAAGGGTGGAATACTCTAAAGCTTTCGCTTGTGGTATTACTGCGGCAAAGAATGCTATTATGAAGATCTTGAGATAACAGATCCGAATAATAGAGTTTATACAATAGCCTGCAGAAAGTATGATAATTTAATCTCCCTTTGAGCGAGTTCCTGAAAATTGGGATTGCCAATTTTCACATTCTTCATCACTTATTTTTTGGAATAATAACTCTGGTACAATGAATTCAGAACCAGCCATCAATTTGTTTAATGCCTCTTCTAAATTTTCTGGCCAGCTCCAGTCATCACATTGCATCGCAGTCATAAGCTTTTCTGCTGCGTTTGGAATAAATGGCCTCGATAAAATAGCATAAATTCGAATTAAGTTGAGTGCTAATCGAATTTGTGCAGCTGCTTTCTTTTCGTCTTCTTTATATACTGACCATGGTGCTGATGATTGAAGGTATTCATTTCCCAAGGCCCAAATAGAGCGCAGCTCAGATGCCGCCTTGCGGATTTCGATGGTCTCCATATATTTTTCATAGGCCTGAACTTGAGCTGTTAAATTTTCAATAAGGCTATGTTCGGCTGGTCCATAGTCACCGCCTGAAGGTATTTCTTCGCCAAATTTGGATCTACAAAATTTAGTAACTCGGCTTACAAAGTTTCCCAACACGTCTGCTAGATCTTTGTTAACGCTGCCTTGAAAATTATCCCAGGTAAATTCAGCGTCAGAACTCTCAGGTGCATGACTTAAAAGCCACCAACGCCAATAATCTGCTGGAAGAATGTCAAGAGCATCATCCATGAACACGCCTCGACCTCTCGAAGTAGAAAATTGACCGCCGTCATAATTTAGATAATTGAAGGATTTTATGTAGTCTACTAGCTTCCATGGTTCCCCTGAACCTAATATTGTAGCAGGGAAAGAAAGGGTGTGAAAAGGAACATTATCCTTACCCATGAATTGGGTATAAGTTACGTCATCTGCTCCGTGATCAGTTCGCCACCAGCTTTCCCAGTGCTTGCCTTTTCCTGAATTTACCCATTCTTGGGCACATGCAATGTATTCTATTGGAGCATCAAACCAAACATAGAAAACCTTTTCTTCCATTCCAGGCCAGGCGTTATCACCTTTTTTAACAGGTATGCCCCAGTCAAGGTCCCGTGTAATTCCACGATCTTGCAACCCATCTCCGTCATTCAACCATTTCTTGGCAATAGATGTTGTCAGAATGGGCCAGTCTGTCTTGCTGTCAATCCAATCTTCCAATTTTTTCTTCATATTGGACTGACAAAGATATAAATGTTTAGTTTCTCGCCGTTCCAGTTCGCTTGTTCCTGAAATCGAAGATCGCGGGTTTATTAGATCTGTCGGATCCAGTTGCTTTGTGCAATTATCACATTGATCGCCTCGGGCATCCTCGAAGCCACACTCAGGGCAGGTTCCTTCGATATAGCGATCAGGTAAAAACCGCTTGTCAACGTGAGAATAAATTTGGGTCTCTCTAACTTCATCAATTAACCCTGCAGCTTCTAGTTGACCTGCAAAGTGCTGAGTTAATTTGTGGTTCTCTTGACTTGAAGATCTTCCAAAATGATCGAAAGATAGGCAAAAGCCCTCTGCCAATTTAGCTTGCACTTCGTGCATTTCCGTACAGTAATCTGATATATTTTGGCCTGCTTTCGCTGCTGCCAACTCGGCAGGAGTTCCATGTTCATCCGTTGCACAAAGAAATAATACTTCATTACCGCGTCCACGCTGATATCTTGCATATAAATCAGCTGGTAGTTGACTGCCTATAAGATTACCAAGGTGTTTTACACCATTTATGTATGGTATTGCTGAGGTGATGAGGTGACGCCGCATAGTAAGCCCGTTGTTTTATAATCGTTTAGCTTATGTCAATAAGATTTGGAAGATACATAGCCAATTCAATTCAAGAAAATTTAGACTATATCGAACCTGAGTGTAAACACTTCACTATTTATTATCCTTGTGGTGAGATTTTAAAAGTCTACCAATTAAAAATGATGTTCTTGGCGAGTAAATATAGTCAGTTTTCTCCTCAACAGACGGCCTTGAGAGCATTCTGTAAAAACCAAAAATAACCAATGCAGCATGTCCAAAAGCGATTAAGTAAAATAAAGCAGAGGGTCCAAATGATTCCATCAGTACGGAAGCTGTATAAGGTGCAGCAATTGCTCCAACAGCGTAAAAGAACATAAGAGCGGCTGAAAGCTCAACTCTTTCGTAATCCTTAGCGAAGTCGTGAGCGTGAGCTGCCGCAACTGAAAAAATAGGGAATGTTGTAAAACCAAAAAAACCCGCGGTTATCATAAGAGTGTAAATATTAATTGTGGTTATATTTGCGGTAACTATACAACTTATTATTGCTGCAAAAGATAGCCAAATTAACACCCAGCGGCGGTCTATTTTATCTGCTATAAATCCAATCGGGTACTGAGCAATTGCTCCGCCAAGAACAAAAGACGCTAAGAAGTACGCAATCGCTGTAATTTCAAGACCTACTTGTTGACCAAAAATAGGGCCGGTCATTCGAAAGGATGCGCCCGATAAAGCTGCTACTACCACGCCAACTGCTGCAAGCGGTGATCGACTAATTGCCAGCATAGGTCTCAAGCGAGGAGCCTTGGGTGTTTCTGGTTGAGCCACCTTCGTTAGTGTCAAAGGTATAAGTGTCGCGCAGCATAGTAGTGCGAGAAGGTTATAAGATACGTAGCTAGCGGGCTCCAATATTCCTATTATTAGCTGGGACATTAGAGATGCTCCCATATCTACTACTCTGTAGCTAGCCATAGTTCTTCCACGAGTTTCGTTAGTAACTTTTGACTGAAGCCAAGATTCTATAATGGTGTAACAACCGGCAACACAAAAACCGGACCCTATGCGCATAAAAGCCCATGCGTAAGGATCTATGATTATCATATGCGCCAACAAAGCTATAGCCCCTGTTGCTGTAAACGCAGCAAATGCTCTTGAGTGGCCCACACCACCCATTAAGCGTGGTGCCCACCAACATCCAATGAAAAATCCAATAAAATGGGCAGAACCCAACAGACCAATTTGATCAGTAGTAAAGTCTAGCTTTAGTCCAGAAAGTGCATCCAGAGGACCAACGCCACCATTTGAAAGCTGAAGCAGTACTACTGAAAGGTAAAGAGCGGCAAAGGAAATGATTAGTCTCATTAAATTATTTTTGCCTATCTGTATTTATGATGCCGATTCTAAGCGTCACGTAGTAGCTCATTTCATGTAGGTAATGATATTTCAAGTTGCTTTCTATTTCCTTTTAGGAAAAATTTTTTTTCTGGCACTAGGCGTGCACGCTTTAAATCTAGTTTCCATTGATACGGTGTATTTGTATGATTAGGCCTGATATACCAACGTGTTTCAACGCTTAAAGCGCCTCCATCCTTTGGTGTTAGTAGCAATGGCAATGGGGTAATCTTTGATGATTTACAACTTTTAGCTGCCAAGTGCATCCGCCTAATTTGCGCGAGGGTAGGGATTTGTTCTAGCTCTGCTATGATTAGTGGCGGCGTGCCGATCCTGAGACTTTCTTCTATGCACCATAGTGTATTTTTAAAAGATGGTGAATTAACAAATATAAAACGATGTGGGTTAACCCATTTTGAGACTCCATTTGGATTAACCATATGCTTAGAATATGAAGGACGTATCCATAATATTGGGCCTTTGCACCTTTGAGCTAAAAAGAATGGAAAAAACAATTTAGCTGGTCCATAGCATTCATGTACGCGCCCATGTTCCAGCCCTATATTTTCATAGATTGGAATTTTAGGTTGGCTTATAGTGTTGCCATTTATCAAAAGACTCAGGTTCATAATCAAAAATATCATGTTCTTGTTTTGTTCTCAAATAGTTTCTTGTGTTTAGTAATATTTTGTCTAGGACTTAAAATGAATATTTACCGGGAGAAATCAGCATGAAAATGTTCGAGCTAGGACAAACTGGGTTAAAAGTTTCTGAATTATGTTTAGGGACAATGACTTATGGCACACAAACATCTGAGGAAGATGCTCATCGGCAAATTGATTTATGCTTATCAAATAATATAAACTTCATAGACACTGCTGAAATGTACCCAGTAAATCCAATTTCGGCTGAAACCGTTGGACGCTCAGAAGAAATAATTGGTCGTTGGATATCTGCAAATAAAACCCGTCGCTCGGATTTTATACTTGCTACTAAGCATTCAGGGAAGGGTCTCTCCCATGTACGAAATGGTGCACCGATAACAAAAGATACTATTCAGAATGCGGTTGAAGGTAGTCTAAAAAGGCTTAAAACTGACTACATTGATTTATATCAATTTCATTGGCCCAATCGGGGTTCATATATGTTTCGCCAGAACTGGAAATATGATCCATCCAGGCAAGATAAAAAAAGCACCTTAGAAAACATGTATGAATGTTTGGTTGTTCTTCAAAAGCAAGTAGATAAAGGCAATATTAGATATTTTGGCCTATCTAATGAAAGTGCTTGGGGGACCGCTAATTGGTTAAAATTATCCGAGCTGCATAACTTACCAAGAGTAGCAACTATTCAAAATGAATATTCTTTATTGTGCAGACTATACGATACTGATTTAGCGGAATTAAGTGTTAATGAGGGGGTTGGGTTAATGGCTTTTTCTCCACTAGCAGCTGGTCTGTTAACAGGTAAATATTTAGATGGAAACCTACCAGAAAACTCGCGGAAATTAATAAATCAAGATTTGGGAGGAAGAGATAATCCTAGATCCGAAATGGCAGTTAGATCATACTTGAAGATAGCTAAAGAGTTTGGGTTAAACCCCATACATCTTGCTTTGGCCTGGTGCAGAACCAGACCATTTATGTGTTCTTCTATTTTTGGAGCAACATCAGTTGACCAGCTTCCAGTTATTTTAGAGGCAGGTAATATTGAATTGAGCCAAGATTGCATCGATTTGATAAATGAAACCCATAAACTCAACCCAATGCCTTATTGAGTATCTGGGACCTTAAAGGTTGAAAATTCGGTAGTTATAGCAAATGGAAATTTGGGTCTGTTTATCAATTTGCGCCGCTATTTTTCAAACACTGAGGTTCATTCTGCAAAAATTTTTAAGCGATACCCAGCTTGGGGTCGATGGGGCAACCTTTTCTAGGTTTATATATTCGGCTCCAATCCTGATGATCCTTGCACCATTATGGTTTGGTTATTCTGGGTATCCAATTGTAACTGGTAATTTTTTTATTTTTTCTGCGATTGGAGGAATTGCTCAAATATTAGCGACACTATGTGTTATAGCACTTTTTAAGCAGCGAAACTTTGCAGTTGGAATAGCTTTTAAGAAAACCGAAACGCTGCAAATCGCTGTCATTTCACTTGTGATATTGGGCGAGAAAGTATCGATTAGTGCCCTTTGTGCGATTTGTATCGGATTTGTTGGTTTAGTCCTTTTATCAAAGCAACCTTTGAAAAGAAGTTTTTTAGAGGAAGGTGTATTCAGTCGCTCTGTTTTTCTTGGTCTTTTATCAGGTTTTTTATTCGCAATTTCAGGGGTTTACTATCGGGCGTCTACTCTAAATGTATTGGATGAGAGTTCTATAAATAGAGCAATATTTACATTAACATTTGTAATAGTTTTTCAAGTAATTTCTATGGGCGGATGGCTGCTACTTTTTAATCGCCCTGAGCTTAAAGCTGTTTGGAAAGTACGCAGTGTTGCCATTTGGGTTGGGCTCACTTCATTAGCAGGTTCATTTTGTTGGTTCTGGGCCTTTTCCTTGGTAAATGCCGCCTTAGTAAAAGCTGTTGGGCAAATAGAACTCCTATTTTCGATCCTGGCGAGTATCGTTTTATTCAAAGAAAAGATAACGGGTAGAGAGTTGGTTGGAATTTTTATCGTCATGTTAAGCTTAATCGGGGTAATTGCATTAGGCTAATTTAACTGATGTAAGAAAATTCACTTAGACCATCACTATTTTGAAAAAAAGGCACCCTTTTTGGGGTCATATCGTCATTTAAATTTGAAATCACCTCAGCAAATACGACCTCTGTAATAAAAGGCAAATCAAATCTTCGGACGTCTTGAATTGGTATCCACTGTAAGTGAGAAAGTTCATCTGAAGCCCTTGAAAAATCGTCCAAGTCAACCTCCGCAGAAAGAAGATCTGCGTCGAGATAAAAAAAGCGAGCATCAAAGCGTCTTGGCCGGCCAGGTGGAGTAATTGCTCGAAATACAAATTGGAAGTTAGATCCATCTGGAACGAGTCCGAGGTCTACGAATTGCTTCCATTCGTAAGGTATCATCCCAGTCCATTTTTCTTTGGCACCTAATATGATCCCGGTTTCTTCAAAAAGTTCACGGATAGCTGCATTGGTAAGTGCATTAACTAAGGCCTCATTGCACTCATACGCCATTCTAGCCTTACAAGTTACGTTTAATGGTTTGAACGAGTTTATTTGAAAGTCAGTTTCTTCCACTGCTCCACCCGGGAATACAAATTTTTTGGGCATAAAGGCAGCATTCTTGCCTCTTTGACCCATGAGAACTGAAGGCTTTGTTTTTCTATTACGAATTAATATTACAGATGCAGCGTCTTTCACTTCGACATTTGTATTCATTTTTATAAACGCTTTCTTAGCATTCTCATATCTTAAAATATTAAGCTTTTTTAAAAAACACAATGTGTCTATTCAAATTGCTACATAATTATTCTTATTAAGACTCTTAAACTTTACTCAAGCCATAATAAAAAATATTAAATGTTATCAATAATATACTCGATTGAAAGTCATATCTCCAGTATAGTTCACAATTTGACTAAAATATAGTTTAATATTAAACTATATTTTACGCTATGCGTTATCTGCTATTTGGGCACAGCATTCTTGTCAAATCTTTCAAAGTCGATAAAGGTTATACATACTGCTTTAAAGGGATAATTTTATGTTGAAGGATATCGCAAAAAGTGTTTGGGCAAATGCATATGCCCCGTATTCAAAATTCAAGGTTGGTGTCGCAATTAAAACTATTGATGGATCGGTGTTTTCGGGAGTAAATGTAGAAAATGCTGCATATCCTGAAGGAACCTGTGCGGAAGCAGCGGCTATTGCGGCAATGTGTGCCGCTGGTCAAAGAGAGATCGTGGAGGTTTACGTTATAGCTGATTGCAAAGAGCCTGTCCCTCCATGTGGTGGTTGCCGCCAAAAATTGGCAGAATTTTCCAAACCAGATGTTCCAGTAACGATGGCTACAATTGCTGGAAAAGAAAAAACTATTTTTGTAAGCGATCTCTTGCCAGGTTCATTCAGCAAAAATTTTTTCACTAACAAATGAAGAATTTTAACGCTCAGGCAATACTCGCAAAGGTAAGGAACAAGAGTTCACTATCCCGCGATGAAATGGTTTGGTTTGCTAAAGGCCTTTCAGATGGCAAGGTAACGGATGCTCAGGCCGGGGCGTTTTCTATGGCTGTAGCATTAAATGGTTTGGGCAGTCAGCAAGCTAGAACGGATTGGACTTTAGCAATGCGGGATAGTGGCAAAATTCTCTCGTGGGAAGTTGGGTCACCAGTTTTAGACAAGCATTCAACTGGAGGAATTGGAGATTGTGTGTCCCTTATTTTAGCACCACTTCTTGCATCAATTGGAGTTTGTGTTCCAATGATTTCAGGAAGGGGATTGGGGCATACGGGTGGTACTTTAGACAAGCTTGAGTCAATTCCAGGCGTGAAAGTTATGCACTCTGAAAAAAGATTAGTGGAAATTATCGAAAGTTGTGGATGCATAATCGCAGGGGCGAATGAAAATATTGCGCCGGCAGATAGGCGGCTTTATGCAGTGAGAGACGTTACATCCACGGTTGATAGTTTGGATCTTATAACAGCCTCTATATTATCAAAGAAGCTTGCTTCAGGCTTAGATGGTTTAGTCCTAGATATAAAATGTGGGTCTGGAGCGTTCATGGCAGATCTAAATCAAGCCACTGAACTGGCCAAGGCATTGGTGAAAACTGCAAACGAAGCTGGCTGCGCAACAACTGCATTAATTACAGATATGAACCAGCCCTTGGCTCCTGCGATGGGAAACGCCCTTGAAATAGTTGAGGTAATGCGAGTTCTATCTGGGGAGACGGTAGGTCGACTACGCTCTATTACGGTATCGCTCGGTGCGGAGATTCTTAAAGCTCAAAAAATATATAACAACATAAGCCAAGCCACTAACGAACTAGAAAGAAATTTAAATAGTGGCGCTGCTTTAAAAAAATTTAGTGAAATGATTTCCCTAATGGGGGGGCCAATAAATTTTGGACAAGATTTTAATAGATATCTTCCTGAGGCTACAGCAGTTATTGAGGTTTTTGCCCCGGAAGCAGGGTATTTGGCGCAATGGGACGGGCGAAGCTTGGGAAATATCGTCGTTAAGCTTGGTGGCGGAAGACTTGTTGAAACAGACCAAGTTGATCATGCTGTTGGTTTTAGCGAAATCGCTAGCATAGGGACCAAATTGTCCAAGGGTTCGCCAATTCTTAAAATTCACGCTACTCGTATTGATCATGCCGAGGAAGCAAAAAGACAGGTTTTAGCGGCATTTAAGTTAAGCGATAGTGCCCCAAAAGAAACAGAATTAGTTTTGAAGAGAATTACATAGTGCCTAGAGCAATACTTATTGTGATGGATTCGGTTGGAATTGGCGGCGCTATTGATTCGCACAAATATTTCAACGGCTCTACCAGTGATAAAGGTGCTAATACACTTTTAAATATTGCAAAAGCGTGTCAAGCAGGCATTGCAAATGAAAGTCGAATTGGCCCGTTAAATCTTCCAACTTTACAATCTCTAGGTCTAGGAAATTCCATTACTTTATCAAGTGGTGAGCCAGCTCCGAACATTCCAAGTTTAAAGGAAGGTGCTGCTTTTGGTGTGGCGGGGCCCGTATCGGTGGGAAAGGATACTATAACAGGCCACTGGGAGTTGGCGGGTCTTACGCTTGACCGTGATTGGCACTATTTCCCAGATACTGACGAGGCGTTTGATAGCGAATTAGTAAATCTCATCTGTAAGCTTGGGAAGCTTGATGGTATTTTAGGTAACTGCCATGCTTCTGGAACCAAAATATTAACTGAGCTCGGTGAGGAACACTGTAAATCAGGTAAGCCAATTTGTTACACTTCTGCTGATAGCGTTTTTCAAATAGCGGCTCATGAAAATCATTTCGGGTTATCTCGCTTATACGATTTGTGTCAATTATTAGCACCCTATCTACATGGAATGAACGTTGGCCGAGTAATTGCTCGCCCATTTACTGGCAACAAAAAATCTGGCTGGGTAAGGACGGTTAACCGTCGTGACTTTGCTATGGCGCCTCCTAAAAAAGTACTAAGCGAATGGTTGCAAGAAAGTGGTGTTGAGACACTAGCGTTGGGTAAAGTGGGTGACATTTTTTCTATGCGTGGATTTAATCGTCTAATAAAGGGTAACGACGCTAACTTAATGCAAGAGTTAGCATTGGAAATTGAAACTGGATCTGACAATAGTTTCATTTTTGGCAATTTTGTAGAATTTGATACGCTATATGGACATAGGCGTGATATTTCTGGTTATGCAAGAGCACTAGAATGGTTTGATAGTGAAATATCAAAAATAATTGGAAAATTAAGAAAAGATGATTTGTTTATCCTGACTGCAGACCATGGAAATGATCCTACTTGGAGCGGTTCTGAGCATACTAGGGAAAATGTGCCTATTCTCATTATCGGAGCGTCTCCAAAAACAAATAAAAAAGTGAATTTTGTTGACGTAGCGGCCACAGTTGCTCATTTTATGGGCTTACCTGTGCTCGGTCCTGGAAAGAGTATCTTATGAATATAAGAAAATTGCCCAAAGTTGAACTTCATTTGCATCATGAGGGTGCGGCGCCGCCAAGTTTCATTCGTCAATTGGCATTTGAAAAGAAGATTGATCTATCTAATATATTTAATGCCAAAGGCGATTATAACTTTTCAAATTTTAACGAATTTTTAGCAACTTATGAAGCTGCCTGTCAGGTATTAAAAGAACCAGAAGATTTTCATCGCCTTACGCTATCAGTATTAGAAAAATCTGCAGAAAATGGCATTATTTATACAGAAGTTTTTATTTCCCCAGATTTTTGTGGTGGGGGAGATTTAACGGCATGGAAGGAATATTTAGCAGCCATAGAGGAGGCTGCAAAGATTGCACGAAGAGATTTAGGTATAGATATGCGAGGGGTAGTTACTTGTATTCGTCACAATGGTCCCGCTGTTGCAAAAAAGGCTGCAATTTGCGCAGCAGAAACGGCCTCTAATTTTGTTGTAGGTTTTGGAATGGGTGGTGATGAACTTGTAGGTAGCCAAGCAGACTTTAAATATTCTTTCAATGTTGCTGAGGAGGCTGGACTAGGGTTAACGACGCATGCTGGTGAATGGGGAGGTGCAGAAAGCGTGAGACAGGCAATTCATGATCTTTGTGTTACTCGCTTGGGCCATGGCGTTCAGATAATAAATGATACTAACTTAGTCATTGAAGCGATCGAGAAAAAAATAACATTGGAGGTCTGTCCTGGATCCAATGTATCACTAGGTATATTTGAAAACCTGTCGATGCATCCAGTTAATTCGCTTTTGAAAAGTGGGCTCTCAGTTACCGTTTCAACTGATGATCCCCCGTTCTTTAATACAAACATGACGACTGAATACCACAATCTTAAAGATGTTTTTGATTGGGACGAGGATGTATTTAGACTTATAAATCAAAATGCAATCCACGCTGCTTTTTGTAGTGAGGAGCAAAAACAAATATTAATTGAAAGGATAAATTCTGCATGGACCAAAACCTAATAATAGTTGATCATCCATTAGTCCAACATAAGCTTACTTTAATGCGAGAGAAAGAAACTCCAACTGCATTATTTCGTCAATTGCTCCGCGAAATAAGTCAGTTTTTGGCCTATGAGGTAACCCGTGAATTACCAACCCGCCTAAAACAAATCGAGACACCTCTCGTTCCGATGGATGCACCTGTTATGGCAGGAAAAAAGCTAGCTCTGGTATCAATTCTGAGAGCGGGAAATGGTCTGCTTGATGGTGTGTTAGAGTTGATACCATCTGCACGAGTTGGCTTTGTTGGTCTTTACAGAGATGAGGAAACATTGCAGCCAGTGGAGTATTATTTTAAGGTTCCAGACAGTCTTGAGGACCGATTAGTAATTGCAGTAGATCCAATGCTTGCGACTGGAAATTCATCTGCAGCTGCTATTCAACGTCTAAAAGAGGCGGGGGCTAAGAATATAAGGTTTTTATGTTTGCTGGCTGCACCAGAGGGTGTTGAGACGATGCGGCAGGCTCATCCTGACGTTCCGATTGTAACAGCCGCACTTGATGAAAAGTTAAATGAGAAAGGTTATATTGTTCCGGGTCTGGGTGATGCTGGGGACCGAATGTTTGGAACAAAGTGACACTAGTTACTACGGAAAGCATATCCGGCTAGCCACCACAAATAGTCTGTAGAGCAAGCCATGCACTATCGTCTAAACTTGGCTTTTTAACATTTCCTGATGTTTGTTCACTATTTATCATAGATTGTGTGCTTTGGCCTGTAACATCTATTGCATATGAGTAAGGCAGGGCAGAAATTGCTCTTTTGTTGAATTCTTTCATAAGATTTTCAGGGTCTACACTTATTTGTTTTTTCATTATCCAATCTTTTGAAAATCCTCGCAGGGTACTGACATCTGGGCTTCTGCCAAATAGAAACTGAATTATTTCAATATTATTCATTTGCTTCATTAGCTCATCCAAAGCATTACTTTTTGCCTCTCTTTGTATCTGCGCTAGCACATAACCTGCTAAAACATCAGGATCTTCAAAGTCTTCCACAAGCGCTTTTGAGATAACTATAATTTTCCCGGGCAGGTGTATTGCCTCAATTGTTTCACTTGGAACTATATAAAACGTGTATTCTATTACGCCTAAGTTTGAGATAAATTTATCTAACGCTATTCTTCCTAGCTCCCTTGAGCATGGTGCGCCAACAAATGAGACGAATTCGTTAAAAACAGCTTTACCCATTTCTTGTTCTCGGACTTCTGGAATTATTTTTTGGGTATAGTCACGAAGTGCTGCGGGGAGCCAAAAAATACTTAATCCTAAAATTATAATCAAAATTGATGCTAGGCTAAAGATACGCAACCGGCCTGGCTTAGGTCGCCTGCGATCCACGGCTTTCATTAATTTTTCAATAGCTTCGGCCATTTCATTTTCGTTATTGCCTAACTCAAGAGTTTCACTTGGGTCCCCATCGGGATGATATAGCTTAATTCCGTCCTTAGATTGAATCACTGCAAGCGCAGCAAGCGACCAATGCGCAAGAGGTTTTTCGTTTATATCAGTTATAACTAATGATGACTCGCCAATTGATATTATTACATCAAGCCTCTGAGCTTCAGCACTCTTGCGCCAAATACCCGTTGCTTCCAATCTTTGATACTGGGTTAAGGCAGTCATCTTTATCTACTTACTAGATTTGGGTTGGTGCGATTTTTAAACTAATTGCTATGGTAAATCCTTTGCGACTTTTCGGAGTTCAAATTTTTGTATCTTACCGGTTGATGTTTTCGGTAACTCACGAAAAATAATTTTCTTGGGGCATTTAAATCCTGCTATTTTTGTGCGTGAAAAATCAATTAATTCGTCTGCATTTGCGACAGCATTGGGTAGCAACTCTACAAAAGCACATGGTACCTCACCCCACTTCTCGTCAGGCATCGCAACAACTGCACAAAGTGATACGCTCTCATGTGCCATCAGCACGCCCTCAATCTCAACAGAACTAATATTTTCACCACCCGAAATTATTATATCTTTTGCTCGGTCTGCTATTTGGATATAACCGTCAGGATGTTGGATTGCTATGTCCCCAGAGTGAAAGTATCCGCCTTCAAAAGCTGACTCAGTCGCCTCCTCATTCTTGTAGTACCCCTTCATAACTGAATTACCTCGGATCATTATTTCACCTTGAGTAGTACTATCCATCGGAATTTGTTGCATTTTATCGTCCATAACCGTGATATCTTCCATCATAGGCATAGCAACGCCTTGCCGAGCTTTAATTGTTGCTCGCTCCTCGTCTGTAACACTCTCCCAGTCGTTATCTTGCCATAAACACTCAGTTACATGTCCATATGTTTCAGTTAAGCCGTAGACTTGGGTTACATTGAAACCTAGTTTTTCCATCTTGCCCAAAGTAGCAGGTGCCGGTGGAGCGCCTGCTGTGAAAACTTCAACTCTATGTTCGAACGGCTTTCTCTGCTTTTGATCAGCGTTCACAATTAAATTAAGGACAATTGGAGCTCCACCAAAAAATGCTACCTTTTCATCCGAAATAGCGTTGTAAATCGCCTCTGCAGAGATTTCTCTGCAGCATACTAGCTTACCCCCGACCATAGGCATAAGCCAGGTATGGTTCCAACCGTTACAATGAAAAAGTGGGACTATTGTTAAAAAGACGGGAAATATTTGCATTCTCCATGAAACTACTGTTCCCATGGTCATCAAATACGCGCCTCGATGATGATAGACTACTCCTTTTGGTCTTCCGGTCGTCCCCGAGGTATAATTTAATGCGAGGCTTTCCCATTCATCCTCGGGCATCAACCATTTAAATTTTTTATCTCCAGATGATAAGAATTGCTCATAGGTCGTGTATTTACCAGTACTCTCAAATCCTGCGCTAGAGTCGGAAACTTCTATAATCAAAGGAGCCTTATCTCCCAATTGAGCGCATGCACTTTCTGCAAGTGCTAAAAATTGTGAGTCTACTAAAACAACTTTTGCTTCACCATGACCAAAAATATATGAAACTGTATCTACATCTAAACGAGTATTTATTGTATTTAATACAGCGCCACACGCGGGGACACCAAAATGAGCCTCAGCTTGAGCAGGTACATTTGGTAAAATAGTCGCCACAACGCTACCACGTTTTACACCAACTGCAACTAGTGCAGAAGCGAGTTGACTGCAGCGAGAATAATATTCCGCATAATTTACTCTATGATTGTTGTAAACAACTGCTATGCGTGTCGGAAAAACTTTTGCTGCTCTTTGCAAGTGAGACAAAGGAGTTAACGGAACAAAATTTGCCTCAGTTTTATCTAATCCTGCTTCGATTTCCATCCAGCCCATGTCGCTTTAGCCTCTAATTGTTTGTTAACAAGCTCCTATCACAATAAAGCTAAATTTAATAACTTTTGCAACTTAACTTAGCTTGGTGAGTAAAATTTCTTATTGCGAGGATACACTCATGTCAATTTATTAGATTTTACTAAATTTTTAAGGGGAGAACCGCTCATAAAAAGCCTCATTATTTTTGCCCATATCAGCTAGAAGAGGTGGGCACTCAAATCTTGGTCCGTAAGTTTCATACAATGCTTGACATCTTTCAGCCGCATAAGGCGTTCCGAGGATATCTAGCCAACTTAAGGGGCCACCAGACCATGGAGCAAAACCCCACCCTAAAATAGCACCTACATCTCCCTCTCGAATATCCATCAGTACGCCTTCTTCTAATGCACGGACCGCTTCAAGTGCTTGGATAAACATCAGTCGATGTTGTACGTCTTCGAATGTAGGAATAGTTTTTGATAAAGGATATTTTTCCTCTAAACCTTTCCAGAAACCTTCTCTTTTGCCTTTTTCATTATAATTGAAGAACCCGGCCCCGGCCTTTCTTCCTAGACGACCCTCTTGTTCCATCCAGAACAAAATTTTGTCAATTTGCTCGTTTGGATATAATGCACCCATAGCCGCTTTGGTTGCACGGGCGATTTTTGCTCCCAATTCTATCGAGGTTTCATCGACAAGTTGTATTGGTCCAAGAGGAAATCCTAATTGCTTTGCTGCGCTTTCAATAATACTAGGGGGTATTCCCTCAGTAATCATTCTTAGACCTTCATTAAGATAAGGTATTATACAGCGATTAGCATAAAAGAACCGTGCATCGTTTACGACAATAGGGGTCTTTTTGATCTGGCGTACAAAATCTAAGGCTTTTGCAACAGCCCTTGATTCAGTTTTTTCTCCCTTGATGATCTCAACGAGCAGCATTTTCTCAACCGGACTAAAAAAATGTATTCCGATATAATTCTCAGGGTGTTTGCTCGCTTTAGCCAATTCGCTAATTGGAAGGGTTGAAGTATTAGATGCAAATATACAGTCTTTATGGATGACTTCTACAGCCGCTTTTGTAACGTCAGATTTAACCTTTGTATCCTCAAAAACTGCTTCGATAACTAAATCTGCATCTGCAAGCTTTGTGTACTCATCCGTCGCTAGAATACGGTTGAGAGTTTTTTCCCTAATTTTTTCAGATATCTTCCCACGTTTTATGCCATCAGTCAGATATTTTTCAGAATATTCCTTACCCTTATTTGCAGAATTCTGATCTTGGTCAACCAACACTACCTCAATACCGGCTTGAGCTGCTACCAAAGCGATGCCTGCACCCATCATGCCCGCACCTAAAATCCCAATTATCCTTACGCTCTGGTCAGGTACGTTCTTTGGTCGAACAGCGCCCTTTTCTAGAGCGCCTTTGCTAATGAAAAGACTTCTGATCATGGCAGATGACGAAGGATTCATTACAATATTTGTAAACCAGCGCGCTTCAATCCGTAGTGCAGTATCAAAAGGGACTAACGAACCTTCATATACGGCGCTCATCAGTGCCTTTGTTGCAGGATAAGCACCCATGGTTTTACCATTAACCATCGCCGAGGCACCTACAAAAGTCATAAATCCCGATGGTGTATAGGGTGCGCCACCTGGTAGTTTATATCCCTTCTGATCCCAAGGTTTCACTATATCGGGATCGCTTGCTGCCATAATCCAAGCTTTTGCATCTGCCATGGGGGTGGCGCTTACCTCGTCGATAAGTCCTGCTGATTTTGCCCTCATTGGATCTAAGGTTTTCCCTTCCAGTAGAAATTCTGATGCCCCAAATATACCCAATTTTCGAACCAATCTTGTCGTTCCACCAGCTCCCGGGAAAATTCCTACTTTAATTTCTGGTAAGCCAATTTTTGCCTTATCATTATTTGCAGCAAAAATACGGTGGGTGCAGAGCGGAATTTCCAAGCCGATACCAAGGGCCGTGCCCGGCAGAACTGTTACAATTGGTTTACCACCTTTGTTGGTTTTGGGATCCATTCCTGCACGTTCGATTTTACGCATTATCGAGTGCATTTGCATAAAGCCTTCGAACAAACCTTTGGCAGGGTTGTCGCCATTTAATTTTTTTAAGTCTGCTAAAACTTTGAGGTCCATTCCAGCAGCGAAATCAGGTTTGGCGCTTGTAATTACCGCGCCAATTATGTTTTCATCAAGTAAGATCTTATCAATTAGGCTATCTAAAAGTTTAATAGCTTCGAAGTTTAAGATATTAAAAGGCTTTTGGGGGCAATCCCATATTATGGTAGCTATACGGTCTGGATCTATTTTTAATGAAAAATCTGCCATTTTTTATACCCTATACCCGCTCAATAATTGTTGCTGCGCCCATCCCTGATGCAACGCAAAGTGTAGCGAGACCCATTGTTTTATCTTGACGTTCCAATTCGTCTAAAAGTGTCCCTAAAATCATCGCACCTGTGGCGCCAAGTGGATGCCCCATAGCAATTGATCCACCATTCACATTTACTTTGTCGTGGTTTATCTTGAACGCTTGTTCAAACATGAGCACTATCGAGGCAAATGCTTCGTTTACCTCAAAAAGATCTATATCATTTACTTTTAGTCCACTGTCTGAGAGTATTTTGTTTGTTGCTGGTACCGGTCCGGTAAGCATTATCGTTGGTTCAGTACCCACTTTACAAGTTGCCCGAATTTTAGCTCTTGGGTTTAACCCGAGAGCTTTGCCAAACTCCTGATCACCGATTAAAATTCCTGCGGCTCCATCAACTATGCCTGAACTGTTTCCTGCATGATGAATATGATTGATTTTATCTATTTCTGGATATTTCATTAATGCCACTTTATCGAAGCCGGGCATCCCTTCTCCTATATCCTGAAACGCTGCTTTTAATGCGCCAAGCTTTTGCATGTCGGTATCGGGCCGAATATATTCATCATGCTCGAGAATGGTTAATCCATTCACATCTTTGACGGGGACAATAGACCTAGAAAATCTACTTTCATTCCATGCAATATTTGCCCTTTTCTGACTTTCAACAGCTAATTCATCTGCATGGTCGCGGGAAAAGCCATACTTAGTGGCAATCAAATCAGCGCTTATTCCTTGCGGTACAAAATAATTATTCATTGTAAAGCTTGGATCAACCGCAACAGCGCCACCGTCACTACTCATTGGAACTCGGCTCATACTTTCTACACCCCCTGCAATGTAGCAATTCCCAGCGCCTCCCCGAATTTGGTTAGTTGCAAGATTCACTGCCTCCA
>JBJLGG010000011.1:0-38380 GCA_045564995.1 Paracoccaceae bacterium | reverse complement strand
CTTCGAAGGTATCCCAATGGTGAAGAACGGTGCATCGCATGTAAGCTTTGCGAAGCAGTTTGTCCCGCTCAGGCGATTACTATTGACGCTGAACCACGAGAAGATGGGAGTAGGCGCACAACCAGGTATGATATAGATATGACTAAATGCATTTATTGTGGTTTTTGCCAAGAAGCATGCCCAGTTGATGCGATCGTAGAGGGACCAAACTTCGAATTTTCTACGGAAACGCGCGAAGAATTATTTTATGACAAAGAGAAATTATTAGCAAATGGCGACAGGTGGGAATCTGAAATTGCTAAAAATTTAGAAATGGATGCACCTTACCGATGAGTAATGCTAAAAACCCATATGAACAGATGTTAAAGTTTGTGGCTGAGGCAATTATCCTTACTTCGATTTTTTTGGGAGTTATTTTAACTACAAAAGCTTTGAAGATTGCTTATGAAATTATTGAAGAGTCTAAGGAATAAAAAATTGAGTATTCTTATTATAACTTTTTATCTATTTTCACTAAGCGCAATTGCTGGTGGACTGATGACAGTCATTAGTCGAAATCCAGTACACTCAGTTTTATGGCTTATACTGGCTTTTCTTTCGTCTGCTGGGTTGTTTGTTCTACTGGGTGCAGAATTTTTAGCGATGCTTCTGATTATTGTTTACGTTGGAGCAGTTGCTGTCTTGTTTCTTTTTGTAGTTATGATGCTTGACGTTGATTTTTCCACTTTAAAAGCAGAAATGGCGGGTTATCTCCCCATTGCGTTGCTAATAGGTGTGGTTTTGGTAATGCAGCTAGGTATGGCATTTGGAGTTTGGTCTTATGCAGAGACTGCACTCGGCGCTCGCGAGGTTCTCGCAAACTCTGAACATCACAACACAAAGGCACTTGGCCTGATATTGTACGATCGATATTTTATTTTATTCCAGCTGTCTGGACTAATACTATTAGTAGCAATGATTGGGGCGATCGTTCTTACATTACGCCATCGTAAAAATGTAAAAAGACAGAACATTTTATCTCAAATATATCGAGACCCTGATAAATCTGTTGAAATTAGAGATGTAAAACCTGGTCAAGGTTTGTGAACAAACCAAGACTAAGATAAGGGATAAAATAATATGATAGGCATAGAGCATTATCTTACTACTGCTTCAATACTTTTCGTTATCGGAATCTTCGGGCTTTTTCTCAATCGAAAAAACGTTATAATTCTTTTAATGTCTATTGAGCTAATGTTATTAGCCGTAAATATAAATCTAGTTGCATTTTCTAGCTACCTTGGGGATTTGGTTGGGCAGATTTTTACTCTGTTTATTCTTACTGTTGCAGCCGCAGAGGCTGCGATTGGTCTCGCTATAATAGTGAGTTTTTTCCGTAACCGAGGAACGATTGCGGTTGAAGACGTAAATATGATGAAGGGCTAACCTTAATGGAATTTTTTGTCATTTTTTCCCCCCTAGTTGGGGCTATTCTAGCGGGTTTTGGATGGAAAATTATTGGTGAAAAAGTAGCCCTTATTTTGGCTACCTCATTACTTTTTTTGGCATGTTTTGTCAGTTGGTTTCTTTTTCTAGATTTTGATGGCGAACTAAGAATAGTACAAATTTTTAAATGGATGAGTTCGGGGTCTCTTGAGGCTTATTGGGCTATTCGTTTTGATCGTCTAACCGCAATCATGTTGATCGTCGTAACTACTGTTTCTGCATTAGTTCATCTGTATAGCTTTGGATACATGGATCACGATCCCAATTGGACTAATAATGAAACATATAAACCTCGCTTTTTTGCATATTTATCGTTCTTTACGTTTGCAATGTTAATGTTGGTGACTTCGGATAATTTACTGCAAATGTTTTTCGGATGGGAAGGTGTTGGCGTAGCATCCTATTTGCTCATCGGCTTCTACTATAAAAAACCCACTGCTAACTCTGCGGCAATAAAAGCGTTTGTAGTAAATAGAGTTGGTGATTTTGGATTTGCACTAGGTATCTTCGGAATTTTTTATTTAAGTGGCAGCATTCAGTTTTCTCATGTTTTTGCATCAGCGCAAGGCTTTGCCGATAAAGAAATAGTTTTCTTATGGACTGAATGGAATGCTGCCAATTTAATAGCATTTCTTTTATTTGTCGGGGCTATGGGGAAATCTGCTCAGCTCTTTCTCCATACTTGGCTTCCAGACGCAATGGAAGGACCAACTCCCGTTTCAGCACTAATTCACGCTGCTACGATGGTAACGGCTGGTGTGTTCCTCGTTTGTCGTATGTCGCCACTTATGGAATTTGCACCCAACGCAATGGCCTTTATAACGTTCGTAGGTGCTACTACAGCTTTCTTTGCTGCTACTATCGGTCTCGTACAGAACGATATCAAAAGGGTAATTGCATATTCGACCTGCTCACAACTTGGATATATGTTCGTTGCCGCTGGTTCTGGGGTATATTCCGCGGCAATGTTTCATTTATTCACACATGCATTTTTTAAGGCACTTTTATTTCTTGGAGCAGGGTCGGTTATACATGCCATGCATCACGAGCAAGATATGAGAAATTATGGTGGTCTAAGTAAAAAAATCCCCTACACCTTTGCCGCTATGATGATTGGGACATTAGCAATAACTGGAGTTGGTATTCCTCTGACGCATTTTGGTTTTGCTGGTTTCTTGTCAAAAGATGCCATAATCGAAAGTGCTTACGCAGCCTCTTTAGGTGGTTACTCCTTTTGGATGTTGGTTATTTCGGCTTTGTGTACATCTTTTTACAGTTGGAGGCTTATTTTTATGACCTTTTATGGGAATCCCCGAGGAGATTTACATACTTATAATTCAGCTCATGAAAGTCCCAAAATAATGCTCGTGCCATTGGCCATTTTATCTTTGGGTGCAATATTTTCAGGAATGATTTGGTATAAAAGTTTCTTTGGAGATCACTATAGTGTAAATAAATTTTTTGGCATTGAATCGGAAGTATCTCATTCAGACTATAAAAGTGAGGAAGATCAAAATAAATCTGACGTGGCGATTGAAAATTTATCAAGTGCTATTGCAAGTGCGGAGTTTAATCATGATGCTAAAACATCTATCACTTATTCGTCCAATCACACACCATCAGGTGCGATTTACATGGCTCCTAATAACCACATATTAGATGAAGCACATCATGTTCCTAAATGGGTTAAATTAAGTCCTTTTGTGGCTATGTTGGTCGGATTTTTACTTGCCTATACCTTTTACATATGGCGTAAAGATCTGCCAAAAAAATTAGCTGATAATCAAAGGTACTTATATCTTTTCCTACTTAACAAATGGTATTTTGACGAGATTTATGACTTACTTTTTGTTCGATCTGCAAAGTCTTTCGGCCGCCTTTTATGGCAGAAGGGTGATGGTCAGGTAATAGATGGATTTATAAATAATCTTTCAATGGTATTTATTCCATTACTTACGAAGTTAGCTGGACGCGCTCAGTCAGGATATATTTTCACTTACGCTTTCGCCATGGTTCTTGGAATAGTTATTCTTATAACGTGGATGACACTGGGTACAGGTAGCTAATATGGATTATTTTTTACTATCCATAGTTACCTTCATACCAGCCACATCGGCACTTATTTTGCTATTGGTAGCAAAAGGTAATGATCATGCTGCCGCTTTAGTTGCGAAGAGGTTTGCTCTTTTTGCTACTGGTGTAACTTTCTTTGTTTCTTTGTTTATTGTTGCTCAATTCGACCCCGAAAATACTAGTTTTCAAATGGTTGAAGAGACTGACTGGATAATGGGTTTTAAATATAAGTTGGGCGTTGATGGAATAAGTATCCTCTTTGTTATGCTTACAACTTTTATGATGCCACTTGTTATATGGGCGAGTTGGGGTGTTGAAGCTCGTGTTAAAGAATACATGATTTCTTTCTTATTGCTCGAAACACTCATGTTAGGTGTTTTTATGGCACTAGATTTAGTGCTCTTTTATCTATTCTTCGAGGCTGGCCTTATTCCAATGTTTTTAATAATTGGTATTTGGGGTGGGGCTAACCGAGTTTATGCGTCTTTTAAGTTTTTTCTTTATACCCTTTTAGGATCAGTTCTAATGCTTATCGCGATGGTCGTGATGTATGCTGAATCTGGCACAACGGATATTCAAGCTTTAATGTCGCACCAGTTCTCTTATAATAATTTTGGTCTGTTTGGTTTCCAGATTTTAGGCGGGACTCAAACCCTTTTATTCCTAGCTTTTTTTGCAAGTTTTGCTGTTAAGATGCCCATGTGGCCCGTACATACATGGTTGCCAGATGCCCACGTCCAAGCGCCCACCGCCGGATCAGTGGTGCTGGCTGCTATATTGCTGAAGATGGGTGGATATGGCTTTTTACGATTTAGCCTACCCATGTTTCCTGTTGGCTCTTATATAATGACTGATTTTGTTCTTTGGTTGTCAGTGATTGCTATCGTTTACACGTCACTAGTTGCTTTGGTTCAGAGTGATATGAAGAAATTAATTGCGTACTCTTCCGTTGCTCATATGGGGTACGTCACTATTGGAATTTTTGCTGCCAATCAACAGGGTATTGATGGTGCTATTTTCCAAATGCTCAGCCATGGATTTATTTCTGGAGCACTGTTTCTTTGTGTTGGTATCATTTATGATAGGATGCATACACGTGAAATAGACGCGTATGGGGGCTTAGTGAATAGAATGCCTGCTTACGCACTAATTTTCATGTTTTTCACAATGGCTAATGTTGGCCTGCCTGGGACCTCGGGGTTCGTGGGGGAGTTCCTTACGTTAGTAGGTATATTTAAAGTAAATACGTGGATTGCTTTACTTGCTACATCGGGTGTTGTGTTGTCAGCGGCATATGCTCTCTGGTTATATCGTCGTGTAATGATGGGAGATCTAATTAAGGAAGCCTTGCGCACAATTCAGGATATGTCCTTAAGAGAAAGAGCAGTATTCGCACCTCTAATTGGAATGACTTTGTTATTGGGCGTGTATCCTGTCCTTATTCTTGACTTGATTGGTCCCTCAGTACAAACCTTGGTGGAGAATTATAATTCGGCTCTTTCTATCGCTGGCATAAATGGCGATGCAATGATTGCATCACATTAACGGAGCAAACTTAACATGATCCATAACGATTTAAATCTAATTTTGCCTGAAATAGTTTTGTCTATTTTTGCCATGCTTATTTTACTAATTGGTGTTTATCGAGGTCAGGATAAAAAAACTGCAATCTTAACCTTTTCAACTGCAGGGCTAATGTTTGTCATCGGAGTATGGATGATAATAGATAGTTCACTTAGTGAGACTGCTTTTAATAACATGTTTATTAGTGACGCATTTTCCAGATATGCAAAGGCGCTTATTTTACTTTCTTCAGCTGCTGTTCTCGTTATGAGTTTAGGATATATGCTTCGGCATAATTTAGGACGTTTTGAATATCCCATTTTAATAATTTTTTCGGTCGTTGGAATGATGTTTATGGTTTCTGCTAATGATCTTATGGTGCTGTATTTAGGTTTAGAATTGCAGTCTTTGGCTCTTTATGTGGTTACTTCAATGAGGCGTGAGAGCCTCAAATCTACAGAAGCTGGTATGAAATATTTTGTACTAGGGGCATTATCGTCCGGCTTATTGCTGTACGGGGCTTCTCTGATATATGGATATTCAGGATCAACAAACTTTCAAGCTATTATTGCTTCATTGGATAGTAGCAGCGTAAGCCTCGGTCTTATGTTTGGAATGATATTATTAGTTGCAGGGCTTGCTTTTAAAATTTCGGCAGTACCATTTCATATGTGGACACCGGATGTTTATGAGGGCTCCCCAACTCCAATTACTGCTTTTTTATCAACCGCTCCTAAAATTGCTGCAATGGCCCTTTTTGCAAGAGTTGTATGCGATGCCTTTTATGTTTTGATTTATGACTGGCAGCAAGTTGTTGCCATTATGTCTGTCCTTTCAATGTTTGTTGGAGCAATTGCTGCAATTGGACAAACAAATATTAAGCGTTTGATGGCTTACTCGTCTATTGCTCATATGGGATATGCTCTGATCGGACTTGCCTCAGGTACCGTTTTGGGTCTTCAAGCAATGTTAGTTTATATGGCGATATATGTAGTTATGAATATTGGTACCTTCGCTTTTATAATGTCTATGGAAAGAGATGGGCAGCCGGTAACCGATATTGGGTCTTTGACACAATTAGGGGTGAATCAGCCTGGCAGGGCGTTAGCTATGCTGGTACTCCTTTTTAGCCTTGCTGGTGTGCCTCCGCTTGTGGGTTTTTTTGGAAAGCTGTATGTTTTGCGGGCAGCTTATGATGCAGGATTGATTTGGTTAGCTGTTATGGGCGTACTAGCTTCTGTGATTGGGGCCTACTACTATCTGAGACTTGTGTATTTGATGTACTTTGGCGAGAAGCAAGATGCGTCTTTAGATGTTGTAAAGTCACCAGTATTGTCAGGCTTTGCCGCAACGGCTGCAGTTGTAATGGTTGTTGGAATTATAAATCTTTTTGGAATAGAGTCTGCTGCGAATTTAGCGGCTAGTTCTTTGGTGAATTAGGTATAAAAATTTCTTACGAAATAATAGTATTGGATAAAATTGATAGTACGATGTTGGAGGCTCGTAGGCGTATTACGAGCCTATCTAATAAAACGTGGGTATTCGCTCATAATCAAACTGATGGTAAAGGGCGGAGGGGAAGGGTGTGGATTGACCCTAAAGGAAACTTTGCATGTACATGTGTCTTTTTCCCCAAGACAACCATAGATAAATTTGCTTTGAGTTCCTTTACGGCTGCTTTATCATTGTATGACAGTTTGGATTACTTCGGCCAGAGTACAGCTAATATATCGATAAAATGGCCAAATGATATATTGTTGAATGAAAAAAAGGTTGCCGGAATACTTTTGGAAACGATAGCCCTCGGTCAAAATAAAGTTGCCCTATCGATCGGTTTTGGGGTCAATTTACTATCATATCCTGAGACTTCAGAGCTGGAAGAAAATGCCTTCAGTCCTACATCTTTTATAGCAGAGACTGGGATTACATTAGACCCTATTGATTTGTTAAAAAACCTTGCGCTTAATTTTTCAAAATATGAGGGGACTTTAAAAGCAAAGGGGTTTTCTGAATTAAGAAATATTTTGATAGGCCGTATTCACAAGCTGGGTGACCAAATTGTCGTAAAGACGACTAATGAGACATTTAGTGGAAGGTTTCTTGATATTAATTTGGATGGGCATTTGATTTTGAAAACAGGGCGGACTACACGGTCCATAGCGGCGGCGGATGTTTATTTTGAATAGAAAGGCTTCAGATGCTTTTAGCAATTGATTGTGGAAATACGAATACGGTTTTTTCTATTTGGGACGGCAATGAATTTATTGCCACATGGAGAACTGCGACTGAGCATCAAAGGACAGCTGACCAGTATTATGTTTGGCTCTCATCTTTAATAAAATTGAATAAAATTAAGGTCAGTATTAGCGACGTTATAATTTCATCAACTGTTCCTCGAGTAGTTTTTAATTTAAGAGTACTTGCTGACCGTTACTTCGGGACTAGGGCAATGGTAGTGGGTAGGCCAGAGTGTAAGCTTCCGCTTAATGTTCGGGTTGATAGCGGAGCAGGTGTAGGCCCAGATAGATTAGTCAACACTGTTGCTGGATATGATTTATTTGGTGGAAATTTGATTATAATTGATTTTGGTACTGCTACAACATTTGATGTGGTAGATAATGATGGGGCTTATATCGGTGGGGTAATAGCTCCAGGTGTAAATTTGTCATTAGAGGCATTACATCAAGAAGCTGCGGCACTTCCTCACGTCGATATTGCAAGGCCAGAGAAAGTTATTGGAACTAATACAGTAATGTGCATGCAATCAGGCGTTTTTTGGGGCTATATTGGATTGGTAAAAGAAATTTGTGCACGCATTAAAAATGAGCACAGATCAACAATGAAAATAATTTCGACGGGAGGGCTGGGGCCTTTATTTCAATCAGCCGAAAAGGTATTTGATGAGTGGAAAGATGATCTAACTATGCATGGTTTGCGTTTGATTTTTGAACACAATGAGAAATTAGAAATCAAATGAGCGAGAATCATTTAATTTATATGCCGCTTGGTGGGGCAGGTGAAATTGGATTAAACTCTTACGTCTATGGTTATGGCCCACCCGAAAAAGAGCGTTTCATTATTGTTGATTTAGGCGTTTCATTTCCAGATATGGAAACTACACCTGGTGTCGATTTAATTCTACCAGATATATCCTGGATAAGGGAGCGTCGTGATCGGCTGGAGGGGATTTTGATTACCCATGCACATGAGGATCATATTGGTGCCGTAGGGCACTTGTGGGAGGAGTTGCGCGTGCCTGTATATTGTAGAGCATTTACCGCGCACATTGCACGACTAAAGATGAATGACGTTCTATTGCCTGAAAATTTAGTTCGTACGGTAAAAGCATGGCCTGAAATGACAAAATTGGGACCCTTTGAAGTAGGATTTGTGCCTGTTTCACATTCTATACCGGAAAGTAGTAGCCTGGTTATAGACACCCCTGCAGGTCGAATTGTTCATACCGGTGACTTTAAAATTGACAAGACACCTGGTGTGGGTGAGCCATTTGATAGAAGAGTTTGGCATGATATTTCGAGAGATGGTGTAAAAGCGCTTATTTGTGACAGCACAAATGTGTTTTCGAAACAGGAGGGGCGGTCAGAGGCAACCATTAGCATGCCTTTACAGGATCTCATCGAAAATGCAAAAAGGCTTGTTGTGGCTACAACTTTCGGTTCTAATGTTGCTAGATTAAAAACCCTGGCTGAGGCGGGTGTAAAAGCTGGTCGCTCGGTATGCCTTCTTGGCCGAGCCATGCGAAGAATGATCGATGCGTCAGTTGACACAGGTGTCTTGAGTGACTTTCCTTCGCTCATTAGCCCTGAGGATGCTCTACAAGTACCACGTGAAAACCTCTTACTATTGGCAACGGGATCCCAAGGAGAGCGTAGGGCTGCTACAGCTCAGCTAGCTAATGGGAAATATAGAGGATTTTCGTTGCAGGAGGGGGATCTCTTTATATTTTCCTCCAAGACAATACCTGGCAATGAAAAAGGTGTTTCTAGAATAATTAATCAATTTTCAGAAATGGGAGTTGATGTTGTTGAGGATGAGTCGGGTCTTTATCATGTGTCTGGCCACGCAAACCGACCTGACTTAAAGGAAATGCATAAAATTATTCAGCCACAATTTCTTATACCAATGCATGGAGAGCATCGGCACTTGCGAGAACATTCCAAGTTGGCCTCCGAGAATGGGCTTGCATCAATTGTTTGTCCTAATGGTAACTTTTTAAATTTATCTTCTAATGAGCCAAAAATTTTTAATAAAATAGAGGTTGGGCGAGTATATTTAGATGGAAGCTCTAAGGTCACTTCAACAGATGGTATAGTAAGGGACCGTATACGCATGGCCGTAAACGGTTTGGTTGTTGTTAGCGTACTTCTTGATGAAAACGATGACCTTATTGGAGACCCTTGGTGTGAAACAAAGGGTTTACCTATTGTTACAAATTCAAATGCCCCTTTAGTTGATTGTTTAGAGGAGGACCTGAGTCAATTGATTGGTAGGATTGAGCCAGATGTGCTTTTGGATAATGAGCAGTTAGAAGAGGTAGTTAGACGAGGGGCTAGGCATACATGCAAGTCAGAAATAGGAAAAAAGCCAGAAGTCTCAGTTGTAATTAGCAGATTGGTTTAAGATAGAATTTTAACTATTTGAAAAATATATATAATTATAGTTTAAACAGTAAGTCTCTCCACGAAACTTTTGGTAATAAAATTTGGTAGCTCAAATTCATTTTCAGCTTCTGATGAATTAGCTGGTTTATTATGATTTGTCACGTCGGACTTGGATAAACCATAAGTTGGCTTATTACCTTTTACATTTGTTTTGCCTTGGGGAGTGTTTTTAAGCTCCTTTTTATTAGCTTTTTTCTCGTCACCAAGTATCTTAACGAGAGAATAACTATCATTTATCGGAATTTCGAGCTGAATTAGCTTTTCGATAGCTTTAAAGTTTTTCTCATCTCGAGGTGTAGAAATCATTAATGCTTTTCCATTACGACCTGCTCGTCCTGTTCTACCAATACGATGAACATAATCTTCTGCATTGGTTGGTACGTCAAAATTATAAACATGGCTTACGCTTGGAATATCTAATCCGCGAGCTGCTACATCGGATGCTACAAGAAATTGAAGAGATCCAGTTCTGAAATCCTCAAGTGTGTCAGTTCGATGTTTCTGATCTAAATCCCCGTGAATTGGTGCCGCATTAAATCCATATTTTTTTAATGATTTTGTACAAATGTCCACGTCACTCTTACGATTGCAAAATATAATTGCATTTTTACAATCCTTCCCTTCGTTAAGTATCATGTCTCGCAAAACTTTTCGTTTTTCAGTACCCTCACGATCTTTTCGTGATGGCTTAAATAAAACTACGCTTTGCTTTATAGTTTCGGAAGCGGATGCTTGTCGAGCGACTTCTACACGCAAGGGTGCCGATAAAAAAGTATTGGTTAACCTTTCTATTTCAGCGGCCATTGTTGCGGAAAAAAACAGTGTTTGACGAGTAAAAGGGGTCAGATCGAAAATACGTTCGATATCAGGTATGAACCCCATATCTAACATTCTATCCGCCTCATCAACGACCATAATTTGAACCCCAGTAAGCAGCAATTTCCCGCGTTCAAAATGATCCAAAAGGCGTCCTGGAGTAGCAATTAACACGTCTACCCCCTTGTCTATTAATTGGTCTTGCTCTTTGAACGATACTCCACCAATCAGTAGTGCTTTAGTAAGCTTCAAATTTTTTGAATATAGTTCAAAGTTTTCGGCCACCTGAGCCGCCAATTCTCTAGTTGGGCAAAGAACAAGTGATCTTGGCATGCGAGCTCTGGCCCGTCCACGGGCTAATAAATGAATCATTGGCAACGTGAAACTTGCCGTTTTACCAGTGCCTGTTTGGGCAATACCCAATACATCCTTGCCCTCTAGTGCCGCGGGGATTGCTTGTAACTGAATTGGCGTCGGCTCTTTGTAGCCAACGTCTTCAATCGCATCCAGGATTTTTGGGTTTAATTTTAGATCTGAAAATATCGCCATAAATAAATTACGTTTTATTCAGAGCTCAGGCGGCAAATAAATAATTTCAATAACTTTGGTTCCTGATAAGTCCATTTCGCGCGGTAATATCCAAAAATGAAGTAAAGGTCAATCTTGACACTAAAAAAGATGCTAAGTTGTAAGTGTGAGCTCTTTTGTTTTAGATATCTTTACGGCAGGATAGTCTCGGGCGATCCGATCAAAGTCCCATTGCAACCTTGAGAGAAAGACACCATCCCCATCGCTATCTAAGGCCACGTGTTGTTTATTCTCAGAATAAAGTTTATCTAATTCTTGCTTTTCGCCCGAAATCCAACATGCCGATTTGAACTGGCTCACCTCAAAGCGCACGGGCAATCCGTACTCCATTTTTATACGGCTCTCAAGCACTTCAAATTGTAGTGGTCCAACGACACCGATAATATATCCAGACCCGTAAGTTGGTTTAAATATTTTTGCAGCACCTTCCTCGGCAAATTGAAAAAGTGCTTTTTCTAGATGTTTCGTCTTCATAGGATCTAGTGATAAACAATTCTGTAAAAGTTCAGGGGCGAAGGAAGGAATTCCTTTGACCTGCAATAATTCACCTTCTGTCAGAGTATCGCCTATTCGTAATTGTCCATGATTAGGGATCCCTATAATGTCGCCCGCCCATGCTTCCTCCGCAAGCGATCTGTCTGAGGCCAAAAAGAGCACAGGGTTTGATACTGCCATAACTTTTTTTGTTCGAACATGGGTAAGTTTCATTCCTCGCTTAAAGTGTCCTGATGCCAGGCGCACGAACGCCACCCTATCGCGATGCTTTGGATCCATATTAGCCTGTACCTTAAATACGAAGCCGGATACTTCTTTTTCTGAAGGTTTTATTGGCCTTGGAACCGCTGATTGTATTTGTGGAACTGGCCCAAAATTTGCAATTCCTTTCATCAATTCTTTTACACCAAAACTGTTCATTGCGGATCCGAACCAAATAGGTGTCAGATGCCCTTCGAGTAATGATTGTGTGTCAAGCGGGGGTAGAAGCTCTTTCGCCATTTCAACTTCCTCTACCAGCTTTTTTTTGAGTTCACTTGGAATATACTTGTCTATTTCTGGATCATTTAGACCTTTAATTTTAATACTTTCACCTAGACGGTTTTTATCGGCCCTATCCATTAACTCAAGCCTATCATTTATAAGATCGTAACAACCTAAAAAACTTGAACCCCTTCCAATTGGCCAACTGGCTGGGGTTACATCTATTGCTAAGTTTTCTTGTATCTCATCGATAATTTCAAAGGTATCTCGGCTTTCACGATCCATTTTATTGCAAAAGGTAAATATGGGTAAATCCCTTAGCCGGCAAACTTCAAACAGCTTTCTAGTTTGGCTTTCTACGCCTTTTGCTCCATCAATCACCATAATGGCCGAGTCTACTGCTGTTAATGTTCTGTAGGTATCCTCAGAGAAATCACTGTGTCCGGGGGTATCAACCAAATTGTATCTATAGTTATCAAAATCAAATGACATTGCTGACGCTGATACAGAGATTCCCCGATCTTTTTCCATTTGCATGAAATCTGACCGAGTTCGCCGTGCTTCGCCTTTTGCTCGAACTTGCCCCGCTAATTGAATAGCACCTCCGTACAAGAGAAATTTTTCGGTGAGTGTTGTTTTACCTGCATCGGGATGGGAAATAATAGCAAAAGTTCTTCTGCGAAAAACTTCGTTATCATGTGTGTTTGAGGTAGTAGGATTACTAGACATTAAATTGCGATAACTGAAGGTAATTTAAAAGGCAACCCAATCAGAGAATTCTGTAGCATGGATTATTTTTTTTAATAGCAGATTTATAAAAAGCATTTTGAATGCAGACCTTATCTGAAAAATATTTTAAGAAAGGAGCAGGTTGCACGTTAGTTATATCCCTGTTAAATCTCTGTAGTTGTTTTTGGATTAAGTTTTACAGAGGTTGTTTTTTGACGAAAACCTTAATTCCGCGTTTAGAAGTTAAGTCACTTACCAAAGTATACAATAATACTAAAGTAGTAGATGATATTTCATTAAGCGTTTTCCCTGGACAAATAACTTGCCTTTTGGGCCCATCTGGTTGTGGAAAATCTACAATTCTTAGAATGATTGCTGGTGTCGAAAATCAATCTTCTGGAGAAGTTTGGGTCGATGGTGAAATGATGTGTGGCGCTGGGTTTAGTGAGCCGCCGGAGAAACGTTACATTGGCCTGATTTTTCAGGATTTTGCCTTATTTCCTCATATGACTGTTTGGCAAAATGTTGGATTTGGTATAGCTAAAACCACTGAAAACATAAGAGAGAAAGCTTCTGATCTTCTTTCAAAGGTTAGCCTGAGTTCGAAATGTGATAATTATCCCCATGAACTGTCTGGTGGCGAACAACAACGCGTTGCTCTCGTTCGTGCACTTGCGCCTAAGCCTCGTATAATGCTTATGGATGAGCCATTTTCTGGTTTAGACAAGCGTCTTCGAGACGATATAAGAGATGAAACTTTAGAGATTTTGAAATCAGAAGAGACTGCAGTTCTGCTAGTTACCCATGAGCCTGAGGAGGCCATGAAAATGGCTGATGAAATAGCATTAATGAGAAGTGGGGAAATTGTTCAGATGGGTGCGCCCTACAATCTATATAATGCTCCAGTGGACCGAGCAGCTGTAGCATTTTTTTCTGATGCAAATATTATAAAATCTAAGGTAAACGGTGCACTGGCAAATTCACCATTTGGTCAGTTTTTTGCACCTGGATTAGCTGATGGCACCCATGTAGAGATTGTCATCAGACCTCAGCATGTTAGAATAGATTTTGATAGAGACGGGAAAGGCCCTTTACCTACAGTTTCGATGGGTATTGCAGCTCGAGGTTGCGTCGTGCGTGCTAGATTCCTCGGAAATGAAAGCCTGGTGGAATTTAGAATGGATTTCGACAATAGTATTTTTAAAGTTACGGTCCCAAGTGTATTTTTACCAAAAGTTGGTCAGCCCTTGTGGCTTACTGTCCCACGAGATCGATGTTTTGTTTTCCCTGAATAGTAAAATATAGAACAAAAAAAACTATTTTATTGTGTTGCCTCTTTGATAACTGAGCATTAACAACTAAATATGATAGATGAAACAAGAGGGTGTATTGCCTTCAGAGTAAAAGGATCGTTGAGATGCTTAACAATATTGGACTTCCTGGTATCTTACTTATTGCGGTAGTTGTACTGGTGCTATTTGGCCGTGGTAAAATAAGCTCGTTGATGGGTGAGGTTGGTAAAGGTATTACAGCTTTTAAAAAAGGTGTTGATGACAGTAAAAAAGGCCTGGAAGAGGAAACTTCAGAGACTGCTAAGGACATTACGCCAGAGACCGAAAAAGATAAGGTCTAGTTTCAATGTTTGACTTAGGTTGGACCGAGCTACTTCTTATCGGAATAGTCGCTCTAATAGTAGTCGGGCCAAAAGAACTTCCTGTACTGTTCAGGAAGGCAGGGCAATTCGTCGGTAAAATTAGAGGGATGGCTCGTGAATTTTCGCGAGCTATGAATAATGCTGCAGATGACGCTGGGGTAGGGGATATATCATCGACAATTCGTTCTGCAGCCAACCCTCTAAAATCTAGTGTTGATGCGGTGAAAAATGCTGCGACAGATTACGCGACTTACGACCCCGAAACAGAGACGGGTCGATTAGCTGGCGAGCGAGCTGAACAGGCTAAGAAAATAAGAGAGCACGCAGAAAAAAAAGCCAAAGATAAGTTGCATAATGAAAAGGTTCAAAATTCGGATAAAAAGGGATCAACAAAGCGAAAATCAGCAAAAGCTAAAAAAACGAGCAGTCTGAAGGATTGAAGACAAGGTAATGGCAGCAGATGATGACATACAAGACAGCTCAGCTCCGCTTATTGAGCATTTAGCGGAGTTACGTCAGAGATTAATTTATTCTTTTGTCGCATTTATCATTGGTATGATAATCTGCTTCACAATTTGGAACCCCATTTTTGACTTTTTAACGCATCCGTTGTGCTCTGCAATGGCGCTTCGAGGGCACTCAGATTGCGGTCTTATACTAATAAAGCTGCAAGAAGGTTTTTTTGTGGCTATCTCAATTTCCCTATTGGGAGGTTTAGTTTTATCGTTCCCTTTAATTGGTTTTCAAATGTGGCGCTTTGTGGCCCCAGGATTGTATAAAACTGAGAAAAACGCCTTTTTACCGTTTATTATAGCATCGCCATTTATGTTTTTTCTCGGTGCT
Organism: Paracoccaceae bacterium; assembly: GCA_045564995.1. Lineage (GTDB taxonomy): Bacteria > Pseudomonadota > Alphaproteobacteria > Rhodobacterales > Rhodobacteraceae > Salinivivens. The sequence continues at coordinate 22,969 of JBJLGG010000011.1, read as the reverse complement.
GCGTTCGCTTATTATGTAGTTACTCCATTGGCTTTTGATTTCTTTTTAGGCTTTCAGCAAACTGGAAGTGTCTTAAATGAAGAAAACGTTAATAATGCAGCAGCAGGAATTGCATTTCAGGGTTCAGCTCAAGAGTATCTAAGCTTAACAATAAAATTCATAGTAGCTTTTGGTATGTGTTTTCAGTTGCCTGTTTTGCTGACTTTAATGGGTAAAGCAGGGCTAGTGAGCGCTGAGGGTCTTGGGAATGTGAGAAAGTATGCAGTTGTAGCGATACTGGTTTTGGCCGCGCTCGTCACGCCACCCGATGTCATTACTCAGGTAATTCTTTTCGTCGTGGTTTATGGACTATACGAAGTGTCTATCTTTCTTGTTTCACATGTTGAGAAGAAACGAGAACAGAAGCTTAAAGAAGAGGGCTTCTACGATGACGAAGGCGATTTTGATGATCCTATTTTGAAAGAATTCGATGAAGACAGAAAAGAGTGATCAGTTTGAAAGAATTGCCGAGGCTTTAGAGCGGCTAGCGCCGAAAAAAAAAGATTTTCCTGATTTTGATAAATTCTCAGCTTTTATGTGGCACATTGCTCCGGATTATCTCGAGCCGGTAGAAATAACGAACGCGATAGATATTTCATTACTCAGAGGTATTGATCAAGTAAGTGATATTTTACTGAACAATACAAGGCAATTTGCGAATGGTTTTCCGGCTAATAATGCGTTGCTTTGGGGTGCACGTGGTATGGGGAAGTCTTCATTAGTGAAAGCCGTACACGCAAAAATAAATTTAGAAGGCTGTAATCTGAAGATAGTTGAATTGCAGCGGGATGATTTGGGATCAGTCAGTAGGCTTTTAAAAGTTCTTAGAGTCCTCCCATTTAAGTTTATACTATTCTGCGATGATTTGAGCTTTAGTTATGATGATCAAAATTATAAATCGTTAAAAGCAATATTAGATGGCGGTTTAGAGGGTAGGCCAGAAAATGTTTTATTTTATGCTACATCTAACAGGAGACATCTGATGCCTAGGGATATGATTGAAAATGAACGATCATCTTCGATAAATCCATCGGAAGCTGTTGAAGAAAAAATTTCTTTGTCAGATCGTTTTGGTTTATGGTTGGGGTTTCATCCTTGTTCTCAAGATGAATATTTTGATATTATTGAAGCCTATACACAACATTATAATCTAAAGATTGATCGTGTAGAACTGGAAGCTAAGGCCACTGAATGGGCTCGTACTCGCGGATCTCGCTCTGGAAGAGTTGCTTGGCAGTTTTTTGTTGATTTGGCTGGACGGCATAGTTTAACCATAAAATAGCACTTTGGTGCTGAATAATTAATCTTTGTTTAGATAATTTAATGGGTCTATACTCTCAAAACCCTCTCGAACTTCAAAATGAAGATATGGAGGATCTCCTTCAGGAATCTCTCCTAATACTTCTCCGCGAATAACATTCTGATTGGTAGAGACTTGAATGTTTGTAAGGTTTGCGTAGACCGTTAAAATATTTTTGGGATGTTTAAGAACAACAATTGCGATTTGATTTGTGTCCTCAGTTACCGTAGCCACTACTCCAGTATCTGCTGCAACCACTCTGGTACCGGGTTGAGCGGTAAAGTCGATTCCATCATTTTTATTCTTTGAATATTCTCTGATTATTAATCCCTCTATGGGATAAGCCATACGTCCACTTTCGGGCACTGATATTGGATTAATGGATGGTTCTGTTGGCTCTTGCTTGGCAATATTGCGAGGCTGCGGTTTTTTGGAGCTAGGCGGAGGTGGAGCCAAAGAAGTAAGCTCTTCTTTTTTAGAACTTTTTTGGATTTTACTGTCAACCAAAGGAATAATGAGAATCTGTCCTTCTCTAACCGAATAGTCGCTATCTAGTCCATTCCAATCAGCTAAAGATCGCACTGAGATATTGTAAAGACGAGATATAATAAATGCCGTTTCTCCTCGCACAACTTTATGCTTGACGGGGTCTACTAAATTTTTTTTATCAGATGAAGTGGGGTTAGTGCGCTTATTATCAGAGCCACCAACTATTTTTATAGCGGTATCGGCGAGTTCTAGTATGTTGAGATCTTTTGAAAGCGTCGTTTCTTCTATCTCTTCACCATCAGCGAAATCTTGTTCGATGTTAGTAGAAATCTTGGGAAGTGCGAGTACTTCACCGTTACGTAGTCTTTGTCCCTTTGCCAAACCGTTATATCTAGCCAGGTCGCTTTCGTCCTGTCCGAGCCGTTTAGCCATGGTTTCAATAGTATCTCCTCTTCTGGCGATAGCTACTTGATAAGTGGGGTAATTAATTATGCCTAGTTCGTTTGCTTTAGGTCTAGATTGAGTGGCTTGTAAGGCTGCATCGGAGGTATCGAAAGAATTACCACGAAAATCAAAATCAAAATTACTCAAAGGTGAGTTCGCACATGCACTTAAACTCCCAAAAATAAATAGATAAAGAAAATATTTTAATTTGATTAATTTGGACCTATCCATTTAACGATTTCCAAGAACTATATTCTACAATATTCCTATACATAGATATCTTCTTCTATTCCTTCGAGCAATGGTACAAAGCGCACATCGCATAAATCCTCATATTTAAAGTTATTTTCTGTTCGCTCTACTCTAATTAGTTTTTGAATTTCATCGGATTGGCCCACTGGTATTACCATAATACCACCAATCTTTAATTGATTAAGTAATGTTGGCGGAGGATCTTCAGCAGCAGCAGTTACAATTATTCTGTCAAACGGTTGTTGTTCAACGACTCCTTGGCTGCCATCACTCCAAACAGAAGTAATGTTATTTAACTGTAATTTTCTAAAAATTGCTCTAGCTTCCTCATAGAGCGGCTTGAATCTTTCAACGGAGTAAATTCTGCGGGCTAATTTGCTTAATATGGCCGTTTGGTAACCCGATCCTGTGCCAATTTCCAAAATTTTATCACGATTAGTTACCCTCAACGCTTGCGTCATTAACCCTACAATTGATGGTTGGCTTATGGTTTGGCCACAGTCAATCGGAAGCGGAGTATCTTCATAGGCTCTTTGTGCAAACAAACCTTTAAGAAATTGCTCTCTATTAACCGTCTCTAGTGCCTTAAGTACATTATTATCAACTACTCCTTTTGAACGAATAGATAAGATAAATTGCATCTTTTGCTCATCATTGCTATTCATTGGTTGTCCTCAAAGTCGGCCATCCTATCAATCGCGGTTAGGTCTGCTCTCATTGGTGTTAAGGAAATATAACCTGATAAATTAGCCGCAACATCTGAATTTTGACTGACCTTAATATGTTGATTTCCACCTTTGATAAATAAAAACTCTTTTCCGCTGTAAGTTTTAAATGGACTTACTCCAAAAGTTGTATTTGGTCTTAATCCTTGGGGCACAACAGCGACTCCTTTTATAATTTCTGTCGGAGGAAAGTTTACGTTATAAAACACTTTATAACCGCCCTCAGTGTGCTCGTCTTTGTTAAGGATTTTATGAATAACACTCAAACCATTATGAATTGCTGGATTAAATGGATTGGACATTTTTTCTGACTCAGGTCCTAAATATTGTGATAATGCGATGGAGGTAACTCCTTGAAGAGCTCCCTCCAGAGCGGCACCGATCGTACCAGAGTAAAGCACATTTTCCGCGGAATTATTACCCCTATTTACTCCTGAAAGAACTAATGAAGGTGGATCTTTTTTCATGACATGATGTATTCCAGCAATTACGCAATCAGCTGGATACCCAGAAACAGAATAACGGTTTTTTGAAATTTTATCGAGACGCATGGGTTCATTGTAACTTACACAATGTGCAACCCCCGATCTTTCACTGGTTGGAGCAATGATAAAGATATTTTCTTCGTCTGTTAAACTCCTAGCTATTGTCTCAAGGACCTTTAAACCAGGGGCGTTAATTCCATCATCATTAGTAATAAGTATTCGCATTATCTCAGGTAAATTTTTTAGTAACTTTTGTAGGACTGAATTACGACTTCTACAATAGTATCGTTATTAATAGAACCTATCGATCAAAAAGTGTTGCTAAAACACGCTGGGCTTCAATTTTGGGAGATAATAGGTTTTCTTTATTTTCTCCAGGAAAAAAACGGGCTCGCAAGGCAGTTTTCATTGGGGATGGTCTAAAAACAGTAACGTTTGGACCAAATGTTTTACATTCATTTGCCCATGATTGCACTAATGATATTTGCGCGCTTTTCGACGATCCGTATGCCCCATAGAACTTCTTGCCACTGCATGGATCATCAAAAAATAAAGCATCACCTTTTTTATTTATAAGGGGGCTGATAAAGTTAATAAGTAATGCGGTTGCGGTGACATTAATAGAGATAGTTTTGTCCAAATCTCCTAAGTCAATTGCGTTCAGTGGACTTAATGGTGGCGCGTGAATTGCTGTATGTGCCCAAAAATCAATTCTGCCCCATTTTTCAAATATCGAAGTGAACAGCTGGCTCATAGCATCTCTATTTGTTATGTCCATTGGAGCTAATGTTGCAGTTCCATTTTTTAATTTTATTCTATCATCTAATTCTTCAAGTCCGCCCACGGTCCGAGCAACGGCTATTATGTGGTGATTTTCACTTAATTTTTCTGATAGTGCTGCTCCTAGCCCACGAGAAGCACCAGTAATTAATGCTATTTTTTTGATCATAGGGTCAGCTTTCAGATTTTATGTTCAATGATATCTTTGATTAGTCAAAAAATTTAGCAGATTAATTTAATCGAATTCTTCTGTTTTATTCACATGTTTTCACTAATATTTCATATTTTTCAATAATCCAGCCTAAAGCTCTTTCGGGGTTTTGCGCTTTAATAGATGCTATCATATCCTCAAATATTAATGCACTTTTACTGGCATCTATTTGAGGGATTGTATTATCCCCTAAGATTGCCAAATAAGCAAAGAAGGTAATCGCAATTAAAAATAGCCCGCGAAGTATACCAAAAACAAACCCTAAGGCTTGATCAATTCGAGTAAGACGGGTTTTGTTTATCACAGTACTTAAAAGTGGTGTGAAAAACGAAAAAACCAGCAGGCTTAGAGCAAATACGCTTGCGAATGCTGCAATTATAGCTAATTCGCAACTGTCGGCCAATATTGGCCCAAGTAAAGGAATTTCCTTTATTAATGGAGTTGTTAAGGGAGCAAAAACAAAAGATATAATGGATGAAAAAACCCATCCCATTATTGCCATTATTTCCCTGGTAAGGCCGCGAGCATACGCAAGTATTGCTGAGATCAATACTATAACTATGACTATGCCATCTACAATGTTAAGGCTTTCCATCGCCCAATACCTCAGTTGTACCTTTATATTTTTGCATCACACTTACAAAGTCGCGAAGATTGTTTGTCTCTCGAATATTTATTCCATTTATAGGATTTTTTTTGTTTCGCGTTGCAGTGATTGCCTCGATAAATCCTAACTTTTGTGCCTCTTTCAACCTACTGTCCACTTGACTTACTTGTCGAACAGCTCCTGATAGACTAATTTCTCCAAAAACAACAGAGTTTATTGGAAAAATAACTTCTTCTCTTGCAGAAAAAATAGCGCCTGCTACCGCTAAATCTGCGGCAGGTTCATTTATTTTTATTCCACCCGCTATATTCAAATAAACATCGAAGTTGGCAAAGCTGATACCGCAACGGGATTCTAATACAGCTAATATCATTGATAAGCGGTTTCCGTCCCAACCTATAACATTTCGTCGCGGTTGGTTGAGTGTCGAGGGTGTAACTAGAGCCTGAAACTCGACTAAGATTGGTCTGGTCCCTTCAATACCTGCAAAAACTACCGAACCGGGTATATTTTTGCCTCTTTCTGATAAAAAAAGTTCTGAGGGGTTTTTTACTTGAGATAACCCATCAGTTACCATTTCAAACACGCCAATTTCATCAACTGGCCCAAATCTATTTTTTACTGCTCTCAAAATTCTGAATTGATGGCCTCTCTCGCCTTCAAAATGTAGTACTGTATCTACCATATGTTCAACTACGCGAGGTCCAGCAATTTGGCCTTCTTTAGTTACATGCCCAACCATTATTACTGCAGTTCCATTGCGTTTTGCATAATTAGTGAGCTCGAATGCTGCTGATCTTACCTGTGATACGCTTCCTGGTGCACTGTCCACAGTATCAGCCCAAATCGTCTGGATTGAGTCAATTATTACAAGATCTGGTTTTTCATCCTCAAAGGTTGTGAGTATATTTCTTAAATTAGTTTCTGAACCCAACCGTATCGGGGCGGTCGACAAACCTAAACGTTCCGCACGTAATTGTACTTGCGAAGCTGCTTCTTCGCCGGATATGTATAAAACCTTTAGACCTGCTAAACCAAATTTAGCCGCTGCTTGCAGCAATATAGTAGATTTGCCGATACCGGGGTCGCCTGATAGCAATATTGCAGATGAACTTACGAGCCCGTTTCCAAGAACACGGTCAAATTCAGCAATGCCGGACTTCGAATACGAAAGATATTCATGGTTTGGTGAAAGATCACTTAATGATACCTTCTCGCCTTTTTCATTACCGATTGAGATTTTTTGGGGGCCATCTGAGAACGCTTTGCTCTCCAGTAAAGTATTCCAGTCACCGCAACCATCACAGCGCCCAGCCCATTTATTAGTTACTATCCCACAAGATGAACAAGAGTATGATTTTGACGTTTTGGCCATACCACACTTGTGCCAATTGTTTCTTAGCAATTCAAGTTGATTAAAAATTATTCAAAAATTTTTAATTACGTTACGTTTATTGGTCCTTTGGTTTTTCCATTTACAAACTGATAGACATATGGATCCTTGGAATCGCGCAGTTTTTTGGATTTTCCTTCCCATCGGATCCTGCCAGACTCTAAAAGTGCAACATTATCTGCGATCTGCTCTACTGATGATATATCATGAGTGATTGTAAGAGCAGTTACTTCCATGGTTTCAACAATTTCCCTAATTAGGTTATTAATTGTATTAGTCATTATAGGGTCCAGACCGGTAGTTGGTTCGTCAAAAAAAATAATCTTTGGGTTACCTACAATTGCTCTGGCTAGCGCCACCCTTTTTTTCATTCCACCTGAGAGGTCAGAAGGGTACTTATTTGCCACTTCATGATCCAGGCCAACTTTTTTCAACTTTTGAATCGCAAGGTCTTTAGCGTCTTGAATTGATAACTTTTCTCCACCTTTTAAAAATTTGAAACAAATATTCTGCCATACCGGAAGGCTGTCAAATAGGGCTGAGCCTTGAAAAAGCATACCTATTTCTGAGAGAGTCCTGCCAGGCTTGTCGTATGATACCTGTATATTACCTATGGATACTTCTCCGATATCAGGTCTTAAGAGGCCTAGTAAAATCTTTAGAAGTACTGATTTTCCAGCACCAGAAGTGCCGATAATTGCAGTGGAGCTTCCTTCCTGCACAAGCATATCAACCCCATCGAGTACGTTTTGATCTGAAAACGCTTTATGAATATTTTTTATTTTGATCATGAGTTAAAAAAAACCTCTGTCAAAATATAATTCGCCGCTAAAATAAAAACGCATGCTGCAACTACGGCAGATTTTGTAGCTTTGCCCACGCCCTCAGCCCCATTCGATGAATGAAATCCGCAGTAACAACCAGATACAGAGATAATTAAACCAAAAAAAGCACCTTTTACTAGTCCACTTGAAATATCAGAAATTTGAAGCATGCTTGCAGTGCTTGCCAAATATGTACTAGAGCTGAAATCTAGACGATTTATACCTACAAGATACCCCCCTAGTATACCGATAGAGTCACCAATTGCTATTAACACTGGTAATGAAAGGGTTGCTGCAAGGACTCGAGGTACAGCTAAATATTTTATTGGATCAGTAGAAAGTGTGATTAATGCATCCACTTGTTCAGTTACCTTCATGGTCCCAATTTCTGCTGCTATCGAGCTGGCTACACGCGCTGCTACAATTAGTCCGCCTAGAACTGGGCCTAATTCACGGGCCATACCGATTGCAACAATTGCTGGAACTACTTGCTCTGCATTAAACCTGGAACCACCGGCATAGATTTGCAGTGCCAAAGCACCACCAGTAAAAAGAGCTGTTAACCCAAGTACTGGTAGCGACATCCATCCAATTTGGAAAAAAGCCTTCAGTATTTCTCCACCATAAGTTGGAGGCGTAAATAAATTTGAAAAAATTAAAATTATAAATTTAGTTACTCTGCCTATTTTTTGTAAGAAGATATTTGCAGATTTGCCTAAATTTCTTAAAATTCTCATTTGAATATCTCTAAATGTATATACGATTATATCGGTTTCCGAGGGCTGTTAAAATTTCATAACCAATCGAATTAGCATCATAAGCGAGATCATCGATTTCCTGTTTATCATTTAAAAGCCATAAGAAGTCCGGGTCTTCGTTACAATTGGAAACATCAACTCCAATTAAGTCCATTGAAATACGGCCTATTATACTGCAGCGTATTTCATTGTAATACAATATCGCTTTATTACTCATACACCTAAAAATACCATCCGCATAACCCGAATTTAAAGTGGCGACTTTCGTGGTTTTCTTCGCGGTCCATGTATTCGAATAACCAACGGTTTCGCCGGCTAAAACAGTTCGGATTTGAATTACAGGTAATTTTAATTGTACTACGTTTTTCGAACTATTGTAAGGTTTTCCACCATACAAACCAATTCCAGGTCTAGTCATATCAAAATGATATTGTTTTCCTAATAAAATGCCACCAGTTGCCGCAAGGGATTTTCTGCAATTAATGTTGTTGGTAATTTCCTTAAAATAATTCAGTTGCTTTTCATTCATGGGGTTGCTTATCTCATCAGCACAAGCCAAATGGGACATAATAAGCTCTGGATTGAGTTGTGTAATGATATCCTTTAACGCTTCGTATTCAGCACATTCCATTCCAAGACGGTTCATCCCTGTATCTAGCTGAATACCAATCATCTGGTTTGATGAATTTTCTACATGAAATAACAGTTGTTCTGCTGAATTTATGAGTGGTATTAAATCAAAGTTTTTAATGAGAGGCGTGTCCCCAGTCATATGACCAGAGAAAACATATATTTTTGGTCCTTGACCAAGGGCCTGCCGAAGCTGCACGCCTTCTTCTGCCACGGCTACAAAAAAATCTCTTGCTCCTGCTTTTGCAAGTGAGATACCCACTTCCTTTATTCCCAAACCATAAGCGTTAGCCTTAACTACGGCTCCTGCTGAGCCGTTAGAGAGCCTATTCAGTGCATTCCAGTTGGAGCAAATATTTGCAAGATTTATATAAAGTTCGGCTGAACTCATGTGAATGTCCTAAATCACTGCTGTTTAAAGCTTACTTCTAAGCGTGATAATTGCAAGGATCTCTTTTTGTTATTATCTTTGAACTTAAGTATCAGAGTGTTTGCTTAAGGCGCTAGCATGGCGCGCTAGCTTGGTTATCGCCTGCCAATCAGCAGCTTTAATTTTATCCTTGGGAGCAACCCAGCTACCTCCAACACAAACTACATTTTCCAATGATAAATAATCTAATGCATTTGTTGATGTAACTCCTCCTGTTGGGCAGAAGCTCACATCAGGCATTGGACCTAGGATTGACTTCAAAGCTGCAATTCCACCATTTGACTGTGCAGGAAAGAATTTTTGAACAGAATAACCTTTGGACAACAAATTCATTACTTCTGATGGCGTAGCAGAGCCTGGCAGAAGCGGAAGTTTAACTTCCGCACAAGCGCTTAATATTTGATCTGTTACACCTGGACTTACTCCAAAACTTGCTCCTGCTCTTTTAGCTGCATAAACATCCTCTTTAGATAGTAGCGTCCCAGCGCCTATTATTCCTTCTGTTGTATTAGCTGCCATGACCTCAATAACATCAAAAGCATTTTCAGTTCTAAGAGTTACTTCTATAACTCGAAGGCCGCCAGCTATTAATGCTTTTGCGAGCGGTAAAGCATTTGTTGTCTCATCAACCACCAAGACGGGTATAACTGGAGCTAATTTACAAATAGCTAATAAATCATGATTTTCTCGGTATAAATTCATATCATCTCAATTATGTTATGCCGCCGCCATATTTCGCGGATGTGGCATTTTCACGGAAAATCTTAAAAAGCTCTCTACCTAAACCACTTTCATTTTTAGTTAAGTCTTTTTTCCTAGCTTCTCGAGCTTCGAAATCTTTTTCTAAAATATTTAATTCTCCAGTTAAAGCATCCAACCGTATCAGATCTCCATTTTTTATTTTTGAAATTGGTCCTGAGCTTGCAGCTTCGGGGCTCAGATGAATTGCTGCCGGTACCTTGCCCGATGCTCCCGACATTCTCCCATCAGTAATTAGTGCGACCTTGAGGCCTCTGTCCTGCAGTACAGACAAAATAGGTGTTAATCCATGAAGTTCAGGCATTCCATTGGCAACAGGTCCTTGAAATCTTACTACAATTACTAAATCCGTGTTTAGTTCATTATTTTTAAATGCACTTTTAACCTCTTCTTGAGCCTCAAAGACCCTGGCTGGTGCTTCGATTATTTGTTTTTCCATCGGAACAGAAGAAATTTTTATTATACAAGATCCAAGATTTCCGTCTAATCTCTTAATTCCACCAGATTTTTGAAAAGGGTCGGACACGGGTCTTAATATTTTTTCATTATGCGATTTGGTACTCGATCGTACAAATTCTATCTTACCATCAATCAGTTTGGGTTCCTTGGTATAAGTTTCTAAACCTAAACCCATAATAGTTTTTACATCGTTATGCAGATACCCAGCTTCTAAAAGCTCAGCTATCATGTAATTCAGTCCACCGGCGGCGTGAAAGTGATTAACATCCGCTAACCCATTCGGGTATATTTTAGCCATTAGAGGCGTTACACTTGATATGTCGTCAAAGTCACTTATTTCGAGTTTAATTCCAGCAGCTTTCGCCATTGCAGGTAAATGTAGCACTAGATTAGTTGATCCCCCAGTAGCCATCAGCCCTACTATCCCGTTCACAAAAGCTTTTTCGTCTAAAATTTGGTAAGCAGGTGTAAAGTAATTTCCCAGACTGGTGATTTCTAATGCGCGCTTGGTCGCTAACTCGGTTAATGCGGTTCGTAAAGGCGTATTGGGTGTAACAAACGATGCTCCAGGTAAATGCAACCCCATAAATTCCATAAGCATTTGATTTGAGTTTGCTGTCCCATAAAATGTACATGTCCCGGGACTATGATAGCTAGCCATCTCAGCCTTCATTAATTCTTTTCGACTTATTTCTCCTGTGGCAAACTTTTGACGCACAATAGATTTTTTATCATTTGGAATGCCTGAGGGCATTGGGCCAGCTGGAGCAAAGACTGCTGGTAAAAATCCAAAAGTAGCCGCTGAAATAACTAATCCGGGAACTATTTTGTCGCAAACACCCAAATATATAGAGGTATCGAAAGTATTGTGGGAGAGAGCAATCGATGCCGCTAAAGCAATTACATCACGCGAAAATAGAGAAAGCTCCATTCCAGGCTGCCCCTGCGTAACGCCATCGCACATTGCTGGTACTCCGCCTGCTACTTGAGCTGTCCCTCCGAATTTCCGAGCTGCCTTGCGAATTATCTCAGGGAAGCTTTCAAACGGCTGATGTGCGGAAAGCATATCATTATAAGCAGTAACAATTCCAATATTTCCATTTGATGTTCTGGAAAGTGATGTCTTATCCTTTGATGTACTTGCGTAGGCGTGGGCTTGATTTCCACAAGTCAAATGGGCTCGTCTTGGACCACTATTTAGCTGATCTTGCATGTTATCTAGATATTGTGATCGGGAGTCACGAGAGCGCCGAATTATTCGGTTAGTAACCTCTGATATAACTTCGTTTATCGGCATCGTGATTATTTCTTATTTTGTTAGCGCTAACATTTATACTTAGAGGTAAGTCATAAAAATACAAAACTCAAGAAAAAAGATAATAGCTGATGATAAATTTTGTTAATTAAAATTATATAGATGCCAAAGATAATTATATTAATTTCTACTTATATTTTGTATGCATTTGATCAGAAAGTGGAAATATTGAGCATGACAAAATTTGCAGTGCGACTAAGGGCCGGCATTGAAGCAAAAAAATTCCGCTATGGATATCCGTGGATCTACAGTAATGATATAATCTCTGATCGTCGTACCAAATCTTTAACTCCCGGTTCATTTGGGAAGCTGGTTGATTATGACAAAAATCCTATTTGCTTGGTTACTGTTAATCCAAATTCAAAAATTTTTGCCAGAATAATGGATTTTAATCTTGGAGCTACTATTGATGGGAACTGGATAAAGGATAGAATAATCAAAGCCTTAACTGTCAGAGAAGAAATATTCAAAGACCCGTTTTATAGGATGATAAACGCGGAGGCAGATGGTCTCCCGGGATTGATTGTGGACCGTTTTGATAAAGTCGTCGTGATCCAGCCAAATGCATTTTGGGCAGATAACATGTGTAAAGTTATTGCCAGCTCAATCAAAGAAGTTTGCAAAATTGATGTTGTAATAAAAAATTCGTCTGGTCGGTCAAGGAAGTTAGAGGGTTTGGATGATAAAAATGCTGTATTTTTTGGTGATGGACCAGAGTTGCCAATATCAGTCCCTATGAATGGAGCGATTTATAAAGCTGATGTTCTTGGTGGTCAAAAAACGGGTCTATTTTACGACCAAAGGCAAAATCAAAAATTTGTTGCCGGTTTAGCTAGCGGCAAAGTAGTATTGGATGTGTTTTGCCACGTGGGTGGTTTTGGCTTAGCAGCTATCGCTGCTGGAGCTTCAAAAGTTTCATTTGTAGATAGTTCTGCCAATGCCCTTGAATTGGTTAAAATTGGCGCTGCTGAAATGAAGAAATCGAGTAATGTCAATACAATCCAGGGTGATGCTTTTGAGGTGATGAAGGAGCTCGCCGGCTCTGGTCATTTGTACGATATAGTTATTTGCGATCCTCCTGCGTTTGTAACATCCCGAAATTCTCTTCAATCTGGTTTGCGAGCATATGAAAAAATGGCAAAGTTGGGCGCCAGTGTGACAAGAGAGAATGGAACTCTTGTCCTCTGTTCTTGCTCTCAATTAGCGGATCTAACGAAATTTAGAAATGCATGCGTAAGAGGCATTGGCAGGGAAGGACGGCGTGGGCAGCTAATACATACCGGTTTTGCCGCAGCAGATCATCCCATGCATCTCCAACTTTTGGATAATTCGTATCTTAAGTCTTTGGTATTTAGATTATGAAATTATTACTCGATGCATGTGTTCTATACCCAACAGTAATACGAAATCTCCTTCTAAATGTTTCAGATGAGCTAAGATGGGATATAAATTGGAGTGCACGAATTTTAGAGGAATGGCGAAGAGCATCTGCCAAAACTAATTTGGAGGCAGAAGCCCAAGCAGAGGCAGAGATCACCATGCTCAAAGTCAAGTACCCGAACGCTTCAGTAAATAACTTTGAAAGACACATCTCGAAATTATATTTGCCCGATCAAAATGATCTTCACGTGTTGGCAGCTGCTATTGAAAGCAATACAAATATTATAGTCACACTAAATCTTAGAGATTTTCCTAATTCTGAATTAATGAAATATGGTGTCAGAAGTATTCATCCGGATGAATTACTTTACAAAGAAGCACTCGGTAATTTTGACCTTATCTCAAATTTAGTCAGTACTATTTTAAACGATTTTAATAATAACGACGCAAAAAAATTAAATGAATATCGTCTTTTAAAGAAAGCAAAGCTGAATAGGCTCAGTAAATTATTTCGTTAAATGCTAATTGGGTACGAAAATTATAAATAGCGCAAGAATATAATAGAGTATTTGGTGCCGAATGCTTACTTTAAAATTGATTTTCCGGCATATTTTGCTAAACTCCCCAATTCCTCTTCGATCCTAATTAGCTGATTGTATTTTGCCAATCTGTCAGATCGAGCAAGCGAACCTGTTTTAATTTGTCCACAGTTAGTGGCAACAGCTAAATCAGCAATGGTTGTGTCCTCCGTCTCCCCAGATCTGTGACTCATTACATTTGTGTAATTCGCACTACGGGCCAAATCTACCGCCTCAAGTGTCTCGGTAAGTGTACCTATTTGATTAACTTTGACTAACATTGAGTTCGCACAGGATATCTCAATTCCTTTTTTCAGCCTTTTAGGATTTGTTACAAACAAGTCGTCTCCGACAAGTTGTATCTTTTCGCCCAGTTCGCTAGTTAATATTTCCCAACCTTCCCAGTCATCCTCCGACATACCGTCTTCTATTGAAACGATCGGGTAATCATTCACTAATTCAGCTAGGTAAGTGGCATTTTCTTTTGAACTAAGTATTTTATTTTCTCCAGAGAAATGATATTTTCCTTCATTAAAATATTCGGTTGAAGCACAGTCCAATGCTAGATAAATATCGTGACCGGCTTTATATCCTGCTTTCTCGATGGATTTTATTATGAAATCAAGAGCATATCTAGTAGACTTGATATTTGGTGCAAACCCACCTTCATCGCCAACACTAGTTGATAGTCCTGCTGATTTTAATTCTGCTTGTAAAGTGTGGAATACTTCGGAGCCCATCCTAACGGCCTCTTTTATATTTCCAGCACCAATTGGCATTATCATAAATTCTTGAATATCAATGGGGTTATCTGCGTGTTCACCACCGTTAATAATATTCATCATTGGAACGGGAAGTAATCTCGCAGCTTCCCCGCCAATATATCTAAAAAGGGGCTGGTTACTGCAAATAGCAGCAGCTTTTGCTACGGCCAAAGAAATGCCTAAAATAGCGTTTGCGCCGAAATTTGATTTATTTTCTGTTCCATCTAACGCAATCATTTTTTTATCAATATATTCCTGATCTTTTGAACTGCTCCCAACAAGTTCTATGGCTAATTTGCTGTTTACATTTTGTACCGCTTTTGACACGCCCTTTCCGTTAAAACGTGTCGGATCATTGTCACGAAGCTCAACGGCTTCGTGAGCACCCGTTGAGGCTCCGGAAGGAACTGCGGCACGACCAACAGTTCCATTTTCAAGTTGAACATCAACTTCTAAGGTTGGGTTGCCGCGACTATCTAAAATTTCACGAGCTTTAATCTCATTTATAGTAAACATATTTGACTTTCAAAAATGGCTGCTTCAATCGCCTAAGCCTTATTGTAGCGTCAACAGAAATACAATGTGCGTTAAAAGAATTATTAAAGTATATTAGTTATTTTTTCTTAATTGGCACACCATAAAGTTCTAATTTATGGCCTCTAAGCTCATAACCTAATCTAAGTGCAATTAATTCTTGCAACTTTTCAATTTCATTATCGACGAATTCAATAACTTTGCCGGAATTAATATCAATTAGATGGTCATGATGTTCTCTATCGGCATTTTCGTATCTTGCTCGACCATCGCCAAATTCAAGTTTGTCCAAGATGCCGCTTTCTTCAAATAATTTAACCGTTCTATAAACCGTTGCGATAGATATAGAGTCATCGATGGCTGAAGCGCGGTTGTACAGTTCTTCTACGTCAGGATGATCAAATGTATTTTCTATAATTTCAGCGATAACTCTTCGCTGGTTGGTCATCCTTAGCCCTTTTATTTCACATTGGTCTAAAATTGTCTGGCTCATAATTGCCTCAATTAGCTTTAAAAATAGCAATTCGCATTATCTGTTTTGTATTTTAACAGTCGGAAAAGAAAATTTGAAATATAATTTAAATTAAATTTAGTCAGTATTTTGTGTGCTCGCTAATAAAAGAAAATTATTTTTATGTTCCACAAAAAGTAGCGGTAACTTTTTCATCTTTCCCTGGCGCTTTTGTTAAATCAGATTTTTCATTATAATTATAAGGATTTTTGAGTGCTTCATTAAGGGTATAAAAAGGATCAAAGTTATCCGAAAGGGCTGACTGGATAGCTTTCTCAATATTGTGATTACGAGGAATAATTGTGGGATTTGCTTGGCTCATGGTTTCCTTTGCTCTTGGTATGTTTTGTATACGACTATGCCATTTTTTTTCCCAAGTTAAGTAAGGCTTTTTATTCATAAAATCATAAGGCTTACCTCCGTTTGTAATTGACGAGAAAAAACTGGTAAAATCTGCTTTCGATTTTGCTAAGATAGTCATTAGTTCATTAATTAAATGTTCATCTTTTTTAATGGGAGAAGTGATACCCAATTTAAAAGCAAATTGTATGTAATACTGTTGAGACATATATACTGATGCCTCATTGATAATTTCTTGAAAATCATCCAACGTACCCGCTTCATTTTCATGAAGTATTAATAGTGAATTAGCTAGTTGAGCTAAATTCCAAATAATAACCTTAGCCTGATTAGTAAAAGAGTACCTCCCAAAGTTGTCTATTGAGGAGAAAACTTTGTCAGGGCTATATTCGTCGATAAAGGCACAAGGGCCGTAGTCTATAGTTTCGCCTGAAATTAGACAATTATCAGTATTCATTACGCCATGAATAAATCCTATTCCCATCCATTTTGCTACTAATTCAGCTTGTCTTAAGCAAACCGCCCTTAAGAATTCCGCTGTAGTAGTTACATTGGGATAGTGTCGTTTGATTGAATAGTCCAACAAAGTTTGCAAGTTTTTTGTATCTGATGTTGCAGAGAACCATTGAAAAGTGCCAATCCTAATATGGCTTTTCGCAATTCGGGTGATTATCGCCCCTGGCATCTTTGTCTCTCTATAAACAGGTTCGCCAGAGCTCACAATTGCAAGTGCACGCGTGGTAGGGACACCCAAACGATGCATAGCCTCACTTACTATATACTCTCGAAGAACAGGCCCTAGCCAGGCCCGGCCATCGCCGCCTCTAGAATACGGTGTTCTACCTGAACCTTTAAGAGTTATGTCGTAGCGTTCACCTTTTGGAGAAATTACTTCTGTTAATAAATGTGCTCTCCCATCGCCTAGATCAGGATTAAATTGTCCAAATTGATGTCCGGCGTATTTTTGCGCTATCGGGGTACCGTTTAACGGAAAGTTACCTGAAAAAATACGCTCTTTCTCAGCTGAACTTTTAAATTTCAGACCTAGTTCTTTCGCTAGCGCTGAATTCCATTCCAATAATTTGGGGTCGGCAACTGGCGTCGGAGGTGTAATTGAGTAAAAGCTTTCAGGAAGTTTCGCGTAGCTGGTTTCAAAATTATTCATTTATTTAATCATAGCCTTATATCGGCAATCTACCTAGTCGTTCTGTTAATAGATTGAAAAATTTTTCAGAGTCCAAGTCGCCAACAAAAAAAGCATTTGCTTTCCGGCTGGTTACTCCCCACCAGTCTGCTACCGTCATTCCTAAGGTCAGCTCGGATTTTGTTTCAATTTCAACATTTATCTTTTTACCGGAAAAGATCTTTGGATTGATCAAATATGCTGTAACGCAGGGATCATGCAATGGAGCGCCCGATGAGCCGTATTTTTCTTTATCAAACCTTTCAAAAAAATCAGTCATTTCGGCAACTGCAATTCCAACAGGAGACTTCAGTCGACGGAAAGCTTCGTTTCTTTCCCCGGTCACGAGAGCTTTGTGCGTCACATCTAGTGGCATTACTACCATGTCAATCCCAGCTTCGAAAACAATCTTTGCTGCATCAGGATCAACAAAAATATTAAATTCTGCTGTGGGAGTGATATTACCAACTTCAAAATATGCTCCTCCCATCAACACAATTTGTTTTATTCTCGAAACAATTTTTGGCTGCTTTAAAATTGCAGATGCGATATTAGTGAGTGGTCCCAATGGACAAAGTGAAACAGAGTTTTCAGGCTCTTGCAGGATAGTGTCGATAATAAAGTCAACGCCATGTTTTTCTTGGAGCTTTATTTTGGGTTCGGGTAACTCCGGTCCATCAAGACCGGATTTACCATGAACATGCTCCGCAGTAACAAGTTTTCTTCGCAATGGACGATCACAACCCGCATAAACCGCTATATCGGGTCGTCCTGCCAGTTCACAGACGATCCGCGCATTTCTTTCGGTTAAAGAAAGTGGGACATTCCCCGCTACTGCTGTTATGCCCAAGACTTCGATTTCATCAGGGCTGGCAAGAGCAAGTAATATTGCTACTGCATCATCCTGTCCGGGATCTGTATCAATTATTATTTTTTGAGCACCCAACGTTATCTCCAAAAATTAATTAGGTCAGTATTTTCTTTGCTTTCTCCCATAAAAGATCCATCTCGCTTAACGATGAGTCTTTTGGGGATTTTCCTTTTTTTTCGAGCTCCAATTCAATGAATTCAAACCTTTTTTTAAATTTATTATTAGTTTTTTTTAACGCAACTTCTGCGTCTATATTAAAATGTCGGCCTAAATTTACAAAAGTAAAAAGTAAATCTCCATACTCTTCCTCTATGTGAGATTTATCCCCGTTTAATGCAGCGTCAGAAAGCTCATGAGCCTCCTCGATAATTTTATCCAATACATTTTTATAATTTGGCCAATCAAAACCAACGCGCGCCGCACGTTTTTGAAGCTTCGCTGCTCTTACCAAGGCAGGTAGGTTGAGAGCCACATCATCGAGTACTTTTCCTTGCTGTTTAGACTTTCTTTCTGCTGCTTTTATTTTTTCCCAATCTTCTACTTGTTGTTGTGAAGTTTTAATTTCTTGGGAATTGCCAAAGACATGTGGGTGCCGAGATACCATTTTTTCAGAAATCTCTTTAATGACATCGTCAAAATTAAAATATTCTTTTTCAGACGCTATCTGCGAGTGATAAATTGATTGTAATAGTAAATCTCCCAGTTCAGTTTTTAAACCCTCCCAGTCTTTTCTATCAATTGCATCTGCAACTTCATATGCCTCTTCGATGGTGTACTGGGAGATGCTCAAATGTTTGCTCTATATCCCAAGGGCAACCTTTTTCACGGTCTCTCAATGCGCGCATAATTTCAACTAAAGCCGCAATATCTCCATGTCTTTCATTTATAATTTTCTCATTAAAAGGCATTGCGTCCTCTTGGCTTTTTTTGTCTGATACACTTTGAACGTTTAAGTCAAAGGAGTCCAGATATGCCAATAGTGAATCGTATTGCTGCATTCGATGCTGATATGAAAAAATGGAGACGAAATATTCATCAAAATCCTGAGTTAGGTTTAGATTGTTATGAGACCGCATCTTTCATTGAGGCTAGACTTCGCGAATTCGGCATTGACGAAATTCATACCGGTATAGCTAAATCCGGTATTGTGGCTATTATAAATGGGAAGGTGGATGGCGACACAATAGGTTTGCGAGCAGATATTGATGCGCTTCCGATGACCGAAACAACAAAGCTCGAGTATGCTTCAGATAACGTGGGACTTATGCACGCGTGTGGGCATGATGGTCATACAACAATGCTTCTGGGTGCTGCTCGTTATTTAAGTGAAACTAGAAATTTTTCTGGTCGAGTTGCTTTAATATTTCAGCCTGCTGAGGAAAATGAAGGCGGCGGTAGAATAATGGTGGAAGAAGGTATTTTGGACCGTTTCAATATAAAAAATGTATACGCCATTCATAACACCCCTGATGTCGCATTGGGGAAATTTTATACCATGCCAGGACCAATTATGGCTGGAGCCGATAAATTTCATATTGATATTGTTGGAGTGGGTGGTCACGGAGCTTATCCGCATGAGACAAAAGATCCGATTACTGCCGCAATTGGAATTGCTCAAACGTTTCAAACAATTGTTTCCAGAAGTCGCGACCCGAACGATAAATTAGTGGTATCCGTAACTCAGATCCATGCCGGGAGTACAGACAACGTTACACCGGAAAATGCTTATATTAACGGTACTGTGCGTACCTTTGATAAAAGAGTTCAAGATATGGTCATAAAAAGAATGGAGGAAATTGTGTCAGGACATTCACAGATTTTTGGACTTGACTGCAAATTACGTTATGAAAAAGGATACCCTCCAACCATTAACAGTCCAGAAAACGTTAAAATAGCTGCACTTGCAGCCCAAGATATCTCAGGGGTTGATATGGTTGATGATAATGCAGGGCAGGAAATGGGAGCAGAGGACTTTTCTTATCTTTTAGAAAAAAGACCTGGGGCTTACTTATTCTTGGGTATTGGTGAGGCTGCTGGACTTCACAATACAAATTATGATTTTAACGATGATGCTTCCGTTTATGGTGCATCATTTTTTGCGCGATTGGTTGAAATGTCACAACCGCTAGGGAGATAAAATTGGGTTTGAAAGATGCAAAAAATCAAGTAGACCAAGCATTTACAAGGGATAGTTACATTGGCCAGTCGCATGAAAATGCTTTTGGAGGTGCTACTTCATTCTTACGATTAAAATACAGTAAAGAGCTGAAGAATATTGACTTAGCAGTCACTGGAATTCCTTTTGATCAAGCAGTTACTAATAGGCCAGGGGCTCGTTTTGGCCCGAGAGCAATAAGGGAAGCTTCAACTTTGCAGCCATTTGATCCGATCTATGGGTGGGATGGTTTCGATCCAATGTCAGAGCTGTCTATCGTTGATTATGGTGATATCGCGTATGACTATGCTAAAATAAGTCAATTTCCTGAGACCTTAGAGGAACACATTAGTGGCATATTAAATAACTGTAATGGATGTATTTCCTTGGGCGGCGATCATTTTATTTCGTACCCAATATTAAAAGCTTACAGAAAAAAGTTTGGAAAGCCGCTGGCCCTATTACAGTTTGATGCCCATTCTGATACATGGCCTGATGATGACTTGGATCGTATCGATCATGGTACGATGTTTTACAAAGCCGTGAAACAAGGATTAATTGATCCAAAAAGATCCGTTCAGGTTGGAATTAGAACACATAACTCTGATACACTAGGTGTAAATATTATAGATTCGCGGGAAGTGTTCGAGATAGGCCCAAGTAAAACAGCAGAAAAAATAAAATCTATTTTAGGGGATGATCCAACTTATCTTACTTTTGACATTGATTGTTTGGATCCTGCATTTGCTCCGGGCACAGGTACGCCAGTGTGGGGTGGTTTATCTTCTATCCAAGCATCGATTATTTTACGTGATCTTGCTGGGATCAATATGGTAGGTGGAGATGTTGTAGAGGTTTCACCTCAATATGATGTTTCTGGGGCGACAGCGGTGGCTGGTGCTCATGCAGCCCATGAGCTAATCTGCCTCTGGGGGTGGAACAAAACACGTTAGCCAAAATTGTAAATAAGAAATTTTTTTAAATAATAATCGACGAGTAATGTACTTGACGGAAAAATATAATAGATGCATGAGATACTTATGTTGCCAATTGATCGACTTGACCAAATTGTATCGCGCTTTCAGTTTTTAGAAGCAAAATTAAATGAAGAACTATCTGGTGCAGATATAGCAAAAATATCTCGTGAATATTCTGAATTACGTCCAGTGGTAGATGAAATAAGTGATTATAAATGCCTATTGAACGCTCTTAAAGAAGCAGAGGAATTACTTGCTGATCCTGATATGAAGGCGTTGGCTGAGGACGAAGTCGCCAAATTAAAGGTAAAAATACCAAAAACAGAACAAAGTCTGCAGTTGTCATTACTTCCGAAAGATGCCGCAGATGCTCGTCCTGCAATTTTAGAGATTCGGCCTGGAACTGGAGGTGAAGAAGCGGCGTTGTTCGCTGGTAACCTACTGAGGATGTACCAGCGATATGCTGAGGTTAATAATTGGTCGTTCGACATGATTGAAGAACAGCAGACTGAGCTTGGCGGTATTAAAGAGGTAGTTGCCCATATTAGGGGTGAGGGAGTATTCGCGCGTCTAAAGTACGAAAGTGGCGTTCACAGAGTACAAAGGGTCCCAGAAACTGAAAGTGGGGGAAGAATACATACTTCAGCTGCGACGGTTGCTGTATTACCTGAGGCTGAGGATGTAGATGTGGAAATAAATAGTAGCGACTTGAGAATAGATACAATGAGAAGTTCTGGGGCAGGTGGGCAGCATGTAAATACAACAGATTCTGCTGTGCGTATCACTCATTTGCCAACCGGCATAGTCGTTACAAGTTCTGAAAAGTCTCAGCATAGAAATCGCGAGATAGCGCTTCAGGTTTTGAAAACTCGATTATTTGATTTAGAGCGACAGCGTGTTGATAGTGAAAGATCAGAGAACCGAAAACTTCAGGTTGGATCGGGAGACAGATCGGAGAGGATTAGAACCTACAATTATCCTCAAGGACGAATGACAGATCACAGAATTAATCTTACTCTTTATAAGTTAGATCAAATTCTTAGTGGTAACTTAGATGAAATAATCGATGCACTTTTAGCAGATGCTCAGGCAAAAATGCTTGCAGAAATAAACGAATGAAAGTGCAAGAGCTATTAATTGCAAGTCAAGCAAAATTACGTGAATGCGGTATAAGCGATCCCATAAGGGACGCTCGCTTGCTTTTGGCAGACTGTTTAGAGTTAAGGGGCCAGAACCTTAACTTGCTTAATGATAGCTACATATCTGAAATTAAAATTTCTAAATTTCGGAGAATGGTAAAAGAGCGTTGTAAAAGAAAGCCAGTTTCTAAAATTCTGGGTTATCGCTCATTTTGGGGTAGAGACTTTGAAATTAATGAAAATGTATTGGATCCTCGTGGGGATACAGAAACTCTGATCGAATTAATATTAGATTGTAAATTTGAGAATATGCTAGAACTTGGCACTGGAAGTGGCGCTATTGCTATTACGGTCCTGGCTGAGCGCCCGGAGGTAACTTGTGTCGCCACAGATATATCTGAGTATGCTCTTAAAACTGCTTCGACAAATTCAAAAAGGCATGGCGTAGAAAGCCGTTTAAAATTATTACATTCTAACTGGTTTGAAAAAATTTTGGGAAGTTTTGATGTAATTGTTTCTAATCCTCCATACATTTCTTCCGAAGAGTATGCTCAGTTAAGCGCAGAAGTAGTAAAATATGACCCAAAGATATCGTTAACGCTTGGCGGCGATGGATT
>JBJLGG010000010.1:0-39104 GCA_045564995.1 Paracoccaceae bacterium | reverse complement strand
CCTCACTGCCAAATAAGTGTGCGCAACCTTTAATGTTGAGAATAACTCCGTCGTATTTATCAGCCGCCACCCAAGGTGTGAATTGGGTATACCAACGACATAAGGCGTGCAGAAAAGCTAACTCACATTTTACAGATCGAATATGAGTTACCAGTTGTGGGCATATAGCTTTTGCATCGTGTAATGGCTGGCCTATATTTAATCCTGAATTATATGCGCCAAATGATACAGAAGATAATGTTTGTGTATTGCCATTATTCTCAATTATCGCAAGTTCATGTTTTTTTTCCAATTTGAAAATTCGCTGTACTCGTTCTGCACCAAAATATGGAAACCACAAAGAAATGTATCTGGAGTTTGACATTTTAACCTCAAGTGTTCTTGTTTTGTTCTAAATATATAATTGATAAACTGTCCAGTATTAACAGTCAAAATTAATACTTTTTTTTCACGTTTATTGAGCTAAATATAGTTTTCAAAGGGGAAAAAAATGAAGAAAAAAATCGTATTCTTAGCGTCAATAGTTTTTCTTGCACTTCCTGTGTCAGCACACCAAAATGTAAAAAATGATGCTGTGAAACAGCGTATGCAATTGATGACTGTTATTAAAGACACAATGGCAAAAATTGGTGCTATGGCAAGAGGATTGGACCCATTTACAGAAGAAAGTGCTTCAGCTGCCAAGCAAACGTTGTTGATAGCTGCAGCAGATATAGAAGCGAAATTTGAATTAAACGAAACTGATCCGCTCTCTGAAAGTTCTCCTGCTATCTGGGAAAATTGGGAAGACTTTATTGAAAAAGCTGATGATTTTTCCTTCATGATTGAAGGCCTAGAAACGACTTCTGCAGAAACTCTAGCTGCCGGCCTTGGGAATATAGGGCAATCTTGCGGGTCGTGTCACAAAACTTACAGGATAAAGAAATAGAGCATTCATAATTTTGTTTTGTTAAATGCCAATTTATTCGAACTTCCATTTATAAGTAAAATAGCGTTTTAACATACGCAGTTATATTCATTGCAAAATTATTCTGACTGTGCAGGATGTTTCTACTAAATGGAGGAACACTATGAAAACTCGTGCTGCGGTAGCTGTAGAAGCTGGAAAACCATTGGAAGTAATGGATGTTAATCTTGAAGGGCCAAAAAATGGTGAAGTATTAGTAGAGATAAAAGCTACTGGTATATGCCACACCGATGAATTTACTTTGTCTGGTGCCGATCCAGAAGGTTTGTTTCCAGCTATTTTAGGACATGAAGGAGCTGGCGTCGTAGTAGAAGTTGGGCCTGATGTCGTGGATCTTAAAGTTGGGGATCATGTAATCCCACTTTACACCCCAGAGTGCCGGCAGTGTGAATATTGTCTCCATCCTAAAACAAATCTTTGCCAAGCCATAAGGGAAACTCAAGGGCGGGGCGTAATGCCAGATGGGACCAGCCGGTTTAGTATGTTAGATGGCACGCCAATTCTTCACTACATGGGATGTTCCACATTTTCTAATTTCACAGTTTTACCTGAAATTGCATTAGCAAAAATTAATCCAGCAGCGCCCTTTGATAAAGTTTGCTATATCGGGTGTGGTGTAACGACAGGAATTGGTGCTGTTATCAATACAGCCAAAGTCGAAATTGGCAGTCGGACCATTGTTTTCGGATTAGGGGGCATAGGTCTTAACGTCATACAAGGACTTAGGTTAGCAGGAGCGGATCAAATTGTGGGTGTAGATTTGAACCCGCAAAAAACGGAAATGGCAAAGAAATTTGGCATGACTGATTATGTAAATCCAAATGAAGTTTCTGGTGACCTAGTTCAGCATCTAGTTAGTTTAACAAATGGCGGCGCTGATTATACCTTTGATGCTACCGGTAATGTGTCAGTGATGCGCGCAGCTTTGGAAAGCGCCCACAAAGGGTGGGGTGAAAGTATTATAATTGGCGTAGCCCCAGCGGGAGCTGAAATATCAACTCGTCCATTCCAGCTTGTTACAGGTAGAGTATGGAGAGGAACAGCCTTTGGAGGTGCGCGAGGCCGAACAGATGTCCCGAAAATTGTCGACTGGTACATGGAAGGAAAAATCGAGATCGATCCTATGATTACTCATACTTTTGGACTTGAGGACATTAACAAAGGTTTTGATTTAATGCATGCTGGAGAAAGCATAAGATCGGTTGTCGTATATTAGTGATAGGTCAGCAATTTCCATATTTAGCTAAAAATATTTGAACTACCCCCTCTGCAACACGTTCAATCTCTGCATCAGTAAATTTTTGCTGAATTCCGAATAGTGCTTTGGTGTAGAGGTCGGCTTTACATAATTCAGTAAACTGATCTGCTGCTAGATAAAGATCCTCTATTTTTAAAAAGCCCTGTTGCTCTGCATATTTAAAATAGTCGATAAGTTTAGACTGTCCCATCATGGGGCCATTTTCATAAAAACTTTTACCTAAAATTGGGAATCTTTCAATCTCAGAAACGCAAATTCTAAAAATTTGCTGCGCTATATCTGAGACCAACCAGTTTATTGTATATGCTGCCGCCTGACGCAAAACTTTATCAACACTTTGTGTTTGGTCAATTATTTTTAGCGCATTATCAGCTTGACTTTCACACTCTAACTTAGCGACTTCAATGAATAAACTTTGTTTATCTGGAAAGTAACTATAAAGAGTAGCTTTACTTACTTTTGCTGTTTGAGCTATTACATCCATATTCGCAGCTTCAAAACCCTCACTTAGAAAAATAGATCTAGCTCCCGATACGACTTGCTGGTATTTTCGCCCTTTATTTATTTTTACTGAATTCATTATAAGAGCTTATCATTTTGAGAGTTTTTGTAAACTTAACCATTAAAGTGAATTCGTCCTATAATGGCCATAGTAGTAAGTATTTAAGCGATAGTATTAATAAACTATTTAAGCATTTAATTTTTGTTGACCACTTTAAATTACCTGCTAACCCTTCTTTATGAGCAGTATTTTCCTACAAACCTTACCTTTTTTCCTCATAGTGGCGATTGGATATTTTTCTGGGAAATATAAGTTTTTAAGCAAACGAGGGACTGACGCAATAACAAAATTTGTATTTTATTTTGCTTTGTCCGCAATGCTTTTTAAATTTTCTTCACAACTTGAAATAAGTGAAATTTTTGATTTGAAGTTTGTTGGATGTTATGTAGCTGCCACATCAATTCTTTATATTGCAGTGATCATGGTGAGTTATTTTTCATGGAATAAGTTTGAAACGGCAGTTTTTGATGCGCAAATAGCAACAGTTGGAAATACTGGATTTTTAGGGATCCCTCTTTTAGCGACCTTATTGGGCTCACAGTCAGTTGGCTATGTTATGATGATCTTAGCAACTGATTTTGCAATTTTTGGTACTCTTATAGTCGTTTTAATAATGGTTTCTCGTGATCAAGCATGGGGTATCAGATTACTGAGGCCCATAGCTAAAGGTTTATTTCAAAACCCAATGATTGTATCTTTTTCTTTGGGAATTTTATGGGGATATTTAGATTATCAAACGCCGAAATTTTTTAGTGAGTTTCTAGTAATCTTGGGGCAGGCTGCCACTCCGGGTGCGCTATTTGCAATAGGTGCTTCACTTTCTTTCCGAAAGATAGACGATCCAAAATCTGCATTTTGGCTGAGTTTTCTCAAACTCGTTGCCCATCCATTTTTGGTTGGCATTATGGCATTATATTTGTTTTATATTGAACCTTATGCAGCGGCGGTTATGGTCATAACGGCCGCCTTGCCAGTCGCTGGTAACACCTTTATGCTGGCCCAACATTACAAAATAGATCCTGAGCGTATTTCTGCTGCTATATTGCTTTCTACATTATTTAGTGCGCTAACGGTTACGTTCGCAATTGCTTTTGTGATCTAGGTGTGAATAAGGGAAATTTACCACCAAAAACAGAAATTAGTATTTAAATAGTTCAAAGAAACGGCAAGAAAAGTCATGGAAATAATATCTGAAAATAAAATGTTTGAAGGTGTCCAAGGTGTCTACAGGCACAACTCAAGTACATTGAAGTGCGACATGACTTTTGCGGTATTTATGCCTAGCCTACTCAAAGACAAACAAATACCAGTTTTGTGGTTTTTATCTGGGCTTACTTGTACGCACGAGAATGCAATGCTTAAGGCTGGAGCCCAAAAGTTTGCACAAGAGCATGATATTGCGGTGATTTTTCCTGATACTTCTCCTAGGGGAACAAATATCCCGGATGATGACGCGTACGACCTAGGTCAGGGTGCAGGATTTTATTTAAATGCAACCCAATCCCCTTGGAAAGAAAATTATAAAATGTGGGATTATCTTGTCTTAGAGCTGCCCAGCTTAATTGAAAAAAACTTTTCTATTGATACTTCTAAGCAATCGGTTATGGGGCACTCAATGGGTGGACATGGAGCTTTATTAATGGCTCTTGGGTTGAATAACCAATTTAAATCAGTTTCAGCATTTGCGCCAATTTGTAATCCAATGAAGTCCGACTGGGGTCGCAAACAATTTTCTGCTTATTTAGGAAGTGATGAAAGTTTATGGGAAAATTATGACGCGAGTGTTATTGCTCAGACAACAAATTTTTCAGGGCCTATTTTAATTGATACTGGATCAAATGATCAATTTCTCAATTTATTATCGTTAGATAGTCTTTCTAAAGTATTAAAAAAGAGAGGATTGGCTGCTAATTTCCGAATGAATGAAGGCTATGATCATAGTTATTATTTTATAGCAACATTCATGGAAGAACATATAAATTTTCATGCCGCGGCGCTCTCCAAAAACTTAACTTAGTCTTATTTGGTAACGTCAGTGGATTTAGAATATATAACATATCATGAAGGTAATGCTTTATTGGACTGGCTTGAGCTTGCTGCAGCAATAGAGCAGGGGCATCAAATGTCCAAAGCGGAAGTAAAAGATACATTTATTTATAGAAAAGAGGATACGCTTTTATCGCGATCTGCATGGATTGATGGGTTAGGCCTAGCTGTTAAATCTGCTACAATTTTTCCTAAAAACTCACTTCATTCTGTTCCAAAAATAAATGGTGCAGTAAGCCTCTTTTCGGATAAAACTGGAGTATTAGAGGCAATTCTAGATTTCCATCTTGTTACAAAATGGAAAACAGCTGGTGATAGTATTACAGCAGCACTTCGTCTGGCAAAACCTGGGAGCAAAAATATCCTCATAGTTGGCGCTGGAACTGTGGGACACAGTCTTCTCGACGCATATTCTTCTGCCTTTCCGAATGCTTCTTTCCAGGTGTGGAATCGTACCCACGAAAGAGCTGTATCTATGACTAGTGGCAGGAGTAATGCAATAGCCATAGAAGATTTGGAGGCTAGTGTCAGAAGTGCTGATATTATATCCTGCGCCACAATGTCGAAACAATCAATTATCAAGGGTAAGTGGCTAAGGCCTGGCCAGCATCTTGATTTAATTGGAGCCTACCGACCTGATATGAGAGAGGTCGATGACTTAGCGCTATGCCGCAGCAAAATATTTGTTGATAGCTACGATACTACAATAGAACACATTGGAGAATTGAAAATTCCATTGAAGCAAAAAGTTATTTCTAGAGCGGATATTTTGGCAGACTTTTATCAAATAAACAAATTTACACGTGAATCAGATAATGAAATTACAATTTTTAAGAATGGTGGTGGTGCACATTTGGATCTTATGGTTGCCAAATACATTTTAACTGCTTGGCAAAAAAATAACTCCTTGGAAACTTGAATGATTGTTGAATTATAAGCAATCTATACCTCTAAACCCAAGACTTCTGCCGCTCTTTTATGGGCAAATGTACAAGAGCACTAAATGCACCGACTGCAATCCCAATCCACCAAACTAGATTATAATTTCCATATGCATCATAAAGCCTACCTCCAAGCCAGATTCCTATGAAGCCTCCAAGTTGATGTGAAAAAAATACGATACCATAGAGAGTGCCCATATAGCGAAGCCCATAGATTTGTGCAATCAGTCCACTTGTTAGTGGGACTGTAGCAAGCCACAAAGCGCCCATTAAGAGGGAAAATAGTATTACTGATACTGGTGTCATAGGCGTCAATATAAATATTGCGCATACTAAAGTGCGCCCAAAATAGATTGACGATAAAAGGTATTTTTTGGAATATGTCTTGCCCAGGTATCCCGCGCCTAGAGTGCCAGCGATGTTAGCGAGGCCAATCAGTGAAATGGATATAGCTCCCAAGGCGGAGGTTGAAGTTATACCCAAATTATAAATCCCTGATGCAGGTGTTATTGGGTTACACATTTCAGTCACAAAAGCTGGAAAGTGTGCAGTAAGAAAACCTAATTGGTAACCACAACTAAAAAACCCTAGAAATATCATAGAGTAACTTGGGTCCACTACGGCTTTTCCAACTAGGTCTCTCATATTTTGTGTTGCGTTTCTATGATTTATTGCAACGGAAACTCGCATAAAAGGAAGCAAAAGTAGAGTTGATAAAATAGTAATAGAAAATATTACAAAAACCGATTGCCATGGCATATAATTTAAAAGTAATTCACCAATAGGAGCACCGATTACTTGTCCGGCACTTCCTGAAGCAGTTGCAATTGCCAATGACATAGATCTATTTTTTTCTGAACTAGCTCGCCCAACAACCGCCAAGATTACCCCAAAGCCAGTACCGGCAACACCAAAACCAACCAAAATTTCGTAAATTTGATGAGCTTGAGGCGTCATCGCTGCTGATGACAATAAGAGCCCACTTGCATATGTAAATCCGCCTATAATTATCGCGCGACGATCACCAATTTTTTCTGCTATTGCACTAAAGATTGGTTGACCAATACCCCAAGCAAGGTTCTGAAGGGCTATTGCCAAGGAAAACTCAGACCTCAGCCAATTGAACTCTTCAGCAATTGGGATCTGGAATACGCCAAAAGAGGATCGTATTGCGAAGCTGACCAGTATTATTACGCAACCAACAACTAACACTGATGTGAATATTGAATTTTTGGCTATCATGTTGAGCTTTCTCGAGGTAACTCTTGAGACAAATAGTGTAAATTTATAATTTGTCCCTTGCGATAATTATTAGCTTTAGTAAACCCAGATAATGCAGTCACTTGTTGATAAATATAATCAAAACGTAAGCTTGGGTAAAATCCAAAGAGAAAAAGAGCAAGAAGACCTCGTAATTAAGTTCGATACTTTACGGATAGCGGTAGAACAAAACCGAAGGAAAATTTTGTTTTCCAAGTCAGCACTTACATCAAAAAGTATATATGTTTGGGGAGGCGTAGGATGTGGGAAATCCATGATAATGGACATGTTCGTACAGTCTCTTACCGTTGGAGTAAGGCGCTTACATTTCCACTCTTTTATGCAAGAGGTTCAATCATCATTGAATTTAGCAAGACAAAGTAAAGTAAAAGATGCATTAGTACCGGTAGTTAAGAAAATCACTAATGAAGTTAAAGTTTTAGCACTGGATGAGCTGCAAATAAAAGATATTGCGGATGCTATGATTGTTGGAAGATTATTTGAAGCTCTCATGAAAAAAGGGGTTACGGTTGTAATTACGTCAAATAGACCTCCGATCGATTTATATAAAAATGGATTGAATAGAGATTTATTTCTGCCTTTTATCAGACTTATTGAGGCAAAATTTGATGTTTTAGAAGTGTCTGGTGTAAAGGATTATCGGCAATCCTTCATTTCTGGTGATCGGGTTTATTTCTATCCCCTCAATCTAGAGAGCGCAAAGCGAATGGATAAAATATGGGCCACCCTTACAGGAAACTCAGCCGACGATTTTATTTTGTCATTTAAAGGTCGAGAGATCAGATTCCCATTTTACAAGGATGGCGTTGGTAGATTTGATTTTTTTGAAATTTGTGGGCAAATGTTAGGCCCTGGAGATTATTTGGCAATTGTTGATGCTGTAAGAGTTCTTATGGTTGATAATATTCCCCAGCTTAGCCGTTCAAACTTCAATGAGGCAAAACGTTTTGTTACTCTCATTGATGCAGCCTATGAGGCGAAAATAAGTTTAATATGTTCTGCAGCTACAGAACCAGAAATGCTTTATACTGAGGGTGAAGGTTCCTTTGAATTTGAGCGAACAGCCAGTCGCTTGAAGGAGATGCAGTCAAAAGATTGGCTTAACGTGATTTGAATTACTCCCCCAAAAATAATTTGCCTGTATGATGCCTATGTTTTGGGAGAGTAATTTTTAAACTATGGATTTGGTCCCTTTATTTTTCATAGGTATTAATACCTGTTAGGGAATTTTTCATTAACCCATGCGAATCATTAAACATGAAGTATGCGAATCAGTCAAGGTATGTGATTCGGTCACTTTATTTCATATTCTTGTAGTGTTAGAATATGACCTGCCAAATATAAAGAACCACAAATTATTATTCGCGGTTTTTCTGTATATTTCGTAATCAGTTCTAGTGCTAATTCTACAGTATCGGACCAATCAGACTCGATACCAACATTAATTGCTTCTTGTGATATTTGATGGGCGATTAAACTATTGGTTTCTCCAGGAATCGAAATACCGAATAACTTATCAATTTGAGATACCAAAGGCTTCAAAAAGCCTTTTACATCTTTGGTATTTAACATCCCACATATTGCATAAGTAGGGCGAGGTTCTAGTTTTGAAAAATGGTCGGCTATTGCTTCTCCTGCTGCAGGATTATGCCCGCCGTCAAGCCAGATTTCTGCTGATGGAAAACGCTTGTTGAGCACTCCATCTTTTAGTTTTTGCATTCTGGCCGGCCAGTACGCTTTAGTCGCTACTTCGTCTAAACTGCTTAATTGTCCGTTATTTAGCAGACTCAAAGATTGAATTGCGCAACCAGCATTAATTATTTGGTGGTCGCCTTTTAAAGTTGGATAGGGGATGTCTATTAATCCTGTATTATCTTGATAGATTAGCCTGTCTCTTTCTTTCCACGTTAGCCATTCTTTTCCATAGGAATAAATTGGGGCATTTAACTCAATTGCTCTATCTTCTATGATCTTGAAGGCCTTTTCATTTTGTAGGCTGACAATAACTGGTTTGTTCTCTTTAATTATTCCAGCCTTTTCCCAAGCTATCTTTTCTATTGTATTGCCAAGAAATTGTTCATGATCAAAAGATATTGGCGTAATGACTGCTAACTTTGGGTTTTCAATCACATTAGTTGCGTCTAAACGTCCCCCAAGTCCTACTTCCAAAAGTGTGTAGTCGGCGTCATTTCGGCTCATTGCTAGAATCGCAGCACATGTCGTGATTTCAAAATAGGTAATTTCTTTGCCAGCATTTGCTTCATAACATTCATCCAAAAGAGCAGATAACTCATTTTCTGTAATTAACTTGCCGGCCAATCTTATGCGTTCGTTGAAACTTATTAAATGCGGTGAGGTATAAGTATGAACACGTCTACCAGAACTTTCTAAACCTGAGCGGATCATTGCTAAGGTACTACCTTTACCGTTTGTTCCTGCGATATGGACAACTGGTGGTAATTTTTTTTGTGGATTGTTCAAAGCTTCTAGTAAGTTTAAAACCCTATCTAAGGTCAAATCAATAACCTTTGGGTGAAGATCCATCATTCTTTTTAAGATCTTGTCAGAACTTTTGGATTTCATTTAGGTTTTTCTTCGATTTTTTCCGAGGAACTCTCTTGTGAAGGTTTCGGTAAGTCTCCTACTACTACTGGACCAAGACCAAGAAGTATTCGCGTAATTTTAATTAGCGTATTTCTTATTTCCGTTCGAGGAGTTACTAGGTCCAGCATCCCGTGATCGAGCAGATACTCAGCTCTTTGAAAACCTTCTGGCAGTTTTTCTCGAATGGTTTGCTCGATTACTCTCGGCCCTGCAAAACAAATTAGCGCGTTAGGCTCAGAAATCTGAACGTCACCTAACATTGCATAAGATGCGGTTACCCCGCCGGTAGTTGGATGAGTTAGAATCACGATGTATGGTAGTTTCGCTTCTTTCAATAATTGTATTGCAACGGTTGTTCTGGGCATCTGCATCAGGCTCAATATTCCTTCTTGCATCCGGGCGCCGCCTGCTGCCGAGAAGAGTATCAATGGGCGATTTAATTCAACAGCCCGCTGGGCAGCAGTTATTATTGCGTTACCGACATACATACCCATTGAACCTCCCATAAATGAAAAATCTTGAGCGGCTGCCACTATTGGAGTTCTACCAATCTCTCCTTCTGCAACTAACATAGCTTCCTTTTCAGAGCTCTTTTTCTGCGCAGCTTTCATCCGATCTGGATATTTTTTTTGATCTTTAAATTGCAACGGATCTGTAATTGGTTTTGGGACATCTATTTCAACAAAAACACCTCCATCAAACAGATTTTTGAAACGTGCGCGTGGCGATATTGGCATATGGTGGCCACACTCAATACAGACATTTAGATTATCCTGCAGTTCTCTGTGAAAAAGCATTGTTCCACATTCATCACATTTCGACCAAAGATTTTCCGGCACTTCGCGACGAGAAAAGATAGAATTGATGCGGGGTCGGACATAATTTGATATCCAGTTCATTTCACATTCCTAAACACAGTGCACTTAGATCACTTAATAAAATGTTGGATCCTAAAATGCAATCGCTTCAACCCCTTGCAGAGTAAATTAACAACGAGATCAAACTTTTTTTTGATATGAATTCCAATGTTAGAAAAGGATTGGTAAAGTGTGCTTGGCTATATAAATTATGGGCTGGCACAGAACATATTAGTGTGCAAAAATTTTAAAAAACGGCAAAAAATGAAAAAAATAATCATTATTTACAAAGTTCAGATTATAATAGCTTGTTTTTTGCTAGCCTCTTGCAGTCAAATTGGTTCATTCTTGCCGAGAACAGTAGATGTGCCCTTTGACAAAAATGTAGTAAAGCTCAAGAACGGTGCAGTTGGTTTCCCACCGGAAGGATATTGTGTCGGTCCTTCTAAAAATAACCCTAATACTGGAAATGTGATCTATACAGCGTGCCAAGTGACAAAGGGTCGAGGAATTGTTAGCATCAGCTATGCTCCAATGGAAATTGGTGAGGTGGGAAAAATCACGCGCTCGTATTTAGCAAATGGCCAAAAATTAATCAAAACAGATTATTTTAATGGTTATGATTTGGTAAAAGTAGAAAATAGTCAGTTTTCTGTGCAGTCGGTACAAAATACTGTTTGGCGGACAGCAAAAAAAGACAAAGGTTACATAGTTTTAGCTCAATATTTCTCGCCCAGCACGAAAAATGTTTCTGATCTTCATCAGCTGGAAGTTTTAACCGCATCAGTAGATAATTTCAGTCCTCCAGATAATCTGCCAAGTGGTAAATTGTCGAACCTAGATCCAACTAGTGGAGATCAAAGAGCAATTAATCGTGGTAAGCCAAAGATGAGACCTGAGACGACAATTCACAAATTTTCTACCTCAACAGTTCGTCCGAAGTTAAGGCCATAGTTCCTGATCTTAACGTTGCGTACCCAATGACAACCTGCTCTTCACAAGCTATTTGTGCAACTTAAGGAGTTTATATGAGCAACAAATATCCAAACATGTTTAGGCCTCTTGATTTTGGCTTTATGACTTTAAAAAATAGAGTAATTATGGGCTCAATGCATACTAATTTGGAGGAAACGAAGAATTGGAGCAGAATAGCTGACTTTTATTCGGAGCGAGCTAAAGGTGGTGTTGCGCTTATTGTAACAGGAGGTATTGCCCCTAATAAAGAAGGTGCAGTATTTAAAGGTGCAGCTGCAATGTTGGACCAGGCGGACGCGGATAATCACAGAATTGTAACTGATGCGGTTCATGAAAACGGTGGTAAAATAGTCATGCAAATCTTGCATGCTGGTAGATACGCTTACAGCCCTGACTGCGTAGCTCCATCAGCTATTAAATCTCCAATCTCTCCTTTTATTCCAGTCTCTTTGGATAACGAAGGTATAGCGAAACAAATTGATGATTTTGTACAATGTGCCTGTTTAGCTAAATCTGCCGGTTATGATGGCATCGAAATAATGGGGTCTGAGGGATATTTTATTAATCAGTTTTTGGTAGAGCATACTAACAAACGAGACGACTCATGGGGAGGTTCATATGAAAATAGAATGCGTTTACCCATACAAATAGCTGAGAAAATTAGATCTGAAGTAGGAAAAAATTTTCTATTAATATTTCGACTTTCGATGATTGATTTAATTCCAAATGGTTCATCGCATGACGAGGTAGTAGCTTTGGCAAGAGAACTCGAGACTGCTGGTATCAACATTATAAATACTGGCATAGGATGGCATGAAGCTCGGATACCAACAATTGCAACGTCAGTTCCCCCGGCAGCATTTACATGGGTTACAAAAAAGTTGATGGGAAAAATTAAAATTCCATTGATTACATCGAATAGGATTAATACTCCGGAAAAAGTTGAAGAAGTATTAAAATTAAAATGTGCTGATCTCGTAAGCATGGCTCGGCCATTCTTAGCTGATCCAGAATTTGTAAACAAAGCAAGCCAAGAAAAGAGCCATTTGATAGCGCCTTGCATAGCATGTAATCAAGCTTGTCTTGATCACACCTTCAAAGGACAAATCAGTTCATGCTTGGTTAATCCGAGAGCATGTTTTGAAAGCGAATTAGAGCTTAAGATGGTATCTAATTCTAAAAATATTGGTATTGTGGGTGCTGGTCCAGCAGGTTTGTCCGCTGCAATCACTGCTGCTCAAATAGGTCATAAAGTTACTGTTTTTGAAAAAGAACAAGAATTAGGAGGTCAACTTAATTTAGCGAAAATGGTTCCAGGAAAAGAGGAATTCTGGGGGTTGGTGGATTGGTACAAAAATATGATTAAAGAACTTCCCGGGATTGAAATTAAAGTTAATTATATTGTCGAAAAAAAAGAATTAGAAGAGTTTGATACGGTAATAATTGCAACAGGTGTTAACCCACGTGAACCTAGCATTGATGGTATAAATCAAAAGCATGTGCACTATTACAAAGATATTTTGAATGGAGAGGTAACGTTAGGTTCTACGGTTGCGGTTATTGGGGCTGGAGGTGTTGGGTTTGATGTAGCAGAGTTTTTAGCTGGCGAAAAATGCACAGAGGGAAGTTTTCAACCATTGCCACAATGGATGATCGAGTGGGGTATCGGTGATCCGGAATTATATCGGGGTGGTCTTTTAACCAATGGTAGCTCTCCAAAACCAGCAGAAAGAAAAATTTATCTGTTGCAAAGAAAAGCACAAAAAATGGGAAAAAATCTTGGTAAGACCACGGGGTGGATACACCGCGCAGCTTTGAAAATGAAGGGAGTGGAAATGCTTTCGGGTGTCACTTATCATAAAATAAGTGATGAGGGACTCTATATTTCGCGCGAGAATGAAGAGTTAACTCCAGAATTATTAGAAGTCGATAACGTGGTGTTGTGTACGGGGCAAGTTTCTAACTCAAAACTTTATGAAGATCTTAAAAATTCTGGAGTTGAATGTCATTTGATTGGAGGTGCTCAACATGCTGGTGAACTGGATGCTAAGCGCGCAATAGATCAGGGCACCAGATTAGCGTTATCGATTTAAAATCTGATTTTTCAGGTCTTAAATAGTCTATAGTGGTATTCCCCAATTACTTTCATTCCAAGGATTTTGTAGAAGTTATTGGCTGACTGATTTTGCTTTGTGCATAAAACTACTACGCTTTCAGCCCCTTGTTGATGGGCCCAAACACCTACTTTTTGCATAACATGTTTCCCCATACCTTGTCGCTGGAATTTATGATCCACAATTAGAGCGTGAACCATTGCGATTTTATTTGAAACTGCTACGAATGCAGAAGCTGCTGGTTTTGCATTTATGCGACCAAATATAGTTGTTTTAGGTGTTTTAACTCGGTCCATTATTTCAATTCTTGAGGCGTCAATACCGTTAGCTGTCCATATTTCTCTTTGAATGGCCAATGGAGGAAATATTGAAAAAGCTGTAACTGGTGGAATTTGCTGCATTGACAGTGCTTCTGCAGATATGCTCCAAATATTTGTAGGATCGACAATACAATATCCACGTTCTTTCAGTGCCTCATCAAGACTGTTTTCACCTGCTTTAATCATGAATAACTTGTCTTGACACCACTCTTCCAAAGTATTCTCAACAAATTGTATGGCCGGGATACCAGATTTTCCAATTGCAGTAACAGCTGATACGCGTTTGCCACCTTTTATACTTTTTCGTAACTTCCATTCGGGAAGTTCAAGGAATTCTTTAGCTGGCCATGTTAAGTCAATTGTCTCAAAAATGGAGGAATTATTTTTTAATGTCATAATAGCTTTGACTTCAATTCTTCTGCTAGGGCCTTTAATTCATTTCTGTCAGCTCCCCTTACGACGATATTTGTGCCAACTTTTCCTCCGTCATTGTAGGGATATGATCCTATAGAAATATTTTCATGCTCAGACGCAATTTTTTTGAGTGCGGCTGCAATTTCTCCTTCCCCCCGTGGTATTCTGACAGACTTGCTTAAAAGTGGTTTGCCGCTTACTAGTGATGGAATAACACTTTGAACCATTGATTGAAATATTTTGGGTACGCCGGCCATTACAAAAACGTTTTTTAACTGAAAGCCAGGCGCAACAGAGATTGGGTTATCGATAAGTAAAGCACCACTCGGTATTCGTGCCATCCTTTGCCTTGAGTTATTGAACTCAATATTTTGAGTTAAATAGTAACTTTTTAAAAGTTTAAAAGCGTCTTCTCGAATATTTATTTCTGTCTCAAAAGCCGTTGCGATACAGTCAGCTGTAATATCATCGTGCGTTGGTCCTATACCGCCAGATGTGAACAGGTAGTTATATTTAGAACTTAACCATTTTACAGCATTAATAATTTCCGTGGCATTATCTGGGATTATTCTCGCTTCTTGTAAATTAATCCCAATTTTTGTTAACTCACAAGATAGGTAGTGCAAGTTCGAATCGCGTGTCCTTCCTGACAGTATTTCGTCTCCGATTACCAAAATCGCGGCAGATGGATTTGACATTATTGATCCTTTACAGTGTAGGGTTTGTATAGTTAAAAAAATGCAGTTTCAATCAGATTTAGTTCCGGGATATTTAGTGAAAAGGTACAAACGGTTTTTTGCCGATGTTGAACTGTTGAATGGCAAACTGGTTACTGCTCACTGTCCAAATACCGGCAGTATGCGTGGTCTGACAAACCGAGGAACAAAAGTTTGGTTAGAGCCGAATGAAGACCCCAAAAAAAAACTAAAATATAGCTGGAAAATGGTTGACCATGAAAATGGTCATTACACTGGTGTAGATACAACTATTGCAAATAAAATTGTGAATGAGGCTCTAGGGCAGGGTAAAATTTCTGAAGTCATAGATTATGATGAAATACTACCGGAGCAAAAGTATGGAGTTAATTCTCGAGTAGATTTTCTTTTAAAGAATGGGTTAAAGACTTGTTTTCTTGAGGTAAAAAATGTGACCTTAAGCAGGCAAGAAAAAATTGCTGAATTTCCAGATACTGTTACAGCAAGAGGAGCCAAACATTTAAAAGAACTATCTAATATTGTTGATAAGGATACTAGAGCAATGGTTCTGTATTTAGTTCAGAGATCAGACTGTAATTACTTTAAAATTGCCAACGATTTGGACTCTATTTACGCTGATGCTTCTATATTTTCTCAAAATAGTGGGGTAGAGTTTGTTTGCTATGGAGTTAACTTTCTTCAAAACGGGATCGAACTGGGATATAATTTGGAATTGATAAATAAATTCTAACTAGTCAGCCTAAGACTTAAATTGCATTAAGGGGTAATTATTTGAATTTAAAAAACGGGCAGCCCAAATCAAAAGATGGGATTGATTTATATTCTGCAAAAGATTTTGAGGGGATGCATGCTGCCGGTCGTGTTGCTGCAGACATTCTAGATGAAATAGTGACTTCTGTTTTTCCTGGACAAACTACAGGAAAACTCGACGCGATTATCGAGCAATTGATTCAGGATAAAAAAGTCGATTCTGCTACAATTGGCTATAGAGGTTATAAACATGCTAGTTGCATAAGTGTAAATCATGTTGTTTGTCACGGTATTCCAGGGGACAAAATACTTAAAGATGGTGATATATTAAATATAGATGTTACTGTTATCAAAGATGGTTGGTATGGCGATACATCCAGAATGTACGTAGCGGGTCAGCTGTCTAGAAAAGCTGAAAGATTGATCCAAGTTACACATGACGCGTTATTTAAGGGTATAGAGGCTGTCAAGCCAGGCAAAACTTTCGGAGATATCGGTCATGCAATACAGGCATATGCAGAAGCAAATAGAATGTCGGTTGTGCGGGATTTTTGCGGCCATGGTTTGGGGAGAGTTTTCCATGCACCGCCAAATGTTTTGCATTATGGAAGGGAAGGAACTGGTCCTTTGATAGAAGAAGGTATGTTCTTTACAATTGAGCCTATGGTTAATTGGGGGCGTCCTGAAACTAAAGTTCTATCAGATGAATGGACTGCAGTTACAAGGGATAAATCCTTATCAGCTCAATTTGAACACTCAATTGGTGTGACTAAAGACGGTGCGGAAATTTTTACTTTGTCCCAAAAAAATAAATTTCATCCCACATACAGCTAATAAGGTAATCTTTTGAAAAAATGTAATATTGTGTCACCGTATCGTCTTATGTCTTCTAATTTAAAGCCTTTGAGCGCACTTTTTTGTTCCCCTTCCTCTAAAACTATCAGCGCATTATCGCTTATCCAATTTGACGCCAATGCAGATCTTACAGCAGCCTCACCAAGCGATTTTCGGTAGGGAGGATCCACGAATACTAAATCATATGGTTGTTCGAGATTTAGAGGGAATTCGGTAGCGTCAAATGTTTTTATATTAGTTTGATTTTTGATATTACAAATTTTAAGATTTGTATCCAATAACCTTATACATGCTTTATTTTGTTCGATAAATGTACAGGATTTTGCGCCGCGTGAAATTGCCTCAAGGCCTAATGCCCCGCTACCTGCAAAAATATCTAGAATGCGCGCCTCCTCTATTTTAACATCAAATTTTCCGCCAAAAAGAATATTGAATAAGCTTTCTTTGATGCGGTCAGTAGTTGGGCGAAGATTGGTTGTGTTACTTTTCGTCTTAATTGCACTCAAGCGTCGACCTTTCAAACTACCACCAATAATCCTCATTGCTTCAAAAGATCTTTAAGATCTATCTCTAGAAGAGAAAGTAGAGATTTGTTAGGTGATTTCCCTGCTTCAAGCAAACGTTTGCCCACCATATAAGCTCGACTGTCATTAATGGCATCAACTGCTAGAAGCGTATCATCACTATAGTACCAGTTGGAAATTGATAAATTTGCTTTATTAGCTCGTGGAATTATTTGACTATAACCATTATTTAAACCCGCAATCTGTAATTTTACCTCATACTGGTCAGACCAGAACCAAGGTACTGGTTTATAATCCAAGTTTGCACCGAGAATATTTTTAGCAATGAATTGAGATTGCTCTATTGCATTTTGCACACTTTCAAGACGAATATATTTATCATTAAATGGAAAAGCAGCACAATCGCCCGCAGCCCAAATACAAGGGTCTGATGTTTGTCCTTGCATATTGGTTTTAATCCCATTTTCAATTTTCAGGCCCGCCTCTCTTGCCAATTTGGTGCGCGGCGAAATTCCTATACCTGCTATAATTAGGTCAACAGCGTAAAAAGATTTGTCCTCTAAGACTGCACCACTAATTTTTCCATTCCTTTGGGTGAAATGATTTAACCCGCAACCTTCAACAATTTGCACGCCATTTTTTTGATGAAGATCCCTAAAAAAATCTGAGGTGTGTTCACATGCAACCCGTTTTAAAATTCTTTCGCTTTTCTCGACAATTATTACGTTTAAATCTTTTAATCTAGCTACCGCTGCTGCCTCCAAGCCAATGTATCCCCCTCCCAAGATAAGGGCCGTCTTTCCTGGTTTTAAAACCTTTTTAAGTGCATCTGCATCATCAATATCTCGAACGTAGTATATCCCCGACAAGTTCTGCTCCAATACACCTGGAAGCCTATTTGGTGATGAACCAGTAGCTAGAATTAATTGATCATAATCAAAAACTCCACAATTTGTTTCTAGTTTTTTTTCACCACGAACAATTTTTTTTACTATAGTTCCAAGCATTAATTTAATTTTATTTTCTTGGTAAAAAGTTTTGGGTTTTAAATATAATCTTTCCAAGCTCATTTCACCCAAAACATATTTTTTTGATAATGGTGGGCGTTGATATGGAAGAATATTTTCTGATCCTACGAGTGTGATTTCACCATCAAAACCTTGGCTGCGAAGATGTGTGGCAGCCTCCAAGCCTGCTTGGCCGGCGCCAATAATAACAACTTTTGACATAGAGCACCTTTTACTCGTAATAGGAAATATTTGAATTATATATTTCTTATAAAACTATAAACTAAACAGGATGAATTATGTCAATCAAGATAGGTCACAAGCTACCAGATAGTACACTTCATAGGTTTGGGGAAAATGGGCCAGAAACAATAAATTTCTCGTCATTATATCGGGATCGTAAACTTGCAATTTTTGGTCTGCCAGGTGCTTTTACCACAACTTGTTCTAAAACTCACTTACCATCCATCTTAGATACTGCTACTGAATTTTCTTCAAAAGGGATTGATGAAATACTGTGCATTAGTGTTAATGATCCACACGTGGTCGCAGCTTGGGGAGAAATCAGTGGTGCAACTGCTGCTGGAATTATAATGCTTGGTGACCCACTTAGCGAATTTACAAAAGCAATAGGTATGGAGTTTGATGCTCCTGCAGTTGGTTTTTTGGCCCGTTCGAAGCGGTATGCTATGTTTGCGGAAGATGGAGTGGTTAAAATTTTTCTGCCTGAAACGGGTCGGTCTACATGCGATATTAGCAGTGGAAAAGCCTTACTAGAAAATATCTAAGCCGCTTCGCTGTCCATTTTTGACGCTAATTCCAGATCTAAACTGCTCAAACCTTTAACGTCATGCGTGGTTAAAACTACTCTAACATTACGGTAAACATTAAACCATTCAGGATGATGATTTATTTTTTCTGCCCAAAAAGCAACTTTGGTCATCCAAGAAAAGGCCTCTATAAAATTTTTAAACTGAAATTCTTTAGTTATGGCATCTCTAGTTTCGTCCAGTAGCCACCCATTCTCAAGAATTTTTTTTAATTTAGTTTCTCTATCGACCGTTGAAAGTTTATCCATTTTCTCTCCTACAGCTTTATATCTTTAAAAGGACCATAGTTGCTAAGTATTTCCATTTCTTCGCCAACAGCAAGTCGTTCTTCATCCAAGTATTGAGCAACAGCTTTAGAAAAGCTATTATTGTTGATCCAGTGGAGCGAGTATGTGTGACTGGGCATATATCCTCTAGCCAACTTATGATCCCCTTGCGCACCAGCCTCAACACGAGATAAGCGATTTTCAATTGCATACTCAATTGCTTGGTAATAACAAATTTCAAAATGCAAATTTGAATAATTCTCTGTGCATCCCCAATACCTTCCGAATAATGCGTCCTGTCCTACAAAATTTAATGCACCTGCTATTGGGTTTCCATCAATTTCAGCCAATATCATAAGAAGTTCATTCTTCAGTTTTTCTCCGGCAATCTCAAAAAAATTTCGAGTCAAGTACGGTTGTCCCCATTTTCTCCTTCCGGTATCCTGATAAAAATTCCAAAATGCATCCCAGTGCTGTTCTGTGATCTCTTTACCTGAATAACGAACGATTTCTCCTCCAAAGCTTCTGGCTTTTTCGCGTTCCTTCCTTATATTTTTTCTTTTTCGGGATGAGAGTGCGTCTAGGAAATCTTGAAAATTTTTGTAACCATCATTTTTCCAATGATATTGACTACTGGTACGTTTTAGTAACCCCAAATTTCCGCCTTTTTTAAACTCATCAAAAGTACAAAAAGTTATATGTGCAGAGGAAAGGTTATTTTTTGCTGCAAAGCTTTTTATGCCCTCCAATAGTATTGGAAAGGCCTTTTCTTGATTTTCGTTATTCGCCAGTAAGCGTTTGCCAGGCACAGGAGTAAATGGAACTGCTACTTGGATTTTAGGATAATATTTACCTCCTGCGCGTTCATAGGCGTTAGCCCAAGAATGATCAAAAATATATTCGCCCTGCGAATGTGTTTTTACATACATTGGAGCACAGCCTAACAACTGATTTCCACTAATAGCGAGGATGTAATAAGGGTGCCAACCAGTCGCATTACCAACGGAACCACTTTCTTCAAGAGCTCGCAAAAAACGATAAGTTGTGAAAGGATCAAGTGGGCGAGCCTCGTTTACTGCTTCTGGCGCCGCGCAGGCATCCCAGTCTGTTTCACTAACTGAAAGCAGCGTATCCACAATCTTGATTGATATTTCCGAATCTGTCATTAATGAGAAGGTTTGTTAGCAACGAATTTATATTATTTAACAAAGCTATGACTGTAGAATAATCTGGCAATAGCTATCGTAAATTAAGATTAGTCAAAATCACTTAATCTCAAAGATTCCTTCTATTTCAACGGCTACACCGAGTGGCAGGGATGCCGCTGAAACAGCAGAGCGAGAATGTTTTCCGATGTCACCTAGAATGTCCACTAGGATATTTGAGGCTCCATTCACAACTTGAGGTTGCTCGGTGAAGTTAGCAGTCGAATTTACGAAACCAGTTAATTTTACAACTCTCACCAACCTATCAAGGTCACCTTCGCATGCTGATTTAACCTGCGCAAGTAACGAGAGCGCGCAGTATTTGGCAGCATTTGCGCCCTCTTCAACATTCAAACTTTGACCTAATTTTCCAATTATTAATCCATTTTTATTTTGTGAAATTTGTCCAGAAACATACAAAAAATTTTGCACTATCACAAAT
Organism: Paracoccaceae bacterium; assembly: GCA_045564995.1. Taxonomy (GTDB): domain Bacteria; phylum Pseudomonadota; class Alphaproteobacteria; order Rhodobacterales; family Rhodobacteraceae; genus Salinivivens. Next base: position 18,170 of record JBJLGG010000010.1, on the reverse strand, counting down.
GGAACGTAGTTAGCTGCTGGGCTTGGAGCGGTTGGAAGCTCTATTCCAAGTTTTTTTAGATTTTGTTCGATGCCTTGCGTCATAATTTTTACTCCTAAATCTTTAGAACAAAGTATGACATTACAGTGCGTACGACAATGGCATCATCTCAAAAAAAGAAGACAAGCTTATAAGTTTCTTAGTTTAATTGATATTATCATCTATTTAAAAAGGTTTTCTCGGTTTAATCGATTGTTATTTGATGTTTGCGGTCTCTCAGTTATGCTTGTAATTAGTATCTTCCATTATATTTGGTATGGGACCATGCAGTCTTGAGAAATTTTATATTAATTATAGTGTTTACAATTTTGGGTGCATGTAGCGCGCCGTTGGAAGAAGGGATATTGGACCCTTTTGAAGCTTCGAATAGACAAGTCCATGAAATAAACAAATCCTTAGATAAAAATATCGTACGACCAGTTGCAGTATTATACGGGGATAGTACTCCCGTTAAACTACAATCAGCAGTAAACAACATTGCGACGAATTTTTCGTTGCCAAGCAATAGTATCAATTATATTTTACAAGGTGAAATAAAGAATGCTTCAAATTCATCTATAAAATTTTTAGTTAACTCTACATTTGGAGTTATAGGAATTTATGACGCCAGTTCTCAGTTAGGTATTAAAAGTGAAAAAACTGATTTTGGGGAGACAATGGCTAAATGGGGTATTGGAGAAGGACCTTATCTGGATATACTTGTCTTGGGGCCGTCTAATCAGCGTGACGGTATTGGCAGAATGGTCGATATAGTTTTTGATCCAGTAGGTCTGATTGGGGCCGGCCCTAAAGGCGTGGCAACAGTAACCTCTTTAGCTTTTGGTTTGTCCGCTCGTTCACAATTTAGAGAAAGTATTGACAGTATACTCTACCAAAGTGCTGATAGTTATGCACAGTCAAGGTTATTTTTTCTTCAAAATAGGCGCTATGAACTTGGAACCAATCAAACCATGCCCTACATAGACCCGTATAATTAGATATGTGAGTAAATAGATGACGGTAATTAACAGTCGCCGTTTTTTTATAATGGCATCAATTTGTTCAGTTTTGGAGCCTAGACTTGTTTTTGCGTCGCAACAGAATGCAGCAATAGAAATTGTTGATCAGGCTGTCTCGAAAATTAATCAAATAATAAACTCAGGTGATGCTCAAACACAGATGTTGAGATCTTTTGAAAGGGTGTTCAATGTATATGCTGATGTACCTACAATAGCAAAATATGCTTTGGGCCGTGATGCTAGAACTGCTTCTGAGGACCAGCTCAAGGCATATATAAGGGCTTTTTCAGGTTACTTTTCCAATAAGTACGGAAAACGGTTCAGAGAATTCATTGGAGGTAGAATACAAATTAAAAGCGTTGTTAAAGTAAAGAATTACTATTCGGTCAATACAATTGCACACATGCCAGCCTATGAACCATTTGAGGTTGATTTTCTCGTTTCGGATCGAAGTGGACGGCCACTCGTGTTCAATCTAATTATTGAGGGTGTGAATATGCTCTTGGCTGAACGGCAAGAAATTGGAGCGCTTTTAGATAGAAATTCAGGAAATATAGACGCGTTGATAGATGATCTTTTAGTTCCATAATTACTATCCATCCCCAAAAATAGTTAGCAATAATTTATCAATCAAACTGTTTCCACGCCGCCTAATTTTTGGCGCGTACTTCGAGTCCACAAAATTTGGGAAAAGGGCTAGTTTTCTTTTTTTCATCGGCAGTGGTTTTGGATTTATGTTATTATGGATTTTATTCATAATTAGTGACCATATTTCTGCTGGTAGGCCTCCTCCAGTAACCCCAGTAAGTGGTTTATTGTTGTCATATCCCATCCAAACACCTGCTATGTACTCGGATGTAAATCCTATGAACCATGCGTCCCTAGCATCCTGAGTTGTTCCTGTCTTTCCAGCAGCTTCCCAGTTTGAAAAAGTTGCCTGTTTGCCAGTGCCATTTGATAAAGCCTTTTCAAGCATATATATCATACCATGTGCTGTTTCTGACCGTAAAACACGTTCGTTTTTTGGTGATGCAGTTTTCTTAGAAAAAGTACCCCAGTTTCCAGACTAAGTTTCTTCAAGCCATATGGCAGGACTTTAATGCCATCGTTTAAGATAGTTCCATATGCACTTGTTAACTCTAAAAGTGTAGTTTCAGAAACCCCTAGCGCAACTGCGGGATTAGTAGAAATTTTACTATTAATTCCCAAGTCTTTTGAAATTCGTCCAACGTTCTCCATTCCAACTCGTTGTGCTAACTTTATAGCAGGTATATTTAATGATTTAGAAAGAGCATCCGTTAAAGAGACAATACCGTTGAATTTTTTTTCATTATTTTGGGGCGTCCAGCTGCCTGAGCCTGGTATTTTGATCTCAAAAGCTTCATCTCGTATTAGGTCGTTTGGTTTGTATCCTTGCTCAAGAGCGGTAGCATACACGATTGGCTTGAATGCCGAACCCGGTTGGCGAAGAGCTTGTGTTGATCTATTGAATGCCCCTAAAGCTTGAAGTTGCCTCCCGCCTATCATTGCTCTAACGGCTCCGTCTGGTGACATAATTACAATAGCTACTTGCGCTCTAGAATTCGGGTCGACTTTCTCTCTAAATATATATTCTAAAACTTCTTCGGCTGCTTTCTGTATTTTTGGGTCAAATGTTGTCTCAATTGTAACATCCTCAGTAGTTTTGTTTGTAAAAAAGTGAGGCGCCGATTGCATTACCCAATCTGCAAAATGTCCACCGGCTTTCTGAGAGGCTTTAATGGAAAGCTTAGCGGGGTTTTCTTTGTTGTATTTTGCTAATTCTTCACTCAGTAAACCCTGCTGCTCCATTAAATTTAAAATGATATTGGCTCTGTTTTGGGATTTTGATAAATTATTCGTTGGTGCGTAACGACTAGGTGCGACCAATAGACCGGCAAGCATTGCTGACTCCGCTGGATTTAGGTCTGAAGCTGGCTTGTCAAAATAGCGTTGTGATGCCGCTTGAAAACCTCTTGAGCCTGCACCCAAGAAAACCCTATTTAAATATAAAGTTAGTATTTCATCTTTAGTGAACTCTAGTTCCAATGCGATAGCAAAAAGCGCTTCTTTTAACTTTCTCCACAACGAACTTTGCCGGCAGTTTGCTTCATATTGTGACTCAGATTTCCAATCTTTGGCTTTGTATGGTTTGCCTAGGCATAAAAGTTTGGCGGTCTGCTGAGTTATCGTTGATCCCCCATGACCTGTAAGTGCTCCTCTTCCTTCTCTTAAATTAATCCTGATAGCCCCTGCTATTCCTCGTGGGCTAATTCCAAAATGTCCATAAAACCGTTTATCCTCGACCGCTAGTATGGCGTTTTTTAAGTGTGCAGAAATAGTATTGGCTTGGGCAATAGCCCCAAATTGCTCTCCTCTCCAAGCAAAGGTCTTCTTATTTTTATCTAGCAATATAACTGATCCTTTGGCACGTGCATCAAGCATATCATTCAAAGGTGGTAAATTAATTTTGTAATAAATTACTGCAGTTGTGGTAATCAAAGCTATAACAAGCGTACCTTTGAGAGCCCAACCAAGAATAAAACGGATTATTAATTTTAGCAGAAAGTTTATAGGTCTAATGAAAGAGCCAATGACACGCGTTGCCATACTTTTTTTATTTTTTTTACGGGGACTAATATTCTTTTTATTTGGTATTATTTTCTTTGTTTTCACTCGTTTGTTTCTTAAATTTGGTATTCTATTGTCTCTCTTCATACAAAATCTCTATTTTGTGAATCTTCTCTGCTTAGCTAAGCTTTTATTTGATACGAGAGGCATTTCACAGTTTAATTTTGCATAAAAAATAGACGATAGCATGTAATTGCGCATTTTTTATGCACAAATGGTGGGTTTTTGTAAAAACAAAACCTTGGACACATTTTAAATCAATATCTCATCGGTTTTTATGAGCAGCATCTTGGACGATAATGTCTATGAATATGAAAGGAAGCACAATGAAGTTGATCATTGCAACCATTAAGCCTTTCAAGCTTGAGGAGGTGCGCGAGGCGCTGACAGAGCTTGGTGTAAAGGGCATGATGGTGACTGAGATAAAGGGATTTGGAGCACAGTCGGGCCACACAGAAATATACCGTGGGGCGGAATATGCCGTAAATTTTGTTCCAAAGGTAAAATTGGAGTTGGTCGTCGATGAAGGAATGGCAGACCAAGTAGTAGAAACAATCACAAATACTGCGAAAACAGGCAAAATTGGTGATGGCAAAATATTTGTATTGGATGTTGGTCAGGCTGTTCGAGTACGAACGGGCGAGACTGGGCTCGATGCAATATAAGAGGATAAATTTATGATTAAAAATTATGTAAAATGGACTGTTACTGCTCTGGTTGCAAGCTGTTTGCCTTCCTTGGCTTCTGCACAGGATGCTCCAACACTTGTGGCGACAGACACAGTTTTTATACTTAATTCGCTTCTATTCTTAGTTGGGGGTTTTCTAGTTTTTTGGATGGCTGCTGGGTTCTCAATGTTAGAGGCTGGCTTGGTTCGTTCAAAAAACGTTACTATGCAGCTTACGAAAAATATTGCTCTATTTTCGCTAGCTACAGTCTTTTATTATTTGATAGGATATAATTTAATGTATCCACTTGGCTCATGGTCAATGGATGGTATTCTGTCGGGCGTTTGGGGCGTGGCAATTCTGGAAGCCGTTGGTGTGGGTCGAGATTCTGCTGATGATTATGGTTATGCATCGACCGGATCAGACTTCTTTTTTCAATTAATGTTTTGCGCTGCTACCGCTTCAATAGTTTCTGGAGCGCTTGCAGAGCGTATTAAACTATGGCCCTTCCTTATATTCACAGTTTTATTAACAGCTGTCATCTATCCAATACAAGCAAGTTGGAAATGGGGAGGTGGTTTCCTAGATGGTATGGGCTTTCAAGACTTCGCAGGTTCGACGGTAGTGCACTCAGTGGGTGGCTGGGCAGCTTTGACAGGTGCTATTATTCTTGGACCAAGAATTGGAAAGTACGCGCAAGACGGCAAGGTTAATCCCATTCCAGGATCAAATCTAGCTTTAGCTACTTTGGGTGTTTTTATACTCTGGTTAGGCTGGTTTGGATTCAATGGGGGTTCGCAGCTGGCAATGGGTAGTATAGGAGACGTTGCTGATGTGTCCCGTATTTTTTCAAATACTAACGCAGCGGCTGCCGGTGGAGCAATTGCAGCTCTTATACTAACTCAAATTATGTATAAAAAGCCTGACTTAACCATGATTCTCAATGGCGCGCTTGCGGGTCTCGTTTCAATTACAGCTGAACCTCTAGCACCTACGCTGGGTCAGGCGACTGTAATTGGAGCAGTCGGCGGACTACTTGTAGTTGTCTCTGTACCAATTCTTGATAAGTTTAAAATTGATGATGTTGTTGGCGCTATTCCTGTGCATTTAATTGCTGGGATATGGGGTACCTTAATTGTACCATTAACAAATAGTGATGCTTCATTCGGAACTCAACTTTATAGTATTATTATTGTGGGACTATTTGTGGTCATCACAACTGCCATTGTTTGGTATGTGTTAAAGGCTGTATTTGGCATAAGGGTTGATGAAGAAGCCGAAATGAATGGGCTAGACGTTTCCGAATTGGGCATGGAAGCTTATCCAGAATTTTCGAAGGGTTAAAGTAGATAGAAAAAAAATAGTAAAGGGCTCAATTAACATTTGATTGGGCCCTTTTTTATAATTAAGACAATGATTTAGTCTTGTTTAATCTGTAAATTTAAATAGCCCGTCGTAAATAGGTTCCAAAGTTTCGGTCTCAAATAAGGATGAAACTGATGTCCCGGACCAAATATTGAGTATTGCTTGCGCAAACATGGGAGCGGTTGGCACAATTCTTATATTTTTTGCTTCTTTCACAGCTTTAGTCGCTTCTATTGAGTCCGAAATAACAAGAGATTTCATCACGGAATTAGTAACACGCTCTACTGCTGGTCCTGATAAAACGCCATGCGTTATATAAGCATGAACTTCGCTAGCACCATTATCAATTATAATTTCTGCTGCTTTACAAAGGGTACCTGCGGTGTCGCATATATCATCTACAATGATGCATTTTTTCCCAGATACGTCGCCAATCACGGTCATATCAGCTACTTCACCAGGCCGCTCCCGACGTTTATCTACTATCGATAAAGGGGCTTTTATTCTTTTTGCTAATTCTCTTGCCCGAGCAACCCCTCCTACATCTGGAGAAACTATCATAACCTCATCGGCTATATTCTGAAATTGGCTTTTAATGTCTAAAGCAAAAACTGGTGACGCATACAAGTTGTCCACCGGTATATCAAAGAAACCTTGTATTTGAGCGGCATGTAGATCCATTGTTAATACGCGCTCAATACCTGCTTCAACAAGCATATTGGCAACGAGTTTTGCGCTTATCGGCGTTCGTGCTTTGGACCGCCGATCTTGTCTTGCATATCCAAAATAAGGAATTACCGCTGTTATTCTGGAGGCAGATGACCGCTTGAGTGCATCTGCCATGATTAAAAGCTCCATCAGGTTATCATTTGCCGGGTTAGAAGTGGACTGAACGATAAACATATCTTCCCCTCGGACATTTTCATAAACTTCGATGAAAATTTCTTGGTCGTTAAAACGTTCGATTCTTGCATCAACGACTTCCAGTAACTTTCCCCGATGCATAGACATTCTGCGTGTTATTGCAGATGCAAGGCTCATATTCGAATTTCCGGCTATAATTTTAGGTTCAGTTAAAGTTTGCATGAAATTTCCAAGTTACTTGTGTTTATATTTTTAAATCTGACTAGCATTATGATTGGCCATAAAAAACTTTCGATACCTTGATCTCTTGTTGTCTAATTAAATTTGATTCATCCTAGTTATTTTTTAATTAACATTAATGTTCGATTCAGTTCCATTAAGAATGCGTCGAATGTTTGCTCTATGTGTCCAAAAGATCAAACAAGAGAGCATGGTTGAGATACCAAGGAAGCTAGAATCCAAAAGAAAAAACACAATAAAAGGTCCAGATATTGTTGAAATTAATGCTGAGAAAGACGAGATGCGTAATATTGCGGCAGATAGCAGCCAAATCAGGCAGGTTACTAAACCGAAAATGAAATTTATTGAAATAACGATGCCTATGTAGGTTGCTACGCCCTTACCTCCTTTGAATTTTAACCAAATTGGAAAGCAATGACCGATAAAAACAAATAAGCACACTGCCTGAACGGTAAACTCTTCAGTTAGAAGCTTCGCAAGTAAGACCGTAACGAAGCCTTTTCCACCATCGCAAAAGAGAGTTAAAAACGCTGCAAGTTTGTTGCCAGTTCGTAATACATTGGTTGCACCAATATTTCCAGAACCAATATCTTTCAAACTGCCCAATTTGAAAACTTTAGCCCAGATTATTCCAAATGGAATACTACCCAATAAATAGGCAAAAACTATAAAAAACACTAAAGTTGCTAGATCTTCAGAAAAAACGGGTAAAAATTTCATAAAGAAAACACTTCTTTTCCCTTCACGAAAGTCCGTAGAACTTGTCCTTGAAGCTTATGACCATCAAATGGAGTATTTTTGACTTTTGAGTGAAGTAGTTCACGATTTAAAATGAACGGTTTGTCTGCATCAAAGACAATTAAGTCTGCTATCTTTTTATGTTTTAAGGAACCGCAAGCCAACCCAAGCCGTTTAGCTGGTTGTAGAGAGATAGCGTTAAAAATTTGGTCCATTTTTAAGTGATTAGAATGATACAGCCGTAGCATTGCTGGTAAAATAGTTTCGAGCCCAATCGCTCCAGATGCTGCGTCTTCAAATGGTAATCTTTTGCTTTCTTCATCTTGAGGAGTATGCATCGAAGAAACTATGTCAATTGTACCATCTCTAACTGCTTCGATTGTCGCCAATCTATCGTTTTCGGAGCGTAAAGGAGGTTTAAGCTTAAAAAAAGTCTTGTAGTCGGCGATATCAAGCTCATTAAAGCTTAAATGATGTATCGATGTCCCGGCCGAAATATCCAAATCACTTTTTTTTGCCCGCTTCAGCACCTCAATAGAACTTATGGTTGTAATTTGGTCGAAGTGATATCTTGCATTTGTCATTTCAACTAACGCTAGATCTCTCTCTAGTCCGATACGCTCTGCTATTGGTGAAGCGGATGGAAGACCCCTTAAAGTTGCAAATTTTCCACTAGTTGACACAGCTCCGTGCGATAAAGATTTTTCTTGCGGGTGTCCAATAATTAAAGCGTTAAACGTTGAAGCATACTTCAAGGCTCTTGAGAAAATCTTGTTGTCTTCTATGACATTATCGCAATCAGAAAATGCTATGGCTCCCGCGTCTGATAACATTCCAATTTCACATATCTCTCGGCCTTTTCTTTCTTTTGTCAAAGCCGCAATATGGAATACATTTACGATGCAATCGTCATTTCCCTTTTTTTTCACAAAATCATAGGCTTCTGGGGTATCAATCGCAGCCTTAGTGTCAGGGCGAGTAATAATCGTTGTTACACCTCCAGCAGCAGCAGCTCTACCTGCACTTTCAAAGCTTTCTTTATGACTTTCGCCGGGTTCAGAAACTTTTACACCGAGGTCAACGATCCCTGGAGCCACAAATTTGCCTTTACAGTCTATTTCGTTATCTGCTCTAAAATCTTTACGATCAATGAGGCCATTTCTAATTACTATGTTACCTTCTGCTACTTTATTTAAATCTGGCTCAACTAAGAGAGCATTTTTTAGTAGCAGGCTCATGTCAGTAACGTTTTATGCTTATAACTCTGATTTCTTGATAGTAATTCCATAATTGCCATCCGAACAGCGACACCCATTTCAACTTGTTCTTGTATTACACTTCTAGTGACATCGTCTGCAATATCACCATCTATTTCCACCCCCCTATTCATAGGTCCTGGGTGCATGACGATTGCATCCTCTTTCGCATGAGATAACTTCTTAAAATCTAAGCCATATCGTTGGAAATATTCCCTCTCAGATGGAATGAAGCCACCATCCATTCGCTCTCTTTGTATCCGAAGCATCATAACAACATCCACATCCTTAAGCCCCTCAATCATGTCGTGATATACTTCCACGCCAAACTCACTTATCTGCGAAGGCATTAATGTAGGCGGACCGATAAGGCGAATTCTATTTTCCATTTTTCCTAGCAAGAACATATTTGATCTTGCGACCCTACTGTGTGCGATATCTCCACAAATTGCGATGTTCAATCTGTGAAGTCGTCCCTTCGTTCTTCTAATAGTAAGTGCATCTAGCAGAGCTTGAGTTGGGTGTTCGTGCTGTCCATCTCCTGCATTTACGACAGAGCAATTAACTTTTTGTGATAGTAAATCAACCGCTCCTGAATGTGGGTGACGTACAACTAACAGATCAGGGCGCATCGCATTCAGCGTTAATGCTGTATCAACTAAAGTTTCGCCTTTTTTGATTGAGCTTCCTTGCAATTGCATGTTCATTACATCGGCACCAAGGCGCTTGCCCGCTAATTCGAAGGATGCCTGAGTGCGTGTAGAATTTTCAAAAAACATATTTATTTGTGTTAGACCTGCTAAGATGTCGACGCGCTTATTAGTCTTGAGATTTAATTCAGCATATTTTTCTGCTTTATCTAAGATTTCCAAAATAGCCGACTGTGCAAGCCCCTCGATGCCAAGTAGGTGTTTTTGGGTAAAGCTCATTGAATTCTCTGAACAGTTTTAAAACCGTAATAGTAATATCAAAAGAGTAGCACAAGGTATAAACTATTCTAGAAATTTATAGATTACTTTTAATCAACTTTATTTGAGATTAAATTGAGAACATGGAATCGGATTTCGACTTATTAGATGCTAAAGCTATATTACAGTGGCAAGCAGATCTTGGCATTTCAGAGGCAATTTCTGAGAAACCAATCAATCGATTTGAAAAAAATGCTGATGAGAAACCCATTGTAGCAACTTTTAATCCTAATGCCACTTCTGCAAATATAAATTCACAAAGTCCTATTGATGAAGCAGTACTAATATCTGCAAATGCGCAAAATTTACTTGAATTAAAAAGTGCAATTGAGAACTTTCCGTTCTGCGACTTAAAGCTCGGGGCTAGAAATGCGGTTTTCTCGGCAGGATCTTCAGCTGCAAAAATAATGATTATTGGTGAGGCTCCCGGGCGAGAAGAAGATTTTCAGGGTGTTCCTTTTGTTGGGCGCGCCGGGCAGCTTTTGGATAAAATGTTATTTTCGATAGGATTAAATCGAGAAGAGAGTGATGTGGAAAAATCTGTCTATATCACAAATGTTATACCCTGGCGGCCACCCGAAAATCGTGAGCCAACTCAAGATGAAATTGACATGATGTTACCATTTCTTAAGAGGCACATAGAATTAGTTGAGCCGAAGGTAATTGTTGCAATGGGAAACGTCAGTTGTCAGTCTCTTCTTGGACGTAGAGGGATCACAAAACTTAGGGGTGTCTGGGTTGAGGCTTTTGGGCTTCCTGTTCTGCCTATGTTGCATCCTGCTTACTTATTACGTAATCCGGTGGCAAAGCGGGAAGCTTGGTCTGATTTATTATCCCTTAAGGAAAAGGTTTTTACTTGATGTCGAAGCTAGATATGGACAGAGAATTTATTCCTGTAAATTTTGCCATTCTTACAATTTCCGATACGAGGTCTTTAAGTGAAGATAAATCTGGTGATTTTTTATCAGAGAGAATTCAAAGTTCTGGTCATTTTGTGAAGGCGAGAGAGATTACTACCGATGATGAGGAAAAAATAGTCTCCCATCTTGAGAAATTAGTGGAGAGAATTGATGTAGACGTAATTCTTTCAACTGGTGGTACGGGTTTGACAGGTCGAGATGTCACGGTTGAAGCGCATAAAAAAATTTATGAAAAAGAAATTGAGGCTTTTGGGACTCTATTTACAATGATTAGCATAGAAAAAATTGGTACTTCCGCGATTCAGTCTCGTGCAACTGCAGGAGTGGCGCGTGGTAAGTATCTTTTTGCTCTCCCAGGAAGTCCTAATGCTTGCAAAGATGCATGGGATGGAATAATTGAAAAGCAATTTGATTATAGGCATCGGCCGTGTAATTTTGTTGAAATCATGCCGAGATTGGACGAGCAAATGCGGCGCAAGTGATCCATGGGTTAGTTTGAACCGTATTCAACATATCAATAACTGAATAGGACTTAATTATGAGGTTCCTAGGCAGAGGGCTGATAGGCCTTCTTTTATTCTCACTAGCGCTAGGTTTGTTAGGGCTTGCAGGGAATACTATAAAAGTTGCAGTGCAGGATCGTATGAACCAAGAGCCACGCGCACAGAAAGCGCGCGAGAGGACTTTTGCAGTAAAAGTTGTTCCTGCTGAAGTTACCAGTATCAAACCAACTCTAAATGCTTTTGGAGAAATCCAAAGCCGTAAAACCCTAGATTTAAGAATGGCGGCAAGTGGCCAAATACAAGAGCTATCAACAAATTTTGTTGAAGGGGGAAGTGTAAAGAGTGGAGAATTATTAATTCGGTTAGATGACTCAAATTACCAAACGGCGGTGGATTTAGCAGAAAATAATTTAATTGATGCGAAAAACGAAGTGACGGAGTCGGCTCGTAATTTGTCATTTTCAAAAGAGGAATTGGCGGCCGCCGAGGAGCAAGAAAAGTTACGTCTACGTGCTCTTACAAGACAAAAAGATTTAGTTGATCGTGGTGTTGGAACAGCTGCAGCTTTAGAAAGCGCTGAGTTGTCTGCTTCAGGCGCCACACAATCAGTACTGTCGCGAAAGGCGGCCGTTGATCAGGCCAAAAATAGAGGTGCTCAAGCTGAAACACGACTCGTAAGAGCGGAGCTTGCACTTAAAGATGCAAAACGAAAGTTAGAGGATACCGAATTATATGCTGAATTTTCTGGGCTTTTAAGTGGTGTATCACTTGTAAAAGGCGGTATTGTTTCTGCCAATGAGCGCTTAGGACAGCTAATCGATCCAAAGATTTTAGAAGTATCTTTCAAGATTAGTACGCAGCAATATACAAGGTTGCTTAATGATAATGGCGAGCTTTTGAGGGCACCTGTTTCTGTAGCTTTGACCAGTACGGATCAGGGTTTGAACACTGATGGAGTAATTATACGTGACAGCGCGTCGGTGGCAAAAGGTCAAACAGGCCGCCAAGTTTATGCTCGGTTAACTAAATCAGTAGGCTTTAAACCCGGTGATTTTGTCGCTGTCAAAGTCGAAGAGCCTACTTTAAATTGGGTGGTTAAATTACCGTCAACCGCGCTTGATGCAAGTAACAACGTTTTACTTTTGGGCGAGGGGGAACGTTTGGAAGAAGCTCAAGTTAAACTAATGAGACGGCAAGGTAATGAAGTTATTGTTCGCAGCCGAGACTTAAGTGGTAAAGAGATTGTTGCTCAGCGAACGCCAGTATTGGGTGCGGGAATTAAAGTAAAACCGATACGTTCGGGTGAAGAAAATAAGGTGGCTGAAGTAGAAATGCTTGAGCTCACTGAGGAGCGGAGAGCTAAGCTTATTTCTGCCATAGAAACTAATGGGTATATTCCAAAGTCTGCTAAAGAAAGGATAATTGGCCAACTTACGCAACCAAAAGTTCCAGCTGATGTAGTTGCGCGTATCGAAAGTAGAATGGGAGGCTAGACATAAGATATGGTACGTGATCTACCCATTGGAGCGGGCGGCATTCTTTCATATTTTACCCGTCATAAAACAGTGGCTAACTTACTCTTAGTAGTCTTAGTAGTTTCTGGCTTGTTGACTATACCAAACATGCGGGCACAGTTTTTTCCTGATGTAATAGTAGACGATATTTCTATTGGTATCAGATGGAATGGAGCGGGTGCAGAAGATGTAGATGCTGGTATCGTTCAGCTGCTTGAACCAGTGCTTCTGGGTATAGAAGGTGTTACGGATGCATCTAGTTTATCCAGAGAAGGCTCAGCGAAGATAAAATTAGAGTTTGAGCCGGGCTGGGACATGGCAAGGGCAGAGGCCGATGTCGAGACAGCAATGGATCAGGTTTCAACACTCCCGTCAGACTCTGATGACCCTACTATTATCCGCGGTAACTGGCGCGATAGAGTTGCGAACGTTATCATCACTGGTCCAGTAGATGTTGATCAATTAGGATTGTATGCAGATGAGCTAACATCTAGGTTATTTGATCAGGGTGTAACTCGAACAACAATTCAAGGTTACGTTGCTCCCGAAGTCCTCGTAGAAGTGCCGTCGTCCAACCTCATTTTTTATAAAATATCTATGAAAGAGATTGCAATGGCGATTTCTCAAGAGGTCGACACAAGCCCTGCTGGAGATGTAACCGGTGCAAATGCACGCGTTAGAACAGGTGTGGAAAAACGAAGTGCAACTGCGGTTGGTAATATAGTTCTTCGGTTAAATTCAGATGGCTCTACCTTACTGCTGTCTGATGTTGCTACTGTTAAGATGAGTGGGATTGATCGAGAACGGTCTTACTTTGTTGGAAGTAACCCAGCGATTGGTATTCGTGTTGATCGCTCCCAAGAGGGTGATGCGATTGACATACAGCATACCGTCGAAACAGTCGCCCAAAAGTTTCAAGAGACTTTGCCTTTAGGAACGACCGTTGACCTAATTAGGACGCGCGCTGACTACATCTCAGGGCGCCTTAAAATGCTTCTTGAAAATGGCCTAACTGGTTTAGGCTTAGTAGTCTTGCTCCTTTTCCTATTTCTTAATGCTCGAACAGCATTCTGGGTAGCTGCAGGTATTCCAACGGCGATGCTAGCAGCAATTACAGTAATGTATTTCGCTGGTATCACGATTAATATGATATCACTCTTTGCATTGATAATAACGTTAGGCATCGTTGTCGACGATGCGATAGTGGTTGGTGAGCATGCTGATCAAAGGGCTCGTATGGGGTTAGAGCCTTATGAAGCTGCTGAAAGCGCTGCGAAGCGAATGGCATTACCGGTTTTTGCCGCAACTTTAACCACAATTATTGCGTTTTTTGGTTTAGTAGTAATCGGAGGTAGGTTTGGTGACTTAATTGCAGATATTCCGTTTACCGTCGTCGCGGTACTAGCTGCGTCTCTCGTCGAATGTTTTTTAATTTTACCAAATCATATGGCACAATCCCTTAAACATGTAGGTAATTCTTATTGGTATGACTGGCCCTCCCGAGTTGTAAACCGTGGTTTTGAATGGTTTAGAGAAACGGTTTTTGGACCTTTTACTCGGTTAGTAATTTCGTCGAGGTATGTCGTATTGGCAGGTGCAATTGCTATCTTAGCATCTCAGGTTACTATGGTTATCTCAGGCAAAGTAAATTGGCGCTTTTTCAATGCACCGGAGCAATCATCTGTAACAGGTAATTTTGCAATGGTGGATACGGCGACACGTGCAGATGCATTGGCTATGATGAAAAACCTCCAGCAGATTGTAGAAGGACTTGCAAAGGAGTATGAAGAGAAACATGGTAAGAACCCTGTAAAATACTTGCTAGCTGAGGTCGGTGGAAACTCAGGGCGGGGATTATCTGGTACTGAAAATAAATCAAAAGATCTCCTGGGCGGTATTGGTATTGAGTTGATTGACGCAGACCTGAGGCCATATTCTAGTTTTGCTTTTGTAGCAGAATTACGTGAGCGCGTTCCTCGTACAGCTCTTCTAGAGCAAATATCTTTTAGAGGGTGGAGAGCTGGCCCTGGAGGTGACGCCTTAGATATTCAATTGTTTGGATCATCATCAAAGGTTTTAAAGGAAGCTTCTGAGGATTTAAAAGATGAACTTAGTAAATATCCTATTCTATCCGCGCTGGAAGATAATTTAGCGTATGACAAAGATGATTTAATTCTTCAATTAACTCCTCAAGGTCAAGCTATTGGCTTTACGATCGATGGTTTGGGTGCAGTTCTCAGGAATCGTCTGAATGGAATAGAGGCCGCGACTTATCCTTTAGGACCCCGAAGCGCGTCGATTAGCGTGAAGTTACCTGAGGGAGAACTGACTTCAGATTTCTTGGATAGAATGCTGCTTAGAGCGTCTGACGGATCTTATGTCCCTTTGGTTGATTTAGTCAGTGTAGATCGGCAGGCCGGCTTTTCTACAGTGCGACGTGAAAATGGGATTAGAATTGTTTCTGTGACGGGAGATATATCTGAAGATGATCCAAAGGCTGCGCAGCAGGTGATGGATACGTTAGAGTCTGAAATTTTGCCTAATTTGGCTTCGAAATATCAAGTTGAGTGGCAGCTTGCAGGTCTTTCTGAACAGGAGGATAGATTCTTAAATGAGGCGCGTATTGGATTAATTACCTGTCTTATTGGGATTTATTTAGTGTTGACTTGGGTTTTTGCGAGTTGGACAAGGCCTCTTGTGGTCATGGCAGTAATACCATTTGGACTAATAGGAGCAATTTGGGGACATTATGTGTGGGAAGTCCCACTTTCAATGTTTTCAGTGGTTGGTTTGCTTGGCATGACGGGAATAATTATTAACGACTCCATTGTTTTAATAACGAGTATTGACGAGTACGCCCGTGATCGTGGGATAGTTCCTTCTATTGTTGATGCCGTTAAAGACAGACTAAGGCCAGTGGTTCTTACGACGCTGACAACTGTATTTGGGTTAGCTCCATTGCTTTATGAAAACTCGTCACAGGCACAATTTTTGAGGCCTACAGTGATCACTTTAGTGTATGGTTTGGGTTTTGGGATGTTGTTGGTGCTTTTGGTAATTCCTTCACTAGTTGCGATGCAAGGGGATCTAAAAAGGTTTTTTGTGGCTTTCCGCCAAGGTTTGAAATTTCGAAATTTGCGTATTCGCATTAGCTTCTATACTGCAGCGTTATTTATAGTCGTATGGCTAATCGCAACAGTAGTTTCCCAAATTCTACTTGGGAAATCATTTGTGGATTTATCGCTGCTTGGCATTTCAGCTTTTAATAGCGGAGGTATGTCTTCTGCGTTCGCGCTGTATATACTTGGTGTTCTAGTCATCCTTTTTATATTTTACGCCGTAAATGTTTTGACTTCCATTAGATCGTCGAGACAAAAAGCCTAATTAGAACATCCAACGAATTCGAGTGATTGATTAGACCCAATAATTGTGGTCCTTATTTTATCTCTTGCTATTACTTTAGGGAGTTCCTGCTTAAGATCCTTCTTCGTCGAGACCGCAATGCGATCATTAAAAATGTTTGATTTTTTTGACTTTACAAAAAACACTGAGCTCCCCACTTCGATCACAAAAAGCTCAATATTTTCTAGTCCACTGTAAACATTCTTCTGATTAAATTTTAAGGTTAGTTCATCGTTACGGATTACGCACTGAGGAAGTTGGAAGCCTGTCTCATTGGATTTAATTGGTGCAGATAATATAGCACCTAAAATCTTGTGATTGCCTTGGTTTTGACTGGAGACTGCAGAATGAGAAATGTCAAACGCATATGGAATGCAAACATCCTCACATATTCCAATATAAGCCTCTATTTCCAACCTAATAGGTTTCGAATTATCGATTGGCGTTATTTTGATGGGAAGAGTTACACTGTCTTTGTAGCCAATAGACCATAAATCGGGGTCACCAAATATAATGGGTGTGGGCCATATGATTTCAGCACTTATGATATTTTCAGATTTATTAAAGTTGAATATAGGCTTTAAGCCAATCTTCCCTGGTAAACGCCAATAAGTTTTCCAGTTTTTTTCTAAGTTAATTTCTAAACCAAAAATAGGCTTTTGATCTTTTAATATCAAACCATCTGTAATTTTTGCGCTTACGAACCCATTTGAATGTGCAACTAGCGAGCTTGAAATCAGTATACCTAGGATAAGTGTTGGTAACTTTAATAATTCCATAGAAATGGGCTGAAAAATTCGCATTAGTAAATGAAGCTTAAATATATATAAAATTATTTGGAACCTCTTTCTGGATTGATCAATCATTTATAGCCGCTCTTATCAAACGGTCATTAATAGCCAGACCTATTCCCTCGTTTGGAATTGGGCTTACCGAAATTGTCTTGGTATCAAAATTATCTAAGATGTGAAGAAAGTTAAAAAGGTTTTGAGCAGCTTCCATTAAACTTTGGTCTTTAGACAGATTTAAATCACATTCAACATTACCAAATCCCAACTTTTTTTCTCCTTGCCTCCAATCTGTTGCATTAAGACGCAGATTGGCATTTGGACAATAGTGGGACTTCATTTGGCCTGGTGCAATAACTGGACCTGCTTCATCATAATGTGTGGTTTTCATACCCAGTGCATTCGAAATAGCTTCAGGTGTTATAAAGCCGGTTCGTAGAATTGTAGGCTTGGGTTTAAACGTTACAATTGTGCTTTCAACCCCAACTGCCGAGTTTCCAGCATCAACAATTGCATCGATTTTTTGATTTAGATTTTTCAAAACATGATTAGTGGATGTTGAGCTTATCTTACCAGAAAGATTTGCTGACGGCGCCGCTAAAGGCCTTTTCAATTGATCTAGAATTTTTAAAGTCACTGGATGATTTGGCATTCTTACTGCGACAGATGGAAGATTTGCACAGGCTGTTTTTGCGATTTTAGAATTTTTCTTAGACGGTAAAACAATAGTAAGTGGGCCAGGCCAAAATTTTTCTGCAAGAGCTTCAGCAGCCCTGTTCCATTGAGCAAATTCTTTTGCCATCTTAGTATTTTTCACATGAATGATTAAAGGATTGTATGCAGGTCGCCCTTTTGCTTTGAATATTTTTGAAACTGCCTCTTCATTGGTGGCATCCGCAGCGAGACCGTAGACTGTTTCAGTAGGGACCGCTACGAGACCACCGAGCCGTAGAATTTCTGCGGCTTTTTCTATTTCCTCCCAACTCGTTCCAAGATTTTTCGTTTTCACGAATTGCTCCCTTTTGACGTTGCGTCTTTCTTGATCCAATCCTAGAATTCTTACACGGCTTATATTACAACCTCACGCTTGTTAGTGATGAATCAACCACGAGGATCCCCATGCCAACGCGCGCTCCTGTTTCTGAATTTGAATTTATCCTAGATCATATTATTGATTATGAACAAATCATTAAAACATCAAGGTTCAAAGACACAAGTTCGGAATTGGTATCTCAAATTCTGAGTGAGGCTGCGCGCA
>JBJLGG010000009.1:0-43300 GCA_045564995.1 Paracoccaceae bacterium | reverse complement strand
GCAATGGTGTAAGCCAGAGCTAGTTATTTAATCAAATTCAACAGCACGGCCCTCTTTTGCACTTTCTTGAGCGGCCATGCCCATAATTACAGATTTATAGCCATCCTCAAGGGTAACATCTGGCTTGTGAATTTTTCCACGAACTAACTCAAGAAATCTTTTGTGCTGATAATAAGTGGATCCATGGTGGTCCCCAGCCTCAAGCAAAACTGGATCCACTTTAACCTCAGTAACTTGGGGGCCCATCGGGTGACGAGGGCTTTTGATTAATAATGGTAGAGGAGGATCTCCCAACTTGTGAGGCCAGAATCTTACCGGACCAGGGATTTTCGTTTCCAGCTTGCCCTTATGACCCAAAGCGATTATTTCCTCTTGGTATTTGGATCCTTCTGCAAACATACAAAGTTCCAACATAGCTCTGACACCATTCTCAAAATCGACTATAACATATCCATTATCAAGGATATCTGATTTTTTGCCATTATAAACTTCATCTATATGATTAACATTCTGCCCCGCACTTGCCATGATCCGCTTTGGTTCTGACTTAGTAATTAGACGCATAAGATCAAAGAAGTGACAACATTTCTCAACAAAGGTCCCACCAGAATTAATATTAAATCTGTTCCAATCTCCAACTTTACGTAGAAATGGAAAACGATGTTCACGAATGGTTAACATATTGATGCCACCGGTCACTGTCTCAACGTTATTTAAGAAAGACGAAATTGGAGGCATGTACCTATATTCCATTGCCACCCATACCGGGGCTTTGTAATCTCGAATAAAATTCAAGATCAGTTCTTTATCCTCAACAGCAGTAAATAACGGTTTTTCAACCAAAATAGGAAGTTTTTGGATTTCTGAAATTTTAAATAATTGGTTAAGATGACAGTGGTTTGGGCTTGCTATGACGAGGCAATCAAGATCTGGGAATTCTAGTAATTTTTTCAAATTATCAACTAAAGCGGCTTCAGGTGCTAATTGTAAAGCTGACTGTGCCATCCCACTATTTGGCTCAAATATAGCTGAAATATTTGTACCATCTAGAAGCTTGATGTTTTTTAGATGCTCATGCCCCATCATGCCACATCCTATAATTCCGTAATTTACCATGTTAATTCTTTCACTGTAACCGTTGCACATACCTGGATCTGGATGTATCAAACCATGTCCTAGAATATTCTACTGGATATTTAAACTGACCCCAACTCAGCCTTTCAACAAACCCTGTTAAAGTTCCTTTATCTAAAGAGAAAGCTTCCGGCGCCCATTTTGGAACTTTTTCTATAGATACAGAATCTTCAGCTTTTGAAATCCACAAACCTAGATGTTCAGCATAATATTTATACAGTGACTCTGAGATGTTCTTTAACCTGACATCACCCACACTCTTGTCTATCCAAATTTCTTCAAGTGCAATAACCAGATCATTTAAATATCTCAGACGCCTTATGCGAGTAGCTTGATTGGATTGTCCGAACGGAATTAAATCTTTAGGCTTTTCTTTTAATTTAACATCTAAAATACTTGCTCTTGGCAATCCGCCTCCCTCAATAAGTTCAAGCCGAAACATGGCGTAAACGCTTCCAGTAACGTTATTTTGTTTAACGTAGTTGCCCGATCCATGAATTCGCCTCAATAGCCCCAAATCGTTTAGACGTTTCAGTGCTTTTCTCAATGTAATAACAGATGTCTTAAAATCTTTAGCCATTTGCCGTTCAGGAGCTAAACGAGTACCTGAAATAAGCCTTCCAGCCGCGATTTCACGAGCTAGAAACTCAGATATTTGTATGTACTTCGGTAAAGAGCTTGGACCGACATTAAAATTACGCCCAGTCAATTTTATTATCTTTCAAATTTCGTTAACATAAGATTGATATACTATTGATATACCTTTTTTCTAATGCTAGCAAATAGAAAGCAAAATAATAATAAGGGGTATTTATGAGCGTTGTTCCGATTACTTCAGAAGATCTAAAATCAAGCGAAATTGCATGGTTTTCAGCTTTATGCTCTGATGACTATCAGTTTTTAGGTATTCCAGATGGAAGTTTGAGGTCAAGCTGGGCTCACTGTTCAAAGATCGTCAAGACAGCCGAAGCTCAAGGATTCAGAAATATTTTATGCCCATCCTCGTATCAAGTTGGTCAAGATACGCTTTCATTTGTGGCAGGCTGCGCACCAATAACAAAAGATATCAATCTACTTGCCGCTGTAAGATGTGGGGAAATGCAGCCAATTATGCTTGGTAGAACGCTCTCCACGCTTGATCATATGCTTGAAGGAAGACTAACTGTAAACATTATAAGTTCCGACTTTCCAGGACAAACAGAACCCAGCCCCTATCGTTATAAAAGGTCACGTGAAGTAGTAGAAATACTTAAACAAGCATGGACCCAAGACGAAATAAATTTTGAGGGAGATATATATAATTTTCAAGGCTTAAGCACAGACCCAGTAAGACCATATCAGGAAGGAGGCCCTCTTTTATATTTCGGCGGCTACTCTCCAGATGCTTTAGAATTATGTGGTCAACATTGCGATGTTTATCTTATGTGGCCAGAAAAAATTGAAGACCTCAAAAACCGAATGAAAGCTGTTCACGCCGTTGCAGAGAAATACAACCGAACATTGGACTATGGATTGAGGGTACACATGGTAGTGCGTGAAACTGAAAAAGAAGCTAGAGAATATGCAGACTTTATTGTCTCAAAGTTGGATGATGAATATGGAAAAATTATCCGTGACAGAGCTCTTGACTCAACCTCGCTTGGGGTCGCTCATCAAACAAAAAATAGAGAACTTGCAGACAAATATGGTTACGTAGAAGAAAACCTTTGGACTGGAGTAGGACGTGCAAGATCGGGATGTGGCGCTGCAATAGTAGGTTCAGCCGATCAAGTTCTTTCAAAACTTGAAAGCTATAAAAAAATGGGAATCAAAGCATTTATACTTTCGGGCTACCCACATCTGGATGAGGCAGAATATTTTGGAAAACTCGTTATGCCTGATATGGACACTTGCTCTTTACCACACGTATATGGACGAGTACCGAGTGAACCACCCAAAACACCTCTAGGAACAGGAGCGCGAGTCTAATGGAAAGAATAAAGCTATCTGAAAAGCTTGAAGTTAGTCGTATAGTTTACGGCATGTGGAGACTGGCAGATGACCCTAATACATCGGTATCTCATGTTGAAAATAAAATAAACAAATGCCTAGAAAATGGGATAACAACTATTGATCAGGCAGATATTTATGGAGGCTATACTGCGGAGGCAGTTTTTGGACAGGCTTTGAAGCAAAATCCAAACCTACGCGATCAAATAGAAATTGTTACAAAATGTGACATCGTTATTGATGCTGGAAGACACTCTGGTGCTAGAGTTAAACACTATAATACTTCCAGAGAGCATATTCATTCAAGTGTCGACGCATCTTTAGTGGAAATGGGTATAGACTATATTGATCTACTCTTAATTCACAGACCAGACCCCTTTATGAACCACCACTTGACTGGTGCGGCGCTTGATGAACTGGTGGCCGTCGGCAAAGTGGGCGCAATTGGGGTATCCAATTTCAGACCATGGGATTGGGAGTTATTACAATCTGCAATGAATAATAAACTGATCACAAACCAGATAGAAATAAGTTTAAATGAACTCAGAGCATTCACTAACGGTGATATAGCATTTCATCAGAGGCATGGTCATAAACTTATGGCTTGGTCACCACTCGGAGGTGGTGATTTAATTACTAGCAATGGAAAAATTCAGGTCGTACTTGATGAGCTTGCAAAGAAAAATGAGGTTGACCGTGCCGCAATTGCAGTAGCTTTTTTATTGGCGCATCCCGCAAAGATTTTACCCATTTTAGGAACAAATAGCCTCGATAGGATTTCTTCAATTTCTGATGCGACTAAAGTGACTTTAGATCGTCAGGATTGGTTCAGTTTATATGAGGCCAGCCTAGGACAAGAAGTCGCTTAGAATATATTAATATAATTTGAGCAGTCTGCTTTGGATATGCTAGCATAAGCTAGCTTGATTAAATTGCTGTTTTAGTCCAACTAAATTAAAATCTAGGAAACCCTTTGAAAATAGTTCGTACGGACAGAGAACTCCAAACACCTATAATTGACGCCAATCTTAAAAGGCCGGTCATGAAATGGTTCTACTGCCAGATGGGATTTCAGAAGATGAACTGATTGAACACATCAGTGACGCTGATCTTATCCTTATGTGTTACACTCCAATTACACGAAAAGTAATTGAAGCTGCAAAAAAGCTGAAAGGCATTGTGAAATATGGTGTCGGCATTGATGCAATCGATATTGCTGCCGCGATAGATAACGGCTTACCTGTTGTTAATATTCCAGAGTACGCCGAAGAAACCGTAGCTGAGGGAGCATTTGCGATGCTCATCGCGCTTGCAAAAAAATTACCAGCTATTCAAAATCAAATGGAAAATAATGGATGGGCATGGCCCGAACCTAAATGGCTTGGATCTGATATTGCAGAGAAGACTTTAGGCATAGTCGGTTTTGGTAAAATAGGAAAAAGCATGGCACGAATGGCCAGTCATGGTTTCCGTGCCAGAGTTATAGCATTTAGTCCTCATACTGACAGTCAAGAAATGAAAAAGTTTGGAGTTACAAAATACAACTCCCTAAATCAGCTATTATCAGACAGTGACTTTGTGAGTATTCACAGCGTTTTAAATTCCGAAACCGAAAAACTAATTGGTGAAAAAGAATTACGCCATATGAAATCAAGCTCTATTCTAATTAACTCTGCACGTGGTGCTATTGTTGATGAGAAAGTTCTGATTAAAGCAATAAAAGAGAAGTGGATTTCAGGCCTAGGATTGGATGTCTTCAGCCAAGAGCCATTAAATTCAAAATATCACCCAATGAAAGAATTATATGGCAGACCAAACGTTATTCTTATGCCCCATTTAACCTTCTATACTGACGGAGCAATGGACCGCTTAGAAACTGAAACGCTTGAGAGGTGCTATGAAATATTAGACGGAAAAAAAGTATTAGTTAAATCTTTAGATCCTCGTCTACTCAAACAAAGTAAGTCGGTAATTTTCCATTAAGTAAAGTCATCCTAGTATAATACTTAATCTATATCGACTTTCTAGAAGGCTACATTTTCAATGCCCTTTAGTTTTAACATCTTTCTGACCTCGCTAGGCGTTGCAATAGTTAGAGAAAATTCCTCCAGAATATTCCGCACTTTGACAACTTGCTCTTGACTGGATCGCGCCAACTTACCAGGTTCAATCCATAGAGAGTCTTCAAGACCAACGCGCACATTTGCACCCTGAGCAGCGCCCATTGACGCTAGTGTCATCTGATTTTTCCCTGCACCCAGGATTGACCATATATACTCATTGCCAAACAAACGATCGGCCGTTCGTTTCATGTGCATTAAATCTTCAGGATGCGCCCCTATACCCCCTAACAAACCAAATACTGACTGAATAAAAAATGGTGGTTCAACTAATTTACGGTCAACAAAATGCTTTAAATTATAGAGATGCGAAATATCGTAACACTCAAATTCAAATCTTGTTTCATTGGCATGACCGATTTTTAATATTGCCTCTATATCTTGGAAAGTATTTTTGAAAACTAGATCTTTTGACTTCTCAAGGTGATCTTTTTCCCAAGCATACTGAAACTTGCTAAATCGATTCAGCATAGGATAGAGCCCAAAGTTCATAGAACCCATATTCAGAGATGCGAGCTCGGGTTTAAAAGTCGAGGCTGGCATCATCCTCTCTTCGACTGTCATGTGAGGGCTACCACCTGAAGTTATGTTTACTACAGCATCAGTTTCTTGTTTAATTTTTGGCAAAATTTTATTAAAGATTTTCGGATCCTGCGTTGGCTTGCCATTGTCTGGGTCCCTTGCATGTAAGTGCAGAATTGAAGCGCCAGCTTTAGCAGCAGAAATTGCTGCATCTGAAATTTCTTTGGGTGTTACTGGCAAATACTTAGACATACTTGGCGTATGAATGGCTCCCGTAATCGCACAGGTTATAATAACTTTTCTTTTCTCTTTAACCATTTTCTCACCGTTGGTAATCAAATAATCCTAGTTTCCAATAAAGATCTTTTCGGCTTGACTATTCTTTATCCAGTGCAATCTCAGTCTCTAGCTTTATAAACATCTGACTTAATTTAAAAGGAAACAAAGTTAACCCTCCAAATGTCAAATATTACATGCATTTCAGCAAGAATAATTTATTATATAATATTAGTATAAATTTTATGGAAACTTTAAATGATTTCTACCGACGATGCAAAAAAACGAAAAGAAATACGGCCTGTAATTTGTTATCCGAATGACACACTTCCAGATCCAGAACTAAGCCAACTCAAAGATCATAGAAAAGGCTCATTACTTATCAATACGATCATCACACCACCACGCCAAGGAGTTTGTTTTCCTGTAAAGTCTGGCCAATTTTTTCGCATAATATCGTCTGAAGGCCCCCAAGTGGGTGATCTCAACTTATGGGCTGAAAGTAATTTAAATGAAAGGTTTTATTCAGGAAAAACACGGGCACTTCACGGTTCTCATGTAAGTACTGGCAATAGGCTGTGGTCAAATTTTCCCTACCTTAGACCAATAGCGACAATTACTGCAGATACTCTAGATTGGTACGGTATCGATGAATATGGAGGATCTGTTCACGACGTGATTGGGACCAGATGTGATCCATACACGAACAAACTTCTCTCTGGCGATAATTACGATCATTGCTGTCATTCAAATTTAACGCGTGCATTAGCAAAATATAAAAATTTAGAAATTTCTGATGCGGAACAATATGTGCACGATGTATTAAATGTTTTTATGTGCACTGGATTTACGAAAGACACAGGACAATATTTTATGAAAGCTAGTCCAGTAAGACCAGGTGATTACTTGGAATTTTTTGCTGAAATTGATTTAATTGCAGGTTTATCTGCTTGTCCAGGCGGTGACTGTTCCAGCGAACATTCTAGCGATGAGGCTAGTTGTTATCCACTCAAAGTTGAAATTTTTGAAAATTTCTCGTCCAACAAGCTTAGACGAGAAGAGCCACTTTACAATTCATACTCGGGATGCCACGGGAAACCTGCTTAGATCAGTTTAATTTTCAAATTTTCCAATAACTTCCTCGAACACAGAAACTACATTCCAATTGGACCTACTTTAAGATTAAAATATATTAAAAAATGTCTGCACTAGAATGACTAACAACACAGAAAATCATCTTGCAAATATCTAATAATTTTTTAAAACATGAAATTTGGTTTGTTTGAAATTTGCACTAGCTTTATGACACTGCGTTGCTCAAAAAACTAAACCTAATCAAAATTCGCATCTGACAGTAAATACTTTTTAACAAAACTTAAATTAACAACAATAATAAGTCTAAAATTGCTTGGGAAGGATAATACATGAACTTGGGTCAATGTCACAATTTCTCAGACTTCCGAACACTGGCAAAGAAGAGATTACCAGGTCCTATATTTCATTATATAGATGGAGCAGCGGATGATGAGGTAACCTACAAAAGAAACTCTCAATCGTTCAATGATGTCGATTTAGTTCCCAACGTGTTGGCCGGGGTGGAAGAAGTTGACATGAGCACAAAAATTATGGGGCAAGAACTTTCTATGCCTTTCTACTGTGCCCCAACAGCTCTGCAGAGACTATTTCACCATGAGGGGGAGCGAGCAGTAGCTAAAGCTGCATCAAGCGCCGGCACGATGTTTGGCGTATCATCTCTTGCGACGGTTACGGTTGAAGACATAGCCAAAATAAGTACTGGCCCTAAAATGTTTCAGTTCTACTTTCATAAAGATCGCGGGTTGAACGACGCTCTCTTAGAGAGGGCCAAAGCTGCTAAATTTAATGTATTAGCACTAACCGTTGATACTATCACTGGTGGAAACAGAGAGAGAGACCTTCGTACTGGGTTCACTTCGCCTCCAAAGCTTACATTAGACTCCTTATTAAGTTTTGCGTTCCATCCAATGTGGGCATGGAATTTCTTTACAAAAGAGAAATTCGATATGCCACATCTCTCTGGACATGTAACCGAAGGTACAAATTTGGCAGTCTCGGTAGGGCAGTATTTTTCAACTATGCTGGATCAATCAATGAATTGGTCGGACGCAGAGAAACTTTGTCAGCAGTGGAATGGCCAGTTTGCTCTAAAAGGTATTATGAGCGTTGAAGATGCCAAGAGAGCAGTCGATATTGGGTGTACCGGTATAATGGTTTCCAATCACGGCGGAAGGCAATTGGACGGCAGTAGAGCGCCATTTGATCAACTTGCTGAAATATGTGACGCCGTAGGAGATAAAATAGACGTCGTATGTGAAGGGGGTATTCAACGAGGCACACATGTTTTGAAAGCACTATCGGTAGGGGCAAAATGTTGCTCTATAGGTAGATATTATTTGTACGCTTTGGCAGCGGCGGGTCAAGCTGGGGTGGAGCGAGCTCTTAACCAATTAGCTGTTGAGGTAGAACGCGATATGAAACTAATGGGCGTTACAAGAGTTGACCAATTGAGCCGTTCAAATATTAGAATTCGTTGAACTGTGTTTATATTTTAGTCTGGTTTGCGCAATTACTCTTCTAAATCTTCAATTTTGTTTTTATGTCCACAATGAGGGCAGAATACATCTCTCTTTGGTTGATAATTATCGGAAGAGGCAAAAGACCACCAGAGGCTGCACTCATCACATATAAAATGCCATATAATCTCCTTGCTTATTTTCAAAGCTTTCTCCATTGCTCAAAATAATTAATCTTCATGCAACCGAATACTAATTCGTTGCCTGTCTCAATCATAGGGCTTTTTTCTGTTAGGATAGCAAGTTCTACATATCTCACATTTGATACCTCGGCATCCGCGAGCGGTACAAAATTCACGTCCATAAAAAATAATCTGTAAGTGAAGTTTATTCCAGCGGTCTTCAGGAAATATTAATTTTAAGTCACGTTCAGTTTTTACAACATTATTGTTTTTCTTAGTTAAGCCCCATCTCTGAGCAAGCCGATGTATATGTGTATCAACTGGAAAAGCTGGATAGCCAAATCCCTGTGACATAACAACTGATGCAGTTTTATGGCCAACTCCAGGCAATGACTCCAACTCTAAGTAGGAACTCGGCACCTCTCCCGAATGATCGTTAATTAAAATTGAGGAAAGTGCTTTTATTGCTTTTGACTTTTTCGGTGCGAGGCCACATGTACGGATTGCACTAAGTATATCAGCTTCTTTTAAAGCCGCCATATCTTTGGGATTATCAGCCATTGAAAATAATTTTGGCGTAACCATATTTACTCTCTCATCTGTACATTGGGCGCTCAGTAAAACTGCCACTAAAAGTTGAAAATTATCCCCATGGTCTAGAGGGACAGGCGTTTTGGGATAAATTTCATCTAGACGCGCAGCAATATACTCAGCCCTGTCTCTTTTTCGCATTATAAATCTCCAGACTTTTATTCTATCCGTAATAGCCATCTGTTCGCATTACAGGCAAACTTTTTATAAAAACAATATCAATATAAAATATAGAAAACCGTTTACTGCAGCCTACCAAGCGCTAGGTCTTCAGTGGACAAATTTATCTTAATTTATAATCAGATGAAAACATTTTTTGCTGCACCGTTAATTCTTTCGCTGACTATTGTTTCAGTTACCCCAACAAACCTTAAAGCAGACTCACATGCAATTGAGGTCTCTATGCAGAACTGTATGCATGCAAAAATGTTTGCACTACACGTAATAGAGAGAAGAAATGAGAATAGGCCGATTAAAGACTATGAAAAAATAGTCTTTGAAAGCCCTGCTGCATTGGAAATAATTGATGACGCTTACAAAACCGAAAATCTAACAGCAAAATCAAATAGGAGAAAAATGGAAATAAACTTCTCTGAAAAATGGATGAATCAGTGCTTTGAGTTCAGCTGCAGTGGTTTCTGGGCAGATTTAGAAATAGCTTTAGCAAAAATTAAAAATTAATATTGCAATGCTTGAATCCACAATCTCAAACATTTTTATTAAAAATTTGTTCTCTGTAAAGTGAATAGATCCCCGCAAACGCTATTATAGCGGCCCCCAGTAATGTTACTCCGTCTGGCCACTCACCAAAAAGTAAAATTCCCAATCCAATTGCTCCAATTAGTGAAGTATATCTAAAGGGAGAAACAAAACCAATATCTCCCGTTCTCATTGCTACAACACTTAGTAAAGTAGCCACGGTCACAGCTGCCGCTGCCGCTATAATCAATGACCACGAAACAAAATTAATTTCAGCCCACTCAGTGCCAATAAGCATTAAAGCAGCAAAAGCTGTAATGCCAAGAGTAGTAGATAAAGCCACAGTCACAGTAGGAACCTTATTATCAAGCTGTCGCGTAGATATTTCTCTAACGGTTAATAATATTACTGCTGCTAGAGCTAAAAGTGAATATGAGTTAAAACCAGCAAGCCCTGGTCGAATGATAATTAATACCCCTGTAAAACCAACGCAAATTGCACTCCATCGACGCCAACCAACCGGTTCACCTAAAAAAATAGCAGCCGCCATAGTTATGGCTAGCGGTAGGGACTGTAATATGGCAGTAACATTAGCCAGCGGCATATGTTTTAGAGCTGTTAAAAAGGTAACAGTTGTACCAATTTCGGCTAAAATACGAATAATCATAAGACGTTGGTTCTTTGCGGAGTATTTTTGCAGTAGCATCTTAGTCATTAATGCCATAATTAATATTGGCGGCAAACTAACGAGACCTCGTAAAAAAATAGCTTGAAAAAAATCAATATCCGCAAACAGCAATTTCATTACGGCATCGTTAAGAACATAAGCCAAGACACAGCACGTCATAAGGGCAGCACCAAGCAAGTTGTCATTCAGCCGCATAAACACACCAAATAAAGTCTAAATTAAATTTATGATCTAAGTATAATTCACCCAATTTTGTACGATAATATAATTATTATGCAGCTTTGGGGCGCGATTTCCGTTTGTGTCGCCAGCGGCTTTGTGAATTAGGTTTTTTGCGAGATGTTTTTCTCTGGCCTCTTTTAATGGACGAACTAGCCGTCTTTACTCCCAGTAATTCATCAATTTCTTCCAATTTACCTTTATCTGCAGTCGTTGCTAGGCTCAAAGCTAATCCGTTTGCGCCATTACGACCAGTTCGACCAATTCGGTGAATGTAGTCTTCCGTTTGTCTTGGTAGATCAAAGTTAATTACTTGGTGAATATGGGGAACATCAATACCGCGCGCGGCGACATCTGTCGCGACTAGTACTCTAAATTTATTGTTGCGAAGCCCAGAAATAACCCGCTCTCGTTTATTTTGACGTAGATCACCGTGGATTGCACTTGCGGATATGCCCACTACTTTCAAACGCTTCGCCAGCTTTTCTGTGGCAAATTTACTATTCATAAATACAATTGCACTTTCTTCATGCTGACTTAGCGCTTTTACAAGTGCATCAAATTTACCCTGTTTATTAACAAATTGTGTTGTCTGCTTTATATTTTTGCCAGCACTGTTGGTTCGTCCAATTTCAATACGAGTTGGGTTATTTAGATATTTTGCTGATACATTTTGAATGCCCTTAGGTAGTGTTGCCGAAAATAGTAAGGTTTGACGTTCGGTTGCGACATGATCAAAAATTTTCGAAATCGGAGCGGAGAAACCCATATCTAGCATTCTGTCAGTTTCGTCTAAAACCACATAATTAAATGCAGATAAATCAATACTATTTCTTTCGAGATGATCGATAATACGGCCAGGCGTACCGACAATAATTCGTGGGTTTTTCGAAAGCATTTGCATCTGACGATCCATGGATGCCCCACCAATAAGTACAACTGATCGGATTTTTGATTTTAAACTCAAAAGCATACGAATTTGTGCATCAACTTGCATAGCTAACTCACGGGTTGGCGTAACTATAAGCCCATATACATCTGCATTATTCATAACCTTTGTAAGTAAAGGGATAGAAAAAGCAGCAGTTTTCCAGTACCAGTCTGTGCAGAACCAAGAATGTCTTTACCACTTAGCGCGACCGGTATTGCCTGCTCCTGGATAGGAGTTGCCGCTTTAAAATCTAATGCTTCTAATTTATGTTGAATTGCTTCAGGAAGCGGGAACTCATTGAAATCCATAATTACGAACCTCCATAATATTTTTATAATACATTTATGTACCTTTTAATTTCGCTCTATAGTCAGCAGCATACGCTTTTGCGGAAACGTATGGCGAAACTCAAAACAAAGACCTGGTAGAATTATAATTCCTGTCATATGGCATGACATTTGGATAGAGTATCGTAATGCTAGCAGCCATCTAGACTGTTAATCAGAATAAGACAAGAATATTATTCAACAAAAATTTTAATATACAATCTAGTGATCTAGTAGTTACGTTGTTCAGTTGACACTTCCCTCAGTAAAAAAAACTAAAGATGATGCATCTTTGTCCGGATTTGCCAACAAAGCAGCCAGACCAGCTGCTCCAGATGGAGAAGTAGCAAGTCCCATTTCATTTGAAAGTCTTGCCGCATTCTGTGCTTGCTCTTCTGTAATTAAGCAAAATTCATTTGCAGCTTCCGAAAGAATATCAAAAGCTAACATTGAAGGTGTCTTACAATCTAATCGCCCCATTTCCGAGACTGGACCCTCAACCGTCAGAATTTTACCATGCTCTATACTTTGTTTTAGACAAGGCGCTGCATCTGGTTCAACAATAATAATTTTTGGTTGTTCTCTCCAACTGTTGCGAATTTCAAAAGCTACCGCAGCAGCAAAGCCTCCCACACCAGCTTGGAGGTAAACATGCGTCGGCCAATCATTTAACTGCTCAAATTGTTCACACAGCTCCTTAGCCATAATTGTGTAACCTTCCATCACAAGCCTCGGTGGCTCAATATAACCAGGCCATGAGCCATCAGCTAAATGAATTGCTTTATTACTGTTAGCATCCTCAATGGCGGCTTTGATACTTTCCTCATAATTGGCCCCTGACCGAACTACTTGGGCATTTTTCTTTATTAGCCTCTTGGCAAAATCCTCTGGAACAGTATCCGACAAATGAATGCGTGCTTTTGAACCAAAGATTTGAGCTCCTGCTGCTACTGCAAGACCGTGATTACCCGCACTGGCACAAACAAAAGTTAACTCTCGAGCGCACGATTTAAACTCATCAAGAAAAAAACTATCCGTATTTAAGGGCAAACCTTGTTTTTCTGCAATGATACTACCTACAGCGTAAACACCGCCCAGTGCTTTAAACGCTCCTAGTCCCATACGTTGGGTTTCATCTTTTATCCAAAAAGAATTACCTTGTATCGAATTCTTTTTAAGCGGCGATCGCTGATATCTAGGACATGCAGACAAAAGCAAAGCGGGCTTTTCAGAATTTAATATTACACTTTTCGTAGTCATAATTAGATCATACTCTTTCTTGCGAATTAAAGACTCTTTTTGATGATAAATTACAGTAGATATCGAAACAAACCATTGAAAGATAATAATTTAGGAAAAAAAATATTGAGCCTGCGATTTATTACTTCAATTGCTACGTCACTTAGCGCGCATACTGATTATCTATAATGTCAAGCAACTCCTCCATACTATCAAGAAGATGCGTAACATTGAGCTCTTCATATGGCTTATGACAATAACCACCGCGAACAATTACCGAGATAGAACTAGCGGCGATGCCTGTTGCGGCATCAACTTCGGAGTCACCAATCATCATAGTTGTTTCGATAGGACTATTTATGGCTTCAGCGGCTATTTGTAACATCGATGGATCAGGTTTTTTTACAAGGTCTGGCCGGCTTCCCACGATAGTATTAAAATAACTATTGAGGCCAAGTGCTGAGACTACCATCTGCGCTACAGTTTCATCCTTATTAGTGCAGACAGACATTGGAATCGCACGTTTTTTCAAACCCTCCAGACAATTTTCAACCCCATGCATAAGTGATGACTTTTCACAGTAATACTTACGGGAGTAGGTAAGCATTGAAGTTATGACATCAGGTGCAAGATTATCCGGTGCTTCAACATGAAAAAGGGCCCGACGAACTAAAACAGGAATTCCATTACCGATCATTCTTTTTATATATTCTAACGGAAGCTGCTTATATCCTGCGTCATTAAGCGATTTGTTCAGGGCTAGGGCAATATCTGGCGCAGTATCTGCCAATGTTCCGTCCAAATCAAAAACACAACCTGTAATTTTGTTTGCCATAATTCTTTACTTTGTAATAGTTTTGGTTTCACTCAAAGTTATAGAATTTCAGTTTAAGCTCAAGATACTCTGTAAACCGTGTTGCAATTTTCCACAGAAATCTTTGCATTTACGCAGTTGATTTATATCGATCCCTTCATCAGGCTTATGACCATCACAATCCATTGAACCAGGACCTATAACTGCAGTTCTCAGACCAATATTGGCAAAGAAGCCCGCTTCGGTACCAAAAGCTACTTTGATCGGGCCAGGCACATTAGTCAGTGCCTGGACAGATTTCCAAATTGGATCAGCTTCATTTGCACTTAGCCCAGGATATTGGTAGACACGAGAAATTTCCATGCTTTCAGAAGGTGTATCTAGTTCGTTCAAAATCGTGGCCGGTTCTTCTGTAGTCAGGTGACGGATTTCAAAACTGATCTCTGCCCTTTCTGGTACGATGTTAAGAGCAACACCACCTCGAACAATCCCCGCGTGAAGAGTCGAATAGGGTATAGTAAAAGCGTCATCCCTAGCACCACTTTTAGCAAGCCTTAATTGCAAATCTGAGGTCGCTAAAATAAATCTCGCTGCAACATGAAGTGCATTTTTAAAATTTGGCGCGAGTGCCGAATGTCCCGCCTCTCCGTAACAAATAGCTTGATAAGAAGCTTTTCCTTTATGTCCCAAACAAAGCTGCATCTCTGTGGGTTCTCCCACGATTACAAGATCCGGACAGCCAAGAAATGGAACGACGTGATCGATCATATTAGGAATACCTCGACATCCAATCTCTTCATCCCAGGATAAGGCAATCATAAAAGGTTTTTCTGGAGGCATATCCCGACAACTTCTTGCTTGTGCTAAAACACAAGCCAGAAAACCCTTCATATCAGTGGTGCCACGTCCAATTACCCGGCCACCGGTACGCTGAAGCACAAATGGGTCAGAGGTCCAGTCTTGTCCCTCAGTTGAGACCACATCACTGTGTGCAGAGTACAAAATACCACCATCACCATCACCAAATTTTGCAAGCAAGCCAGCCTTACATCCACACGGCGAGGGAATACGTTGAATTCGGAACCCAGATTTAGCTAAAAAATTTTCAACCCAATCAATAAGATCAAGGTTTGGTTCGTTCGCGACTGTTTTGAACCCGACAAGCTTTGTTAGTATATCGATGATATCATTGAGGTCATCCAAGGCCGGCCCCTTAAAGTTAGTATTTAATCCAAATGGTCTTAAGTGCAGTGTATTTGTCAAAAGAATGAATAGACAAATCTCGACCAAAGCCAGATTGCTTCATACCGCCAAATGGGGTCATTGCAGACAGAGCATCCACTGTATTCACTGAAACAGTACCTACATGCAACTTTTCTGACAAATCCATTGCGCGCGCCAAATCAGATGTCCAAACGGATGCCGCTAAACCATAGACACTTTTATTTGCCATTTCGATAGCCTCACTTTCAGTATCAAATGTTTGGATCGCAAGAACTGGGCCAAAGATCTCATCGCGGGCTATTACGGCACCTTCTGGAACATCTGAAAAAATAGTGGGCTGAATATAAGCGTCACTGTCGTTGATAGAGAACCGATCACCACCGATGATAAGCTTAGCCTCAACTTTGCCAACATTTAGGAACCCCTCAACTTTTTTGGCATGGTTCACGTCGACCATTGCTCCCATGGTAGTTGCTGGGTCAAGTGGATCACCTTGCTTAATCTTTTCTGCTCTTTCTCTAAGCTTGCCGACCATCTCGTCCTTAATACTTGAATGTACCAAAAGGCGTGAATTGGCTGAGCAGACCTCCCCTTGGTTAAAAAAGATTCCAAATGCCGCCATGTCAGCAGCTTTTTCTAAATCCGCATCAGGAAAAATAATATTTGGGCTTTTTCCGCCTGTTTCAAGCCATACTTGTTTCATATTGCTCTCACCAGCGTATTTCTGGAAAAGTTTGCCTACAACTGTTGAACCTGTAAATACGAGACAGTCCACATCCATATGACGGCCTAAGGCTTGGCCCGCATCTTCACCAAATCCGGGCACAACATTCAGAACACCATCTGGCAGCCCAGCTTCTTTGGCCAGTTCTGCAAGGCGTAGCGCAGAAAGCGGCGATTGTTCTGCCGGTTTAAGTACTACAGAGTTCCCCGTGACCAAAGCCGGTGCTAATTTCCAGGTAGCCATATCTAGTGGGAAGTTCCAAGGTACTACGGCACCGATCACACCCAGTGGAACGCGGCGGATCATGGCAATGTCCCGGCCACCTGTCGGCGCAATTTCATCATATATTTTATCGGTAGCTTCAGCATGCCACTGGAAAAAGAAAGCAGAACCCGGCGCATCTACGTTTACAGTTTCAGAAATAGGCTTACCCATATCCAAAGTATCGAGTAGGGCCATTTCTGTAATATTTTCACGAATAAGTCTCGCTAGATTTAGGATAACTTCTTTACGCTCACTTGGTGTCTTTCCAGACCAACGGCCATCCTCAAAAGCAGTACGAGCGGCATTTACCGCAGCGTCAATGTCATTACTATTGCCTCTTGCGACATCACACAGCTTTTTGCCAGTAGCCGGATTGATGTTCTCAAAGGTCTCGCCACTTTTAGCCGAAACAAATTGCCCATCTATCCAACACTTGGTTCGAAAATCCATTGAATTAGCTAGAGATGTGTAATCTTCAAAGCTCTGCATTTTATACACCTTTCATCAAATTCTACTCATCACCTGGAACTCCGTAAGATGGCGCATCCGTTGGATTAAGGGCACGCATCACATAGTCTTTGGCTTGCGGTTTATAAATCTTCCAAGCCTGTGCAATCATGGTAATTGGACAATCTTCCGTCCAGTCGCAGCGAAGCTCCGCATATGGCCAATCTTGTGTGTCAACGACTAGCAATCCTGCCGAGTGCAAAGGTCCCGCCTCGCCACCCGCAGCTAATCCACTTTGCATAGCTGCAACTAAACGGTCGCCTAAAGTTCCCTTTGTATTTTCAAAGCCTTCAACCATGGCCTGCGGCACGTCTAGATTTGCCAAAAGATTTCCGCCGGCTGCACAGTAAAGGCCCTGTGTCTCTGTCCAAAGGCCAAGAGAGTTTTCTCCAGAATGAATACATGTATTACCATTTCTATCGACCGCCAAGAGCTGCCGATAACTAGGGAATGGCTCACTAGAAATCGAAGTTGTAACTGCATTGGAAGCTGAACTTCCTGACTCAAGATGTTGAAGCACCATAGGACCTAAAGCTGGGTTAGTTACATTTTGTGTGGCAACTGCACCCACGCCCGCTTTTGCAAATGCACACCGTGCTGCAACGGCGGGTGAGGATGAGGAAATTGCCAGTCCAAACTGCCCAGTGTCAACGCATTTCGCTACAATGGAAAAAGTCATCCGAAGCCCTTTTCAGTCTGGAATTACAAAAGTTGCATCTATCTCTACCAACCACTCCGGGCGTGCCAAAGCTGTCACACAAAGACCTGTGGAAACTGGGTATATACCTTTAAGGTATTCACCCATAGTTCTGTAGACTGCCTCGCGATGACGGGTGTCCGTAATATATACAACGACTTTGCACATATCTTCCATTTTACCTCCAGCTTCGCCAATTAACTGCTGGATGTTTTGCATTACTTTATGGGTTTGCGTGACAGGATCTTTGCTGGAAATATTTTCTGCAGTATCCAGATCTTGGGGGCACTGACCACGAAGAAAAACTGTTGCCCCGCGCGCAATAACCGCTTGGCAGAGATCATTATCTAGATTTTGCTCTGGATAGGTCTCTGCGGTATTGAATTTACGGATCCTAATATGCGTCATATAAGCAAGCTCCACTAAAGTTGAAGGCACTCTGCACTGCCTTGGTAGGCAAGATAGCCTTGTTGTTTCTCAATATGATCAACGATAAATTTGGCATCGTGCCAAACTCCCCAAATAAAGGAAGATCCACGGCGTGATTGCCAGGGTAAACCTAAGAAATAAACGCCAGGTTCAGTAGAAATACCACGTTTATGCGACGGAACATTATCAGCTTCAAATGCATCAAGTTGAAGCCAACCGTAGTCATTGGAAAAGCCAGTCGCCCAGAGAATTGTTTTTATATTCTCATTAAAAAGATTAAGGGAGCGAATTGGCCTAGCGATACATTCTGGATCTGGGCCGATCTCACGAGCTTCAGGATCAAGTGGTAAATCAAGTCCATTTCGGTCTACATAGGCGTCAGCAAGATCAAGTATTGCAAGATAACTTTTATCACCTTCCCGAATATTATCAGCAAGATTGTTTGCGAAGGTAAGCACGCCATTGTCATAAGTCTCGGTCAGACCCAAAAGCGTCAACCCTTGACTTGCAAGCTTGCGAAAATCAACAGTTGCACCACCATCAGCCCCTGAGACAGCAATCGTCGTATGAGTTGATGATGGGTTTGCTTCCGCATCCCAGAGATTTAGGACACCTAGCCACCAGCAGAAGTCTCGGTTGCGGTAACGGCGCGGCGGTCGATCGTGAGCCCCTACAGAAAGAAAGGTTTTTCGCTCAGTCTTCATCAGTTCTGCAGTAATCTGAGCGCCAGATGAGCCTGCACCAACCACTAAGACATTACCTTTTGGTAATTCTTCAGGATTTCGATAGGCCGTAGAATGTATTTGTTTAATCCCTTCAATCTCTGGAATAATTGGGGGCACCAGTGGCCGCTGGAATGCTCCGGTAGCAGAAATTACATAAGAAGTTTCAATCACTCCATCGCTCGTTTCAACAACAAACCCAGCACCTTTATCTTTACGCTTTACAGATCTCACATTAATGCCCTCACGAATTGGCGCATTAAACATCTTGGCATAATCAACAAGATAATCGGCAACTTCTTCCTTTGGAACAAAGGCATCTTGATGCTGGCCCTTGAACTCCATATTCGGAAAACGATCGTGCCATGCAGGACCGTTTGCAACAAGCGAATCCCAGCGCATTGTTCGCCAATGTTCCGCAGTTCGTGCTCTTTCCAAAACGATATGTTTGATACCAGCCCTTGTGAGGTGCTCGCTTGCTGCGATACCCGCTTGACCTCCACCTACTACGACAACATCTGTTTTTTCCAATGTCATTAGAAAAGCCCTTTTATCGTTCAAAGCTCACTTTGAACTTCTTTGATGCTGTTACTCATTATATTCACAACGTCATCAATCATATCTTCGTCCATAATTAATGTTGGCGACAAAATGGCAATGTTGCCAAGAGGTCTGACAATCAAGCCACGCCGCTGCGCTGCACGAGCGATTTTTAGGCCAATTTTATCTTCCGGTTCAAACGGCGTTTTATTGATTTTTTCTTTGACAAATTCAATTCCCATCATGAAGTGACTACCACGGACTTCACCAACCAAGTCCAAATCTGACAGCTTATGCAGACTATTTTCAAAATGCTTTCCGGTTTTTTGTACTCGCTGTGGAATACCCTCTTTCTCCATTAAGGCAATATTTGCTAGTGCAGCTGCTGACGCTGCGGGATGACCAGAATAGGTCATACCATGAAGAAACATAGAACCTTCTCCAGAGATCACTTCGTGGATTTCGTCACTGATAATGGTAGCAGATAGCGGCTGGTAGCCAGAAGTCAGGCCTTTAGCAGTAGTTATAATATCAGGCTGCACGCCGAAGACATCTTTGGAAGCAAAAAAATGACCCAAACGACCAAAAGCGGTAACTACCTCATCAGTAATATATTTGATATCATAGTCCTTGCATAGCGCGCCCATTCTTACATGGTAGCCGTTCGGTGGGACAATAAGGCCAC
The DNA here is from genome assembly GCA_045564995.1 of Paracoccaceae bacterium. Taxonomy (GTDB): domain Bacteria; phylum Pseudomonadota; class Alphaproteobacteria; order Rhodobacterales; family Rhodobacteraceae; genus Salinivivens. The sequence continues at coordinate 23,226 of JBJLGG010000009.1, read as the reverse complement.
CAGCACCCTGTATAGGTTCAGCGATAAAGCAAGCGATGTTCTCGCTGCCTAGTGTCTCAATCCGAGATTTGGCATCTTCAAGAAGAAAATCCAAATATTCTCCTTCCGTCATGCCGTTCCCATATCGCCAAAAGTGTGGGCATTTTAAATGATGGACAAGGCCCTCCGCCTTATCCCAACCGTCAGCATAGGCAGGGGTTGTCATTGCCATCGCAAGATGGGTGGATCCATGGTACGCGCCCTCACGACTAAGAACGAGCTTTTTATTATGTTTACCAAGACGATTATAGTAATGATGAAGCATCCGGATTGCACTGTCATTTGCGACTGAACCAGAGTTTCCAAAGTGCACAGTATTTAAATGACCTGGAGCAAGAGATGTAACTTTTGCAGCTAGCTTAGCTGCTGTTGGATGTGTAAAATTGTAAAAAGTGGAATAGTAATCAAGAGTATTCAGCTGTTCGGTAATTGCATTGATTATCTCTTTCCGACGATGCCCTATATTAACACACCAAAGGCCCCCAATGCCATCAATTAATTTATTGCCATCACTGTCAGTGACATAAGCACCCTCAGCACCAACAATAACGGTACGTGCATCGTTTTGCTTAAGCGCATTTAGATCTGCAAAGGATTGGATCAAATGAGTATCAGAAGTGAGAACGTCATCAGTGGTTGTCGGAATGTCTAGAGTCATTTGGTAAGAACCTTTCTGAAATCAGTAAGTTGAGTGGATATTAAAGCTGCATCAATATTATTGATTGAACTGAGGTCGGCGATTAGAAGATCTTCATCATCAGGACCAGCAGAAGCGAGAGGCTGGGCAAGGGGGCCCACGATCGTTGATTGACCGCAAAATGACAGGCCATTATCACTTCCACAGTAATTTGTATAAACAATAGTCATGGCATTTTCTGATGCCCTAGCAGGTACCAACGTGGTGTTTACTATGCTAAAATTCACAGGATTAGCAGTCGGCACAAGTACAAGCTGAACGCCCATTTGGGCGAGCGCCTGAACATGCTGGGGAAATTCAACATCATAACATATAAGCAGCCCTATTTTTATTCCTGCTAACTCGAAGGTTACATAGCTATCCCCATACTCAAATATTTCTTGCTCTGTTTTACCCCAGAGCTGGATTTTCCGAAAATGAGCTAATTTTGTGCCTGCTCGGTCAAATGTGGACGCACTATTATAGATACTGTCTCCGTCCCGTTCAGCCCAACCTATTGTTAGACCACAACCATGCTTTTTCGCCAGCGCGGCAAGCTTAGTTTCCCAACTGCCTCCTTGCTTTTGGGCTACAACAGGATGACTTTTCATTTGATTATACCCAGGAAAATACAACTCTGGAAACACGATCATTTCTACATTTTCGTTAGCTGCCTTGGCCAGTGTTTTATCGACTGTGGCCAAGGCACTTTTTATGTTCCCCTCAGGCGAGAAGCCTTGGTATGCGGCAACAATCATAGCTCCTCCTTTCTAAGAAGACGTTAGAATTGTTTACTTCTTCAAATTAGTCCAGATGGTGTCATAGACCGTTTGAACTTCCTGAGAACACGCTTGAACAAATTCACCTACAGGTGATGCTGGCGGATTTGATTCAGGTGAGTTTGCTACTGCGTCAGACAGGTGAGGTTCCGTGCCTTTGACGCCAGCAGTATAAGCTGCATAGTTAGTTACAGCTGCAGCATTTTCTGGCTCTAGTAGAAAATTCATGAACTTCAGGGCATTGTCACGATTTGGTGCATCCTTTAGTAAAACAACATTGTCCATCCAAACAACGTATCCTTCTTTCGGAAATGCATATTCAACGTTTGCACCTTCTTCTCGAGCTTTTGCACTAAACCCAGACCAAATCATACCAACTGATGCGTCGCCAGATACAAGTACGTCTTTGGCTATATCAGAACCAAAACTGGCCCAGTGAGGTTTAGCATTCTGAAGAAGTTCATTAAGAGTCTTAAGCTGGTCACGATCCGTTGTGCATTGCGGAATACCGAGGTACATTGATGCAAGAGCAAGAAGTTCGCCTTGGCTATCGAGCACATTGATTTTTCCTTGCAATTCAGCAGGTGGATCAAAAACTATAGCAAGAGTGTTGATATCCCCTTTGTAGTCATCACGATTTACCGAAAAGCTGGTTGACCCCCACTGATAAGGGATCGACGATTTGCGCCCCATGTCAAAACCAACGTTTACCCACTGATCCATTATGTTCCCGTGATTTGGCATCTCAGCTTTTGTGAAAGTATCAAGCATGCCATCACCGGCCATAATTTCCACCATATAGTCACCAGGAACAGCCACATCGTAACTTCCCATTTTCCCAGCTTTAAGAGATGCAAGCATCGCTTCATTGGAGTCAAAAGTATCCATGGTAACTTCAACACCGTATTGTGCAGAAAATTTGTCCAACAGCTCTTGTGGAATATATTCAAACCAATGATAGATTGATAGCTTCCCTTCCGCACTAGCGATATTCGCCGCCACTGAAAGGGTTAGCGCCGCAACGCCTAATTTTATAAGTTTTTTCATTCTATTCTCCTTTTTTAGTTGTAGTCGGGTTTGCCTTTTCCCCTATCCGCCCGACGAAATAGGACAGGGCGACAAATCCCACGGATACCACCAAGAGTAGTGTGGAAATTGCCATTATATTTGGTTTAATTCCTTGCTTAACAGCGCCAAAGATTACAGTAGGTAGCGTCTCTACTCCGGCACCTTTGACAAAGTTTGTAATGATGAAGTCATCTAGTGAAATAATAAATGCCAGCAGAAATCCTGACATAATTCCTGGAGCCATCAATGGTAGGAGGATAAGGCGAAACGCCTGAAATCTTGTAGCATACAGGTCTTGTGCTGCCTGCTCATAGACTTCCTCAATACCCTGCATACGAGCAGCAATTGGTAAATAGGCAAAAGGAATACAAAATACGATGTGGGCGATTAGGATCGTCAGGTACCCTGTCGTAAACCCAATTGCTGAAAAAAAGATTAGTGTAGCAACCGCTGTAACGATTTCGGGTACCATCAGAGGTAAATTAATTAATGCAAAACTTACAGATTTACCTCGAAACCTTCCAGCACGCAGCATTGCGGTCGCTGCCATTGTTGCGATTATAGTTGCAGATATTGCTGCCATAATAGCAATGGATACGGAGTTTATCGCTGCGGCTTTGAATTTTGGAGCATCTACTCCATAAAATAAATCATAGTACCATCGCAGCGAAACCGTATCCCATCGAGTAATAGAATTACTGTCATTAAAAGAATAAATCATAACAATAATTAAGGGCGCATAAAGCAAAAAAAGGCATAAAAATGTCAGAGGTTGGAACCCTGTAAAGTGGCGTATATCCAGAGACTTTATAGCCATCAAATCTGATCCTTTGTTTGGCTGCGCGCATAAAATGTAAGAACAATTAATACGAGAGATAACAGGATCATGGATGCAGCAGCTCCAAACGGCCAGTTTCCTGCAGCGCCTTTAAATTGCTCTTCGATTAATGAACCTATCATAAAATTCTTGGCACCTCCCAATAAGTCAGGTGCCAGAAAGGCACCTAAGCTCGGAACAAAGACGAGTATACAACCCGCTATTATTCCAGGTTTTACAGTGGGCAAAATAACTTTTGTAAGCGTTACAGTCCGCGATGCATAGAGGTCAGCAGCCGCTTCGCTAAGCGCAAAGTTATAACGTTCGACCGCAGCGTAGATGGGAAGCACCATGAAAGGCAGATACGAATAGAAAAGTCCGAGTTGTACTGCAAAATTTGTGTTTATGATGTTAAGGGGTTCAGAAATTATTCCAATGGATAAAAAGAATTCATTTAAAGGACCATTATCTCGGATAAGAAATTTCATTGAAATCGTACGGATCAGTAAGTTTACCCAATAAGGTATTGTTATCAAGAATAGCCAAATTGTTTTATTTCGCCCTGTCCTAGTGGCAATGAACCATGCTGTAGGAAAACCAATTAAAAGGCAAAAAAAAGTAGCTAGCCCCGCTTGCCATATTGAACGCCAAAAAATACCAATATAGGTCCACTCTATTGTTGGCGGACTATCGCCAAAAAGTCCCCGGTAAAAAAAGAATTGGTCATAGGCGCCAATCGAAAACTCCCAAATAACGCCACCACGAAACTCTTTAGTTAAAAAAGAATATACCAACATCATAGCGACAGGAATAACTAAGAAGAAACCAATAATGATCCACGTAGGTATAATTAATGGTATACCGAAGCCATCATAGGTTCTGGCCGAGCCTTTTGTGGTTGCTTTCGGTAGATTAGCCATCAGTCCACCAGCAATCGCGCAGAGCTTGGATCAAAATCAAGCCCTACTGATTGACCCACATCAGGAATTTGAATTTGAGTGGAGTTTTGCATTCTTACTGTTACATTACCGCCGGTATTTAATTTCACCTCTATGTGGAGGTCGGTACCGAGATAAATGTGACGGACAGCAGTACCCTCGAGCAAACTTTTGCTTGATGCGCTGATTTTAATACGTTCAGGGCGCACGGATAGATGCCCAGGACCAGAACGAGCGCCTTTCGCGGCAGAGCACGTGATCTTTTCTCCACCGGGCAGAACGCATGAACCTTTTCCAGCTTCAAGGTTCGAAACGTTTACATCGATTAAGTTGGTTTCACCTATAAAATCAGCAACAAATTTATTCTCAGGCGCCTCATAAATTTCCCGTGCAGATCCAACTTGCTGTACTCGCCCCCCTTCCAGTACTGCAATGCGGTTAGACATAGTCAGTGCTTCTTCCTGATCGTGAGTAACGAAAATAAATGTTATTCCAGTTTGAACCTGAATTTGTTGAAGTTCAAGTCGCACAGCTTGGCGAAGCTTAAGATCAAGAGCAGACAGCGGTTCATCAAGCAGCAATACCTTAGGGCTTGGTGCAAGCGCACGTGCTAGTGCTACGCGTTGTTGTTGACCTCCAGACAATTGGCTAGGCATTCGATCTGCAAAATCAGAAAGACGGACAAGTTCAAGCACCTCACTAACTCGGCTTTTAGCCTTTGACTTTTCTTGACCTAATCGCAGCAATCCAAACATGACATTATCGGTAACATTCATATGTGGGAATAATGCATACTGCTGAAACACTGTATTAACTGGACGTTTGTTTGGTAGTAAGTCAGCAATATTTTGACCGTACAGAAGAATTGCACCATTTGAGATTTCCTCAAACCCTGCAATCAATCGCAGCAAAGTAGTCTTTCCGCATCCAGAAGGGCCTAGTAAAGTAAAAAATTCATTGTCGCGGATATCTAAGCTCACGCCATTCAGAGCGGTGAAATCACCGAACATTTTTGTTACGTTTTGTATATCAACTGCAATTTCGTTGTCTTTAGACATTCTGGTCCCAAAATTAAGATGCGGCTATACCCCTTAAACTTGATCTTATAATCTATCTCGGGCAATCTGAGGGGTATATACCCCCAAGGAGGTAAAAAATTATGAATGCTGACAACTCAGAGGTACTGTTGGCAAAAACCATCAAGTCATTGAAAAAAAATGATTTTTCTGTGTATTTTAATCGATGGCTTCGCACTTTAGCAAATCACGATAATACAACAGTTTTAGCTTACTTTCGGGATGAAACACCTCAAATTTTATTAACAGATTCGGAAACTAGAGCAGTTCATCAAAATATGTCGCATGTATATCTTAGTGGTGCCTACTTGCTAGATCCATTTTATGAACTGCACAATTCGGGCGCTGACACTAATCTATATCGGATGTCAGATATTGCACCAGATCAATTTAGTCGAAACCAATATTTTTTAGAATATTATCAAAGAACCACCATAATTGATGAAGTTGCATTCATAATCTGGCCATCACCTCAAATGAGTGTGCATGTCTGTTTGGGACGCGATGTAAAATCTAAGCGTCGGTTTACGATGCGAGAACTTTCTTCAGCAAAAAAAGTACTTCCTATAGTTGAGACACTTGTTTGTGGGCATTGGGAAAATTTGCGGTTCAGCAACGAAGATCACGGAGAAAATGTTCTAGAAAGAATGGCACGCTTGGTGGCTGAAACCCACGGGATAAATTTGACCAAACGACAGGCAGAAGTCGCACTATTGGTTCTCAGGGGACACTCCTCTACATCAATCGGGTTACGGTTAGGCATTTCCCCGCAAACTGTGAAAGTTTTTCGAAAGCAATTATATCGAAAATGCAATATATCATCTCAGGCAGAGTTATTTGCTCTAATCACACCACTATTGGTAAATTAGGACGTCATATCGGTGTGCCAAAATATTAAAGCTACAGGGTCGGCTGTACTATTTCTGATACTCGAGGAACCAACGCTTTAACCAAATCCTTCATATCAATTTGGCCTATAGGTTCTTCTTCCTCAACAACCCTGAATTTAAACGAAGTATCACCCTCAGCACGTGCTATCAAAGACTCAAGAGTATCTGATGGACCTACATCGCCCGCGTATTTAGAATTTTTATTTAAAGGCGTCATGACTGATCGAACTCGTAAAACGCGGGCACGATTAATATCGCTTACAAATGCCTCAATATACGGATCAGAAGGATTTAGTAAAATACTCTGCGGATCTCCCTGCTGAACAACTGCCCCATCTTTTAAAATGACAAGATGATCAGCCAACCGAAGGGCTTCGTCTAAATCGTGAGTTATGAATACAATCGTCTTTTTCAACTCTACATGCAACTCAAGTAACAGTTTTTGCATATCGCTGCGGATTAGAGGGTCAAGGGCAGAAAATGCCTCATCCATCAGCATAATATCAGAATTCGACGTGAGTGCCCTTGCTAGGCCAACCCTTTGTTGCATTCCACCAGATAGTTGATAGGGGTAGTGCTTCTCAAAGCCACCTAAACCTACTCGGTTGATCCAAACTTGCGCCTCTTTGTGACGCTCACCTTTGGAAACTCCGCGTACTTCTAACGGCAGTGCAGAATTATCAAGTACTGTACGGTGCGGGAGAAGAGCAAATTTTTGAAAAACCATAGACATATCTGTGCGACGTCTATTACGAAGTTCATCTTGATCTAATAACAGGGCGTCATCACCATCAATGAGCACCTGACCATCAGTTGGTTCAATCAGCCTGTTTATGTGCCTAATAAGTGTAGACTTTCCAGATCCAGAAAGTCCCATGACCACCGTTATAGCGCTTTCGTGAATATCTATTGATATATTCTGCAACCCTAAAACGTGACCAGTTTCATTTAGCAGAGTCTCTTTTCCCATACCCGCTTTGACTTTCTCAAGTGCAGTTTTAGGATCCGAGCCAAAAATCTTATACAGATTACGAATTTCGATTTTAGGAGAATTTACCATTGTATGCCCGATCTATTTAAAAGTCTGATCACTAGATACGCGAGCAATCGCTGCTTTAGATACTCGGTCTAAAATAACTGCCAGCAGAACTATTCCTAATCCGGCTATTAGGCCCACTCCTAACTCTAGGTTCCTAATCCCTCGAAGCACCAAAACACCAAGACCAGGTGCCGAGACCAAAGATGCGATCACTACCATAGCTAAGCTCATCATTATAGTTTGATTTACGCCAGCCATGATATTTGGAAGCGCAAGCGGCAACTCAATACCAAGAAGCTTTTGCCTAGAAGACATCCCAAAGGCGTTAGCTGCCTCCACAACATCCTGATCTACGAGCCGGATACCAAGATCCGTAAGCCTTATAACTGGGACAATCGCGTAAACAATGATTGCAATCCCATATAACTTTGGCTCCGTGACGCTGAACAAAAAAATCAGTGGAATTAGATAAACAAATGTTGGCAGCGTCTGAAGTAAATCTAGAAGTGGAAGTAAACTTCGTTGAAAGCGGTTAGATTTAGCCATTGCAATTCCAACGGGCACTCCCAACATAATACATATCCCCGTACAAACAGCAATAATTGCTAATGTCTGCAAAGCAGCATCGAGGTGATCAATAAACGCTAAAAATGCAAATGAAACAGTTACAAATGTGGTCACGGCAACAGATCTACAAACATACCAGACAAACATTAATATTAATGGAACAACTATCCACCATGGAGCAGCCAAAAAGATAAATAACGCACCCTCTAAAAGCCAAGAGAGAGGCTGCGTCAATGGGTCTAAGACTGTTTTTAAGACGTCTTTTACGTTTAGGAATACCTCTTCTACTCCAGCAGTAAATTCCCGAGACTGCGGAAATGATGGGCATGCCTTGTAGAGTTCATCCATTGATGGGAAAGGGAAAACAGGCCCCTCGTCTGCGGCGTCTGGATTAGTCTTCGCCAACAAACTTGCCATCGTCATCTTTGCGCTACCAGCAGATGCGTCGCACCATTCTCTTAATCCAAAAGCGTTAAACAAACTATCATAAAAGGCCATTTTTTATTCCCTAGTACAACGAAGGCACAAATTTAATGTGCCTTCGTTTACTTAGTAAGTGTCGGTTATTTTATTGTAGTAGTGCAGCAAGCTTTGCGCGCGCTGCATCATTAATCCAACTACCCCAAAGTTCCTGTTGGGTTGACAAAAAGTAGACAGCAGTTTCATCGCCTGAAGCACCTTCTGCATCTTGCCATGCTAGAAGACTGTTCATCATGTTATTAGAAAACGAAAGATTTCGCATGAGATCCGTCTCAGCTGGATGTGAGGCCTCAAATTCACTTGTAACAACAGTTGTGACGACGCTACTAGGCCATGATTGCATCGTAGGATTTGCGCAGTCTTTGTCCGAATTACAAGCCTGCTTGCTGGGATCATGAGGACCTAAGTCCACTTGGACCATTGGATATTTCCCCATAACCAAACTAGGTGTCCAGTAGTATCCAAACCAAGGTTCTTTCGAAGCGTAGGCCGCACCAATTGACGCGGTAAGAGTTTCACCAGATCCGTGCACGAAATCTTCAATGCCGGCTGCTTCAAAACCGCCACCTTTTGCTACATTCGTTGCCACAGTCTGACAATTCCAACCAACTGGACAATTATGCATTCTATTTCCAACCAAATCTGGGTTAGCTAACACACCCTCAATGGTCGTCAACTCAGGATGGGCCTCTGCTAGATAGACTGGTATGAATAGACCTTCAAGTCCACCGTCAGAAAGAACTCTAGTTAGTTCATTTATTTTTCCTGCTTCCAATAGTGGAACATATGCTGGCGCTCCATTTGTCCAAAGTTCGGTTATTATATCGGGCTCGCCAGTTTCACTGACCGAAGCAAGTGCTGGCACGGAAGCAGAAGGCACAACGGTAACCGAGCAACCATACCCCTGCTCGAGCAAAAACTTAGCAACCTGCGTTACAATAATTGCTGATCCCCAATCCATTTCTGTAAGAGAAACTTCACCGCAATCCTCCGCTTGCACAGAACCAGCGCCAAGTCCTATTAATAAAGCACACGACAGTGCCAACTTTTTGATTTTTAACATATAAACCTCCCAATTATGTTTACGGTGTCAAAGTTCAGTTTCGCTAATAGTTTGTCTATAATTACGTAACGGCATTTCTTAAATTAATCAAATGTCATAATTTCTTATATTTAGGTATATTAGACATCAGCCTATCTGAACAAAAAAAATCTTATCCATGAAAAAAATATTTATTCAAAATTTCATTTAAGCACAAACTGCACATTTTCTTTTTTTCAAAATATTTATTACTCCAATTTTCATATAAGTCGCGTCATAAATGATTATATCACTTGTCAACTAGGACTTGGATTAATGCATCAATAGCTGAGACTTCAGTTTGATAAACAAAAAGAGGGTTGATTTCAATTTCCGCTATAGTTTTTATGTTCTCCTGAAAGGCAATGGAGAGTTTATAGATTTCCTCAGCCAACTTCGAGATATCTGCAGCAGGCCGGCCTCTAAAACCTTCAAGTAAGCGTCCAGCTCGTAAACTTTTGATTGCACGGATTATTTCAACCGGCCGCGTTGGCAAAAGCAAAGTCACAGAGTCAGCTAGTAACTCAACCAAAACGCCTCCGTTACCCAGTACTAATGCAGCTCCAAATTGCGGGTCTTGACGCAAATTAATTATGAGTTCAGCCAAGGGTTTGGGTGACATTTCCTCAACCAAAAATAGGTCGCTAGCAGCCTTTGCGTCATAGGCAGTTACATCAATTTTCATCTTTTCAGCTGCACGATTTAAGGAAACTTTATCTTTAAGGTTAAGTGCTACTGCTCCCGCTTCAGTTTTGTGCGCCAGCCGCGAACTGATCATCTTTAAGGCAACTGGATATCCAACTTCGAGTGCCGCCTCACCAAGTTTCTGCAATGATACAGACCTCCCTTTTGGTACTTTAATATTATTTCTTTTTAACCATCTCTTACTATCACTCTCCGATAAAACCCTCCGCTCACTGCTAGGAATTGCTGGCAATAAATATTCGGACTTTTCCGATAATATGTGAGACCGTGCTTCGCTCCAGTTGGCGGAGTCCTCAATGGCATTCAAGGTTTCGTGAATACCTTGCATTGGAGCTACTCCCTTGGCAATTAGAAGTTGGCGGGTCTCTAAATCCATATTTTCAGGTAAAGTCGAACAAATTATTGCAGGCAAACCTTTTTCCTGAGTTGCCTCCGCAAATGCGATAGCATCCGCTCTGTAAAACCCTTTAGAGCTGTCTAGTCCTACTGCTGGGTAATCTTGTACTAAGACTGCAGTATCAGCATCAATCGCCGAAATCGCTTTCGCAAATACTGGGTAGGTCATCTCTGCGTGCCCCCAGATAGGTGTTGTGTAGTCTAGAGGATTTGAAACTGTGGCAATGTCAGGCAACAAAGCTGACAATTCATTTTCTTGCTTAGGATCTACTACTGGAAAAACTAGGTCAATCTTTTCTGCATGGTCTGCGAGCATCGTCGCACCCCCACCTGAACACGTGAAGCCAGCCACCCGCTTCCCCTTTGGCGCCCCAACTATGCAAAGGAGTTTCAAAGTTTCTAGTAATTGCGAGGGATTAGTTACGCTTATAACCCCTACACGCTGAAACAATGCCTCATAAAGTTCGGCTGAACCAGAAAGAGAACCAGTATGGCTAACCGTTAACTCCGATCCAATAGCGGAACTTCCAGTCTTTAATACGACCACTGGCTTCCCTTTAGAGAGCGCTTTTACGGCTGCTCGCTCAAATTTTGGGATATTTTGCAATCCTTCAAGGTGCAGTCCAATAGCTCGTACGGAAGGTTCATCGGCAAAGAATTCCAGAAAGTCCTCTGGCCCCAATACCGCTTGGTTGCCCGCCGAAACCATATAGGCTAGTGGTAGAGAACGCTGGCTCATTGTAATATCAGAGGAGAACATTCCTGATTGAGTAATAATCGCAGCACCGTACCCAGGAGACCATCCCCCGTGTTCAAACGACCAAAGTGCTGAATTATCAATATAGTTTATGATGCCGTAACAGTTTGGCCCAATTAAGGCCATGTCACCGGTCGCCTCTACCAAGTCTTTTTCTTTTTGAGTATTCCCAGCTTCCTTGAACCCAGCAGAAAAGCACACAACACCACCAGCCCCAATAACTGCAAGGCTACGCAATGCGCCAACAACATCATCTGCCGGAATGGCGAGATAAACTGCGTCAGGTGCTACTGGTAAGTCTTCTATGGAGGAAAAACACGCAACACCCTCAAGGTCAGACCGCGTTGGGTTTACAGCAAACATTTCGCCATCAAATCCTCGACGACGAGCCTCATTAATTGCAATAATGGCATAACGGCCACCAATAAAAGCAATATGGCGAGGCTTTAAAAGCCGTTTAAAATTTTCTCGACGTCGAGGTGTCATGCACCAAGCGGTCGCAGAATTGAACGCGTAATAATGTGGCGTTGAATTTCGGAAGTACCATCCCAGATCCGTTCTAGCCTACTGTCGCGCCAGAACCGTTGTATTGGCATCTCTTCCATAAGCCCCATACCACCAAAAATCTGTACTGCATCATCAGCAATTTTATTTAACATCTCGGAACAAAACACCTTAACCATTGCAGCATCAGCATCACTCATAGAACCCTCTTCTGCCCGCGATACAGCGTCTTTAACCATTAAATCTGCAGCTCGTAGGTTTATGGATCCATCCGCTAGTCGAAATCCTGTGGCCTGAAATGCACCAATAGGTTTGCCAAATTGTTTTCGATTTGCAGCCCACTCTGTCGCCATACTTAGAATACGCTCAGCTTTCCCGCAGCAAGTAGCGCCAACCCAAATACGGCCCATACCAAGCCATTTTCCAGCAAGCTGAAGACCATGACCTTCATCGCCTAAAACTTTCTCTGAGCTCAAGCGGACATTATCAAAATGTAATTCGTAAGTATTATAACCTCTGTAGCTGACACATCGAGTCCCTTGACGGCATTCAAAACCAGCAACTCCTACGTCAACTAAAAACGCTGTAATACGTTTACGAGGCCCTCTTGGAGTTTCATCTTCACCAGTTGCTGCGAACACGATAGCAAAGTCAGGCATACATGGCCCTGAAACAAAGTGTTTAGAACCATTTAATATCCAGTCATCCCCATCACGACGAGCATTGGACTTCATGCCCATTACATCTGACCCCGCATCAGGTTCAGATAAAGCAAATAACTCTCTTTTTTCGCCGCGTATGGCCGGCAGAAGATATTGTTCTCGTTGATCGCCCTCGCATGCCATTAACAATTCCGTTGGACGAGCTGCCCAACTTTGAAGTGCGTGACTGGTCTTGCCATATTCCCGCTCAATAAGAGACATGGGTCCATAACCTAACCCCCCACCACCAACCTCTTCGGGCAAATTACAAGCAAACAGGCCCAATTCCTTAGACTTTGCCTCGATCGTGCGCCCAATTTCTTCCGGTACATGACCAAGACGGTCTATTTCCTCCTCATGGGGAAACATTTCCGTCTCTACAAATCGGCGAACCGTATCCACGAGTAAATTAATTTCTTGGCTAGCTTCCATTTTTCAAGTGTCCCTAATAATAATATGATGCTTTATGCATCAGCACCCCTCAACTTAAGTTTATTACGTGCCTCCTGTGGCGTTACCACCCGAGCACCCATTCGTTCAATAATCTCACGAGCACGAGAGACTAACTGAGCATTTGTCGCCAACACACCACGTTCAAGATAAATATTATCCTCTAAGCCCACACGTACATTACCTCCAAGAGCAACTGCTGCTGCCATCATTGGCATTTGGCCTCGACCAATACCAAAACTGGCCCAACTCGCGCCAGCGGGCAATTGAGACTTCATGGCAACCATTGTTTCAACAGTTTGTTCGGCTCCCCAAGGAATACCCAAACATAATTGGAACATCGGTGGATCATTAATTAAACCTTCAGAAAGCATTGCCTTTGCAAATCGAATGTGACCAAGCTCAAAAACTTCTAGTTCAGGTTTAACACCCCAATCACGAGCCATTTCAGCCATTTTTCGTAGTGTGGGTGGGGTAGAGATATAAATCATATCTGTGTCAGAAAAGTTTAACGTCCCACAATCAAGTGAACAGATTTCAGGCAAGCACTCCTTGATATGAGCGAGCCGCTCTTCTGGACCAATCATATCCGTTCCAGGTCCAGGTAAAGCTGGATCGGAGGCATCAGAAATCCAATCACCACCCATGCCAGCCGTAATATTTATAACAATATCGGTATTACTATCCCGAACCCGATCCACAATCTCTTTAAAAAGTTTAGGATCACGCGACCCTACTCCTGTTTCAGGGTCTCTTGCATGTATGTGTGCGATTGAAGCACCAGCTTTAGCTGCATCAATTGCAGCTGTTGCAATTTCTTTTGGGGTAACTGGAACATGGGCACTTTTTCCAGTGGTTTCCCCGGCCCCTGTTACGGCACAAGTCAAAACTACGTCATTTTGCATTTCAATCTCCTCGTTAAAATTAACTAGGCTGGAAAGCAATGCAGATTTTTGTCGATTAAACGCCATAGATTGGGTTAAAGTGACGAAAAATCTGATACGAAGGATGACCCGTAAATATGGAAATAGACATTCTACCTAAAATGGCACGTGCGCAAATACATATGGTGTTCATAGTAGTGCCAAGGTTCAACATTGCGACTTTAATCACTATGATTGAAACACTCCGAATAGCGAACTATTTGGCACCTACATCAACATTTTCATGGGAGGTTGCTTCGTTCGATGGTTCAAAAATTACAGCTAGCAATGGCATGACCGCAACAATTAAGACCGCAAATGATAACTTACAGCCTGCAGAATTTGCTTTTATTCTTGGAAGTTGGGGAACGGAGCATTACCACAATCAAAGATTAACTGCCTGGCTCAGAAAACGTGCTCGCGCAGGTGAGCGGATTTGTGGCGTAGAGCTGGGGTCTTACATTGTAGCGCGGGCTGGTTTACTGGACGGGAAGTTAGCTACTATACACTGGTCATGGCTCAATGGGTTTAAAGAAAACTTTGATCGTGTCGAAGTGGAAGAGAGCCTTTTCACACTCGACAGTAAAGTAATGACATGTTCCGGCGGATTAGCAGGTGTAGATTTAATGCTGCGCCTAATTGAAGAGCTGAACGGAAGTAGCTTTTCTGGTGAAATTGCAGATCAGATGCTGCATCATCCAATTCGGTCTGCAGCTTCTCCCCAGCGCAGCACAATGGGACGGAGTACCGAAACGATGCGGCCTTTACTACGCGAAGCCATGACATTAATCGAAAATAATATAGAAGAACCACTGACAGTACCACAGATTGCAAATTTCTTAGGTGTTTCGCAACGCCAATTAGAGAGGCAATTCAAGAAAAATGTTGGATGCACAGTAGTACAGTTTGGTTTGTTAAAGCGTTTGCAAAATGCACGCTTGCTATTAATCTCTACAGATATGAGCATTCGGCAAATAGCCACGGCTTCTGGGTTTAATACAATGTCACATTTCGCTTTCTCTTTTGGAAAGTTTTTTGGACGACGACCCTCAGATTATAGGGAAGCTTGGCCTAAAGACGAACCTGCACCCACTTGGCCAGGTTCCCTCTCAGATTTCCTCGATACCTTAAATGGTAAACCACCAAAAGATCACATCAGACGAGCTTGACGTAAGGCATTTAAAACTCCAACTATTTCGCGGTCACGCTGAGCGACCATATCCTCAAATGCTTGATCTTTAGCCACTGCATTGCAGCCATCAACCATACGATCCCTCAACTCTTTAGTGAGTTCAGGAGCCTCCAGTCTTGTCCAAGGTAGTTTAAGTGCTGGCCCAAACTGATCTAAATTTGTGGCCATTCCTCCTGTGCCACATGCAACATGAAAAGCCATGCATTGGCCTTGCGCTGCCATGCGAGGTGCTGGTCCATTCATTAGAGCATTATCGATATCCTCTGGTGTAGCCTCATCGTTGGCAACCATGTGTAAAGCTTCACGCCATAAAGCTTCCTGAAGGCGAGTAGCAACAAATCCTGGAATTTCTTTTTTCATCATTAATGGAGCCTTACCCGCGGCCCTATAGAATTCTCCAGCCCAGGCAACCGCTTCTGGCGCAGTCCTCTTTCCACCCACAATTTCTACCAGAGGCAAAAGATAAGGCGGGTTAAAAGGGTGACCAATAACTGTTCTCTCCGGAGTTGAACAATCAGATTGAATATCACTCATCATCAAGCCAGAAGTTGAAGATCCAATAACTATAGATGGAGGTAAAATTCTTCCCATTTCTGAATATAATTCTTGCTTAACTTCGAGCCGCTCTGGACCACTTTCCTGCACGAAATCAGCACCCTCAAGCGCTTCTTCCAAATCAGTCACAATGCGCAACCTATCCATCGATGCACCGGGCGCAAGTCCTAACTCTTCAAGGCTAACCCAAGCTGTTTTTAAAATAGCCATAAACGAATTTGTTTCATTCTTATCATGCAAATACGCGGTGACATCATACCCTCTCGCCAGGAAATGCGCCGTCCAACCTCCACCGATTGGACCTGCCCCAAGACTTGAAATACGCGTTACTGACTTAGGATCGGAAAACATCACTCGCCTTTAAAATTTGGATTGCGTTTTTCTACAAATGCGGCAACGCCTTCTTTAGCATCTTCCGACTTAAGCATTTTTCGATATGTTGGCATTGGGTCAGTACGCATTTTATGAAATGCCTTTTCCAACGGCACACATTCGATTTCACGTTGCACTTCCTTGACAGACTGCATTGCTAAAGGCGCGGACCAAGCGATTGAGGCTGCCCATTCGCGCGCTGCGTCCATGAGCTGCTCTTTAGGAACAACCTTGTTAACCAAACCATAATGAGCAGCTTCTGCGGCTGTCATACGACGCCCTAATAAAAACATTTCCATAGCGATATTGTGAGGAACACGACGTGGTAAGCGCTGAAGAGCTCCTGCATCAGGTACAATTCCCAAGGGCATTTCAGGAAGTCCAAATTCCACGTGACTTGAGGCGATTATTAAATCACATCCCATGGCCATCTCAAACCCACCTCCTATTGCAAGGCCATTAACAGCTGCAATTACGGGCTTATTCAATGCCCAATTTTCAGTTAGCCCGGTAAAGCCACCAAACCCATATTCATCAGCTTCCCACCAGTTATCGAGCTGCATGTCGCCATCATTTAACGCCTTAAGGTCCCAACCAGCAGAAAAAATCTTTTCTCCGCCACCAGTTAATATTGCACAACGTAAATCCTTGTCCTCGTGTAGTTGTTTAAAAGCTGCTGCCAGTGCCTGGGATGTTGGCACATCAATGGCGTTTACCTTCCCCCGATCTAATGTAACCTCCAATATATGCCCATCACGACGGGTTGTTACTCCATCCGACATTACAGGCCTCCTTGTTGAAATTCGGGAATGACTTCGTCACAAAATAATTTAAGTGAACGCTTCTGCGCAGCATGACTGAGACCCATTGAAGCATAGTAAATGAATTCATCAACTCCAAGTTGTTCGTAGATCTTAATTTTATCGATTACAGTTTCAGGAGACCCAAACATGAGGTTCTGTTCTAACATTGATGGCTCATATTGCTCACGCCCCTCAAGCTCCTGCAATGGAATTTCTTTAGGAAAGCCATTTTTCACGTCATCCAAGTTACGGTATAAATTTTCGAATTGCCCTAAAACACGAGTAATTGCGTTTATGGCTTCATCACGATCTGTTTGATTTTCATAAACGGCGGTGTGACGCATTAATGCAAAAATTGGATCTGCTCTGCCACCATGTTTTGCAATAGCTTCATCTAACTGCCGTTTGTATAGCTCAGCTTCAGCATGTGGACGAGTGAATGGCCAACACATTATGTTAGCATTATTAGCAACAGCGTAATCGTATGTTACAGGTGATCTAGCTGCCACCCAGATGCGTGGTTCAGTCTGAATTGGCTTTGGCACGGAGGTGGACGTTGGAAACTTCCAGTATTCTCCATCATGAGCATAATCACCCTTCCATAAAGCCAGCACAGCTGGCAACATTTCTTGCATATACTTATAACCATCCGTCTGCAGTAACCCCGGATGCATTCGGTCGAACTCTCGTTGATAAGCGCCCGATCCAAGCCCAAACTCCAAGCGACCACCACTAATCAAATCGAGAAAAGCAGCCTCTCCAGCTAACCTTATAGGATGCCAATAAGCGGCATTCACAACGGCTGTTCCAAGACGCACCTTACTTGTTTCACTAGCCCACCAAGTAAGTATCTGAAAAGGATTAGGCGCAATCGTCATTTCCAACGCATGATGTTCAGCAGCCCAGACTATATTGAAGCCTCCATCTTCTGCCATTTGTACCATCTCAAGCGTATGGCGGGCAACTTCATTCATAGCGAGACTGTCGTCCAAACGCTCAAGATTTACAGCCAGTTGAAATTTCATATTAGTTTCCTCTTTTTGAGTCTCTTACAGCCCAGTCATCCAGCTATAGATTAAGGCTAAATTTCATTTGCTATCGCATCACGAAAGGGTTTGCCATCGGATCATCTGACGTGTTCATCCATATGGTCTTCGGCCGAGTATAATCATATATCGCTTGGAACCCACTTTCGCGACCGTAACCAGATCCTTTCACGCCTCCGAACTCAGCAATAGGAGAGACGACCCGATACGTATTAACCCATACGATGCCTGCTCTAACAGCGCCCGCCATACGCAAGGAACGCGCTGAATTCTGAGTGAATATTCCTGCAGCTAGTCCGTGTTCCGTATCATTAGCTAGAGATAGAACTTCATCCTCTGTTTTAAAACGCTGAACGCATAAAACAGGTCCAAACAGTTCCGTATCTACAATTTTCAAGCCTTGGTTTGGGCACTCAATAATTGTAGGCTCATAAAATAGACCTGATTTACCCTCTGGTTGCTTGCCTCCAACCAATACCTTGGCGCCCTCGTGTTTGGCATTTTCTACTTCAACCTCAATATTTTCTAACTGCCCCAGCGTACATAGCGGACCCATTTGAGTATCTTCTGCTAAGGGGTCACCAATTATTATCTTACGAGTCAAGGCGATCATCTTTTCAAGGAACTCATCTGCAATATCCTCATGCAGGTAAAGGCGCGAACCGGCGACGCAGCTTTGTCCAGTCGCCCCAAAAATACCAGCAATAGAGGCATTAACAGCACTCTCAATATTTGCATCATCAAACACGATAAAGGGTGACTTACCACCCAATTCAAGAGATACTTCTGCAAAATTACGTTTAACGTTTTCTAATACGTGGCGGGCGGCGTTCGGGCCACCAGTGAAAGAAACACGGGCAACGAGTGGATGCGACGTTAGGACCCGTCCACAAGGCTCTCCGTGGCCAGTAACGATATTTACAACACCTGGTGGAATACCCGCTTGCTCAATTAATTTGCCAAATTCTAACATAGCAGCACTGGCATGTTCAGAGGCTTTGAGTACTACAGTATTGCCAGCGGCTAAAGCAGGGCCAATTTTGACTGCTACCAAGAATAATTGAGAGTTCCATGGCACCACAGCGGCGACGACGCCCAGGGGTTCCCGTTTCGTGAACACAAACATGTCCGGCTTATCAATTGGTAAAGTTTCGCCACTCACTTTATCAGCACAGCCGGCAAAAAAATGGAAAAATTCTGCAATATATTTAGCTTGCCAGCGAGTTTCTTTTAGCATTTTACCGGTATCAATCGTTTCAATGCGGCCCAAGTTTTCAGAATGGTCAGCGAGTAAGTCTCCCAGCTTTCGAAGACACTTTCCACGCTCTGTTGGCGTAAACTTTGACCACGGGCCTTCACTGAATGCATTGTGAGCAGAAGAAACGGCTCGATTAACGTCTGCTTCAGTTGCCTCTGGAACCCGGCTCCAAACATTATCTGTGCTCGGGTTCACACTGTCAAATACACCCCGATCAGATGCATCCACCCAATCGCCGTTGATAAGCATTTGGTAATTTTTAATGTCCCCCATCGCGGAAATCCTTCTTTGGCTGATTCTTATTCAAAGACTCTTTGAATACTACTGCTCGGGAAAAAACGACACATTGTGGCGAAAAATCTGAAATTTACGACTTGCGATCAGGGCACGGTATTTTAAAAGGAGGAACGGCAATGGCACAAAAAAAAGAAGTCATCGGTGGTCCACTTGAAATCAACGGACGAGTTCTATCTTTATCTCGAGCCATCCGTGCAGGTGATTTTGTTTTTTTGACCGGACAGATCCCAATGCGAGACGGGGTTCCAATGACAGATGGCTCGATCCAGGAGCAAACGCGCGCTATTCTGGACGATATCACTAAAACTTTGGCGACGGCAGATTGCACGCGCGAAAATGTAGTTAAGGCCATGGTATGGCTACGCGAACGTGAAGATTTCCCAGGATTTAACGAAATATATGGTGAATATTTTCCAGTTGAGCCTCCAACGCGTTCGGCAATTGTGAGTGACCTATTAGTAGACGTTAGAGTGGAAGTTGAAGTGGTGGCGTATCGTCCATTGGGAGATAGTGCGTGACAACACTCGCACCGGATGGCACAACTTTTACCTTCAACGGCCCCAATACAGCACCAGTCGTCGTTCTAATTCACGGGCTTGGATTAAATAAAGACTGCTGGCAGTGGATGATACCGGATCTTACAGATGCTTATCGCGTACTAAGTTACGATTTATATGGCCACGGTGAAACTAGTGACCCAATCACTGAACCCAATTTGTCACTTTTTTCAAAACAACTAAAAGATCTGCTTGATTACTGCAAAATTCAAAAAGCTGTGATAATTGGCTTTTCGCTAGGAGGTATGATCGCCCGCCGCTTTGTCCAAGATGCTCCACAGATGTCACAAGGAATGGTAATTCTGCATTCTCCGCACAAACGAAGCAAGACTGCCCAAGCGGCAATTCTCCAACGTGTCGATCAAGCTCGAACTATGGGACCTCAATCAACAGTTGAGGCAGCTCTAGAGCGCTGGTTTACAGATCCTTTTCGTAAAGCCAACCCAAATCTAATGAATAAAATCAGACACTGGGTGATGGCCAACCGTAAAGAAGTTTATCATACCATTTATAAAGTGTTGGCGACTGGTATCGACGAAATTGTAAAACCAAGCCCTGCTTTAATGTGTCCAACACTGGTCATTACAGGTGATCAAGATTTTGGAAATGGGCCAGAAATGGCCTTTGCAATTGCTGCCGAGATACCGGGCGCCAAAGCTCTAATATTGCCCACTCTTCGGCACATGGCATTGGCTGAGTCTCCCAAAGCAGTAAACAATCCAATAAGGAACTTTCTGGATGGTTTAGATTTATTCAAATGAGCGTAGAAAGCCTTTATTGAGAGAGTATTGAATTAAAAAGTAAATACAGATAAAAAATTTCTTCGATATAGCAGTAAAGACTTAAGCGATAATGTCTGGACTGGCTTAAAAGCAAACACTAATATACTATTTATTTGGAGAACAGCAGTGCTTCCTGAATTACGAAAAGTTGTAACCTTTGACGAGAATATTTACAATGAAGGTGGACGCGCATCCGATCCTCCACTGCGTATGATTGGCGTAGCTGCTGTTGTAAAAAACCCTTGGTATGGCCAGGGGTTTATTGAAGACCTATCACCCGAGATCAAGCGAATGGCACCGTATTTAGGGAAATTAATAACAGACAAGCTAATTTTTTTAGCAGGTTCTGGTGATGCCATAGAGGCATATGGAAAAGCTTGCATAGCAGGTACTAGTTGCGAGGTCGAACATGCGTCTGCTTTGATACACACTCTGCAATTTGGAAATTTCTACAGAGAAGCTGTCGGAGCAAAAAGTTACTTGGGTTTTACAAACACACGCGGTCCGGCAAATACTCAAATTCAAATTCCATTAATGGATAAACATGACACTGGACGCCGCTCTCATTATCTTACAGTTCAATTTTCGATTTATGATGCCCCTGCAGTCGATGAATTGGTTGTCGCGCTAGGTGCTGCAACTCGTGGTCGTCCTCATCACCGTATTGGAGATCGTTATTCAGACCTAGCAGCTATGGGGCGCGACGTAGAAAATCCCGCAGGTATTGAGAATTAGAATTAATAGCTTAATTTTCTACACTCACAATTTCTCAGCGGGTTTGATTTCAGAGATTAGCTTAGGTTTTTCTTTTAACATTTTCGGCAATCATAGAGATCATTTCAAACATAATTGAAGTTGCAGTCAACGCAGTAATCTGATTTGGAGCATCTTTAGTCGGCATCATGCAAACAATGTCACCACCAACAATATTCATCCCTCTAACCGCCTGAAGCAAACCCACAGCCTCATCAATATCGAAGCCCTTTGCACCAGCTTCTATATTCGCCACACCTGGCGCTATGGTGGGATCAAGACAATCAAGATCGAAGGTTATATATATTGGGCGCCCCGCGAGAACATTTTTTATTTGATCCACCACATCTGCTAACCCGCGCTTCCGGAACTCTTTCATAGTGACAACATTATATCCATATTGATAAGACGGCTCGAGCCAATCAAGGGTTCGGGCATGGCCTCGCAACCCTATCTGCATGGAATGTTTAGGGTCAACCTTCCCTTGATCGACAAGATATGCACCCCAATGGGCAGCCGATTTTTTTGCGCCCAGGAAGTGATCCACTTTTGTAAATACATCGGTATGGGCATCCAAGTGCAAGAAGCAAACTGGGGCACCCTCAGTAATCTTACCACATCCAAGGGCCTGCACAATTCCACCAGTGATTGAATGATCGCCACCTACAGAAACGGGCCGTGCTCCAGCTTCGTCTATATCTGTATAAAACCGTGTAATTTGTTCAATGCAATCCTCATTATCATTAGCACGAGGAAATGGAACATCGCCCACATCGACAATTTTGGCAGCTTCCCATGGATTAAGTTGGAATTCGCCATGCATTCGTCGACCCACAGAAGAAACATTACGAAGAGCCCTTGGTCCTAAATGCTGGTCGCGCTCAGTTGTTCCATTACCCGTGGAGTGGGGTACACCTACTAAAGCTACATCTTGATTCGTCGCTTCTTGATGGGGACATCTAAACATTGTGGGAATACCCCACCAATATAAATTTTCCATCATTGAATTTAAGTGTGCGTTGGCCATCAACTAATCCTTAATTGGGTTGGAACAAGATTTCGATCACGCGAGGCCATTTATAACGCAGCCTTAATCAGGGTGTAAAGCCTTTAAGAATGATACTAGAATTCTCAAGATAAACTATCTCATTCATGGAGTGCGAGGTACTGCTTACAATACGTAAAACTGCGGCAAATAGCTTTTTTTGAAACAAATTAAATTTATGTATTTGTATAAATCAGAAAATCAGTGTTAAAATCATGACTAAGCTTTGAGCTTAAAAAAATAGGGAGTTATTATGAAACTAAAAAAACTTACAGGAATTTCAATTGCGTCTGCTATGACGTTTTTTGGTTCCTCTGCTTTCGCCGAGTGCGGTGATATCACAATGGCAGATATGAACTGGCCGTCAGCAACGCTTATGGCTAATGTAGATAAAATCATTCTTGAAGCCGGGTATGGTTGCTCAGTGGAAATGGTAGTGGGAGCGACTACAACAACATTCGCATCTATGAATGAAAAAGGCGAACCTGATGTTGCTGGTGAGCTTTGGATTAATGCTGTACGCGAGCCTTTAAATGCTGCAATGGCCGAAGGCCGCTTGCACTCAGCTTTGAATGGGCCAATCACTGAGTTGGGTGAGGGCTGGTGGATACCGCCATATACTGCTGCAAAGCATCCAGAATTGAAGACAGTTCTTGATATCCTAGACAACCCTCAGCTTT
>JBJLGG010000008.1:0-48620 GCA_045564995.1 Paracoccaceae bacterium | reverse complement strand
AAGTAGCACTATTTTTTCAACCACAAGCGAGCTTACGGAAATTTTAGAGAACAATGCGCGTGCCGTCTCCAGCGTAATAGACAACATTGATGTACCTATTTCATCTTCTGAAAAAGCCAATGCCTTGAGACAAGGAACATTAAATGTGGCCGCGTATGACGAATTTCTAAAAGGAGATTATCACTTCAATTTAAGAACCCCTCTCGATACCTACAGGGCAAAAACTCACTTCGATAATGCAATTAATATCGACCCGAAATTTGCTCGTCCATATGGTTACTTAGGAATATTATTTTCTCGTATCTCAAACCCTATGGCTGGCTCAGCGTTTAAAGCAGAAGAACGAGACAGCGCTATGTATTTAGCAGACTTAACAACTAAAGTTGCCACATCGCTTGGCCCAAACGTGCCCGAGACCTTTTTCGCCCGTGCTTTTGTTCAGACTTTACGACTTGGCCAGCATAAAGAAGCGCTTAAAAATGTAAATATTGCATTAGCGTTACGCCCCAGCTACGCAGATGCGATGGGTGTTAAAGCGACCGCACTTCTAGGACTTAAAAAGCCTTTGGAGGCGCTGCAAAGCTTAGCAAAGGCGCGGGAATTAAATCCCAACTTTTCAATAGAGTATTTTAGTATCGAGGTAATTGCGCACTTGATGATGAAGGAATGGAGCAAAGCAAAAGAAATTGCAACTCTAGCATTGAGGCGTTTGCCAGAGCATGAGCCTAGTTTAGTAATGGTTATAATGGCAGATGTAGCGCTTGGAAATATGGAGGACGCATTGTGGAACTTGGAGGAGCTTTTGATACTTAATCCAGATTTTAAATTTCAGACCTGGCAATTTGGTGATTTTGAGTTTCTTAGTGAGATTGCTTTACAAACTGCTAAAAAAATTTATGAATAGATTATAAAGGGTCACTGCAAGCGTTACCCCGCGACCTCCACCTAAGTTTTAGGCGCGCAGACATCCCCAAGATGGGTTTAGTTATTGATTAATTTAGGAAAGTAGTGGCGCGGTTGACGGGGCTCGAACCCGCGACCCCCGGCGTGACAGGCCGGTACTCTAACCAACTGAGCTACAACCGCGTTATTGGCTGTTTATTCATACGGCTGAGCCCCGTCAAGCGCTCAATTAGGCAAATTTGTTTTTTTCTTTCGGTTAGGTTTTAATGTGCTGCTCGGTTGGACATTAAAACACATTACCCAAATGATTATAAAACCATGTTAAGAGACATTTTTTTATGAATTATTACGCTTATCCAAAATTTTTCTGATAAAAAACTAAAATAAAAGAAAACACTGGTTGAATAAAACGAATAAAACCCCACTTCTTACTTAATGACATAAAAGGCGTACTTAGGCTATACGCAACTGATTTTCGAGCAGCAAAAATGGTGAACAATATGGCTAATGATTTAATTTTATATCCCGTGCTACCTCTCCGCGACATCGTCGTCTTCCCCAATATGGTTGTCCCATTGTTTGTAGGCAGAGAGAAATCTGTAAAAGCACTCGAGGTGGTCATGGCCGAGGACAAAGAAATACTGTTATCAAGTCAAATAGATGCTACTGACGATGAACCGACAAGTGACGGTATTTATAGTGTTGGCGTTTTAGCCAACGTGTTACAACTTTTAAAACTTCCAGATGGGACTGTTAAAGTACTCGTAGAGGGAAACAAACGTGTAAAGATTTCAAACTTTATCGAAAACGATGAATTTTTTGAGGCCTATGCAGAAGAGCTAATAGAAGATGAGGGAGATGCTGAAACGATTAAAGCTCTACAAAAAACAGTTGCTACGGAATTTGAAAAATATGCTAAAATTAAGAAAAACATTCCTGAGGAAGCGTTAGCATCTGTAGCCAATGCGGAAGATCCGCGTCAATTGGTTGATTTGATAGCTGGACATCTTGGAATTGAAGTTGAAGAAAAACAAAAGTTATTAGAAAATTTGATAATTAGTGAGCGCTTAGAGCAGGCTTACTCGCACATGCAAAGTGAAGTGAGTGTTTTGCAAGTAGAGAAAAAGATAAAAACTCGAGTTAAATCGCAAATGGAGCGGACTCAACGGGAGTATTATCTCAATGAGCAAATGAAAGCCATACAGAAGGAACTCGGTGATGGCGAAGATGGTCAGAACGAAATAGCTGAGCTGGAAGCACGAGTAAAAGCGACAAAGCTCAGTAAAGAAGCAAAAGAAAAAGCGGAAGCTGAAATAAAAAAACTTAAGTCCATGTCGCCAATGTCTGCAGAAGCAACTGTAGTAAGAAATTATTTGGATTGGCTATTGTGCCTTCCTTGGGGAACAAAATCGAGGGTTAAGAAAGATCTTAATCGTGCTCAAAAAATACTAGATGATGATCACTATAGTTTAGACAAAGTTAAAGAACGGATCGTAGAATATCTTGCTGTTCAGCAACGAAGTAAAAAGGTCAAAGGCCCAATTATGTGTTTGGTTGGACCTCCTGGTGTAGGAAAAACTTCGCTTGGCAAATCAGTAGCAAAGGCTACTGGTCGTGAATTTATAAGAATTTCTTTAGGTGGGGTTCGCGACGAAAGTGAAATACGTGGCCATAGACGTACATATATAGGATCAATGCCTGGTAAAATTATTCAGGCATTAAAGAAAGCAAAGACAACTAACCCATTAATTTTGCTTGACGAAATTGATAAGATGGGACAGGACTTTCGTGGCGATCCTGCATCAGCGATGCTAGAAGTTCTTGATCCAGAACAAAATAGTACATTTTCCGATCATTACTTGGAAGTTGAATATGACCTCTCAAACGTGATGTTTCTAACCACAGCTAATAGCTACAATATGCCTGGGCCACTACTTGATCGAATGGAGGTAGTTCCATTAGCAGGCTACACCGAAGATGAAAAAAGAGAGATTGCTCTCCGGCATCTATTGGAAAAATCGCTTAAAAATAATGGATTAAAAAAGGATGAGTTTTCTCTTTCAGACAAAGCGCTTACTGCTATTATTCAGTTTTATACTCGCGAAGCCGGGGTGCGAAACTTAGAGCGTGAAATAGCGCGGCTAGCACGGAAAGTTGTCACAAAAATTGTAAAAAAAGAAAGTCAATCAGTTACAATTACTCCAGAAAATTTATCTGATTTCTTAGGAGTGAGAAAATTCAAATACGGCTTGGCAGAACTGCAGGATCAAGTAGGAGTGGTCACTGGACTAGCCTACACATCAGCAGGTGGTGACTTGCTGCAAATAGAAGCTTTGAAATTACCGGGCAAAGGTAGAATGAAAACGACTGGCACACTTGGAGATGTGATGAAGGAGTCGATTGACGCAGCCAGTTCTTATGTAAGATCTATTAGCCCAAAAATTGGAGTTAAACCCACTCGGTTTGACAAACTAGATATTCATGTTCATGTTCCAGAAGGGGCTACCCCGAAAGATGGACCAAGCGCAGGACTTGCAATGGTGACATCAATAGTTTCCGTGTTAAGCGGTATCCCAATAAAAAAAGATTTAGCAATGACTGGTGAGGTAACTTTACGAGGTAATGCATTGCCGATCGGCGGTCTGAAAGAGAAGCTTCTTGCAGCACTGAGAGGTGGAATTAAAACCGTGCTTATTCCACAAGACAATGAGAAAGATTTGGTTGAGATACCAGACAACGTGAAAGATGGTCTAGATATTGTAGCGGTATCACATGTTGATGATGTATTAAAATATGCCTTAGTCGAAGAACCGGAACCAATAGAATGGGACCCAAACTATGAAGACGAACAAAAAAATTCAGCTATGACAGAAAAAACCGGATCTTCCGGTGCGGTTACACATTGAAATCAAGCACCGTCATTTTACTGCCTACCAAGTTGTAGAAAAGTCAAAAAAAATAAAAATCTATTGCACATATTTCGAGCATTAGATATGACGCGTGAAGGGGTGATTAGCTCAGTTGGTAGAGCGCTTCGTTTACACCGAAGATGTCGGGAGTTCGAGTCTCTCATCACCCACCACCATTATTTTAAAAGATCTTTTGAAACCCTCTAAGGGCGGTTGGCAGAATAATTCAGAATTTAAATACTTTAATATGTAAAATAATCTGATTTTATAGTCTAAAATGATAATTTTAATAGAGTTCAGGGGATCTATGTTCAAAGTTCTATAATCTGTGTTACACTTAATTAAAGGGGTTGGGGCATGAAACTTGAGAATGATATTGGTGTTTGGGAACCAAATGAGCTTGTTTATAAAGCGAGTGATCTTCCAAGCTATTCATATTTAGTAATTGAAGGTCATGCTCAAATCGTTAGTCCTAGTGGTCTTCGCTTAAGTTCCATAGGATATAACGAGTTGTTTGGAGAAGCATCTTTTATTCTCGGCAAAAACCGAACGGTTACAGCCGTAGCAGGCGAAGATGGCTTAACCGCGCGCCTGATAAAGTCAGATCATTTAATTGCTAAGTTAAAACAGGATATTTTCTTATCTGCGCTTGTAAGAAAACTAGAAGCACGTCTCTCAAATTCTAATGAAAAAAGCGAAGTACTTGCAAATGGTATGAAGGATATTTCGACCGAGATTACGGCGTTTATTGACAGCATAAACGAACGAAATGCTGATGGCAGAGTGCTAATCAATAAATTAAACGAATTAGAAAAAGAATTTGAATTTCTAAAATGGAATTTTGGAATAGTTGATTAGTGCTTGAATAAGGATTGTAGGTTAAATTGGGCTTTACTAAGTTATCTCAAATATTCTCTTTGATTGCTTTGGTTTTGTTGTCACTGGAGTTTATTTTTCCCGGCGCATTGTTTTTATTGTTTATCTTATTTATCCTTCTACCAGTTAAGCTGCTTCAAATTGAAAAAAATAACTGAACATTACAATGGCTCGATATCGCCTTGAGCGCGGAAAGCATAAAATTCATCTACAAATTTATCAAAAAGATTTAATCTGATTGCATTTCTAATGTAATCCATAAGGTCTTGATAATATTGAAGATTATGCCAAGTTAACAGCATCGAACTTATTATCTCTTGACTTTTAAAAACATGATGGAGATAGGCTCGACTATAATTTCTACAAGCGGGGCATGAGCAGTTTTCATCAATTGGTCTTGGATCATCTTGATGACGCGAATTTTTAATATTTATCACACCTCTTTGGGTGAATAATTGGCCAGTCCTTCCAGATCTAGAAGGTAGGACGCAATCCATCATATCAATACCATTTTTTACAGCGCCAACGATGTCATCAGGTTTACCAACTCCCATCAAATATCTCGGCTTTTCACTTGGAAGCAAGTCAGGAGCATAACTTAAAACTTCAAACATTTTTTCTTGCCCCTCCCCAACGGCTAAACCGCCCACTGCATAACCATCAAAATCAATTGACTTTAACGCTTCTGCACTTTCCTCTCGCTGGTCCCGAAAAACACTTCCTTGTTGGATCCCAAAAATAGATCTATCGTCTTGGTATCCAAACGCTTCCCGCGAGCGCTTCGCCCATCGCATAGATAATTGCATAGATTTTAGTGCTGTTTTCTCATCAACTGGATAAGGGGTGCACTCATCGAAACACATTGATATATCGCTTCCAAAAAGGCTTTGTAACTCAATTGATCTTTCTGGGGTAATAAAATGGACTGATCCATCAATATGGGATTTGAACTCAACACCCTTTTCACTGATTTTTGTTAAACCCGACAAAGACATTACCTGAAAACCACCGCTATCAGTAAGTATTGGGTATTCCCAGTCCATAAACTTATGGAGACCACCAAGCATGGATATGCGTTCTGCAGTGGGCCTAAGCATTAAGTGATAAGTATTTCCCAGTATGACGTCTGCGCCAGTAGAGCGAACTGAACTTGGCAACATGGCTTTTACTGTTCCAGCGGTACCCACAGGCATGAAGGCTGGGGTTCTTATATCACCTCGAGCAGTCGTTATCTTACCTAAACGAGCCTTACCATCGATTGCCTCTAACGAAAACTTTATGCTTATCTCCCATAAAGATACTGAACCGGAAAGATCACTATTCGCGCCCTCCTCTTATTACAGAAATCTATTCTTCCTCTAAAGCCTCAACTGCTTTCTGCAAAGCATTTTTTGTTACTTCTTTTTCAGTCACACTGGCGTTTTCAAAAACGTAGTCTACAACCTTGTCTTCAAATAAGGGAGCACGTATTTGTTGCTGCATTTGTTCATTTTTTTGAATGAACTCAAAAAACTGTCGTTCTTGCCCAGGATATTGCCTTGCCTGTTCCATTATGGCTTGCGTCATATCTGCTTCAGTAACTTCGACTTCTGCTTTTTGGCCCAATTCAGCCAAGAGCAAGCCTAGTCTTACTCTTCTCTCTGCAAGTTTATTGTGCTCATCTGTTGGCTCTATTTTTTCATGGTCATGGCCTTCCACGTCCGGGTTTTCGTCATGCCAGAGTTGATGTGCAATTTGACCCGCCTCTGCATCTACGAGAGAGGGTGGCAAATCAAAAGATACCATTTTATCTAACTTATCAAGTAATTCACGCTTCATTACTGTTTTGGAGGCCCCTGCGTATTCGGCCTCCAAGCGTTCTGCGATCTGAGATTTAAGTCCTTTGAGATCATCTGAACCAAATTTTTTGGCTAGTTCATCATTAATTTCTGCATCCACAGCTTCTTTCACTTCTTTAACATTGCAGGTAAATACAGCATCTTTTCCTGCTAAATGCTCAGCATTATATTCTTCCGGAAAGGTAACTCTGACTTCTGGTGTATCTCCAACTTTTAAACCAACCAATTGTTCCTCAAATCCTGGGATAAAGCTATTAGAACCTAGTACGAGTGGATAGTCTTCAGATGAACCTCCCTCGAATTCTTGACTATCTACCATGCCTTTAAAATCAATTACAACTTGATCACCATCCTTAGATTTTGAGCCTTTGCGCTTTGGTTTATAATCCTTTGCAGTAGAAGCAAGATTACCTAAAGCCTCTTCAACCTCTTTTTCTGATGCTTTTACAATCATTTTCTTGAGCTTTAATTTTGAGAATTCTAAGTCAGGGATCTCTGGTAGCGCCTCATAAGAAAGCGAAACTGATACGTCGTCTCCCTCTTTCCAATCTTCATTTGTCATTTTGACATCAGGCTGCATCGCCGGACGATCCCCTGATTTTTCAAAATGCTCATTCATCGCTCCATCAACGGTCTCCTGCATCGCCTCACCCAGCACTTTCGGACCAAACTGCTTTTTCAGCATAGCCATTGGAACTTTTCCTTTACGAAACCCTTTCATCTCCACATTCGGTTGGGCCTCATTAAGCTTTTCATCAACCTTTTTGTCTAATTCTTTTGCAGTTATAACTATAGAGTATCCCCGCTTTAGACCCTCATTCAAAGTTTCAGTGATTTTCATCTTCTTCCTCTCGCGACTCCGCTAATCATCTGGATAGTAGAGTTGTCCATTATAATTTTTCTGCCTTAGTAAATGCGCCGCTTATTATGATCAACCCCGAATTTGTATTACAATTTCAATAAAAGCCTCAGCATGAAATGTTGTGAGAATAATATGGTGGTTTAATAGGTGACGCACCATGCATGATTTGCGAGATCGCCTAGGACGGTACAACCTAATAGCGCTCAACGACGCTCAATAGTTAGAAAAAAATCAGTAACCTTGTCAAACTTGGTGCGGGTGGAGGGCACGTTGGCCTCCAATGCTCACTGATATTTTTTTCCTCTTGTCAGTAACTTACGTCAATTCCTTGATGTAAGATTCACACAGTTATATCTGCCTGTCAATCCACGATGTGTGCCATTTGAGGCTAAATGTGTACCAAATGTGTCCACGACAGATAACTCAGATTGCATTGCCCCTCGGAGAAATCATTACTAAAGGTATCCCACCTATTCTTAACACCACCGCATGGGCCACAGGGGGTATGTACGTTATATTATCTTGAGCTGCTCATTGGTAAATGTGCCTCGTTTAGAAACATCGTCTCCTTCATTCCGAATGATCAATTTGGTAAAGGGGTTACGTTTATCCAAGTCTAATTCTGCGTAGGCATAGTTTAGAATAGCTGACAGGCTGTTAATCCGTCTGCGAATGGTGGCTGTTTTATTTCCTCGAAGAGTTAGGTGACGTACAAACAGCTTGGCATCTTCTCGGGAATATTCACTAACATCTCTATCTCCAGCTAGAGAGATGAAGATATTAAGGGCTACTCGAGGCGGTGTTTGGTCTATCTGACGAAGTGATAAGTATTCCTCAGCCATTTCACTTAATAGTGAGGCTTTGGGTTTAAAGCTGTGAATGATAGTAGCAGTATCTACGGCAGTAACCCCTACCCTCGATTTCCACGATGATTCCAAGACTGTGTTTAATCTTAAAGCATACTCAGCAGCCTCCTCTGGACACTGTGATAGGCTTTGCCTGATGAATGAACCATATGCTGAAACTGCGTGTTTTGGCACACGTCTGTTATAATAATAGGTGCCTGAACGGCAGATTGTGTACGGAATGTGTGACACGATTTATCCTCCAAATGGTTTTCTTGAAGGAATTTCAGTATGTTACTTAAGAAGTAGTGGTGCGGGTGGAGGGACTTGAACCCCCACGCCTTGCGGCGCCAGAACCTAAATCTGGTGCGTCTACCAATTTCGCCACACCCGCAGTTGATTGACTTACAATCTTCAAGTTCTTTAGCAAAAGAAAATCTAAGTTGCGAGAGCAAAATTGATCTTTTCATCTTTTTAGCATTTTAATGATGTCTATAGAAAAAGTAAGTTGTTTTCAAAAGTGATGAATTTTTCATCAATTTGCGTATTTTTTAATCTTTTCTATTGTGGATTGCTTAAAAGTTTCTATGTTTTCGAAATGAATGTGGGCAATTTATTGAAAACAAATGTACCCACGTATGCAATCGTTCTAGGAACATGTGATGAAAAAAATAGAAGCTATAATAAAGCCGTTTAAATTGGACGAAGTGAAAGAAGCTTTGCAAGAAGCAGGCATTCAGGGATTATCAGTAATAGAGGTTAAAGGTTTTGGCAGACAAAAGGGTCATACAGAATTATACCGCGGTGCAGAGTACATCGTCGACTTTTTGCCTAAAGTTAAAATCGAAGTAGTGTTGGATGATGATCAAGTAGATGAAGCGATAGAAGCAATCATCGACGCCGCGAAAACTGACAAAATTGGTGATGGCAAAATTTTTGTGAGCCACATTGAACAAGCAATTCGGATACGTACCCGTGAAAGCGGGTCCGAGGCACTTTAAGTTTATTAAGAGAGAGGAAAAATCATGAGCGCAGATAAAATGCTCAAAAAAATATCGGACGAAAACGTCGAGTATGTTGATATCAGGTTTACCGACCCAAGAGGTAAGCTTCAGCATGTTACCGTAATGTCGGACCAAGTTGACGGAGACTTTATTGATGAGGGCTTTATGTTTGATGGCTCTTCCATCGCAGGATGGAAATCAATCGAAGCCTCCGATATGAAGCTTATGATCGACACTGACAGCGCATACATTGACCCGTTTTATGCTGAAAAAACTTTGTGCGTGCACTGCTCAGTAGTAGAGCCAGATACTGGAGAGGCCTATGAGCGAGATCCTCGTGGAACTGCAGAAAAAGCAGAAGCTTATCTAAAATCCTCTGGTGTCGGTGACGTCGCATATATGGGCCCAGAAGCAGAATTTTTTCTTTTTGATAATGTCCGTTTTTCTAATGAAATGAACAAGGTATCTTTTGAAGTTGATGCATTGGATGCATCATGGAACACGGATACTGACTATGAAATGGGCAACACTGGCCATCGCCCTGGTATTAAGGGTGGTTACTTCCCAGTAAATCCTATTGATGACGGGCAAGATATCCGCTCTGAAATGCTTTCAACGATGAAGCGTTTAGGTATGAAAGTTGACAAACACCATCACGAGGTTGCTTCATGCCAGCACGAGTTAGGTTTAATTTTTAACAGTCTTACCAAACAAGGTGATGAGCTGCAGAAATACAAATACGTTATTCATAATGTTGCACAGGCTTACGGCAAATCGGCAACTTTCATGCCAAAGCCTATAGCTGGTGATAACGGGACTGGAATGCACGTCAATATGTCTATTTGGAAAGGTGGTAAACCACTTTTTGCGGGCGATAAGTATGCTGATCTATCTCAAGAGGCTCTCTACTATATTGGTGGCATCTTGAAGCATGCAAAATCACTAAATGCCTTCACAAATCCATCAACTAATTCTTACAAACGTTTAATCCCAGGATTTGAAGCACCAGTGCTTCGAGCATACTCTGCAAGAAATAGGTCTGGTTGTGTCCGCATCCCATGGACTGAATCTCCAAAAGCTAAGCGTGTTGAGGCTCGTTTTCCCGACCCATCATCAAATCCATATTTGTGCTTTTCAGCTCTCTTAATGGCTGGGTTAGATGGAATAAAGAATAAAGTAAATCCAGGGGAAGCCATGGATAAGAACCTCTATGATCTTCCGGCCGAGGAACTGGCAGATATTCCAACGGTTTGTGGTTCTTTACGAGAAGCCATTGAGGAGCTTCAGAAGGATCATGATTACCTTCTAGCTGGCAACGTTTTCACAAAAGATCAAATTGATGGATATATTGAGCTGAAAATGGAAGAAATTGAGTCCTATGAGCATACCCCACATCCAGTAGAGTATGGCATGTACTACAGCTGTTAATTTAGAAGGCGCCGGAAGGCGCCTTTTTTACTACAAACGTATGAATTCCAAATACAACTGCTCCAGTATCTGGTAGTTTTACAAAAGTTTGGCGCTCGCTCCTAGTGTAAGAAGGTTTGCACTCCGGCCTCAGCCTGTAAGGTTGATAAAGCGTTGCGTCTGAATATTCTAAAACATTAAATCTCCACATCGGCTGACCAACGCGAATACCGTTGAAGATTCTATCTACACGCTTTGCAATTTCCAGGCTATATTCAGGAACATTTCTGTGAATAGAAAATAAGGGACTCATAAATTTCTCTTTTAAACGCCAGTTAGCAGGAAAACAGAGAACCGCTGCAGTTAATACGTGTTGACCATCAATTTTTTGCAGAACACAAAAGTCATTTTGAACCAATAACCCGCAAGTCAGCAAAGGCTCACTGTAATCAATTTTGACGATACGATGATCGCGAGTAATAACTTGCTTATCCGAAACTTCAAAACCATCTACTTCACATAGAAAATGTAAGGTAGCATCCAGAAGCTCACGGGCCGCATCCTCACTATTTTTATCAATTACAATTACGTCATTATTATTTTTAAGCAAAACTTCACGCTCTGCCATTTGTTCGATATAAGCATCATCAAATATTATCCACTCTTGTGGATTTAATGGCATTACACCGGGCAAGTTTGTTACTTTTTGCCACTCGTATGGTATAGACTTTTGTAAAATTACTTGCCGCATTTTAGCCAATACAATTCACTACAGTTAGTCCGGTTCTGAACTTTTCAAAATTCATAAGCATATACTTGATAAAAAACATAAAAGCGACAAGAGTTTTCGGTTTCAGACATGATTAAAATTTCTAAAATGATAGGCTATGGGATGTATTTAGAAAAAATTAGCCATGAACGAGCATCACAGCAACAATAGAAAAATTGATCCACTAAAAAGTCTTTTTCTCGATGATAATACGCCAAATGATAAAAATCGTGTAGAAATTGGACCAACGCTTCTTGCAAGAAGAGAGTGGGAGGCTGCTGGGTTAGAACTTCCAGATCTTCAAGCAATGCGAGAATTTAGATGGAAAAGGCTCACGCAGCATATCGTCGATCGTGATTATGGTGGCTTGTTAATGTTTGACCCTTTAAACATTAGGTATGCAACTGATAGCACAAATATGCAGCTCTGGAATACGCACAACCCATTTCGAGCAGTATTACTATGCGCGGATGGCTATATGGTCATATGGGATTATAAAAACTCTCCTTTTCTATCTGAATTTAACCCATTGGTAAAAGAACAACGTTCTGGGGCAGATCTTTTTTATTTTGATAGAGGAGATAAAATTGGTGATGCCGCAGATGTATTCGCCAATGAAGTGCGATTACTAATAGATCAGCATGGTAATAGTAATAATAGATTAGCAGTAGATAAAATTATGCTGCACGGATTACGATCACTTGAGGCACTTAATTTCATAGTTGTGGACGGAGAAGAAGTTACCGAAAAATCGAGATCCATAAAAGGAGTGGACGAGATTAAAGCCATGCGATGTGCCTCTTATGCTTGTGAAAAAGCGATTTTTGAAATGGAACAAGTTACAAGATCTGAAGTATGTAATGCAAATCTTAGTGAAAACGATATATGGTCAGTCTTACATGCGGAAAATATAAAAAGGGGTGGTGAATGGATAGAAACACGTCTCCTTACATCGGGACCGCGCACCAATCCTTGGTTTCAAGAATGCGGCCCGAGGATAGTACAAAATAATGAAATTGTGGCCTTTGACACAGATTTAGTGGGATCCTACGGCATATGCGTTGATATAAGCCGCACTTGGTGGATCGGTGATCAATCGCCTCGCCCTGATATGATTTATGCAATGCGCCATGCCCATGAACATATTATGCGAAATATGGAACTGCTTAAACCAGGCGTTCATATGAGCGAGCTAACACATAACGCTCACAAGTTGGATGAAATATATCAAGTTGGGAAATATTCATGTCTGATGCATGGGGTTGGTCTCTGCGATGAATGGCCATTAATCTCGTATGAAGATAAGTTCGTTGAAGGAGCTTATGATTATCATATTGAGGCAGGAATGGTGCTGTGCGTGGAGGCGCTGGTTAGTCCAGAAAAAGGTGATTTTTCTATAAAATTAGAGGATCAAGTTCTAGTAACTGAGGATGGTTTTGAAAACTTAACCAAATACCCTTTTGATGAAGC
The DNA here is from genome assembly GCA_045564995.1 of Paracoccaceae bacterium. Classification (GTDB taxonomy): domain Bacteria; phylum Pseudomonadota; class Alphaproteobacteria; order Rhodobacterales; family Rhodobacteraceae; genus Salinivivens. Next base: position 35,737 of record JBJLGG010000008.1, on the reverse strand, counting down.
GCTTATGGGTAATTGAAAAATTATCTACAATTTAATTTACAAGTCCCGTGCTCTTGCTCAACATGATCACACGCGGTAAGTAAACCTTGCATCTTTTATATGTAAGGCAGTCTGTATGATCCCACGCTATTCCCGACCAGAAATGGTTAAAATATGGTCACAAGAAACAAAATTTAAAATTTGGTTTGAAATAGAAGCCCATGCATGTGATGCGATGGCAAACTTGGGATTAATTCCCAGAGAAAATGCTACGGCAGTATGGAAAGCAAAAGACGCAGACTTTGATGTTGACCGAATAAATGAAATTGAAGCGACAACCAAGCACGACGTTATAGCGTTTTTAACCCATCTTGCTGAACATATTGGTTCAGAAGAAGCAAGATTTGTGCATCAAGGAATGACTAGCTCAGATGTATTAGATACATGCTTAAATATTCAGCTTGTTCAAGCTTCAGATCTAATTATCAACAACATAAATAAACTACTGGCAGCGCTTAAACGGAGAGCTTTTGAGCATAAAATGACTATCCGTATAGGCAGGAGCCACGGTATTCACGCTGAACCAACTACTATGGGGCTGACTTTCGCTCGTTTCTACGCAGAAATGGACAGAAACCTTAAAAGAATGAAAGTTGCAAAAGAGGAGATATCCACCGGAGCTTTATCTGGTGCAGTTGGAACATTCGCTAATTTGGATCCTGCCGTCGAAGAGTATGTTTGTGAAAAATTAAATTTAATTCCTGAAACGATTAGTACTCAGATTATACCGAGAGATCGTCATGCAGCGTTCTTCTCTACACTCGGCATAATTGCTAGCTCCATTGAAAATATTGCAACAGAGATAAGGCATATGCAAAGAACAGAAGTTCTTGAGGCGGAAGAATTCTTTTCAGCAGGACAAAAAGGTTCGTCCGCAATGCCTCACAAGCGTAACCCTGTTCTAACAGAAAATTTAACTGGGTTAGCAAGACTAATTAGAATGTCTGTAATCCCAGCGTTAGAAAATGTCACACTATGGCATGAACGTGATATCTCGCATAGCTCCGTCGAAAGAAACATTGCACCAGATACTACAGTAAATCTAGATTTTGCGCTGCACAGATTAACTAGTGTAATTGATAAGTTGGTGATCTATCCAGACAATATGTTAAAAAACATGAACAAGTTCAAAGGGCTGGTGATGTCTCAAAGAGTTTTACTGGCGTTAACCCAAGCCGGGGCTAGCCGCGAGGATGCGTATAAATTAGTTCAGCGCAATGCAATGAAAGTTTGGGAACAAAACAAGGATTTTCAGGTGGAACTACTGTCTGATAAGGAGGTAAGATCTTTTTTAACTGAGGAAGACATTAGAGAGAAATTTGATCTCGGATATCATACCAAGAACGTCGAAAAAATATTTCATAGGGTTTTTGGGGAATAAAAAAACTCGAAAGAAAAACACATTATAGATAGTTATTTTACAAAATATTATAACGAAATATATAAAATGTATAACACAAGATCACTTTTTGTATACAATTGTGTACAATTTAATGATATGGCACTTGAATATGGGTAAAACATACGTCAAAAGCATATTAATAAGAGCTTAATATTATCCATTAGGAGATTCGAGTGTCTATAAAAGTTGGCATTGACACAAAAAACGTTAGAAAAGAACTTGTAATAAAAGGCAAAAAAATTGCTTACTACTCCATTGAAGCCGCCAGTAATGCTGGCCTTGGGGACTTCTCCAAACTACCTGCGGCATTAAATGTTGTCTTAGAAAATTTGTTGCGCTTCGAAGACGGCAAGACCGTTGACATCGAGGATATTGAAGCTTTTTCAGATTGGGCAAAAAATGGTGGTAAAACCTCAAGAGAGATAGCTTATCGGCCCGCCCGTGTACTAATGCAAGATTTTACTGGAGTTCCGGCAGTCGTCGATTTAGCTGCCATGAGAGATGGTATTATGAAACTTGGAGGTGATCCACAAAAGATTAATCCACTTAATCCTGTCGACCTTGTGATTGATCACTCAGTTATGATTGATGAGTTTGGAAACGAACGCGCCTTCAGAACAAATGTTGATAGAGAATATGAAAGAAATATGGAACGCTACTCGTTTTTAAAATGGGGACAATCTGCATTTAATAATTTTCGTGTTGTTCCTCCAGGTACAGGGATATGTCATCAAGTAAATCTGGAATATTTAGCCCAAACTATTTGGACCGATATTGATCAAAATGGGTTGCAGGTTGCTTACCCTGACACTTTAGTGGGAACGGATAGCCACACAACGATGGTTAATGGAATGGCGGTATTAGGTTGGGGCGTTGGTGGTATAGAGGCTGAAGCGGCAATGCTCGGTCAGCCGATATCAATGCTCATACCAGAAGTCGTTGGGTTTAAATTAACAGGTGCGCTAGCTGAGGGTACTACTGGAACAGATTTAGTTCTCAAAATAGTAGAATTGCTAAGAGAAAAAGGTGTTGTAGGTAAATTTGTAGAATTTTATGGAGATGGTCTGGACAAACTTCCCCTCGCAGATAGAGCTACAATCGCAAACATGGCACCAGAGTACGGAGCAACATGCGGATTTTTTCCAATTGATAACGAAACTTTAAGATATTTACGAAATACAGGCCGTAGCGAAGACCGAATATTACTAGTCGAAGCGTACGCAAAAGCAAATAATTTGTGGCGACATGAGGATTATAATCCAATTTACACGGACAAACTTCACCTAACATGGGCACTATAGTTCCTGCTATTTCTGGTCCCAAAAGGCCGCAAGATTATGTGAGACTAGACAAGGCTAAAGACGCTTTCTTAAAAGAAATGAATGAAACCTTTAAACGGCCTTTGGATAAACAAATTACCGTTGAAGGTGAAAATTTCAAAATGTGCTCTGGCAAAGTAGTAATTGCCTCCATCACATCTTGCACGAACACGTCCAACCCATACGTCATGATTGCAGCCGGCCTTGTAGCACGTAAGGCTGTCAAGTTAGGGCTTCAGAGCAAGCCATGGGTTAAAACTTCACTAGCACCAGGATCACAGGTGGTATCAGCCTACCTCGACGCTGCGGATCTCCAAAAAGATTTAGATCAAATAGGGTTTAATCTGGTCGGATATGGGTGCACAACCTGCATTGGAAATTCGGGACCAATACAGCCTGAAATTTCGAAAGCTATTGCCGAAGGGGATCTTGTTGCAACCTCTGTTTTATCAGGAAACCGAAATTTTGAAGGCAGAATATCTCCAGATGTAAGAGCAAATTATTTGGCATCTCCTCCCCTTGTAGTAGCCTATGCCCTAGCAGGTACTATAGATATCAATCTTACTACCGACCCAATAGCCACTACTCCGGGAGGAAAAGAAGTATATCTAAAAGACATATGGCCATCATCACTTGAAGTGGCTGAACTTGTAGAAAAAACCGTCACAAGAGAAGCTTTTCTATCAAAATACGCAGAAGTTTTTGATGGAGACGAAAAATGGAAAGATGTGAATGTTACTGAGAGTGAAACATACGAGTGGCCATCGACTTCAACATATGTTCAGAACCCACCATATTTCTCAGAAATATCTAACGACCCAGGATCAATATCGAATATAAATAAGGCAAAAATATTAGCCGTTTTAGGTGATATGATTACTACCGATCACATCTCCCCAGCTGGGTCTTTTCTCGAGACAACACCTGCTGGTAAATACCTTACAGAACGTCAAGTTCCAGCAAGAGAATTCAACTCATATGGGTCCAGGCGTGGCAATCACGAAATAATGATGCGTGGAACATTCGCTAACATTCGGATAAAAAACGAGATGCTTTCCAATACTGAAGGTGGATATACTAAAGACCCAAATGGTGAAACAACATCTATTTTTGATGCTGCGATGGCCTATAAAAATAGCGGCATACCCTTAGTCGTCATTGGTGGAGAGCAGTATGGAGCGGGTTCTTCTAGGGACTGGGCAGCTAAAGGAACAGCATTACTGGGGGTCAAAGCAGTTATAGCTGAAAGTTTTGAAAGAATTCATCGCTCAAATCTCGTGGGCATGGGAGTTATACCCTTCGAATTTACACAGGGTGACAATCGAAAATCGCTTTCCTTAAGCGGGGATGAAATAGTTTCAATTCACGGGCTCGAAGAAATAACGCCGCTTGAGCATGTAGACTGTGAAATTTTATATCCGGACGGAAACATTAAAATCATTAGACTTAAATGTAGGATCGATACTGCAATAGAGATTGAGTATATCGAGCACGGTGGCGTTTTACATTTTGTATTAAGAAACCTTGCAAAAGCCTCATAGATATATTGTAAAAAGCAAAACTATTCTTGGCTTAATGCGGCTTCGTATGCTGGTAAAAATCGACTTAAAAAGTCTTGACCGACTAGAGGGCCAGCAAACCTAAAAAGTACTTTACCATCTTTATCTACTATAAATGTTTCTGGTGGAGCAGTTACGCCCCAATCTATTGCCGTCCTACCATCAGGATCATAGGATACGGCTTGAAATGGGTTCCCATATCGTTGCAAATATGAGTTCGCATTTTCCTGATCGTCTTTTATATTCACTCCAACAATAACTGTGCCACTTTCTGCTATTTCAAGTAATTTTGCATGTTCGGCCCTACAAGGAGGGCACCAACTCGCCCAAAAATTCACGAGTTTAATGCCAGAAGATTTCATTAATTCAGCGGTTACCTCAGAACCATTATATAATTCGTTTTTGGTGATATCTGGGGCCATTTCTCCAATAAGAACGGATGGCAAAGAATTGTCATCATCACGCTGAAGCCCAACATAAAAAGCCCCGACTAATAAAACAAAAAAAATAATCGGCAAAAACATCAATATAGGAATATTTGATATCCCTTTCATGAACGATCTTCTTTTTCTAAGTCACTGCGGGCTCGAGAGTTTCGATATAGAATGTAAATAACTAAGCAACTAATCAATAAAAATGAGATCCCATAGGACATTAAAACGCTAAAAGCATACTTTCCTAGATCTGGCACGTTTTACTCTCTATCTTTCTTCAAGCGTAAAGCTTCTGCACGCCTTAGCCTTATTTCGGTTCTCGTGCCTATCAATACCAAAGTTAAGAATAGAAATACAAACCCAAATATTGAAAATAATAGAGGCTGATAAAAAACATCTGCAACGTTTTTTTCTTTATCTAAAGATAGCGAAGCACCTTGATGCAAGCCTTGGTTCCAGAAATTGACCGCATAACGACTCAGAATCGCAAACACAGAACCTACTATGCAAAGCATAGAAGTTAAATCCGCAGCTGTATCTGGATTATCTATAGATGACCAAAGCGCTATGTAGCCTAAATAAAATAGAAACAAAATAAGAAAAGAAGTCAGTCTCGGATCCCATGCCCACCAAGTACCCCACATTGGTTGACCCCATAAAGCCCCAGTTACTAGAGCGACCATTGTCATTATAACTCCAACAGGAGCAGCCGCCTTAGCGGCCAAAGCTGATACATGATGACGACGAACAAGCCAAATTACTGAAGCAACTAGCATCATGAACCAAGCATTAATAGCCATCAAAGCGGATGGAACATGCAAATAGATAATCTTCACCGTTGACCCTTGACGATAGTCGTCTGGTGTGAAAAAGAAACCCCAAAACAGTCCAACAGCTAGTCCAACAATAGAAAAGCCTGCAAAAAATGGTAATACTTTGTCTGAAAGGTTTAAAAACTTTACTGGATTAGCATATTCCCAAAGCGACATCATTTCTCCTTTTCATCGCAAGTTAATTCTTAGAACAAGAGCTGAAGCAAAAGGCAATATTGAAAATGCAGCAAGCGTAACCGCTGTTAAAATCAATAAAGCAGAATTGTTGGATATATCTGCCAAGCCTTTACTGGCAACGTTTGCGCCAAAAATCAGTGTTGGAACGTACAAAGGCAACACAAGCAAAGACAATAATAACCCTCCCCGCCTAATACCAACAGTTAAGGCAGCGCCAAAGGCGCCTATTACTGAGAGCGCGGGTGTACCCAACAATAAAGATATAAAAACCCATTTAAGATCGCTTACTTGTAACCCCAGAAGCAAACCAAGAATTGGTGAAATTACGACTAGTGGTAACCCTGTTGTTATCCAGTGCGAAAATGACTTTACTGTTACCACAGCTTCTAACGGAATGGGAGATGTCAATAACAGCTCTAGTGTGCCATCATCATAATCTAGAGAGAATATTCGATCAAGTGAGAGGACACAGGCCAGTAGTGCACCAACCCACAAAATACCGACCGAAACTTTGGAAAGTATTTCCATGTCTGGTCCAATACCCAACGGAACCAGAATAACTACTATCAGGAAAAAGGCCATTCCAAGACCAAACCCACCGCCGGCCCTTACTGCCAGAATTAGATCACGCTGCAGCAATGCAATCATAAGAATGCCTTCGCACTTGCATTGATATTTCCATTTTTCATCTGATAATCTTCAAGATTTATACTTGAAGAACTCAGAGTTAGACCGAGATCAATATGGCTTGCTACTACCGCTGCGCCACCCGCCTCTAAATGATTTTTCAAAATTTTAGAGAATTGTTTCATTGATCTTTTGTCTAATGAAACAGTGGGCTCATCGAGCAGCCATATAGGCCTATCTGTCAACAACAGACGCGCTAATGACAAACGCCTTTTTTGTCCTGCCGATAACTTACCTGCAAATCTATTTTTTAACTGTCTCAATTGAAATTTTTCAAGCGCTTCATGTAAGTTTTCTCCACCAAAAATAGCACTCCAGAACCTTAAATTTTCCAAAACAGTCAAAGCAGTTTTTATTCCGTTAGCGTCACCAGCAAAAATAAAATTATCAGCATTAATGGCAATCTTACCCTTATCTATTGGCTGTAAGCCTGCTATCGATCTCAAAAGTGAGGTTTTCCCAACGCCATTACCACCATTAATTAAGACAAATTCACCAGTTGATACAGTAAAGTTTAGGCCCTCAAATAAACTTATTCCGCCTCGCGAAACACTTAAATTATCTACAGACAACAACATGGGGAGAACATAGACTAATTTTTATAACAGAAAAAGTGACAAATTTGATCTACTAAGTACCTATATTTTGTCTAAAAACTTAACACTATTATCTGTTTCGTAATCCTTAATATTCCCTAAATATTTTATATCTGTGACTATTTAACTCCCAATGTTATTACTCAACAATGGAAGCCCGGTTAAAGCAGACAGTGTAATTATACATAAAGCAATCTTTCTATAAAGCTTCTCTTGATCAGGATTAAAAAGAACTGCGCCGATCACATTTCCCAAGCCCATAGGAATTGCTAATATTAAACCCAAAACAACGGCATATATATTCAATGCGCTCGCGATACTCAGGAAAAATAACGCAAAAATATCAAATCCAAATAAGAACAGGAGATTGTTCGCTCGTATTACTTTTACCGGATGAGTAGAAGCCATGTAGAATAATATTACGGGTGGCCCAGGTACTCCAGCTATTCCACCAGAAACACCAGCAATACCACCAAGTCCAATTAATGCGCCACTATGCAGTTGGCCTTCAAAGCGCCATCCCGTTGCGAGCACAAAGACCAATATTAAAGCCAGTATACTTACAATATATCGGAATAATTCAGTCTCCATATTCAATAAAAAATATAGTGCAATTGGAAGCGTCAGTATCATGCCACCAATTAGTCGAAACAAATCTGGTTTATATGCGTCACGCAAAGCTCTTGGCACTATAAGAGCGGGACCACATAAGTCCATTATCGTTAATATTATAATCGCCGTTACTGGTTCAAAGTATTTGCCAGCAACAGGCAAAAATATCATAGCTGTTCCAAAGCCAGAAAACCCCCTAACGATACCAGCGGTTAGAGCTGCTAAAGCGACATATAAAAGTCCATTTATCTCAAATATCTTGATAATAAGGTCTATTGTCATTGCTATGGTACAGAAGTGCCAGCCTCTGCATTAGGCTTTGACCAGTCACGCTTTACACCAAGAAGCAATAAAATATTAGAAGCTACAAAAACCGAACTGTAAGGTACCAACGATTACCCCCCAAATCATCGCAAATACAAAACCTCTGATGACATCACCGCCAAGCGTAAATAACGCAATTAACGCTAGAAGAGTAGTTAAAGATGTCATAATTGTACGACTTAGGGTATCATTAATAGATAGATTCATAACATCAATTAGTGGCTTCTTTTTATATTTTCTTAAGTTTTCACGTACCCTATCAAAAATAACCACCGTATCATTTAAAGAATAGCCGACTATCGTTAACAAGGCGGCAATTATTGCTAAATCAAATTTGATTTGCAAAACGGAAAATATACCTACAGTTAGAATTATATCATGTATTAGAGCGGATACAGCGCCAAGCGCGAATTGCCATTCAAAACGCAGCCAGATGTAGAATAGAACTGCACCAATTGCCAACAAAATTGCCATAACTGCTTTTTTAATTAATTCGCCTGATACTTTCGGACCAACGCTTTCTACAGCTTGAAAAACTTATGTCATCTGAAACATCTGTCTTTAAAGTTTTTAGCATCGTTTCAACGATTTCAGAAGTCACAGCTTCTTGGCCGTCTTGTGCCTCAATCCTTATAAGAGCGATATTTTGATCAGCTTCAAAGTAGGATCGAAAACTTCGGATATTGTCACATCTCCAAGATTTAAACTCGAAAGCGCATCTCTGTATTTTGCTATATCCAACTCTACTCTACTCTCAGAACGGATAGAAGTTCCGCCCTTGAAATCGATCCCAAAGTTCAGGCCAAGAATAACATAAGTTATTGCAGAAAGAATAACTGCAAAAACCGAGAAACCAAAGAAGACGTTTGATTTACCAAAAAAATTGATCGCAGTTTCGTGTGGGACAAGTTTCAATCGCATCGTTAAACCTTTATTGCTTTAGGTCGACTGCGTTCAAAACCAAACAACAATAAGAAGTCGGGTCACAAATATAGCAGTGAATACCGAGGTAATAATTCCTAGACCAAGAGTAACCGCAAATCCCCTAACTGGACCCGATCCAATAGCAAACAAAATCACTGCTGTTATAAATGTAGTGATGTTTGCATCAATAATAGCAGAAAGTGCCTTCTCATATCCTAATTCTATAGCTCTAGCTGGACCTTTATTTAATTTGATTTCCTCCCTTATACGCTCGAAAATCAAAACATTGGCATCGACTGCCATGCCAATAGTCAATACAATTCCTGCGATACCAGGGAGTGTTAACGTAGCTCCGATGGCACTTAATAAACCAAAAATTAAAAATACATTTATGACTAGGGCAACGTTTGCGAACAAACCGAACATACCATAGCTTAAAAACATAAACGCTAAGACGGCAGCAAATGCGACTACACAGGCCAGTTTCCCTGCTTTAATACTATCAGCGCCTAACTCCGGCCCAATTGTTCGCTCCTCCAAAAACTCAAGACCTGCGGGAAGGGCACCTGCCCTAAGTAAAATCGCCAAGTTTGTACTTTCTTCAACGGTAAAATTTCCTGTTATGATACCGGAACCACCGGGTATATGAGACTGAATAACCGGTGCGCTTATTACCTCTTGATCCAAAACGATTGCAAACGGACTTCCTATGTTTTCAGCGGTATAATCTCCAAACTTTCTCGCACCTGTCGGGTTAAATCTGAAGTTTACGGCAGGCCTACCATTTTGGTCAAAACTGGGTTGAGCATCCACGAGCTGTTCACCCGTCACAACTGCGGCACTTTCTAAGGTATAAAACATACCTTCCTCATCCAAAGAAGGTAAAACCTGAGTTCCAAAAGCACTAGACGGTCCGGAAGAAGAGTTTTTACCAATGACAGCCTGAAATGTTAATTGAGCTGTCGTACCAATCAATGCTTTCAGCTCAGTAGCCGAACCAATTCCCGGAACTTGGATTAAAATACGATCCACACCTTGACGCTGTATCGTTGGCTCTCTGGTTCCAACCTCATCTACTCTTCTTCGAATTATTTCCAATGACTGTCGCATTGTTCTTTCATCGGTGGCCAAAACTTCGGCATCTGATAACGAAATTAATAAATCATCGCCGTCAGACGAGATTTTCAAGTCCTCAGCACCGGCCTGTGCCAAACTTACAACTGGCTTCGAAAGAGTGCCAACAGCTTCTAGCGCTATCTGCATTGCTTCTGGTTTTGAAATTTTTACACGCAAAGTCCCAGGGCCACTATCTTGAAGCCTAATGGTGCCAATATCCGATCTCTTTTGCCTTAGTACATCCCGCACATCCGGCCACAAACTTTTAATTCTTGAGAATGCACATCTGCTGTTCGCACCTCGGCGAGCAAATGAGCCCCACCTCTTAAGTCCAGACCCAAATTAACAAGAGAAGATGGTAAATAATCAAACCAAAGGTTCTGTTCGTCTTTGAATAAATTGGGGTCCTGACCATTCTCGATCGCTAAATTTGCATCATTGTAACTTTCTACTCTAGAGTAGAACGCATTTGGCAAAGCAAATATAAGGCCTGCTAATACTAGACCATAAATAAGTATGCGTTTCCATATTTCTATTTGCAGCATAAAAAAATCAACAAAAACGTTAAGTCGCTGGTTCCGTCTTTGACAGAACCTGCGCAACGGTGGACTGAACTACTCGAACCTGCACGCCTTTTGATAACTCGACTTCCAGCTCGTTGTCCTCTTTCACTTTTGTAACTTTACCAATTAACCCACCTTGGGTTACAACCATATCTCCCCGCCTGAGACTTTCCACCATTTTTTTGTGATCCTTTAACTTACGCTGCTGAGGTCGAATAAGTAAAAAATACATGATCGCAAAAATTAAAATTAGCGGTACAAATTGTGCAAATGCTTCCATTAGGAATTCCTCGATTTGTAAACTATCGTATCGGGCGGAACCTATGCCGTTGTCACTCAGTTTGCAAGATACCTTTGACTATTATTTGGTTGGTTTGTGAATAAGGTAATAAGCTTAAAGCCAGTATCCGAAAATTTTGTTAGTATAAGTCATATATGTATACACTTTATTATTGTAATGTTGCATAAGAGCCAAAATAATCGAATAGGAAATAACCTAATGCACGACATTAAGAGCATCCGAGAAAATCCGCAAGATTTTGACCAAGCCTTACAGCTTCGCGGCATTTATGGAATGTCTGCAAAAATTCTTTCCCTAGATGAAGAACGCAGGTCTGCAATTTTAGACGCTGAAACAGCAACAGCTGATCAAAATAAAGCTGCTAAAGAGATTGGTAAAGCAAAATCATCAAATGATGAAAATGCTTTCAAAATACTTCGAGATTTGGTTTCAAGCAAAAAGAAAGAGGTCGCTTCAAAAAGTGCAAGGGCGAAAGAATTAGATCAAGAGTTAACCAATTTATTGATGACTATTCCTAACCTTCCATTGAGCGATGTTCCGGTTGGTAAGGATGAATTAGAAAATGTCGAAATATTTAAGTGGGGAACTCCACCGGAAATAGAAAATGCTAAAGAGCACTTTGAGATAGCTGGCGCGAAACCCGGAATGGATTTTGAAACAGCGTCAAAACTTTCAGGATCTAGATTTGTTTTACTTCGCGGGTCCATCGCTCGCGTGCACCGCGCTTTATCCCAGTTCATGCTGGATATTCATGTCACTGAGCATGATCTTACAGAAACTATGACGCCAGTTTTAGTTCGAGACGAAGCAATGTATGGAACAAATCAGTTACCTAAATTTGCCGAGGATAGCTATAAAACAACCAACGGTTGGTGGTTAATACCAACATCGGAAGTGACATTAACGAATACAGTTTCTGGACGCAACTTATCAGAGTCTGACCTACCAATTAGGCTTACTGCACATACTTTATGTTTCCGATCAGAAGCAGGATCCGCGGGCAAGGACACATCTGGGATGCTCAGGCAACATCAGTTTGAAAAAGTCGAGATGGTCTCAATAACCCATCCAGATCAATCGCTTGAGGAACATACAAGGATGACTAACTGTGCAAAGGCAATTTTAGAGAAATTATGTTTACCTTACAGGATAGTCGTATTGTGCACTGGAGATATGGGTTTTGGAGCTCGAAAAACTCACGACTTGGAGGTGTGGTTGCCCGGACAAAAAAAAATACAGAGAAATATCCTCGGTATCAGTTTGTGGCGATTTTCAAGCAAGGAGAATGCTCGCGAGATTTAAGCCAGCCGATGGGGGTAAATTGAATTTTGTGCACACCCTAAATGGCTCCGGTGTGGCAGTGGGTCGTTGCTTAATTGCAGTATTAGAGAACGGCCAAAATGAAGATGGTTCAATATCATTGCCTGCAGCATTAAGTCCATATCTAGGCAACTGTAATCGAATAAGTTCTACTGGGCATCTGGAATAAAAGGATATAGTTTTAAGCAATAAAAGTATCAAAATTAAATGCTTCTATAAATGCTTTTTCAACTTTGAAGGTTGTGATTTTTTTCGGTTTTTAAATGGATTTTTATCTGCCTGTGAGCGCATAGTTAGTCTGATTGGAGTTCCAGGCAAATCAAATGCTTCTCGCAATCCATTTACTAAATATCGACTATAGCTTGTGGGTAATTTACTGGGATTGGAGCACATAACGACAAAACCCGGTGGACGTGACTTTGTCTGAGTAATATATCTCAACTTTATTCGTTTACCATTCGGAGCTGGAGGCGGATGGGCAGCTATCATTTCACTAAGCCAAATATTAAGAGGAGAGGTAGCAATTCTTTTGTTCCAAATCTTGTGAGACTTCATTATTTCATTATTTAATCGGTCTATTCCACGGCCATTTTTTGCTGAAACAGTAACCAAAGGCGCACCTCGTAATTCTGGCAAAAGGCGCTGAAAGGCCTCCCGCATGTTGCGCAATTTTTCCTGCTTATTTTTTTCTACATCCCATTTATTTACCGCTACTACAACAGATCGACCTTCTCTCTCTGCAAGCCCAGCAATTCTAAGATCTTGTTGCTCAAAGGGAATAGCGGCATCAAGCAAAACGATTACAACTTCAGCAAATTTTATAGCCCTAAGACCATCTCCAACAGATAGTTTTTCAATTTTATTGCTTATTTTTGCTTTTTTTCCTCATACCTGCCGTATCAAAGACACGCATAGGTATCCCCTGCCAATCCAATTGAATGGAAATCGCGTCCCGGGTTATTCCAGCTTCAGGACCAGTTAAAAGTCTTTCCTCGCCAATAATTTTGTTAATTAATGTCGACTTTCCAGAGTTTGGGCGACCTATCACCGCTACTTGTAGCGGCCTCTCTTTTGTTGGAAGTCTATATTCCGACAGATTATCTTCTTCATTGTCAATATCTACTTCTGGTGAAGCATAAGAGCCCTCTTGAAATAATTTCTTCTGCAGTGGGACCAGCTCAGAAAGCAAATCTGCCATTCCTTCTCCATGCTCGGCTGAAATTCGTAATGGCTCGCCTAAACCTAGACTGAAGCTGTCCAGAAAACCTGGATCTGCCGCTCGACCCTCAGACTTATTCGCAGCCAAAATTACGTGCTTAGCTTTTTTTCGAAGAATATCCGCAAAAAAGTGATCTAAGGAAGTTACACCTACCCTTGCATCGATGACAAATAAGCAAACATCAGCTAATCCGATTGCACTTTCTGTTAATTTTCGCATACGACCTTGCAGGGTCTCATCAGTGGCTTCTTCCAAGCCAGCTGTATCAATAGCTAAGAAGCGAAGATGGCCTAACTTTGCATCTCCCTCGCGCAAATCTCTCGTAACACCTGGTTGATCGTCGACTAATGCAATACGCTTCCCAACAAGCCTATTAAATAGCGTTGACTTTCCAACATTGGGACGTCCGACAATTGCCAGCGAGAAGGTCATTTTAGTTCTCCAAAGAATTAGGCATGAACCGATACATTAAAAATATATTAGCGAAAAGCGTGTAGGTCGCCGTCTCGCGAAACAAAATATAGCACGTTATTTGCTATAACTGGATTACTGGTTGCACCGCCAGGCACCTCCACCTCATTAATAACTGATCCATCCACAGGACTATAAACTCTCAGTTTTTCATCACTTGAAGTTAGAATAATCTTATCTCCAGCAACAATGGGACCAAAGTGTGCTACAACTTCCTTACTCTTTCTAGGATTAATTTTTACAAAACTTGGTAATTGGACCGACCAAACGACATCACCAGTGTTCTTCTCCATTCTTACAAGTTGAGATAAATCATTTACTAAAAACAAACTATCACCCGCCGGCCAAATATTTCCAAGAGTTCCAAAGGATTTTCCCCACAAACGCTTGCCGCTGTTAAGATCTAGCGCTGTAATACGCCCAGATCCATTTGCCACAAAAACGGTTGAGCCATCTATAACCGGCGAAGTGACAATATCTTCAACAACACTCAAAGCCCGTCCGCTGCGTCCTCCCGAGATAGTGGTACTCCATATAGCTAGTCCACTCTTTTTAAAAACAGCTTGGACTTCACCAGAACCATACCCAAAAATAGCAAACTTTTCAGATAAAGCGGGAGCAGAATTACTGATCAAATTATTAACATCAGAAAAATTATCCAACGTCCAATTTACTCTACCTGTCTCAGCGTCAATGGCCCATGCGCTTTCATCATTGGAGACGAGGTAAACCAAACCCTCGTAATAAGTTGGTCGTGTACTACCCGAGCCTAATAGAGCTTGAGCCCATATTTCTTGGCTCGAAGCTGGATCTATCGCATGCAGGAACCCATAAGCAGTTGCCACAAAGATTTTATTAGCTCCTGCCGCTAATCCAGCACCACTAACCTCCCCTTTACTCTCACCATCTGGCGTTAAGTCTTTCTGCCACACAATTTTTCCAGTTTTATCAATTGCGCTCAAAACCATAAAGCTATCAACCGTAAAAATTTTACCATCGTATACAATAGGTTCAGCTGTAATACGATTGCGGGCTTGATCTCCGTGTCCCACTGAAGTGGACCATAGTAAATCAAGATTTCCATCTAAAGACGGGTTTTTTATGCGAGTCTTTGGCGTCCCATGGCTTTGAGACCAAGTATCATTTGCTTTACCAACTGCAAGTATGAAAGGCTTAGAACCAGTCTTAATGAAACCAGACATATCTTCTGGTTTTGCTGCACTATCTACTGAGCTTATCGGCTCTCGCTTCCCAGGCACTACTACTTGTTCTTGGGCGCAACCAAGTAAACAAAGTATAGACATTACTATCAGTAAGCCACTTTTAAGGTTCAATAAATAAGACTCCCATATGTTTTAGCTTAAACCTAGTTTTCAAATGCTCGATGGATCAACATCTAATGATATTAGGAGCTGTGACACTCGCTGCTTGATTGTATCAGTGAGTTCCGCATCGTCCAAGATAGATTTTAAAATGTTTATTGCAGCTTCATTTTCTTTATTTTTTAACCTCAAGAGTGCGATCTGCTCCTCGGCCAATAAGCGAAATGGATTTCCAGGAGACGCCAGGTCTTCAAAACCTGTTAAAAGCAATTCAACTTCAAGACGGCTATGACTGATCAAGAGAAATTTAAATTTTGCCATATCGCGGTAGATTTGCGAGATAGACTGGTCCTCCGAGATAGCATTTAAATTTCTGCTAGCAGCATCATAGTTATGAAGCGATATCTCTTCTGCCGCTAAAAGCAAAGCAACGATAGATTTCGCTTCCGAATCTGAAACGTCTATATTACCGAGAAGTTCCACTCTTTCTTTTTCATTAGAGATTTCAAGCGCCTCAATGATAGCAGAACCAAGTGCTTCGGCTTTTGTTTTTGCTTTTGCTTTCTGAAATTCTAGAAACGCTGTGCCTCCAACGATAGTTACAACTACCAGGATGCCAATCCATGCATATTTCCGGAAAAAACCGTACAGGCGATCTCGTCGAACTTCTTCACTCACCTCTTCAATAAAACTATCAGTATCGCTCACAAAAAACCTCTTAATGATGCTGTTAAGACCTAATACCCCTTCTACCGCCTGAGGGGAAGCCCCAATACTTTTGCTGCACTTGCAAAATGAACCCAAAAACATTAATCTAAACTGGTGAGTTTAGCGTATTACTAATCGTTTACTTAGTAGGAATGGCCATTAATGAGAATTGTTTCCATAATCACTGCGGTAGTTGTGATTTTTGTTTTATATATTTTGGTATTTGAGCGAGAGGCTTTTAATAAAGTCGCCAACGGAAATAGCATCAGGAGTGTTGTCGACGAACGGCTTGGGGCGGAAAACATAAAAACTCAGGCTAAAGTTGTAAATGAAGAAGCATCTAAACAATCTGAAGAGACTTCAGAACTCGTTAGTGTTGTTGTTTACACATCAAATTCTCAAACTCTTGGAAGCACGGTAATATTAAGAGGAGAAACTGAAGCTGCACGTTTTGTTGAAGTCCGCGCGGAAACTTTTGGTCAGGTCATAACAGAACCGTTAAGAAAGGGATCTTTTGTTCAGAAAGATGATATTTTATGTAAGTTGGACGAAGGTACTAGAAAAGCTGCGTTGGCAGATGCCGTAGCTCGATTAGAGGAGGCAAAAGCCTTAATACCGCAAACCGAAGCAAGGTTAGGTGAAGCAAACTCGAGACTAGACGAGGCACAGATTAATTTTAATGCTGCATCAAAATTATCTAAGGGTGGTTACGCGTCAGAAACGAGGGTAGCTTCTGCCGAGGCAGCAATGAGGTCTGCCGAAGCAGGAGTAGCAACAGCAACAGCTGGCTTTGAGAGTACAAGAGCTCGGATCCAATCTGCCGAAGCAGGAGTAGCAACTGCTGAAAAAGAAATAGAAAGACTAATAATTACCGCGCCATTTGAGGGAACTTTAGAGTCAGATACTGCTGAGATTGGATCTCTACTTCAACCAGGTGCCCTATGTGGCACTATAATACAACTTAATCCAATAAAATTAGTTGGCTTTTTACCCGAAACAGAACTATCGCGCGTAAAATTGGGAGCTCCAGTCATGGCTAAGCTTACAAGTGGTCAAAAAATAGAAGGAAACGTAACCTTCCTTTCTCGTTCAGCTGATACAACAACGCGAACATTTCGGGTAGAGGTAAATGTCCCAAATGACCAACTGAAAATAAGAGATGGCCAGACAGTAGAAATAGCAATTGGCTCAGACGGCAAGAAAGCGCACTTGCTGCCACAGTCTGCACTAACTTTAAACGACGAAGGACAGTTAGGAATAAGGTTCATAGACGAGCAGAGTACAACTAGATTTGCAGCGGTTAATTTAGAACAGGATACCAAAGAAGGTGTATGGGTGTCAGGTTTAAAAGATAAAGTTAACGTTATAATTATTGGCCAGGAATTTGTCAGAGAAGGTGTAAAAGTCTTAGCAACCTATAAGGATATATCCCTATGACAGGTTTAATAGACTGGGCTTCTGCGCGCGCGCGAATGATCATAGCCATAGTTGCCTTATCGCTGGCAGCCGGTGTTTATGCCTACACAGGTTTGCCAAAAGAAGGTGAACCAGATATCGAAATCCCCGCGTTATTTATATCTGTACCATTCCCAGGAATTTCAGCAGAGGATAGCGAGTCTCTTCTAATACGAACAATGGAAACTGAATTGGCAGATCTGGATGGCCTCAAGAAAATGAATGCCACTGCTGCAGAAAACTACGCCGGCGTAGCTTTAGAATTCGAGTTTGGTTGGGACAAGACAAAAATAATGGCAGATGTCAGGGATGCTATGAACAAGGCAGAGACCAAGTTTCCCAATGGAGCGGATAAATATTCAATCAACGAATTCAACTTCTCCGAATTCCCGGTAATCATAGTTAATTTAACTGGAAAAGTACCTGAACGCACAATGACCCAGGTCGCGAAAGGACTTCAAGAAAAATTAGAAAGCATGGACGCAGTGCTTGAAGCACCTATTTCCGGAAACCGTGAAGAAATGGTAGAGGTACTCATAGACCCTCTAAGGCTTGAAGCATACAATGTGACCGCAAATGAATTAATTACCGTTGTTAGAAATAATAACCAGTTAATTGCTGCTGGAAATATAAGTTCCGAGCAAGGTGCTTTCTCAGTAAAAATTCCTTCAAGCTTTGACGAGCCTTCTGACGTATACGACTTACCCGTTAAAACAAATGGCGATCGCATTATAACATTGGGAGATCTTGCCGAAATAAAGCTAACATTTGAGGACCGAGCTGGTACGGCACGTTTTAATGGTGAAACGACAGTGGCAATTCAAGTAGTAAAGCGTCGCGGCTTCAATTTGATAGATATGGCAAACGAAGTTAAATCTATCGTAAAAACTGAGTCACAGGGCTGGCCCAAAGATTTACAAGTTGCAGTCAAAGTTGGAACCTCAAACGATCAATCTAACCAAGTTGCAAGTATGGTTGGACAGTTAGAGGGCTCCGTTCTAACTGCTATAGCTCTGGTGATGATAGTGGTTTTGACTTCTTTGGGTTCTCGAGGGGCAATACTGGTGGGCTTCGCAATACCAACTTCTTTTTTATTGTGTTTCGTACTACTTGGCGTGATGGGCGTAACAATTTCTAATATGGTCATGTTCGGGTTAATTTTAGCAGTAGGAATGCTGGTCGACGGCGCGATAGTAGTGGTGGAATATGCTGACAAGCGAATAGCAGAGGGAACTGGCCCAATGTCCGCATATGTAGAGGCGGCCAAACGTATGTTTTGGCCGGTTGCAAGTTCCACAGCAACAACCTTGTGCGCATTTTTACCGATGCTTTTTTGGCCAGGAGTGCCAGGACAATTTATGGGCATGCTACCAGTTACTTTAATTTTTGTGCTATCAGCATCGCTTATTGTAGCCTTAATTTTTCTTCCAATCATCGGAGGAGTATCAGGGCGACTAAGTCGTACGTTTGAAAGTACTTCAACGCTTATGCGAGAAAAACTTCCCTGGATTATTAGGGCTGCTTTGGTGCCCGTCACGCTTTTTTGTCTTTTCTGCACCACAATGCAGCTAATAAACCCAGGATTCTTAATGGATATAGAGGCTGATCAGTTGAGTATTATCAGCTATATTCCTGGTGGAATTGGTCTAATATTGTCAGCGTTTTTAGTGTCAATTACGATGGGTGCCGCAGAATTTAAACGCGAAAGGCAAAAAGTTGTTTCTGGATACAGGAGAACATTTTTTGGACGTTTCATAAAAGTAATAGTTGGTAACCCTGTGATGCCGATAGCATCAATTGCCGGTATAATATTTTTGACAATTTCAGTATTTACTTACTTTGGGCAAAATAACTATGGCGTTGAGTTCTTTGTAGAGTCTGAGCCAGAGCAAGCAATTGTTTATGTTCGTGCCAGAGGCAATCTATCTCTGCAAGAAAAAGATGAAATCGTAGAACAAGCTGAAAAGATAGTGTTAAACCATCCTGGAGTAGACAGTGTCTTTGCGTTTGCTGGTGCTGGTGGTCTAAATCAAAATACCGCGGGTGCCTCGTCTCCAAAAGACACTATTGGTCAGATACAGTTGGAAACTATTCCATGGGAAAATCGAAAAAACAATCCTGATCTGGATGGCAATTTGGTCATAGCGGAACTGTTGACTGATTTACAGAAGATACCTGGAATAAAAGTAGAAGTTCTCGAATTAGCACGAGGTCCGGCTAGTTCCAAACCAGTGCATTTGCGTCTTAAAGGGAGTGACTGGGACGAGCTTCTAACCGCCACTAAGAAAATGCGAAAAATATTTGAGAGCACCGAAGGTCTTACACTTATTGAGGATACTCGTCCTTTACCTGGCATAGATTGGCAAATAAATGTTGATGTCAAAAAGGCAGGTAGATTTGGCGCGGATGTTACTACTGTGGGTGCCATGGTTCAATTGGTAACTCGTGGAGTTTTACTTGATACAATGCGCGTAGATAGCTCGGACGAAGAAGTTGAAATTCGGGTGAGGCTTCCAGAAAATTATCGGATTTTAAGCACTCTAGATACTTTAAAAGTTCGTACTGAAGACGGCCTGGTTCCACTTTCTAATTTTATAACTAAGTCTCCTGTAAAAAAACTCGCTGAGATAAATCGGATTGATCAAAAGCGTTTCTTTGACATTAAAGCTGCGGTACAGGATGGGCTAAAAACAACATTGGCCGATGAAAATGGAAATGAAACTGAGGTATTTATCAACGCTAATGAGAGAATAGCACATCTCACAAAGTATCTCGAGAATAATCCACTTGGACCAGGTATTAGTTGGGAGTGGACTGGAGATCAGGAAGATCAAGCGGAAAGCCAAGCGTTTCTTTCAACTGCTTTTTCTGCTGCTTTAGCACTTATGTTTATTATTTTGCTGGCTCAGTTTAATAGCTTTTATAACTCTGTTGTCGTGCTACTAGCAGTAATACTATCAACGGTAGGTGTCCTAATTGGCATGCTCGTTATGCAACAACCGTTTTCTGTTATTATGACGGGTACAGGGATTGTTGCCCTCGCTGGGATTGTTGTAAATAATAATATAGTTCTAATTGATACGTATCAGGAATTTGCAAAGTATTTACCGCGCATTGAGGCAATTATTAGAACAGCAGAGCAACGTATTAGACCCGTATTACTTACCACAATAACAACCATGGCAGGCCTTGCTCCAATGATGTTTGGTTTAAGTTTAAACTTTATCAATGGAGGGTATTCGATTGATAGTCCGACCTCTTTATGGTGGAAACAATTGGCAACGGCCGTAGTTTTTGGACTTGGAATTGCCACTATGCTAACCTTAGTTTTTACCCCTTCTCTCTTGGCTCTAAGAATCTGGGCTGTGACATATGTTGTATGGATCGGTAGGTTTCTAGTGCGGCTTGGTGCAGGAAAAAGCGGTAGAAGTGCACAAGACTGGGCATTAAGAAGAGATGCAAAACGTCAAAAAAATACTGAGATCATTTGGGACGATGGTTATCTCGCATCTAGTATAGCGGCGGCCAGTAATATTGAGCCATCTTTAAATCTAAACAATAAGACCCAAGCTGCTGAATAGAACTTTAAGATTTTTATGCAGACTTTAACTGCATGTTCCATAGTTCGAAATAACGATTTCTGTTTTCTATCAGATTGGCGTGTGTACCAGCTTCAAGGATTGACCCACCTTCAACAACAATTATTTTTTGCGCGTTTGATACAGTTGAAAGACGGTGCGCTATTGAAATAACAGTTCTACCCTTACCTGCACTCTCTAAAGCGTCCTGTATTTCACGTTCAGTTTCGGAGTCGAGAGCTGATGTGGCCTCGTCCATTAGCAATATTGGTGGATCTTTCAGCAGTGTCCGGGCAATTCCGACACGTTGTTTCTCACCACCCGAGAGTTTTAAACCCCTCTCACCAACAGTAGTATCATACCCATCCGGAAGAGATATAATAAACTCATGTAGTTGAGCAGATCTCGCTGCTTTTTCAACCTCTTCAATCGTAGCATTGTCCTTACCGTAGGCTATATTATAAAATACACTGTCATTAAATAAAACTGTGTCTTGGGGCACAACCCCAATGACATTGTGTAAAGATGACTGAGTTACATCCTTAATATCTTGACCATCTATTGATATTGAGCCTCCTGATACATCATAAAATCGAAACAAAAGACGACCAATAGTTGACTTGCCGGAGCCAGACGAACCAACAATTGCTACCTTTGTTCCACCTTGGATTTCAATACTTAAGTCTTCTAGGATTTGACGCTTATTATCGTAACTAAAGTAGACATTCGAAAACTTCACATGGCCCTTTACAACTTTTATTGACTGAGCATTCAGCTTATCAACGACTTCCTTTTTTTGATCCAATAAGTTAAACATTTCACCCATATCAACCAATGCTTGGCGTATTTCTCGATAGATAGTCCCAAGGAAGTTTAACGGCATTGTTATTTGGATCATATAGGCATTTACCATTACGAAATCACCAACGGTCAAAATACCATTTTGAACACCAATGGCGGCCATAACCATCACAATTACTAAACCTAATGTAATTAAAACAGATTGCCCAAAGTTTAAAAAACCTAATGAGTAAGCTGTCTTTAGAGCAGCGTCTTCATACCCAGCCATAGCAATATCGTAACGATTAGCCTCTCTTTCCTCTGCATTGAAATATTTGACCGTTTCAAAATTTAGTAGGCTATCTAATGCTTTTTGCGATGCATCCGTGTCTTGCTCATTCATTTTCCTTCGCAACTTTACGCGCCACTCAGTGACCTTGAACGTAAACCATCCGTAAATACCAATAGTGATAAAGATTACTGCTAAATATCTGAAATCGAGCATGACGTAGAGCAAAATTGCGATCATTGATAATTCTAAAACTAAAGGACCAATTGAAAACAAAATATACCGTAGTAAAAACTCTACTCCCTTTATACCTCTGTCTACAATACGGGAGAGCCCACCAGTTTGTCTTGTGATGTGATATCGTAAAGATAAAGCATGTATGTGACGAAATGTTTTTAACGCAAGTTTTCGCAGAGCGCGTTGAGCTACTTTTGCGAATAAAATATCCCTTAGTTGCTGAAAGCCGTTCATAAATATTCTGGAAACGCCGTAGGCGATGGTTAAGCCAACAGCACCAAGCAAAAGATCGTCAACTCCAGTATTTGATAAGGCATTTACAGCGTCTCGATAAATTATTGGAGTATAAACTGCGATCCCTTTTGATAATAATAAAGCGAGCATCGAAAATATAACTCGATATTTTATTTCAGATTGCCCTTTTGGCCATAAATATGGTGCTACCCGAATAATAGTACGTATACCTGATTTTCGTTCCAGATATTCAGTATCTCGTTCGTCGTTTTTTATTTGATCGCTTATGTCTACCATAGTTAGTACTCATCACTTGAGTGTCTTGGTTACACAAGAAGTGACTTTGCCATTTAAGTAATTAGTTCAATTGAGATCAGGCAAATCAAATAATTGCCCTGGATAAATTAAATCAGGATCCTTAATTTTATCACGGTTTGCCTCAAAGACACGAACGTACAATAAACCATCCCCATATCGCTTTCGTGCGATCGCCCACAAGGTATTTCCAGGCTGAACAGTAACTATATTAATACGTGCGGGACTAGTACTCGGAGCAATTAGTTTTGCAAGCTTCTCGCGGTCCTCTCTTTTAAATGGGCTTTCCAATCGAGAAATTACATCACCTTTCAAACTTAGCTGATCAATGCGCAATGTATAGGTGCCCGGTATAATATCGGACAAATCTGTCTCCCAATAACCCTCTTTGTTTGTTTTTGCAGCCGAAATAGCCTCATTGTTCACGTAAAACCGCACAAGCCCACTTGGACTTGAACGTCCGCCAACGGTGACATTACCAAACGGATCATATGCAATAGAGTCTAACGCTAACTGATCAGTAATAGCCTGCTCATCTTGTAGAACTTTTACGCCATCACTATCTGCAACCACTACTTTGGGTTTGGACGGAGTTATCTCGCCATCGGAATCAAGAGCTACATTTGCAGTTTTATCACTTGTATCGTCATCACTATTACTCAAATTGGGGTCAGCACTTTCATCTATATTTATGACAAGCTCAGCTTGTTCTATATCTTTTTGGTCTTCAACCAATGCTTCCTTGGAGTTATCAGTCGATAAATCTTGTGCGACATCGTCTTCTGAATCTAAGACTTGCACTATTGTTTCGTCAGAAGTTTTGTCCTTTTCCTTGGATTCTAAATTGAAACTCTCCTCGGTTTTTGCAGTTTTTTGTTCTTGGCTTAAGGTCGAGGCATTAACATCTGACGTTTCTACTGAAGAAGCCACAACAGAACTTTCTAAACTTGCATCTCCTTCCGAAACCTGCAGATCGTTCTCTATAGCGTTGCCTTTTATCTGTGACGGAAGAATAACAATACTTTGATCTGCATAGGCAAACTGCTCGCCTGTTTTTATCCTCAAAACAAGCACGCGAATTTCCTCACTAGAATTTAATTCAAAAATAGATGCAAAATTCCCATCTTGCCCCACAGCTATAGTTCCGATTATATTCTCATCGACGAGAACTTCAACAGTCGCTCCTTTTGCAGCTCTACCAGCAAGAGTAACTAGTCCATCGGCATCAACTCGAGCCGTATCTAAAGAAAATTCAACCTGTACATCCTCAGGGTCTTCCTCAGAAGCTGGCTCTGCCTGTTCAGTATTCTCCTCTATCGATGGGTCCGACTTTTCGATTTGACGGTCTTCTTGACCACTTTCAGTTGCCACGGGTATATCAGAAACTTGTTGTTGTTTGTTTACAGCATCAAACACTCCATAGGAAACTACGCTCAGCCCGATAACACCCATCCAAAACCATATGGAGCTAAATACTTTCAATGATTTCTCTCTATAAGATACATTAATGTCATATCTACAGTTGAGTGAGGACATCAACAAGGCTAAAGTTCACTGATTACATTAAAACGAGGATTTTGTGATGTTATCACTTTCAGTTTGCGTTTTTTGCGGGTCACGCGTTGGTAAAGACAATGAATACCTAAACGCCACTGAAAAATTGGGGCGCTTGCTTGCAGAGGAAAATTGCCGATTAGTTTATGGCGGAGGAAACATAGGCCTAATGGGTGTTGTGGCTGAGAATATACAGTCCGGCAATGGTGAGGTTATGGGAGTAATTCCAGAACATTTACTACAAGCAGAAGTTGGAAAAACTGACATTCATAATTTTATAGTCACACAAAATATGCACGAACGCAAAAAGGTCATGTTTATGAATTGTGAAGCAATCATAATTATACCTGGCGGTGTTGGAACTCTTGACGAATTTTTCGAAGTCTTAACCTGGGCACAATTAAAGCTGCATAGCAAACCTATAATCATTTTAAATGTAAAAGGGTTCTGGGACCCTCTGATTAAATTAATTAATCATCTTATAGAAAATGGGTTTGCTGATGAGAGTTTAAGTAGACTTTTCAAGGTAGTCACATCACCCGAAGAGGCTATTGGAGCCCTAAAAGTTAATGATTAATCAGATACAGTTGCTAAAGTATATAAAAACAACGCTAGCCAAATCAAACCGAAGGCAATGGCCTGCCAGATGCCAAATGGCTCCATAAAAATAAATACGGCAACTAAAAATTGAAGCGTTGGATTAAGATACTGAATTATGCCTAACGAGGTCATTTGGATACGCCGAGCCGCAAAGGAAAAGAGCATCAAGGGCACCGCTGTCATAGGTCCACTAAAAATTAGCAGAAGTGAAGTCTTAAGACTATTGCCAAAACTACCAATTCCGGAAAAATGCCAATAAAGAAGAAACGTTAAAGCTATTGGCAGGAGTAGAAAAACTTCAGTCGTAACAGATATGACAGGCCCCAAACTAATCTGCTTTTTTAACACGCCGTATATTCCAAAAGTAACTGAGAGAACCAACGCGACCAAAGGCAAAATATTTTGTGATACCGCTAATACAACAACCGCAACCCCCGCTAGAAATACAGAGCAACATTTCATCAGCGACAATCGTTCTTTGAAAAAAAGTAATCCAAACAAAACCGCAACTAGTGGAAAAATATAATACCCAAAGCTAGCTTCCGTAGCACGATCATTGTGAACTGACCAAATAAAGAAGAACCAATTAGTTGAAATCATAGCAGCGGCCCAAAATAATCCTACAATGAGCTTCCAATCCATGAATACTAATTTCAACTCATGTAACCTGTTCTGCAACCGCAAAAAAAATATAAATACAATCACAGACCATAGGGTTCTATGACAAAGAACCTCGATAGGGGGGGTATTGGCCAGCTGCTTATAATATATGGCGGAAAGGCCCCATATGGTACAAGCTAAGATCATTGCGAACGCGCCTTTTTGAGGCTCTGTCATCTGACGGTCCTTGGATTAAAGCAAATAAAGACCAGTGCTGTATCTCTTTTTGATAACAGACCCTACCGTGCTGCGGGGTCCGCCACATATCTTAGAGCTTACATGCGCGATGCAACGTTTTCCCAATTGACAAGTTGATCCAGAAAATTTGTCAAATAGGCAGGTCGCTTGTTACGAAAATCTATATAGTATGAATGTTCCCATACATCGCAACCCAACAATGCAACCTGACCGAAACATAGTGGGTTTACACCATTCTCAGTTTTGGTGATTTTTAGCGAACCATCTTTATCTTTAACTAGCCAGCACCAGCCTGCGCCAAACTGCCCTGCACCAGCAGCACAAAAATCTGTTTTAAACTTTTCAATTGAACCAAAATTTTCATTTATTGCAGAAGATAACTCTGATGGCATGTTATTTCCACCTGGGCCCATCATCTCCCAAAACTGAATATGGTTCCAATGCTGCGACGCATTGTTAAAAATGCCATTCTGCGCAACCGAACCAGCTTGATATGTTCCAACTATAATTTCTTCAAGAGATTTATCGGACCATTCCGTTCCATCAATTAACTTGTTACCATTATCAACATACGCCTTGTGGTGTAAATCATGATGATACTCTAGGGTCTCTTTAGACATACCGAACTCAGATAGTGCATCGTGAGCATACGGTAAATTAGGTAGTTCAAACGCCATTAAATAATCCTTACATTCAAAAAGTGAGCTCTTCAGGATGATAGGTTTACTCACAAAACGTCAATAGTAAAGAAGCAAAGCATGGTAAAGATATAAAATCTTGTATTGGAGTTTATTGTATTTAACTGCCGAAATTAGCCCACCTTTAGTGGGTAATTCTTCAAAAAAAATATATACTTCACTTCATTGCGATTTCTAATTTTTTAGTCCGCTACTTCGCTTCCTTTTTTGCTCGAAACTAACAACAAATCACCAAGATATTTTTCTACCGAGCCAAAACACATAACTGTGGCTCTATTTTCTTCAGAAAGCCACACCGCGGCGGCAACTTGCGAAAACCGTGTTCTTCTGATCTCACCCAAAGCCAAGCTGTTCAGATCAGTGTCAATTGGCGCCAATTTAGCAACTACTTCTCTGACCCTGTCTCCTTCCATTGAAAATATTGCTCTAGCATCCGATACATCTAAAAAAAGCGTATGCTCAGAGTTGAAGGAGTCCCTAAGAAGATTTAATCGGTTAAAAACCTCTTCACGGGTACAGAAATAGAGTAGTTCATCCGGTGACATCCAAGCTAATATGGCATCTGTGGTTGCTTCAATGTTTCTGACTGAGGGAATACTAATGCCAAGAACATGACGCAATTTTCGTTTTAGTACTTGGTCATCAAGATTTAGGCGCATCGTAATCATTCCGATGCCTATCTCTCTAAATACTTTAAGATAGTGTGAGTTGTCGCTGATCTGTGTTTTATGCTGATCAAACATTTTGCTTACTACCAGTTTTGTCGTAGAATACTGGATCTACGATCCTTGTAGGTACTACTTCGCCATTTACTTTTTCAAATTTAATTACTTCTCCCAGTCGCTCAGGTCCATTATGGACTAGTCCCATGGCAATGCCCTTTTTTAAAGTGGGCGAGAAATAGGTAGAGGTCACTCGACCTATTGTATTCTTTTGCCCATTAGCATTGGAACCAGCACCTACCGCATATGACCCATCGGGAAGCACGGACCCATCAAGCGTTTCTAACCCAACAAGTTTCCACCTATTTGGATTTTTCATAAAGTCTCTTTCTAGGGCTCTTTTGCCAATGAAATCATTTTTCTTTTTTGAAATAGCCCAATCTAGATTGAGATCTTGGGGAATTATAGTTCCATCAGTTTCATCACCGATCATAATAAAACCTTTTTCTGCTCTCATGACATGTAGTGCCTCGGTTCCGTACGGCATAATATCAAACTCGGCACCCACATCCAGTAATGTATTCCAAAAATCAAGCCCGAATGATGAACCCACTGATATCTCAAAAGATAATTCACCTGAAAAAGAAATTCGGAAAACACGTGCTTGAAACCCTCCCAAGGAAGCATCTGTCCATTCCATGAAACCTAAGGCATCTTTTGAAATATCTGTTCCACCCAATTTTTTAAGTAACTTCCTAGAATTGGGGCCGACTACAGCAATTTGGGCGTATTGCTCAGTAATATTTTGAGTGAATACTTTTAAATCCCACCACTCTGTTTGCAACCACTCTTCCATGTGTGAATGAATCCGTTCCGCACCACCCGTCGTTGTATGGCAAAGAAAAGTATTTTCATCTATACGAGCTACAACACCATCATCAATTAAAAAACCATTTTCAGAGCACACCAAGCCATATCTACACTTACCGATAGCAAGATTTGAAATCATATTAGTATAAATCAAATCTAGAAACGTTCCCGCATCCGGACCTGAGACTATAAGCTTACCAAGAGTAGATGCATCAAGAAGTCCAACTGAGGAGCGCGTTTGTAAGATTTCACGGTTTACTGCCTCGTTTGTAGCTTCTCCTGCTCTGGGAAAACAAAAGGGGCGTCGCCAAAATCCAACTGGCTCAAAGAATGCATTATGTTCAACGTGCCAACTGTGAATTGGTGACATTCTCACTGGCTGAAATACGCTATCACGGGCGGAACCAGCAATAGAACCCATCGAAATTGGCGTATATGGTGGTCGAAAAGTCGTGGTGCCAACCTGACTAATTGGACTGGACAACGTATTAGCTAAAACCGCTAAACCATTTACATTGGATAATTTTCCCTGATCAGTCGCCATGCCAAGTGTTGTATAGCGCTTTAAGTGCTCAACACTTTCAAAGCCCTCCCGCGCAGCAAGTTCAACATCACTTATTTTAACATCATTTTGAAAATCTAAAAAAGTTTTATTTCTTAATTTTCTTTTTGCTCGTCTAGGCGAAAACCAAAAAGGCTCAACAGGATCCTCTGATTTTTGCAAAACCTCAGGAACATTCGATCGAATTTCTTTTCCGCCTACTTTTATACCTATGTTAAAACCTACATCAGTAGCTTCATTAACGATTTCGCTTAATTGAATTTTGCCAGACGCAGCTCCAACTGTTTCCACAAAACTTTCACCATTTTGATTTGTCGGAGGCCTAGACTTATCTGGACAGAACATAGAGCGCTCATCGTTCCACTCTAATTTGCCTCCACAATGCGACCACAAATGAACTACCGGTGTCCATCCACCCGACATCGCCACTGCGTCACACTCTATTTTTTCAATGGTCTCTCCCTCACCGGAGCTTAAACATACGTGTACGCCAGAAACTCTTTTGCGGCCAGTAACCTTCGCTATCACTTTGCCAAATTCTACGCGTATTCCCATCTTCCGAGCCGTAGCAGCTACTTCTCCACCGCCATGTTCTCGCGCGTCAAGGATAACCGGCACCTCTAAACCCATTTCTCTCAGGAAAATAGCAGTTTTGTATGCGTCATCATTATTTGTAATCACAACTGTTTTTTGCCCAATTGATACACCATAATCGACCCCATAATCCCTAACAGCTGATGCCAGTAAAACCCCAGGAATATCGTTACCAGCAAAACTAAGCGGTCGCTCAATTGCGCCCGTACAGCACACTATTTGCTTCGATCGAATTTTCCAAAGCCTATGCCGCGGCCCATCATTGTTTTCGTTATGATCATTTAACTGCTCATATCCTAAAAAATAACCATGATCATAAATGCCAGCACCTGTCATACGAGTTCTAAGTGAAGCATTGGGCATAGCATTCAATTCTTCTAAAACGTTCTGAACCCATTCATTTACTGTCAAACCATCAATGTGCGCCTCATCTATCTGAGCGCGCCCACCCCAGCTTGATTGTTGTTCCATTAGAAGAATTTTAACTCCAGTCCTGGCAGCGGCCAAGGCAGTCTGTAGACCTGATACTCCACCTCCCACAATAACAACATCAAAGAATGCGTGGAAATGCTCATAGGTACTTCCATCCTTTACCTTAGGGGCCTTGCCTAAGCCGGCTGACATTCTAATAAATGGCTCGTAAACATACTTCCAAAATGGGCGTGGATGGATGAACATTTTATAGTAAAAACCAGCTGGCAAAAATCGCGCTAACCAGCTATTTATCTCACCCACGTCAAATTCTAGCGTGGGGAAATGGTTCTGAGAAGTTGCAGAAAGACCCTCAAAAATCTCAGTCATCGTACCGCGTTGATTAGGCTCAAAAAAATGACCTTTTCCTAGATTAATCAAAAAATTTGGCTCTTCAGGTCCAGAAGATACGATCCCTCTAGGCCTGTGATATTTAAATGAACGTGCTAGCAACAATTTATCATTTGCCAACAGAGCCGATGCAAGAGTATCCCCCTGATAACCAGTGAAGTTTATTCCATTAAAGTTAAAATTGATTGGTTTATCAGCCTGAATTAACCTGCCTTTGGTAGAAAATCGTTTACTCAAGACCAAACTCCTGCGAACTTAGCAAACAAATCGGCTTTTTCTTTTTTAGCTCCAAGATTAATCATGAAAATTCTTTCCATTTCCAACCAGGCTTTTTCTCAGAAATTTTGTCTTTAATCTCCGCTGGTGGTTCTAAAGTCTGTGCAGGGTATGTTCCAAAAACCTCCATAGACACCGTACATCTGGCCGCATTAAACCACTTGCCACAGCCATTTACATGTCTCCAACGTTCAAAATGAATACCTTTTGGATTTTCCCGATTAAACAAGTAACTCTCAAATTCGTCATCACTAGAACCTGGACCAAATCGTTTTAAATGTGCTTCACCACCAGCCGCTAAGTCGGTCTCATCAGCAAGAACTCCACAGTATGGACACTCAAAAATTAGCATATTTATCCTCTTTAATGAGCAACACCCGCTGCTACACTTTCATCAATAAATTGACCCTCGCGAAAGCGAGTAACTCTAAAATCTTCAGCTAATGGGCCAGGTTCGCCCTTTGCAATCAGCTCAGCCATCGCCCAACCTGATCCAGGTATTGCTTTGAACCCTCCAGTTCCCCAACCACAATTCATAAATATATTTTTTATCGGCGTTTTTGAGATAATCGGTGATCTATCACCTGTCATGTCAACAATTCCACCCCACCACCGTAACATCTTCAGCCTTGAGATAATTGGGAAAGTTTCAACCAGCGCTCTAACTGTTTCCTCAACATGATGAAAAGAGCCTCTTTGAGAATAATTATTATATCCATCTGCACCACCGCCAATAACCATTTCACCTTTATCAGATTGGCTCATATATCCATGAACAGTATTTGCCATTACAACAACATCCATGCACGGCTTTATAGGTTCAGATACCAATGCCTGTAACGCAACTGACTCTATTGGCAAACGAAATCCAGCCATGTCAGCTAAAACACCAGAATGTCCAGCAACCACAATGCCAATTTTCTCACATACAATTGTACCTTTAGTTGTCTCAACTCCAACCGCTTTACCATTCATAGTATTGACACCGGTTACTTCACACTGCTGTATTATGTGCATTCCCATATCAGAACAGGCTCGGGCGTAACCCCAGGCAACCGCATCATGTCTAGCCGTTCCCCCTCTCGGCTGCCAAAGCGCTCCCAAAACTGGATACCTGGGTCCTTCAATATTTATTATTGGGCAAAGCTTCTTTACCTTTTGGGGACTGATAAACTCTGTTGAAACTCCCTGTAAAGCGTTTGCGTGAGCAGTCCGCTCATAACCTCTTATTTCATGCTGGGTCTGAGCTAACATCATGACACCTCTGGGGCTGAACATGATGTTATAATTTAAGTCCTGGCTTAAATTTTCATAAAGCGATCGCGCTTTTTCATATATCGCAGCAGAAGGATCTTGAAGGTAATTAGATCGAATTATAGTTGTGTTACGACCAGTATTACCACCTCCAAGCCAACCTTTTTCCAAAATAGCAACATTTTTGATGCCGTAGTTTTTACCGAGGTAGTATGCTGTGGCAAGGCCATGCCCGCCTGCGCCAATTATAACTACGTCATATTTGCTGCTGGGCTCTGGCGACTGCCAAGCCCTTTCCCAACCTATATGATCTCGTAATGCCTCACGAGCAACCGCAAAAGCTGAATACTTTTTCATTAAAACGAATCCATTTCCTCAATTATAAAAAGATGCGATAAAAGAAATTGCAAGCTTCGTTTCAGAGCGTCACGTTAAAACAATTTTGCGCCATTTAATTTTCAATATATAATTTTGTGCTTTTTAAATAAATCAGCAGAGGGTACATATTCAAAGATTCGAACTTATGAGCCAGTTATATGATTTTTTGGGTAATAACCTTTTTAATTTGCGCGCTAATTTCGATATTTTTTTATCGTACCATAACGCAGGAAACCCCTGATATCGTTCCCAACTCAGATTTAGAAGTTTACAAGGATCAACTTGTAAATATCGACAAAGAGCTATCTAGAGGAATAATTGCTATTGATGAAGCTGAACGAATAAAGGCTGAGGTTAGCAGACGCATTCTAGAATTAGATAAAAGAAAAAAATTTGCATTAAAAAAAGAAACAAAATTATCAGGCCTTATTTTAAGTACAATTTTTCTCCTTATTTTAGTCGCAGGTGGTTCATTCATTTATCAAGAATTCGGTGCCCCCGGATATGAAAACATATCTCAGAGCCAACGAATAAAAAATGCAAATGAACTACTAAAAGGACGGGCTACTCAGGGAAAGCTATTACAGGATAGAGGCAACCACCAAAACTTTAAAACTCCAGAAGGAAACTATGGAGAGTTAGTAAAAAAGCTGAGGCAAAAGGTTGCCGAGCGCCCAACTGATCTAGAAGGCCTAAAATTACTCGCTGGGATAGAAGCCAAGATTGGAAATACTGATGAAGCCGTTAAAGCTCAACAAAAATTCCTACAAGTATTAGGGGATAGTGCGTCAGATTTAGACTTTTTTAACTATGCAGATTTATTGATAAATCAAGTTGATGGCATTGTTTCCCCTGAGGCCGAAAAAGCATTGAGAACAGCACTAAGAATAAATCCCCAGAACGGTGGTGCAAAGTACTACATAGGTCTGATGTTAGCACAAAATGACCGTCCAGATTTAGCACTTCGTCTTTGGAAGCAACTACTTAAAATTGATAAGTTGGACGCCCCGTGGATACCATTAATTAGGGATGATATTGAAAGGCTAGCAGTCTTAGCAGGTGATACAAAATTTGAATTACCTGCTATAGAGCTAACTCCCGGACCGACCGCCGAAGATGTTGATAATGCATCGCAGATGAGCAACGAGGAAAGACAGGAGATGATTAGAGGCATGGTTTCCAGATTGTCGGAGAGGCTGACAACCGACGGAGGAAGCCCTAACGAGTGGGCAAGATTAATAAATGCCTTGGGCGTTCTTGGCGAGTTTCAAAATGCCAGGTCCGCATGGAAACAGGCAAAAAATATTTTTACAGAAAGCCCTTCTTCTCTGGAAATATTGAATACCGCTGCCCAAAATATAGGCCTGAAATAATGATTTATGAAAATATTTTACAATTTTCTAACTCATTATCTAAAAATTCAGCTTTAATGGGTTTGGATTTAGGCAGCAAAACAATTGGGGTTGCTATTTCAGATGGCCTGAGAGCTGTTGCCACTCCACTGAAAACAATTAAACGAACAAAGTTTAGTGATGAAGTCAAAATCTTGTTTCATCTCATAGCAGAGCGAGAGATATCGGGCATTATTCTTGGACTCCCCAAAAATATGGACGGGTCTGAGGGACCACGATGTCAATCGACACGAGCTTTTGCGAGAAACATAATCAGATTTAAAGATTTTCCAATAGCATTCTGGGACGAAAGGTTATCAACTGTAGCTGCAGAGAAAGCACTTCTAGAGGCGGATATAAATAGAAAACGCCGCAGCGAAGTAATTGATCATGTCGCAGCATCCTATATCCTCCAGGGAGCGTTAGATAGAATATCCCATGATAAAACGGTATAATAAGATCTGCAATGAGTGAAGATATTTGGAAACGAAACGAGGTAGACTCTCCATGCGTAAATATTTGCATTGTTCATCCGCATGCGAACATATGTACTGGATGTTTTCGAACCATTGATGAAATTTCAAGTTGGTCAAAAATGAGTGAAACAGAAAGAAAGGGAATAATAAAAGAACTCCCCAACAGATCCTCCAAACTAAGGGTCAGACGTGGCGGAAGAGCAGAGCGCTTAGGAAATTAGATAATAGAAAGCCAATCTTGTACATTATTTAGCAACGGCCGGAAATAAGCGACTTGCCTATTTGAACTTTCCACTCCTTTTGATGGAGAAACCCACGGAGCCATTCCATGCAGTAGTAAAGGATGTAATGCATATCCTGTGCCTACGGGACTTTCAATAACTTTACGCTTACAATTTTCGAAACAATTTCGTCGAGCTTTTTTGTATGTATCCGTTAGGTCAATATCTTTCCAACTTGATGGCGGGACTTTTGACAATAAGTTAGAAAATTCTTTCTTCATAATTAAATGTGATCCTTCCCAAACAACTATCGGGCTTGCACCCGAGTGAGTATTGTTTAATGGAATACCCAAAATAATTCCATGAGCCTCAATAAGATACCGCCTTTTTTTTGTACCAATTGGCAAAAGTCCATCTACGTGAGCAGCGTCTCTTTTCAATCTATATTCAAAAGCAGCTTCACTATCCCCTGCACGCGGCTTCGGATAACCAGGAAAAATAACTGACAGTTGGGCCTTATGATATGATTTTAGATTAATATTTGCCATTAAACTACTAAAAGTATGTGGAAATTTAACTTCTTCAAAATTCCCCTGTGAGTCATTTGGAAGAACATCTACTCCAACGAACCAGGTACCCTCACACTGAAGCCATTTTGCTAATTGATTTGGATTGGCAAGGATCTCATTTCCTTTTTTTCCTGCACACTCCGCCCATTTAGCTATCTGCTCCTCATATTTAAATTCTATGTATCCCTTATCACCAAACAACATAAATCCACTCAAGGTCCTAATTCAAAATTTATTTACTGCATTACCGTCATCATCGGCCAGAAATTATATCTAAAGTGCATCGCCGATTACCTTTTCAATTCTCTCCACATCGTCTGGATTATTAAGTTCCCAAAAAACTCTACCGCGCGCAGATACCACTACACATTTTACTAGTTGGTTGTTTTCAAGAAATCTCAGCTGTTCTAATCCTTCAAGTTTCTCCAATTTTCCAATGGGCCACTCCACGTAAGAACTCAGAGCATTTGGTCGATATGCATAAACTCCCACATGATGAAATACAGGTATATCGGCGTCCGCACTTAGTTTTTTAATATCCACAAAGGGAATCACTTCCTTTGAAAAATAAAGAGCATAATTATCAACTCCAAATACTGACGTTGTGCCTCCAACTAAACCCTTTTTTCTGTCTTCTAGGAAATGGCCATATGTTAAACGATCAAGCCTTACAACTGGCGTTGCCATACTAGATTTATCATCTTTATCCATTGCTTGAATGAGACTTTCAACAAACCAAGGTGGTGTTAGCGGAGCATCTCCTTGAAAGTTGATTATCAGATCTGCATCTAACTTAGCATTGTCAACAGCTTCCGCACATCTCTCAGTGCCATTCCTACATTGCGAAGATGTCATTATGACTTTAGCACCAAAGGCTCTCGCAGCAGAAGCAATTCTGGTATCATCAGTTGCAATGAAAATGTCGTGAATATTTTTTACTTTAACTGCGGTTCGCCAGGTTAACTCAATTAACGACTTTTTTTCTCCATTAGGCAAATTGAGATCCACTAAAGACTTACCAGGATATCTGCTAGAAGCATAACGGGCAGGTATAATAATTATAGTTTTCAAAAATCCCTACTCCAATGGGGTGAGAAGCTCTTTAGTAACAGGTTAATGATGCAATAATTTTTAATCT
>JBJLGG010000007.1:0-49509 GCA_045564995.1 Paracoccaceae bacterium | reverse complement strand
TATGATTGAACATAAATTAGTTTCTCTAAAAATTGGAACAAAAGATCGTCGAGAGCGGCACTTGTATCTTACAGAAAGTGGAAAGTCTTTAGAAAAACAGCTTTCTACTGCACAGAGTCACAGAATGCGTGAGGCATATCGCCAAGCTGGACCTGATGCTGTCGCGGGCTTCAAACAGGTTCTGGAAGCAATGATGGATCCAAAATTGCAAGTTACTTATAAAAAATTACGTGTCAGTTGATGGAGTTAGAAAAAAAACACATACTGATAGTCGATGACGATACGAGAATTTGCGATCTTTTAGAAAAGTTTTTGGATAAAAATGGTTATCTGGTGTCGGCTGTTCATAGTGCCGAGCAAGCGCGTCAAATTCTTGCAGGCCTTGAATTTGACCTAATTATTCTCGACGTCATGATGCCTAGAGAAAGTGGAATAGAGTTAACATCCCACCTGCGAGAAAAGAATAAAACGCCTATCATTTTACTAACTGCCAAAGGCGACGCGGAAGACCGTATTCTTGGGCTTGAGGCAGGAGCCGACGATTATCTACCAAAACCTTTTGAACCTATGGAATTGCTTCTCAGAATAAAGGCTGTCTTGAGGCGGACAGGTGAAAACTTAATTTATAAAGATAATATTAATCAAATTTTATCATTTGGAGAAATTAGTTTTGATACTGAACGCAATGAATTATGGGACCATCAAAATCTTGTCTATCTTACTTCATCAGAGTCCAAAATTATGCAAATATTCTCAAAAAGCATAGGGGTTCCAATTACAAGATTCGATCTTATTAAAGCATTGAGAACAGACGGAAAACCCATGAACGATAGAGCGATAGACGTACAGATTACACGACTAAGGCGAAAAATCGAGAGGAACCCAAAAGAACCTCGATATCTGCAAACGCTCAGAGGTATTGGTTATATGTTAACTGCCGATTAAACTTTAACACTAGACGTTACATAGTTTACGGAAAGATCCTTGTCGGAAATACTCCATTGCCAGGAAATAGGATTGAACACAAAGCCTTTTTTATCCACCATTTTCAAACCAGCTTGCGTTATAATACTTTCTAACTCTTGCGGTTTAAAAAATTTTGACCACTCGTGAGTTCCTTTTGGTAACCAACGCATTACGTACTCGGCTCCGAGTATCGCCATAACAAAGCTTTTAGGATTTCGATTTATTGTTGAGCACAGCATCATCCCACCATCTTTTAGTAAAGCTTCACAAGTTTTTATAAAACCAGTTGGATCAGAAACATGCTCTATAACTTCCATATTTAATATGACGTCGAATTTCTCGTTCCCAGCTAATATCTCTTCTGCAGTGCCGTGACGATAATCAATGGATAGATTACTTTGTTTAGCATGTGCCATAGCGATTGGAATATTACGTTCCGCGGCATCAACGCCAACCACATTTGCTCCTAAACGCGCCATTGGCTCGCACAATAAGCCGCCACCACAACCAATATCAAGAATTGTTAGCTCACTGAATGGCTTAACTTTTGCAGGATCACAGGCAAATTCAGTTCTTATCATCTCGATTATATAGTCTAAACGACAAGGGTTTAGCATGTGCAATGGTTTGAATTTACCGTTTGGATCCCACCATTCTTCTGCCATGGCTTCGAATTTTGCTATCTCGTCAGGGTCTATACTTAATTGAGAGGGTTGCATTTTCAATTCCAAATGGTTTTTACTAAATTATGAATTATATAGAGTTATAATGGATAGATACGCGGGACATAAAAGCGCAGGTGCTCAATTGTATCCAACAATTGACCCCTTTGACCAGCAAATACTTCACGTAGATGGTGGTCACCAAATTTACTTAGAACAATGCGGCTGCTCTGAAGGTATACCTGTCGTAGTTTTGCATGGGGGTCCGGGTGGGGGATGTAGTCCATCAATGCGAAGGTATTTTGATCCAAAAATTTACAGGATTATCTTATTTGATCAACGCGGTTGTGGGAGATCGCGGC
The DNA here is from genome assembly GCA_045564995.1 of Paracoccaceae bacterium. Taxonomy (GTDB): domain Bacteria; phylum Pseudomonadota; class Alphaproteobacteria; order Rhodobacterales; family Rhodobacteraceae; genus Salinivivens. The sequence goes on along the minus strand of JBJLGG010000007.1, from coordinate 47,519 downwards.
CCTACGCGAGTGTGGAAAATAATACTACTACAAATTTGATAAATGATATTGAGGCAATCCGAACACATCTTGGCATAAATCGATGGATTGTTTTTGGTGGAAGTTGGGGTGCAACACTTGCTCTGCTTTACGCACAAGCTTTCAAGAGTGCAGTAAGCCACTTAGTTTTAAGAGGTGTATTTTTGATGACAAAATCTGAGTTAGACTGGTTTTATGGTGGCGGTGCTGGTAAATTTTGGCCTGAACAATGGAAAAAATTTACTGACCCAATACCGCTAGACGAACACCATGATCTAATAGCTGCTTATAATAAAAGACTATTCTGTGGTAATGTATCAATTGAAACAAAATATGGTCAAACCTGGTCAAACTGGGAAAATGCTTTAGCCTCTTTTCAGGCAAGCGGCCGAACGGCTTCAATGCCTGGACCTTACGCAAGAGCTTTTGCCCGAATTGAAAATCACTATTTTTTAAATGACGGCTTTCTAAAAAGCATGAACGAGATTCTAGAAAATATGGAAACTATTGACTGTATACCAGGTTACATAGTGCAAGGACGATTTGATATGATTTGTCCTCCCAAAAGCGCATGGGATTTAGCAAATTGTTGGAACAATTGCGACCTCCGCATTGTTGATCATGCCGGTCATGCAATGTCAGAACCAGCAATCAGTTCCGAATTAGTCAGAATAATGGACCTGATTGCTGAAACTATAAACGACTAAGAAAAAGTCTCAATAAAAGTAAGGATAATAATGCTTTCCCGTAATGAAACAGTCATGCATTTTCTGCTAAATCGGAGATCCAGACCGGCAAAAACTCTCTCGACACCAATACCCAATAAAGATGAACTAATTGAACTGTTGTCTGCGGGGGCAAGAACCCCAGATCATGGGAAACTAGTTCCTTGGCGATTCATAGTGCTTCAAGGGAAAACATTAACAAAGCTTGGAAGTCTTGTTGAAAAAATAGGTATTAAAGAATCAATTCCAGAAGATAAGATTGCAAAAGCTAAGAAACAATTAGACGATGGTCATCTAGCAGTTGCCGTAATTGAAGTCCAAAAGGAATCTGAAAAAATACCAAGTATTGAGCAAACATATTCCGCAGGCGCCGTTTGCTTATCATTATTAAACGCCGCGCTAGCTGCAGGATGGGGAGCAAACTGGCTTACAGGGTGGCATGTATATAATAAAGAGTTTGAAAAAAGCGGTCTGGGACTTAAAGACAATGAGACTGTTGCAGGGTTAATCTATTTGGGTACTGAGTCTATCATACCTCCTGATAGACTACGCCCTAATCTTGATGAAATTGTAGAATGGCTATGACCTAAAAAACTTTTTTATGATTGCTTATTTTCTTCAACCATTCTCCCAAACAAATCAATATCTTCAATTGTGACTATCTCAGAAACTATCAAAATTGTGATAAGTAGCCATAAAATCAGTGATACGCCTGTGGTAATTATGGCTTTTTTTCTCAAATCATGAACTTCAGGAGCTCCAGCTTGAGTACCCTTGAGCACAACACCCATGTCACCCTGTGTTTTTATTTTAAACGGGATCACTATCAGAAACGTCAAAAACCAAATTACTGCAAAAAGAACAAATGCGGATGTTACACTCATAATGCCAACTCAAGATACCGACATTATATTTCTTCAAGCTCGATTAGTGTGCCGTTAAAATCTTTAGGATGCAAAAAAATAACTGGTTTCCCGTGAGCCCCGATCTTAGGCTCTCCTTCGCCCAAGACCCTTGCACCAAAACTTAGCAGCTGATCTCTAGCTTTTTTTATATCTGCCACTTCGTAACAAATGTGATGTATTCCACCGTTTGGGTTTTTATCTAAGAAACCCTGAATTGGACTATTCGAACCAAGTGGATGCAATAATTCAATCTTCGTATTAGGCAATTCGATAAAAACTACTGTGACACCATGGTCTTTTTCATCAACAGGATCACCAACTTTTGCGCCTAAAGTAGTCCTGTACTGCTCAGCAGCAGCACTTAAATCTGGCACTGCGATCGCTACGTGATTTAACTTACCGATCATGTAAATTCCTATCTTTAATTCTCAAGACCATTTAACTCTCAACTGCTGGATATTGTCCTTAAATTCAATTCCATTAGCTGATCTGATGTAGGCTCTGATGGAGCTCCCATCATAAGATCCTCTGCTCTCTGGTTCATTGGGAACATTATGATTTCCCTAATATTCTCTTGATTAGCAAGAAGCATTACTATTCTGTCAATGCCAGCTGCGCAACCGCCATGAGGTGGTGCGCCGAATTGAAAAGCATTCACCATTCCACCAAACCGCTTTCTTACCTCGTCTTCACCATATCCAGCAATTTCAAAAGCTTTAAACATTAACTCTGGTTGATGATTTCTTATAGCACCAGATACAAGCTCAGAACCATTACATGCTAAATCATATTGATATCCCAAAACACTTAAAGGATCTCCATTTAAGGCATCAAGTCCGCCCTGTGGCATCGAAAACGGGTTGTGCTCAAAGTCAATTTTTCCTGTTTCATCATCTTTTTCAAATATCGGAAAATCAACGATCCACGCAAATGCAAACCTATTTGTATCTACTAACTTTAGCTCATCACCTATTACGTCTCGAGCTTTACCGGCAACTCTCTCAAACGTTTTTGGAGTTCCACCAAGAAAAAATGCGGCGTCCCCTATGCCCAAGCCAAGTTGGTCTCTGATTGCCTCAGTCCGTTCGGGTCCAATATTTTTTGCAAGCGGACCGGCAGCTTCCAAATTACCGTCACTTTCACGCCAAAAGATATATCCCATCCCAGGCAAACCTTCTTTTTGAGCAAATGAATTCATTCGATCACAAAACTTCCGAGAGCCGCCACCAGGTGCAGGAATTGCCCTAATTTCAGTGCCATCTTTTTCCAAGATGTTGGAAAAAATCGCAAATCCAGAATTTCTGAAGTGCTGGGAAACATCCTGCATTTTAATTGGGTTTCGAAGATCTGGTTTATCAGTTCCATACCAAACAACGGCATCTCTGTATGAAATTACTTCCCAATTTTCAGGCTCATCAACTACTCTATCTCCACCAAACTCCTTAAAAATGTCAGCAATCACTGGAGAAATAGTATTAAAAACATCCTGCTGGGTTACAAAAGACATTTCCATATCAAGTTGGTAAAAGTCTGTTGGACTGCGATCAGCTCGAGGATCTTCGTCCCTAAAACACGGAGCAATTTGAAAATATTTATCAAACCCAGAGACCATAATTAGTTGTTTGAATTGTTGCGGTGCCTGTGGCAGGGCATAGAATTTTCCTTCATGCAAACGAGAAGGAACTAAAAAATCTCTTGCTCCCTCCGGCGATGAGGCAGTGATGATTGGTGTTTGATACTCCCTGAAACCAATATCCCACATACCTCGCCTTATGGAAGCGATTACATCTGCCCGCAGTTTCATGTTCTGTTGCATAACTTCACGCCGAAGGTCTAAGTATCTGTAACGAAGCCTGGTTTCTTCAGGATACTCTTGATCACCAAAAACTATCAGGGGCAATTCAGCTGATGCCCCTAGCACCTCTATATCTCGAATAAACACCTCAATGGCCCCCGTGGGAATTTTACTGTTTATTAGCTCTGGATCACGAGCTTTTACTTCACCATCAATACGAATACACCACTCAGATCTTATATTTTCTACTTGGTTAAAAACTGGACTATCTGGGTCGCAGAGAACTTGAGTTACACCGTAGTGATCACGAAGATCCACAAACAAAACTCCGCCATGATCTCGTATCCTGTGCACCCATCCAGAAAGCCGAACGTTGCTCCCGACGTCTTCTATTTTAAGATCTGCGCATGTGTGGCTTCGATAGTCATGCATTATTTAGCCTTTCAAACAATAAAACACTGGCGTGGGTACACAAGTTTGAGACCGGGATGTCAAGAGTTATAGGCGAAATCACATTAAATTGCAGTTTGGATAGATTATATTTTGGTTAAATTTATATCGTCTTAAATTATTTACTTTGCAAAGAAATACAAATTACTGCGATTCTACTTGTGGACTTTGAAAGTATCATTATAACGCAAAACAATTTGCGTGATTTCTACAATTAGTTATCCGAGATAGCGTTAGTCGAGACTTTAAATATGCCCAAAAGAACAGATATCTCATCTATAATGATTATTGGGGCTGGCCCCATCGTTATTGGGCAAGCTTGTGAATTTGATTATTCCGGAGCGCAGGCATGTAAGGCCCTAAAAGAGGAAGGTTATAGGGTAATACTCGTAAATTCTAACCCCGCCACAATTATGACTGACCCAGGTATGGCTGACGCGACTTACATAGAGCCGATAGAACCAACAATTGTTGCAAAAATTATTGAACAGGAACGTCCTGATGCTCTGCTGCCAACCATGGGTGGGCAAACTGGATTAAATACTGCACTCGAGCTGGAGGCTATGGGCATTCTTGAAAAGTTTGGTGTTGAAATGATTGGGGCAAAGAGAAGGGCAATCGAAATGGCAGAGGATCGCGCTCTATTTCGGGAAGCCATGGAAAGATTAGGTTTAGAGAACCCAAAGGCCGCAGTTGTTACAGCTCCATACTTAAAAAACGGCAAGGTAGATTTAGCCGAAGGCGTAAGGTTGTCCTTAGAAGTTTTAAACGACATCGGCCTACCAGCTATTATCCGACCTGCTTTCACGTTGGGTGGTACTGGCGGAGGGGTCGCATACAATCTCGAAGACTATGAATACTTTTGCAAGTCCGGAATGGATGCTTCTCCAGCAAACCAAATTCTTATTGATGAGAGCCTACTAGGCTGGAAAGAATTTGAAATGGAGGTTGTTCGTGATGCTAAGGACAACGCCATAATTGTATGTTCTATTGAAAATGTTGATCCGATGGGAGTTCATACAGGAGATTCTATCACAGTCGCTCCAGCATTAACTTTGACTGACAAAGAATATCAAATGATGCGCACAGCATCGATAGATGTATTGAGGGAAATCGGCGTGGAAACCGGTGGTTCGAATGTACAATGGGCTGTTAATCCATCAGATGGTCGCATGGTCGTGATTGAAATGAACCCAAGGGTGTCTAGATCTTCCGCTCTCGCATCTAAAGCTACTGGTTTTCCGATTGCAAAAATAGCAGCAAAGCTTGCTATTGGGTACACTTTAGACGAATTAGAAAACGACATTACCAAGGTTACACCAGCTTCGTTTGAACCAACCATTGATTATGTAGTAACAAAAATACCCAGATTTGCCTTCGAAAAATTTCCTGGCGCAAAACCCCATTTAACGACTGCAATGAAATCAGTCGGAGAAGTCATGGCAATTGGTCGGTCCTTTCATGAGTCCATTCAAAAAGCATTATGCTCTTTAGAAACCGAACTTTCAGGATTTGATGAAATTGATATTCCTAATGCTCCTGAAAAAAGTGCTATCATAAAAGCGCTTAGCGAACAAACTCCTGATAGAATTAGAGTAATTGCCCAAGCTATGCGATTTGGACTTTCCAATTCTGAAATACACGAAGTGACAATGTATGATTCCTGGTTTCTTGAAAGAATAAGAGAAATAGTTGAGATGGAACTTGAAATTCGTCAGAATGGTCTTCCGATTGAGGAAGATAACCTAAGGCAGATTAAAAGTATGGGCTTTAGTGATTCAAGATTGGCAATGTTGAGTGGAAAAACTGAAGAACAAGTACGTGATGCTAGAAATAAATTAAAAGTCGATGCCGTTTTCAAGAGAATAGACACATGTGCAGCTGAGTTTGAAGCTCAAACCCCATATATGTATTCAACCTACGAGGCCCCTATGATGGGAACCGTTGAATGTGAAGCTGAACCATCTAATCAAAAAAAAATAGTAATTCTAGGTGGTGGGCCTAACAGGATAGGCCAAGGAATTGAATTTGACTATTGCTGTTGCCACGCTTGCTATGCTCTTGCAGATGCTGGTTTTGAAACCATAATGGTCAACTGCAATCCAGAAACCGTTTCCACAGACTACGACACCTCAGACAGGTTATATTTTGAACCCCTGACCTTCGAGCATGTATTAGAAATATTGAGAAAAGAACTGAAAAATGGATCTTTAGTAGGTGTTATTGTCCAGTTTGGAGGACAAACGCCTTTAAAATTAGCAAAAGCATTGGAGGCAGAAGGTATTCCCATTTTAGGGACTAGCCCAGATGCAATAGATTTAGCAGAAGATCGAGAAAGATTTCAAAAATTAGTTTACCAACTAGGCTTGAGACAGCCCAATAATGGTATCGCTAATTCCGATGCACAGGCATTCAAAATTGCCAAAAACATAGGGTTTCCATTAGTAATAAGACCGTCTTATGTACTCGGTGGCCGCGCTATGGAGATTGTGCGTGATATGGATAGCTTGAAAAGATATATTACGGAAGCAGTAGTAGTGTCTGGCGAGAGCCCTGTTCTTTTGGATAGCTATTTAGAAGGGGCAATCGAATGCGACGTTGATGCTATATCTGACGGGGATAAGGTACATGTAGCCGGTATTATGCAGCACATTGAGGAAGCAGGCGTGCACTCAGGTGATAGTGCTTGCTCCTTGCCTCCCTACTCACTGGATAGTAAAATTATAAAAGAGTTAAACGTTCAAACCGAGAAACTAGCCAAAGCATTGAAAGTCGTTGGACTGATGAATGTACAGTTCGCAGTCAAAGACAACCAAATATACCTAATTGAAGTTAATCCCCGTGCTTCACGTACAGTACCTTTTGTTGCAAAAGCTACAGACAGTGCAATAGCATCTATAGCTGCAAGAATAATGGCCGGCGAAACATTAGATAACTTCAATAAGAGAGAAAGCTACGGATCAGTCTCCTATAACGAGACAATACCACTGGCAGACCCAATGAGTTTAGCAGACCCTATGTTACCATGGTTCAGTGTTAAAGAAGCTGTAATGCCATTTGCTAGATTTCCAGGCGTAGATACTATTCTGGGTCCGGAGATGCGTTCTACAGGAGAAGTTATGGGGTGGGACCGTGACTTTGGTAGAGCATTTTTGAAAGCTCAGATAGGTGCGGGAATGAAACTCCCAAATGAGGGCTGTGTTTTCTTCTCGATTAAGGACAAAGATAAAAATGACAATCTAGCGGAGACAGCTCAAAGGCTAATTATGCTGGGGTTCAATATTACGGCTACTAGGGGAACTGCAGCGTTTCTTAAAGAGAGAAATATACCCTGTAAACAAATAAATAAAGTCTATGAGGGACGACCTAATATTGTAGATACAATGAAAAATGGTGAAATAGATTTGGTTATGAATACTACCGAAGGAACACAAGCCGTTAAGGATAGTCGTGAGATAAGATCTGTAGCTTTATATGATAAAATACCCTACTTCACGACAGCCGCTGCAGCCCATGCCGCTGCACTCGCTATTGAAAGTCAAACCGAGGGTGAAATTGAGGTAAAATCTCTACAAAACTAAAAACATTATTTCCATCATTCTGCAGGTATTGAGTCACTTTCATAAGATAATGGGTGCGGTAGTTTATCCAGCATTTCCTTTGGACAAATTTGCAAAAATTTGGTCTTTTCTGTATCCCAATGCTGTAATATTTCTTCGACTTTCTGACTGGACGTTTCCTCAAAATGCATTTTTAACAGCGAATAGAGTTGTTCTTCCCAGACGGAACTTCCAACTCGGCAGGTAACCAAAGAGTCCATGTTTAAAAATTCTAGTGCTGTTTCATTTGGATCGTAAATATAGGCCATACCACCAGTCATACCGGCGCCAAAATTTGCGCCAACTGACCCCAAGATAACAGCCACACCCCCTGTCATATATTCGCAACCATTTGATCCACAGCCTTCCACAACAACCTTTGCGCCAGAATTTCTTACAGCAAATCGCTCACCTGCTCTTCCTGCAGCAAATAAAAGGCCATCAGTAGCGCCGTATAATACAGTATTACCAATAATAGTATTCTCACTAGCCTTGAGTGGACTGGCCATAGGCGGTCTCACAACAATTATACCGCCAGACAACCCTTTACCAACATAATCATTTGCATCTCCAGCAACTTCTATTTTCAAACCGGGCGCGGCGAAAGCCCCTAAAGATTGGCCTGCAGATCCCTTCAATTTCACCGTTAAATGATCAGGTTGGAGCTTATTACGCATACCAAAATTCTGTACAATATGGCTCGAAGTTCTGGTGCCAACAGTCCTATGCGTGTTTTGAACTGCATACGACAGCTGCATCTTTTCACCATCATTTAAGAAACGTGCAGCATCATGGACTATTTCTCTATCTAAAGTGTCCGGCACACTATTGCGCTCCCGGCCCCTGTTATAACTTATTCTATCAGCGCCATCGACCGAAATTAGAAGTGGGTTAAGGTCTAGATCATCAAGGTGATCTGCTCCCCTACTTACCTGAGACAATAGATCCGCCCTCCCGATAACTTCATCAATAGACCTGGCGCCTATTTCAGCAAGTATTTCACGGACTTCTTGAGCATAGAACGTAATTAGATTTACAACTTTGTCAGCATTTCCACTAAACTTTTCTCTGAGATTCTCATCTTGCGTACATACACCGACAGGACATGTATTAGATTGACACTGACGAACCATTATGCAGCCCATAGCAATAAGCGCCGCTGTGCCAATTCCAAATTCCTCAGCTCCCATCATGGCAGCCATAACAATATCACGACCCGTCCTTAATCCCCCATCAGTTCGAAGGGTTATTCTCTCTCTAAGATTATTCATGGAAAGAACTTGATGCGCCTCCGTTAGACCCATTTCCCAGGGCAGCCCGGCAAATTTGATTGATGTTGCTGGAGAGGCGCCTGTCCCTCCATTATGCCCAGATATCAGGATAACATCTGCTTCTGCTTTAGCCACACCAGCTGCGATTGTTCCAACTCCAGAAGATGCAACTAATTTTACAGTTACCTTACATCTAGGGTTAATCTGTTTTAAATCATAGATTAGCTGCGCCAAATCCTCTATTGAATATATATCGTGATGTGGTGGTGGTGAGATTAAAGTTACGCCTTTTGTCGAATGTCTTAAACGTGCGATCAAATCCGTAACTTTCATTCCCGGTAATTGACCACCCTCTCCTGGTTTTGCACCCTGAGCAACTTTAATTTCTAATTCCTCACATTGGTTTAGATATTCGGCCGTAACTCCAAATCTTCCAGACGCAACCTGTTTAATTTTTGCTGAAGGATTATCGCCGTTGGCTTCAGGAGTAAAATGTGCTGGATCTTCTCCTCCTTCACCAGAGTCAGATTTGGCCCCTATTCGGTTCATCGCCACATTTAAGGTTTTGTGAGCCTCAGGACTTAAAGCCCCCAGTGACATACCGGGGGTGACAAACCTCTTACGTATCGAAGTGATACTCTCAACTTCATCAATGGATACGGCTGGTCCTATTGGCTTTATGTCTAACAAATCACGCAGATGAATCGGTGGATTGGATTTTATACGATTAGAATATTGTCTCCAAAGATCAAAACTTGCGTTATTACATGCAGCTTGCATTAAATGCATTGTTTGCGCTTCCCATGCATGAGTCTCACCCGATTTTCTTGATTTGTAAAAACCACCAACTGGTAAAAATGAAGTATTAGATCCGAAAGCTAAATTATGAATCTCCTCGGATTTTTGTTGAATACCGCTAACACCAATACCTGATATACGACTTATTAAACCTGGAAAAAACTCTGCGCACATCGCTCGCGATAATCCAACCGCTTCAAAATTCAAACCACCGCGATAAGAGGATATTACGGAAATCCCCATTTTCGACATTATTTTTAGTAATCCTTGATCTATTGCTTCTCGATATCTAGAAATTACCTCTGTTAATGGCCCATTCAACAAACCTTTTTCAATTCGGTCAGCTAACGTGTCTTCTGCCAAATAAGCATTTACAACAGTGGCACCAGCACCAATTAGAACTGCAAAATAATGAGGATCAAGACATTCAGAAGATCTTACATTTAACGAGCAAAAAGTCCTTAAACCCTTTCTTGTTAAATGGCTATGGACTGCGGAGGTTGCGAGTATCATGGGCATCGCCACCCTATTTTTGTTTATATTCTGATCTGTAAGGACAATATGGCCCGCGCCAGAGCGAACCGCATCTTCTGCCTCAGCTCTTATTCGGTTTAATTGCGTGTGAAGAGTTTCTTTTCCAGAACCTTTATCAAAAGTACAATCTAAGTTTACCACATCTGACTTGAAATTCTTAATTAATTCTTCCCATTGAGAGTTTCCGACAAAAGGGCTTTCCAACGCCAATATCTCCGATTGATTAGTTCCTTCATCTAAGACATTCCGTAAATTACCAAAACGAGTTTTTAATGACATAACTCTAAATTCCCGCAACGAATCTATTGGCGGATTCGTTACTTGGGAAAAATTTTGCCTAAAGTAATGTGATAATGGCCTGTATCTTTCAGACAGGACTGCAGATGGGGTATCATCCCCCATTGAAGCTAATGTCTCTTTGCCGTCTTCTGCCATTGGCACCAAGATTTGTTCGATTTCTTCAATAGTATACCCGGCAGCAATTTGTCGCTTGCGTAGATCTTCCCCAAAGTAGAGCTGTTTTTCTTGAACACCAGAAAGCTTCGTGTCCAGTTCTTTTATTTTTGCTGTCCACTCACCAAATGGATGAGCACTTGCTAGCTTATTCTTAATTTCTTCATCATGATATAATTTTCCCTCTGTTAAATCTACAGCAAGTAACTGTCCGGGCCCAAGAGCACCTTTTTCCTTACAATTCGCTTCATTAATGGGGACCATTCCAACTTCAGAACCTGCAATTAATAACCCATCACCTGTTATGACATATCGCATTGGGCGCAACCCATTTCGATCTAATCCAGCACATACCCATCGCCCATCCGTCATTGCAAGAGCGGCAGGCCCATCCCATGGCTCCATAACAGAATTACAATATGAATACATATCTCGCCATGATTGTGGAAGTTCTATGGCTTGTTTTGACCAACTCTCGGGAACCAACATAGTTTTCGCCATCGGAGCACTTCTTCCGGCTCTTACCAATGCTTCAAACACTGAATCCAATGCAGCTGAGTCCGATGAACCTCCAGGTATTATCGGCTTTATATCATCAGCCATTTCGCCAAAGGCCGATGACGCCATTCTTATTTCATGACTTTTCATCCAATTTACATTGCCTTTGAGAGTATTTATCTCACCGTTGTGGGCTAACATCCGAAATGGTTGTGCTAACCACCACTGAGGAAATGTATTCGTAGAATATCTTTGATGGTATATAGCAAAGGTGGAGGTAAATCTTTCATCGCATAAATCAGGATAGAAGACAGCAACCTGTTCTGCGAGCATCATACCCTTATAAATAATTGAGCGACAGGAAAGTGAAGCTAGGTACAATTGGGGCACACCCGCCTGTAAAGCCGACTTTTCAATGCGGCGCCTTATAACATATAACTCGCGCTCAAAGGTGTCTTCATCAACACCCTTAGAATTTGAAATCAAGATTTGTTCAATCTCTGGTCTGGTTGCATTCGCCTTTTCACCCAGGCATTCAACCTTTACAGGTACATGGCGCCATCCATAAATATAATAGCCCATTCTTAGAACTTCAGTTTCAACAATCGTTCGGCATATTTCCTGTGCGCCAAAATCCGCCCTCGGAAGGAATACCTGCCCAACAGCCATTAATTCATTTTGCCTAGGCTTGTGTCCTGTTCGTTCTATTTGATCATAAAAGAAAGAAACTGGAATTTGTACATGAATGCCTGCCCCATCACCAGTTTTTCCATCTGCATCGACGGCACCCCTATGCCAAATGGCCTTTAACGCATCTATCCCAAGCTCAACAACTTTTCTGCTAGGTTTCCCCTCGATTGAGACAACCATACCGACACCGCATGATGCGTGTTCAAAGTTTTCACGATACATGCTGTTTTCATTCATCCATGACCGTTTGTCTGCCTCATTGGTTGCCCAGTTTCTATCAATTTTTTTCATTTCTATTTCCTTTGGAGCTAACCTTAGACCACTATTTTTTGGTTCTAATTCAATCATTTACTCTGCTGCGATCACAGATTGGTCTGTTCTTAAGTCGGCAATTATAGCATCTGCTGCATCCCTGCCATCACGGATGGCCCAAACAACAAGTGATGCTCCTCTAACTATGTCACCGACTGCATAGACACCATCTAGCGCTGTCTTACCAGTTCCTACCTCTACTTTTATAGTTCCCCACCGAGTAACTGGGAGTTCAGATTGCTCCCATAGAATAGGTAAATCTTCCGGTTCGAAACCCAAAGCCTTTATAACTAAATCAGCTGGCTCATTATAATCGCTACCATCAACTTCTTCCGGAACGCGTCGTCCTGTTGCATCAGGAGCACCCAATCGCATTTTACGTCCAATTACTCCTTTTACAGGACCATTAGCACCTTCTAGATTAACTAAATTTGTAGTACTGGAACCTGAAGTAAATCCTTGAGGTGTAGTAAGCCATTCAAAAATAACACCTTCTTCTTCTGCATTTTTAACTTCTCGCTGAGAACCTGGCATATTAGCCCGATCACGTCGATACATGCACTTAACGGACTTTGCACCCTGACGAATTGCAGTTCGCACACAATCCATTGCAGTGTCACCACCGCCTATTACAACGACCCTTTTTCCAGCTGCATTCAAAGTACCATCTGTAAACGACGATACTTTATCTCCAAAATTTACTTTATTCGATGCAGTAAGGTAGTTGAGAGCGTCGACCACACCATCCAAGCCATTGCCTGGAATGTTTATTTCTCGGAATTTGTAAACACCAGTTGCTATGATGACTGCATTGTGCTTTTTTCTAAGATCGGAAAATGATAGGTCCTCTCCGATTTTGCAATTCATATTAAAATCGACACCAGATTTTTCTAAGTTATCAATTCTACGAGAAACAACATCCTTTTCCAGTTTAAAGCTTGGTATACCATAGGTTAATAATCCTCCTGCCCTATCATAGAGATCATAAACGCAAACTTTAAAACCAGCGCTTCTTAAGCGTTCAGCTGCCGCTAGGCCGCCAGGACCTGCACCTATTATTCCAACACTTAGGTCAAGGTCGACAGATGCTTTAGTGGGTTCAACCCAGCCATTCTCCCATGCTAAGTCAGTAATATATTTTTCTACAGCACCAATAGTGACTGTTCCATGCCCTGACTGTTCGATAACACAATTTCCCTCACACAGTCGATCTTGTGGGCATATTCTTCCACAGATTTCTGGAAAAGTGTTAGTTTGCTGAGAAACTTCATAAGCTTCTTTTAATCTACCTGTGGCAGTCAAATGAAGCCAGTCAGGGATATTATTGTGTAGAGGACAGTGGGATTGACAAAATGGTACGCCACATTGGCTACATCTGCTTGCCTGCTCTTCTGCTTTCTCTTTGGCAAATTCAGAGTAAATCTCTTGAAAATCCTCTTTTCGCTCGTCAGCAACACGCTTCTCAGGCATATTGCGATCGATTTTCACAAATTTTAGCATTGGTTGAGTAGGCATAATTATATCCTTCAAACATCAGAAAGGAGCATATACATCAGTTCAATTGAAATTAAAAGTAATAATTACTGACCTAAATTTATAATATAATAGGGTGTACTAAGAAAAATTTGCGATTCAGATCATTTTTATGTCCATTTCGGACCTAAAATGCTCCTTTTTAATTTTTATTTCCCAAGTTAGAATCAAATAAATTAATATTCGGAACACTCAATGTTACTATTTAATCTTGCCTTGATAGCAATAATCCAAGGATTAACGGAGTTTCTTCCCGTTTCCTCTAGTGCGCATTTGATATTATTGCACCATTTCAGTGAATTGCCAGATCAAGGGCAGACAATAGATATTGCAGTCCATTTCGGGACTCTTTTAGCAGTAATTACCTATTTCTGGAATGATACAAAGCATATTTGGTTTGGTCTTGCCAAACTTTTAGCCGGTAAAGTTAATACCAACAATAGTTTTATCGCACTATGTCTGGTCGTTGCAACAATCCCGGCGATGGTATTTGGCCTTGCAATTAAACTACTTGGTTATGATATTTTAATGCGTGATAATATCTTGTTAATTGGAATTACATCGATAGGCTTTGGTGTCTTCCTTTGGTGGTCAGATAACAGGAACAAACAAACTCAAGAGTTTGGAGATATAACTTGGTCTTTAAAAAATTCTTTTAAAATTGGTTGCTGGCAAGCGTTAGCATTGATTCCTGGCACATCAAGATCGGGTATAACTATTTCCGCTGCTAGAATATTAGGATACAGTCGCGAGCATGCAGTTAAGATCTCTATGCTACTGTCTATCCCAGTAATAATTGCGGCAAGTGCTCTCTCAATTATGGAAAATTACTTAAATGGCAGCAAATTCGAATTTAAAATTATCTTAATAACATTAATATTTTCCTACACTGCTGCATATTTGGCCATTGCAGTTATGCTTCGATTTTTGAAATCTTTAGGGTTTTTACCTTATATTATTTATAGGATCTTGCTTGGTATTGGTCTTATCTTGTGGACAATAATATAGTACTTGCAAGTGTTGCTTAACAGGTTCAAATATACATCAGCAAAGGACGGAGATTATAATGGCTGGCAAAATTCTTCTTCTTAACGGGCCAAACCTAAATATGCTTGGTAAAAGAGATCCACAAATTTATGGAGATATCACACTAAACAATGTTGAAGAAACATGTAAAAAACTTGCTAAGCAAAATGGATTAGAGCTCGAAAGCAAACAGACGAATTATGAGGGGCAGATTGTAGAGCTGATACACACAGCAAGAGAAACCTCAGATGCGATAATAATCAACCCAGGTGCATATTCTCATACGTCTATAGCAATTTTTGATGCGTTGGAAATGTTTCATGGTCCAATTATTGAGGTCCATATATCAAATATTCACAAAAGGGAAAGTTTTCGCCATTTTTCGTATGTTTCTCAGCGTGCTGACAGTGTTATTGTTGGCTGTGGAGTGCAAGGTTATGAACTCGCAATACTACGCTTAGTTCAAATTTTCAAAGATAGTTAGTATGGAATTGGTCAACACACTAGAATAAAAACCTTTGTGAGAGCTACTGTGCTTAATAGTTTAACAAGCATTATCTAGGAGTGATTTGTAGCAGCAAATAACAGTTATAGGGTAAGGCGTCGATGATCTGGACTATTCCCAACATTTTAACCATCATTAGACTACTGGCTGCGCCCGGCCTGGCTGTAATGTTTTTATATTTTGACCGACCTTACGCAGATTGGTTTGCTTTATTACTATTTTTACTCGCATCTATAACTGATTGGTTTGACGGATATCTGGCCCGTATATGGCGTCAAGAAACTAAACTTGGGGCAATGTTGGATCCAATTGCCGATAAAGCAATGGTTGTAATTGCTCTAATGGTGATTGTTGGTTACTCGAGCATGTCACCTTGGCTCGTACTGCCAGCAACTGTTATCCTATTTAGAGAAGTTTTCATATCTGGGCTAAGAGAATTTGTTGGGGATAGCTCAATCGACCTATCGGTTACCGTTCTAGCGAAGTGGAAAACAACCTCACAAATGTTATCTATCGCCCTCTTATTTGCGCAAGGGGTGGTAGAGCATTACGTGGCAAAATATATTAAGCGAAAAGAAGACACCAATATTGACAATTTGCAAAATTCTGAAATCGACCAAACAGCAATATTAAATTTTGATTTTTTATATTGGTTAGAAAATTTTGGTCTAGTTATGCTGTGGCTGGCCGCTATATTAACTCTGATAACAGGCTTTGAATACTTCAAAAAAGCACTACCCGTACTTAGAGAGGGCAAATGATAAAAGTATTATACTTTGCTTGGGTTAGAGAACGTATAGGAGTGCCATATGAAATGGTAGAGACACAATCTGGGACTGTTATGGAATTTGTAGAAGAATTAAAACAAAAAGAAACAAGATACGAGGTCGCATTCTCAGATCTTTCAGCAATAAAAGTAGCAATTAATCAAGAGCTCTGCGAATTTGATACAAAATTAACTGGTGCCACAGAAATCGCATTTTTCCCGCCAATGACAGGAGGATAAAGTGCGGATATCCGTGCAGCTTAACGATTTTGATATAGGAAAAGAGTTACAACTTTTTAACAGTGCCGATACAAATATCGGCGCAGTCGTCTCATTTCAGGGAATTGTTCGCAATAATAGTGAAAAATCGCTACTGCATATGGAAATAGAGCAATATCCTGGAATGACTCAGAAAGCCATTTCCAACTACGTCGAGATAGCTTTGGAACGGTGGTCGCTATATGATGCACTAGTTATACACAGACATGGGAAACTTTTACTGGGTGAACGGATAATGATGGTTGCGACTGCCGCAAAACATCGTCGTGATGCCTTCCAGTCTGCTGAGTTTTTGATGGATTATCTAAAAAGTCGAGCGCCATTTTGGAAAAAAGAAGTTACAAAAGACGGTTATCAATGGGTTAAGTCTGTTTTGGACGATGAAAGCGCTTTGGAGCGTTGGAGATAAAAAATGAACTATTTTTTATTTTTTTGGGTTTTTTTAGAGTTCTCACGCAAATTTTCTATTTCTATTCTAGCATTATGCAATCCATCCATCGTTGCGCTAAGTTCAGCTTGAGCTTGGGCTAGTTTATTTGTGAGTTCAGAATCACGTTCTTTTAACTTATCAACAATATTGGCATGTTCAGTCTCCGATTTATGAAAGGCCTCCGCCATGGCGTGTTCACCTGTTTGATTTCTGTCAGACTTATGACCTAATTTCGCTATTAATAGATGCGCCAACCACCCTAAACAAAAAGTTACAAATAAGACAATTGATGTAAAAATTATTAAGTCAAACTGGTTCATTATTTGCCCACTTTAATCACTAATTTTATTTTCAGATGGTAATTTCACACCCAAAGATAGATCCAGATGCCTAAATTCTATTCTTCGATTTTTTTCTCGACCTTGCTCAGTTTCATTTGATGCGACAGGTTCGCTTTCTCCGTAACCTTTCGCCACAATATTTTTAGTTAAAATACGGCGCCTTTGTAATTCAAACAGTACAGCATTTGCTCTGGCCTGAGACAAATTCAAATTCATTTGCTCTCTTCCTTGACTATCTGTGTGCCCACCAATTTCTAAAATTATGTCGCCACAATTGAACAAAATTTTCGCGATATCATCAAGAATTTCTTGTCCAGCAAGATCCACTCTATCAGAACCGGGTTCAAACTTGATTTTTCTCAACTTTAAAACTTCTGCAATTTTAGCAACACACTGTGATGGAGTTAAACTATTATCTTTAGGCTTTGGCATCTCAACATAATCAATTTCAAGTGAAAGCCGCTGATTATAGCCAATCTTATTTCCAATAAGCTTCGTGATTTTAGCAGAAGCAAATTTTTTGTAAGTAGTTCCTCTAATTTCTATCAAATTTGGAGTTACCTCTAATATACCATTCTTTAACTCTTTTAACCCTTCCAAGCCGGCAATAATTCTAAATCCCCAATCCGGCGGAAGTGACCCAACATCGTAAAGCGAAGTTGATGAGTATTCAGAACCAAAGCGTGCTTTAGCGAAATTAGCAACCAATTCTTCATCAAAGCCCTCGCTTATGGGGCCTATAATTTTCAAAAGACCTTCAGGACTTAAAGTGGCTACAACTTTATTAGATGATACATCATTACTGTCATTATTTGAAAGCTTCACTAATGACAAAACAAACTCGGACGGGAAAGTGTTTGAGATAGAATTTATAATTTTATCGTACTCATGTTCCGAAAATGAATGGTCAAATATAATAGAGATATTGAGGTTATCAAATACTACTTTTGCATTAACAAGTTGTGCTGAAATAGAAAATGCCTTTTTTACTGCTTCCGTCCATTGAGGACTTGGCTCTCCAAGCCCAACTAAACATTCTTGCAAGGCCGTAGCATTCAGTTTTTTAGCAAGTTCAGCAATCTGGATTTTACTTGTTTCGTCCGCCACCACACAATTAGAGTACTTCAATAATCCATTTTTAATCTCTATCTGAAAGGTAAAAGGAGAAATCAATTCACGAGGTTGGTGAAATAAGATTTCAACTGGTAGATTAAGTGGAGCCCGAGAATTTATATTCTCTATAAGATTTTCGGCGTTTAGATTGTCCTTGGCTATACCCTCTAAAAAGAGTCGTTTACCATCTGTCTCAATTTTTCCAATTTCAATTACATCTACCAAAGATAGGGCGTATGAAGTCGTTAGACCCCAATTCACAGTAGGGGTTAAATTTGTTTCATCAAAGATTATACGGTATTCTTCATTGCTAGATAATCTTTTCTTAAGCATTGCTTCAAAATCTATAGCGTTAGACCCTTCAGGAAAGCTGCCGATTACAAACACTTTACCAATCGACTTTAATATTTTTAAATTGATAGCCTTTTGTTTTCCCTCAATACTTTCGATACTAGAAATATTGTCAATTAACCGCTGGGGGGCAACTACGGATCGGACAAGTTTAATAGCACCTACCCGTTCGGATTCTTCGGGCGCATTTCCATGTATGAAAATCTGCAAACCATCAGTATCGATCTCAGCCCAAGAATATCCAGCTTGGCTCAGGACGGACTTAAGATGTTTTTTTGACCTTGCTTCAATAAAATTAGAAAAAACTATGGCTGCTAATACCGAAATAAAAGCTGCTAACACAAAAATAAAATATTTAAATTTATGCACGGTATTAAACATTTACCCGCCACAGTAGCTGAAAACTTTTAAGAATTAAACGAAGTAATTTAAAACAAAACGGAAGCAATTAAAAAAATAACAGGGATAAAGCCTGTGTTGCGATTAGAACGGAATGTATCTAATAAATTTTGACCGTTATGGATGTCCAACTTAATAACTTGCAAAACCATATGAAGATAAAAAAACAGAGCGCCTGCAACTGCTATAAACATCTTAAGGCCACTTGCAGAACTAATAAAGGATAGTGTCATTAAACCTGCCGCTATCGAGGCAAAAATAAGTAACCAAATTTTAGTTTTATCTCCAAACAAAATAGCTGTTGATTTAACTCCAAGCATTGCGTCATCTTCTTTATCTTGATGCGCATAAATTGTATCATAAAATAAAGTCCATGAAATTCCTGCAAGATAAAGTAAGACGCACGACCAATTCAAAAAATTTGTTGAAGCTGCAAAAGCTAAAAGCACACCCCAGTTAAATGCAATTCCTAAAAAAAATTGTGGCCACCAAGTAAATCTTTTTGCGAAAGGATAAATGGCAACAGGTAATATCGCTATAAAGCCTAACGCAATAGCCGTAATGTTAAAGGTCAACAGAATTAACAAAGCGAAAAGAGCCTGAATAATCATCCATAGAGCTGCAGTTCTCACAGTTATAGAGCCACTGGGAATAGGTCTGAGTTTTGTCCGCAGAACTTTACTATCAATTTCACGATCATTAATATCATTCCAAGTACACCCAGAGCCTCTCATTAATACAGCACCAAATGCACAGGCAACTAAGATCCAAAAATCGTATAGCCTTGGAGATCCATTACTTAATATCCCAATTAATAAACCCCACCAGCATGGCAGCAATAAAAGCCAAGTTCCAATTGGACGATCCATTCTCGATAACTTTAAAAAAGGCCGAGACCAATATGGCGCATGGCTATCTACCCAATTGTTGTCAACTGCATCAAATATTTGGTCCTCAGCATCTGGTAATGGCTCTAAATGGGGCATACAGTATATTCCGATATGAATAAAATTAGACTCTTTGTAGATCACACTTTGGGGGAAGCGCAATCCGTTCCTTTGAACAAGGATCAAGCTCATTATATTTTTTCAGTGATGCGCAAAAGTATCGGTGAAACAATCTTAATTTTTGATGGAAATAATGGAGAGTGGGAGGCATCAATTGAAGAAATTTCAAAGAAAAGTGGAGTTTTGCTTTGTATTAAGCAAACAAAACCACAAATTATGCCACCGGACCTATGGCTCTTCTTTTCTCCTTTGAAAAAAGTCCGAACTGACTTCATAGTCGAAAAAGCCACTGAGCTTGGAGTTGCTAAAATAATACCAGTTCAAACTGAACACACAAACGCGGATAGAGTTAATTTAAGTAGGTTAAGCGCACATGCGATAGAGGCTGCCGAGCAATGTGGAGGGACATACATTCCAAAAATAGAGGAATTACAAAAAATTAACGAAGTGCTTGAAAATTTTCCGCTAGACCGAAGACTCCTATTTTGTGATGAAAAATTGCAAGCATCAGAGGTAAATTTGGAAAATCTAAAAAAAGGGAAATGGGCTATACTGGTAGGCCCTGAAGGGGGTTTTTCGGAAATAGAGCGAAATTATCTCAAAGGACTAAAATTTACCTTCAGCATAAGTCTTGGCCCAAGGATTTTGCGAGCTGATACAGCAGCTGTTACTGCAATTTCATTATGGCAAAATTACCTCGGCGATTGGTGATGAAGAAAAATACTTTATTAGACAGTTTACTAATCTGGCGGGAAACTATCGTTGCGATAATGTCTGCAGGATTAGGCTTTTATTGGATAATAAATTCATATGGTACACTTTATTTCGTTGGATATGGAGTTTTAATAACTGGGATAATTTTTGCTTATGTAGGCTATCAGCGCACTAGTTTTAAGAGAAAAGAAACGGGCGGAGGAATGGTTGAATTCACAGAGGGACAAATTAGCTACTTTGGGCCGAAAACCGGTGCTATATTTTCAATTGAGGACATAGAATGTCTTAGTATTGATAAATCAAATAACTCTAGTATCTGGATAATAGAAAGAACCGCTAATTATAGAGTAGAAATACCAACAAATGTAGAAGGCAATGAAGTATTATTTGATGTTTTTAACAGTTTGGAAGGGTTTCAAATTCACCAGATGTTAGAAGCATTATCTTCTTCGCGATGTAATAAAACTGTTCTTTGGCAAAAATAGCACTAATGTGGATCCGACTAAGATTATAAAAAAAGCGTTAGATTACATATAAGTTTAGAAAAAGTATTTAGGGTCAAGCTATGTCAATTCCTCAGTCAGGCGGTGGTACTATCGAGCACTATGACCAATTAGTGCATTACCTATCCGATGGATGTAAACCTAAATCAGAGTGGAAAGTCGGCACTGAACACGAGAAATTTGGTTTCTTTAAAGATACTTTAAAACCCATACCATATGATGGGACCAGATCAGTAAAGTCAGTATTAATTGGGTTACAGAATAGGTATGGCTGGGAACCTATATTTGAAGCAGGCAATATTATAGGACTGGCAATGGGTGGTGCTAACGTCTCACTCGAGCCGGGAGGACAGCTTGAACTATCGGGAGCTCCCTTAGCAAGTATCCATGAAACTTGTGATGAAGTGAATACGCATTTAAACCAAGTTAAAAATATCGCTGACGACCTTGGTATTGGTTTCATTGGGTTAGGGGCTGCTCCCACGTGGAAACACCATGAGATGCCGCTAATGCCGAAAGGCCGATACCGACTCATGACAGATTATATGGATAAAGTTGGTACTATGGGCAAAATAATGATGTATCGGACATGCACCGTTCAAGTTAATTTAGACTTTGAATCTGAAGCCGATATGGTTAAGAAAATGAGAGTTGCAATCGCACTGCAACCTGTTAGCACAGCACTTTTTTCAAATTCCCCATTTTTCGAAGGCAAACTTACTCATTGCAAGAGTTGGAGAAGCCGCGTGTGGCGAGATCTCGACCCCTCACGCACCGGCACAATCCCATTTATATTTGAGCCAACCTTTGGATTTGAAAGATGGGTTGATTATGCCCTAGATGTCCCAATGTATTTCGTTTATCGCGATGGGAAATATATAAATGCATTAGGTCAATCTTTCCGCGATTTTCTAAAAGGGAAATTACCAGCGCTACCCAACGAGTTGCCAACTTTGAATGATTGGGCCGATCACCTGACCACAATATTTCCTGAAGCCCGTTTGAAACAATTTATAGAAATGCGTGGGGCGGATGGAGGTCCCTGGCGAAGCCTTTGTGCACTTCCTGCACTTTGGGTTGGTTTGTGCTATAACCAATCATCTCTCAACGCGGCATGGGATCTTGTAAAAGAATGGAAGCTAGAGACCCGCGAAGAGCTCAGGGTCGAAGCTGCAGACAAAGGGCTTCAGGCTAAAGTTGGTAACATTAAAATGATTGAACTCGCCAGAGAAGTACTAACCATTGCAAATGCGGGTCTAAAAGCTCGCTCAATCCCAAGCTTTAACTCTAAATTCCCAGATGAAACTCATTTTCTTGACGAACTCAAAGAAGTTGTGGAAACTAAATGCACAGCCGCCGATAAATTAATAGATCTATATACTGCCAATTGGCGTGGTGATATTTCCAAAGTTTTTGATCAACATAGCTATTAATTATATTTTTATATCAATCAAAATTAATATGCATGTACAAAAAGAGAATGAGTGTTACTAAGCATAAAAATATAAAGCCCAACCCAAATAGCTTTAAATTGCTTGACCAATTTCTTTTCAAGATTTGAGGTTCCGGATTAGACTGTTTAATTAAAGCCTGTTCAACCAAGGTTGGTAATCTTGGTCCAAAACGCGCTAAAACTTTAAGTGTAGTCGTCAGATCATTAAAGACTGCAACTGGGCCCAAACTGGACTTAATGTATCCCTCGACAATTGGGCGCGCCACTTCCCAAATATTTATTTGTGGATTTAATGACCTAGCTACACCTTCAACCACAACCATTGTCCGCTGCAGAAGAATAAGTTCTGTTCGTGTTTCCATACCAAAACGTTCCGTTACCTCAAATAGGTAACTCAAAAGCCTTCCCATTGATATATTGGATGCATCCATACCAAAGATTGGTTCTCCTACAGCCCGCAGAGCCCGAGCAAACTCATCAACATTTTGATCTTGCGAAACATATCCAGCTTCAAAATGTACTTCAGCAACGCGCTTGTAATCTCTTTTAATAAACCCAAACAAAATTTCTGCATAAACACGTCTTGTGTATTCATCGATATGACCCATGATCCCAAAATCAAAGGCTACAATATCTCCATTACTAGAAACTTTAAGGTTACCTTGATGCATATCGGCGTGAAAGAAACCATCCCTCAGAGCATGATTTAAAAACATGTACAAAACCCTATCACCAAGCTCGCTTAGATTATGACCAGCTGCAAGTAGTGCATCAGTATCGCCCATGGGCACCCCATCTGCCCAATCCAAAGTCATGACACGCCGACTGGAAAGGCTCCAGTTCACTGAAGGTACGGAAAAACCCTTATCCTGACTAATATTTGCTAAAAATTCAGATGCTGATGCACTTTCTAAACGCAAATCTAGTTCTCCACGGACCACGCCATCAAAATGAGCAATCACATCCATAGGCTTTAAACGGCGCGACTTAGGAGATACAAACTCAACCAACCTTGCAGCAAAATAAAAGGTATCGATATCTCTTTGAAAAGCCCGCTCTATTTCAGGTCTTAAAACTTTTATAGCAACACTATGACCCGTGTCTCTCAATTGGCCACGGTGAACCTGGGCAATAGATGCAGCAGCGACAGGCTCTGAGAAAGCACTGAACACATCATCAGCATCAATACCAATCTCTGCCTTAAAACTTTGCTTTGCAACTTTGGTGGAAAACGGTGGCAATTTATCCTGTAGAACACGCAGCTGATCAGCGAGTTCTTGGCCAACCACATCTGGTCGCGTAGATAGTATTTGACCAAATTTAATGTATGCAGGACCCATCGCAGTTAAAGCTCTTGGAGCAGGAGCTAATGATACATCTCCCTTTCTGCCTAAAAACTGAAATGGCCATACAAATCTAGCAGCAAACTTTAACGTTTTAGGGGCATCCAGAGCATTTAATATGACTGGCATAGCACCAGTACGCTCAAGAGTTGCTCCCGTACGAATTAACCGCAGAATATTATGAGGCCCACGCATTTAAATTTTCCATCCAGAGTGTAAACAAGCCACTCCCATAGTTAAGTTGCGGTATTTGGTATTCTCAAAACCAGCAGCATTTACAAGTTTCATAAAAGATTCTTGCTTTGGAAATTTCCTGATACTTTCAACGAGATACTGATAGCTGCTTCTATCGCTTGCAATTATTTGACCTAACCTTGGTATCACATTAAATGAATATTTATCGTAAAACCATTGCAATAAGTTATTTGGAATATGGGAGAACTCAAGAACCATAATTCTGCCACCTGGCTTTAAAACTCGATAAGCTTCAGACAGAGCCTTTTGCGGATCAGTAACATTACGTATCCCGAAACTAATAGTGTAGACATCAAAACTATCATCTTCAAAAGGAAGAGCCATAGCATCACCCACGACCCACTCCAGTTGACCAGAAATACCAACAGTTTCAGCCCGCTTTCTTCCCTCTGCCAGCATTGGTTCAGTCAAATCTAAAACTGTGGCATTTGCACCGCTGGCGCGCTGTAGAAAACGAAACGAGATATCACCGGTACCCCCAGCAACATCTAACAATGCCTGACCACGGATTGGGGCTAACCAGTCCATCATTGCATCCTTCCAGACCCTATGTATTCCTAGAGACATAACATCATTCATGACATCATATTTTGAAGCTACTGAACTAAAAACACCTTGGACTTTCTCAGACTTATCTTTTTCTAGAATGGTCTCAAAGCCAAAATGAGTTGTATTTTCTTTTTTATCTGACATTGCTCCAAACCAAAAACACTTTTATGTTACTTATAGATTAGTTATGGCGCGATACAATGCGCTCGAATAATTATGGGACTAATTTATGCCCGAATTACCAGAAGTTGAAACTGTTTTAAGAGGTATTTCTCCAATTTTAGAGGGTAATCAAATTGATTATGCTCAAGTAAATAGGCCTGACCTACGAAGACCATTTCCAAATAATCTTGCTAAACGCCTAAAAGACCGTAAGATAAATTTTTTACATCGCAGATCAAAATATATACTAATTGATTTATCTGGAGGGGAAACTTTAGTCATACACTTAGGGATGTCAGGTCGAATTATTATGTCACAAAAGGTTGCAGGCACTTTTCATCACAATACGAACCATAGCCAAAAGCATGACCACTTTGTTTTGCATTTAAAGGATAATCATCAACTTACTTTCAATGACCCTCGGCGGTTTGGGGTTATTGATCTACTTAGAACTGAGAACTTGGAACTGAGCGGCATGCTAAGTCAAATTGGGCCTGAGCCATTGAGTAACAGTTTTAATGAAGCATATTTTGTGAGCACTCTGCGTTTAAAAAAAACAAATATAAAATCAGCATTACTAGATCAGCGTGTTGTTGCGGGCCTAGGCAATATATATGTATGCGAAGCACTTTTCCGGGCCGGTATTTCTCCAAAACGTCAAGCACTTCGTATATCACACAAAAAGCTTAGCTCTCTGGTACCTATAATTAAAGAAATACTTTTGGAAGCGATATCGTCAGGTGGCTCTTCACTACGAGATTTTAGAAATGCATCAGGGGATTTAGGTTATTTTCAGCATAGCTTCGACGTTTATGGTCGGGAAGATCAAGATTGCTATAACACAGAGTGTGACAGTAAAATAAAACGCATAACGCAAGCTGGTCGTTCAAGTTTTTACTGCAGCAATTGCCAAAGATAGCTTGTGTCTTCTAGCAAAAATGTTAAAAAAAGGTCTGTAAACACGATGAAAGACATAGCTGATGGCTTTTGAGACACTTATAGTTGACGTTGAAGATCACGTTTGTGTTATCAAACTAAATCGGCCAGAAGCCCTAAATGCATTAAACAAACAGCTCCTTGAAGAGCTAGCAGAAGCGTTAGAAGATAGTCAGAAAAATGAGAAAGTCCGGTGTATAGTACTTACGGGATCTGAGAAAGCATTTGCAGCAGGTGCTGATATAAAAATGATGCAAGAGAAGAGCTTTTCCGAAGTATTCCTAGAGGACATGTTTACAAGTGAGTCTGAAAGAATAGGCAGAATTAGAAAACCAATAATTGCCGCCGTATCTGGATATGCATTAGGAGGTGGTTGTGAGCTAGCAATGATGTGCGATTTCATAATTTGCTCGGATACAGCAAAATTTGGCCAACCTGAAATAAATCTAGGCGTATCTGCTGGCTTGGGAGGCACACAAAGATTAACCCGATATGTTGGCAAATCGAAAGCAATGGAGATGAACCTTACAGGAAGATTAATGGAAGCGGATGAAGCCGAGAGATGTGGATTAGTTAGTAGAGTTGTTCCAGTTAAAAAGCTCCTAGACGAAGCCTTGTCGGCCGCACTAAAGATATCTGAAAAATCAATGCTTACGGCAATGGCCGTGAAAGAAATGGTAAATAGAGCGTATGAAATGCCATTACAAGAAGGATTGCGTTTTGAGCGCCGGGTTTTCCACTCATTGTTTTCAACTGAGGATCAAAAGGAAGGAATGGCAGCTTTTAGTGAGAAACGAGACGCTCAGTTTCGAGATAAATAATAAAAATCTAATAATTTGTTACTAGACGTGTTGACTCGAATTAGAGACACGCATAAAGAACAACGAAATTTATGAATATAAGGGTCCGTAAATGGCAAATACGCCTCAGTCAAAAAAGAGAGCAAGACAAAACGATCGAAAGCTCGAAGTAAATAAGGCTCGTAGATCACGTATCCGTACCTTTTTGAAAAAAGTAGAAGAGGCTATCACATCAGGTGATAAGAAGTCAGCTGCTTCCGCTTTAAAATCTGCACAACCAGAACTTATGCGCGGCGTTACCAAAGGTGTTTACAAGAAAAATACTGCTGCTAGAAAAATGTCGCGGCTTTCTGCTAGGGTTAAATCCCTAGCCTAATAATTATTTGGTGATTAATTTTAAAGGGACGCCTCCAGCGTCCCTTTGTTTTTTCTTAATACTTTTTACTGCTTTGTGATTCTCTTTATTTTTTTTTGAGTCAAGTCTTAAGTTCTGTTGAATGATTCAAGAAACACTTGTTAAGTTCATCTTAGCGAGTCGTTCGCCTGGGGGGTTCAGTTTATTAGGAGTGGTTTGCCATACCGCATCTAATTCTGACCAATCTAAAAATTTGTAGCATCGCTAGCGGAGCAAGACTTCGCCAAGCTTGATTTGTGTAAATCTTTAGCAGGGAATGACGCTATTAAAGCTGTTGAGCTGTGACACAACTGAAGTTTTAGGAATTAAAAAATGAACAGAGATTTTTGGGGAAAAATTCAAGAAGAACTTCAGGAAACCATAGGCAAAAATAATTTTACAAACTGGATATCTCCACTCGAATTCTCTGAAGTGATAGACGGAGTAGCAACTTTTAACGTACCGACAACATTTTTAGGTAATTATGTATCTCAAAATTTTGGTGATATAATTCTTTTCAAGCTCAATAACCTTGATAAAGGTATTACTCGTGTTGCTTTTAAGGTAAATACCGACCACCTTACAAAAAAATCTAATTCGAAAAATGAAGAAAGAGTTTCAAGGTCAACTATGAAGCGGTCTGAGGTAATACCTGGCGCTCCATTAGACCCAAGATTTACTTTTGATAGTTTTATAGTTGGGAAACCAAATGAATTAGCACATGCCGCTGCCCGACGAGTTGCGGATGGAACGGCCGTAACGTTTAATCCACTATTTCTATACGGGGGCGTTGGATTAGGTAAAACACATCTCATGCATGCCATAGCATGGGAATTGTCAACCAAAAGACCAGATTTAAATGTTTTATATCTATCAGCTGAACAGTTTATGTACCGCTTTGTTCAGTCACTGCGGGAACGAAAGATGATGGATTTCAAACAAATTTTCCGATCTGTTGATATACTAATGGTCGACGACGTTCAGTTTATTGCTGGAAAAGATAGTACGCAGGAAGAGTTTTTTCATACTTTTAATGCTCTTGTTGACCAAGGAAAACAAATTATAATTTCAGCAGATAGGGCGCCCGGCGAGATAAAGGGACTCGAAGAACGTATCAAAAGCAGATTACAATGTGGTTTAGTTGTAGATCTACATCCAACTAATTATGAACTGCGACTAGGAATTCTTCAGTCAAAAGTCGATCTGTACAGTAAACAGTATCCAGATCTCAGTTTAGATCCGGAAGTTCTAGAATTTTTGGCTCTTCGAATATCTACAAACGTTAGGGTTCTTGAAGGTGCATTAACCCGGCTGTTTGCTTTTGCATCCTTAGTTGGTCGCCACATAACTTTGGACGTTACACAAGACTGTCTTGCTGATGTACTAAGAGCATCAGAAAGAAAAATTACAATCGAGGAAATTCAACGCAAGGTTTCTGAACACTACAATATTCGCCTATCCGATATGATTGGACCAAAACGTCTGAGAACTTATGCACGTCCTCGACAAATTGCTATGTATCTTTCAAAAAACCTAACAAGTCGTAGCCTTCCTGAAATAGGACGAAGATTTGGAGGGCGAGATCATACAACTGTAATGCACGGCGTTAAGCGAATAGAGGAATTAAAAAACCAAGATGGTCAAGTTGCAGAAGACGTTGAAATCTTACGTCGAGCACTTGAAGCTTAAAACGATATATTATGTAAAGATTAATATTGTTGTTTTCACCCTAAGTGAGATTAACATTAAATTGTAGAAAACACTTGAGCACGTTTTAAAATGGTTTAACCTGATATTCCGATTATCTAATCATAGGAGCAAGAGGAATGAAATTAAGCATAGAGAGAAATACCCTCTTAAAAGCTGTGTCTCACGCTCAATCAGTGGTTGAACGCCGCAATACAATTCCTATTCTTGCCAATGTGCTTATTGAAGCTGAGGACGATAAAGTACAGTTTCGGGCTACAGACTTAGATGTAGAAATAGTTGACCGAGTACAGGCTAAAGTTGATCGTACTGGCTCAACTACAGTTTCAGCCGTATTACTGCATGAAATTGCTCGTAAATTGCCTGATGGAGCGTTAATCGAGCTTACAGCTGACACTGCAAGTAGTAGACTCACGGTAGAAGCTGGACGATCAAATTTTTCCTTAGCGACACTCCCCAAGGAAGATTTTCCAATTATGGCTTCATCAGAGTATGCAGCGAATTTTTCCGCAAAATCAGGCGATCTTCGACGGCTATTCGATAAATCTAGATTTGCCATTTCTACCGAGGAGACTCGATACTATTTAAACGGTGTTTATATGCATTCCGCTACCTTTGAAAATTCAAAAGTGCTTAGGTGCGTGGCAACTGACGGTCACAGACTAGCTAGAGTAGATACTGGATTACCAGAAGGAGCAGAAGAGTTACCAGGTGTGATCATTCCAAGGAAAACTGTGGCGGAAATAAGAAAATTCTTAGATGACGATGAAGTACAAATTGCTGTTTCAGTTTCAGAGACAAAGGTTCGCTTCGCAACGCCTGATATTACGTTAACATCGAAAGTAATTGAAGGAACTTTTCCTGATTACACTAGAGTAATCCCTGCATCTAATGAGAAAAAATTAGAAGTTGATGCTGATGAGTTCGCAAAGGCTGTTGATAGAGTTTCTACAGTTTCATCAGAAAGATCACGAGCGGTAAAACTTAGTTTAGAAGACGATCAACTTACTTTAATTGTTAATTCTCCAGACAGTGGAGCAGCCGAAGAACAAGTAGCAGTGGCTTATAGCGATGAGCGTTTAGAAATAGGCTTTAACGCTAAGTATTTGTTGGAAATTTCTGGTCAAATTGATAAAGAAAATGCTATATTCATGTTTAACTCTTCCGGAGACCCTGTTCTAATTAGAGAGGGCAATGATTTATCTGCAGTATACGTCGTAATGCCAATGCGAGTATAATAATTTGCTTAGAAATAAGGTTTTGTCTTGCATATTCATCAGCTGACATTATCACATTTTCGATCTCACAAACACACACAAGTTCAAGCTAAAAATGGTCCAATAGCTTTATTTGGACGCAATGGTGCAGGTAAGACGAATATAATTGAGGCAATTTCCTTGCTTTCACCAGGAAGGGGTCTTCGAAGAGCAAGTACAGCGGAACTAAGTAAAAGTCCTGATAATATTGGATGGAAACTAAACGCAGAAGTAATATCTGATGTAAATTCTAATTTAATTGAAACCTCTTGGACAAATACCTCATCTCGAAATGTCAAGATTAATGATAAACTTGCCAGACAAAATGATTTAGCAAAGTTTTTTAGAGTGGTTTGGTTATTACCATCTATGGATCGCCTCTGGATAGAGGGGGCAGACGGACGACGTAAATTTCTTGATCGACTTACTCTAAGTTTTTTCCCAAAACACGCGGATAGTGTTCTGAACTATGATAAAGCTATGCGGGAACGAAACCGTCTATTAAGAGAAAAAATAACTGATAACGGTTGGTATAAAGCACTTGAACGCCAGATGGCTCAAAATGGCCTCTTAATTCAATTAAACCGTATCGCTACTTTAAAGAAAATTTGCACAGCACAAGATAAGTCAACCACTGTGTTTCCTATAGCTGAATTATCTTTATCACAAACAGACAATTATATTCCAACAGATGAAGATGAATTTATCAGTGTGCTATCCAAAAACCGGCACCTCGATATAATGGCAGGCCGCACACTGATTGGACCCCACCGTTCAGATATGGAAGCTATTTACAAAGAAAAAGGTATTTCTGCAAAAGACAGCTCAACTGGAGAACAAAAGGCTATGCTGATATCAATAATATTGGCTAATGCCCGAGCCCTAAAATTGGAACTAGGGCATCCTCCGGTAATGCTTTTAGATGAGATATCAGCACATTTAGACTTAGATAGGCGAGCAGCGCTGTATGAGGAAATAAAAGCTCTTAATGCTCAAGCATGGATGACCGGCACAGACAAAAATCTTTTTTCTGAACTTGGTCGTAAAGCACAATATTTTAATGTAATTGAGAATTCAGGAGTTTCAGATATCGAAGAAGTCGATTTCTCCATTGATAATATAAATAGCTAGTCTTATTGGTCCTGAGATGTCTATATCGTTTAGTGACCTAATCTTTTACGCTTTTGGAATTTTTGTCCTTTTTCTTACGCCTGGGCCAGTTTGGATAGCAATTATTTCTAGGTCAATCACAGGTGGACTTAATGGCGCAGTACCATTAGCCGCTGGTGTGGCAATCGGAGATATAATATGGCCCACTCTAGCAATAGCAGGAAGTGCTGCGTTGGCTGCTTCGTACGCTAATTTACTATTATACCTCAAATATTTGGCAGTAATTTTATTCTTAGTATTGGGCATCAATTTAATAAATAATCAAAATTCAAAAGTGAGTTCACAAAACCTTAAATTGATTAAAAGCAGGGAGTTGGCGGGATTTACTGCCGGGCTATTAGTTATAATTGGAAATCCTAAAGCAGCTTTATTCTACCTTGGAATATTACCAGGATTTTTTAATTTAAGTAGGCTGACAATTACAGATTGTATAGCAATTGCTTTAGTATCATCACTAATACCATTCCTGGGTAATCTTGCATTAGCAGTAATGGTCGAAAAATCTCGTGAAATATTAAGCTCGGCTGCTGCTATGCGTAGACTCAATATCCTATCTGGATGCTTACTGATTTTTGTCGGTTTATTAATATTGATAGAGGCAATTAAACACCATTTATAAAGTTGCGTGATATAATCTAACTTTAAGTCCACCATGGCTCACCGGCTCACTAACAAACGAAAACTTTAATTGAGTTGTTTTCGCCAGTGAACGATCCGAAGTAATTAATCCAACCCGCCAGCCAGGAAATTTTGATTTTAGCACCGTGCCTATCTTAGCATACAACGCATAGAGCTTTTTTTTATCACCGATACGCGACCCATATGGAGGATTAAAAATTATCAAACCGCATTGATTTGATATAGGAACGAGATCACTAATTGGTTGGTGATTAAAGTTTGTAATATCACTAACGTTAGCCGTTTGTGCATTTTGTCTTGAATTTTTTATTGCCCCATTATCACGGTCATAGCCTAAAAAATGTAATTCTACTTTGGCGATTATTTTCTGATCTAGAAGCAGCATTTCAAAAGCATTGGAGTCAAATGATTTAAACTTTTGAAAGCTAAACGCTCTCCTTTTACCTGGCGCCTGACCAACTGCAATTTCTGCAGCCTCGATTACGAATGTACCAGAACCACACATTGGATCAATTAAGGGCTGTGAAGGGTCAAACTTGCACATCCGTAAAAATGCTGCTGCCAACGTTTCACGCATTGGTGCTTTGCCGGTGAAAGACTTATAGCCTCTTTTGTGAAGACCCTCACCAGTACTATCAATACTTATTTTTACCAAGTTTTTTTCTATTCTCACCTTTATGCAAATATCAGCATCTTGGGAAATTCTATTACCTACTGAATATACTATTGCATTTTCTATTCTTTCCGCAGCAGCACGTGCATGATATATTTTTGATTTGCGGGATACGACTTCAACTCTTACTGGATGCTGTGCTTTCAGATGTTCTTGCCAAGGGAATTTGCGAGCTTTTTTATCCAACTGCGAAAGATGCACAGCAGGAAACTCTCCCAATCTCACTAAAATACGAGTGGCCGTTCTTGAATAAACATTCGCACGCCAAACTTGATACCAGTCACCACTAAATTCAACACCACCTAAGATGGGCATCAAATCCTGAAATTCCAGTTCTCGTAATTCCTCAGCAAGGACTTTCTCCAAACCAGGACTGCATACAGCTAATAGGGCAAATTTACTCGGCTCTGCTATAAATGAACTCCAAATATTGATTTCAATTTCTTTGAAAAAATATTACATTCTAAGATCACTTGATCATACTTTGAAATTTTGTGCATAAATATATTATGGTTAAGTTAATAAAAGTATTATTTTTTGCAACGCTTATAGTCCCAAATTTGGCGATAGCCGATAAAGCACAAATACTTGTATTTGCCGCAGCCAGTACAAAAAATGCATTAGACGCCACAATTAGAGAATATAATACTCATAAAAAAACAGAAATTTTGCCCGTTTATGGAAGCTCCGCTACGTTAGCAAAACAAATAGAGTTAGGTGCTCCAGCCGATATATTTCTGAGTGCTAACGTACCTTGGGTAGATCATCTCGTAAATAAAGGAATAATTGATGCCACAAATACAAGAAATATCTTAAAAAATAGATTGGTTTTGGTAACTAATGACCAGACACGCCCAAAAATTGATAACTTGAAATCCACTGATTTTTCTAAATTACTCCAGGATGAAAAAATAGCAATGGGTATGGTGTCTTCTGTTCCCGCTGGTATTTATAGTAAACAAGCACTTGTCCATTTAAACCAATGGAATGCCATATCATCACAGGTAGTTCAGGCTGATAATGTGCGGACTGCACTCCAGTACCTCCTCTCGGAAAATGTAGTATTTGCTATGGTATATGAAAGTGATGCTAAATTATTTCCTGAGTTAAAAGTACTTGGAATATTTGAAGATTTTACACATGACCCAATAATATATCCTGCTTCGCTCGTAAATTCTGCATCACGAGAGGCAAATCTTTTCTTTGAATATCTTGCGGACCCCAAAACACTTAAGGTTTTTGAAAAATATGGTTTTCTAATAACATCTGGTAACTAGATTAATCCTTTGCTTTCAAGCATCGCTTACGCTTTTTTGCACGCCCCTGCGTAAACCTTAAGGAACCCCTCAAATTATCCCTAGAAATTTTATTAGCAGTATTATTTTCTAAAAAAGACTAAGATTACTTTTAAGTTCAGCTGGATCTTTAGCACCCTAACCCACATAAGGTTTCTCCACATGAGTTAGGGTAAATTCTTTTGGGTATTTGGAATTTAGTCAAACCTATCTGCATTCATTACTTTTACCCAAGATGATATAAAATCTGAAATGAATTTATTCGAGTTATCATTTTGAGCATACACTTCTACTATCGCTCGCAATTGTGAGTTAGATCCAAATACTAGATCACATCTTGATGCTGTACGAGTTACTTTACCACTGCTCCGGTCAGTTGCTTCATAACTATTTATTCCAGTTTCAGACCATTTTACACCCATATCGAGTAAGGTATTAAACCAAGAATTATTTAACTCTGCTGTCTGGTTCCAAATACCATCTCCAGTAGCACTCACACCAAGAGACCTTAAGCCCCCTACTAGTACCGTCATTTCTGAAGCCGTTAGGTTTAAAAGCTGAGCCTTGTCTAACATCATTTCTTCCGGTGACACGGTAAAGTCTGCTTTTTGGTAATTTCTAAATCCGTCAGCTAACGGTTCTAAAACGGCAAAACTTTCGATATCAGTTTGTTCCTGAGTAGCATCCCCTCTTCCGGGACTAAAAGGAACTTCCCGACCACTTACTTTTTCAATCGCAACGCAGCCTGCCAGCACAATTGTATCAGACAAAGACGCACCGTGCTTGACTGCGAGTGGCTCCAAAATAGCTAATACTAACTTTAATTGCTTTGGCTTGTTAGCTTCCCAATCCTTCTGTGGAGCCAAGCTAATTCGAGCACCATTTGCTCCCCCACGTAAATCGGAGCCTCGAAATGTTGAAGCCGATGCCCAAGCAGTCTCAATCATTTCCGTTACTGATAGATTACTACTTGCGATATCTGATTTGAGAGCTTCGATATCAAAATCACGATTGCCTTTTGGAACAGGATCTTGCCAAATAAGCTCTTCATCAGGAACCTCTGGGCCTAAATATCGTGACTTGGGGCCCATATCACGATGTAAAAGCTTAAACCAAGCCCGCGCGAAAGCATCGGAAAATTCACTTGGATTTTCATGGAATCTTTTTGAAATTTTTCTATAATCCGGATCAGTTATCATTGCCATGTCAGCTGTTGTCATCATAGGTGAAACTTTCGTACCTGAACCATCAACTTCAGGAGCCATATCCGCCTCATCTATATCAACGGGATGCCATATATTTGCACCCGCAGGACTTTTTGTTAATTGCCACTCATATTTAAAAAGTAGATCGAAGTAACCGTTGTCCCAAACTGTAGGGTTGGCCGTCCATGGGCCCTCTATACCACTTGTTGTTGCATCGACACCATATCCTGATCCATGAGCATTACTCCAGCCAAAGCCTAATTCTTCCATTGGGGCCCCTTCCGGTTCCACCCCAACCAACTCAGGATCACCAGCACCATGAGCTTTTCCAAAGGTATGCCCACCAGCGACAAGTGCAACCGTTTCCTCGTCGTTCATTGCCATTCTACCAAAAGTTTCCCGAACATCTTGAGCAGACAACAAAGGGTCAGGATTCCCATTTGGACCCTCTGGATTGACATAAATGAGTCCCATTTGAACGGCTGCAAGCGGATTTTCAAGGGATTGTCTTGTACTTTCGTAGCGCTTATCGCCTAACCATTCATTCTCTGCGCCCCAATAAATATCTTCCTCAGGATGCCATATATCCGGTCGACCACCTGCAAAACCAAAAGTTTTGCCGCCCATGGACTCAATCGCAACATTACCTGCCAAAATTAATAAATCAGCCCATGAAATTTGATTTCCATATTTCTGCTTAATCGGCCATAGCAAGCGTCTTGCTTTATCCAAATTACCATTATCTGGCCACGAATTAAGAGGTGCGAAACGCTGTGCACCTGTTCCCCCGCCGCCACGACCATCACCTGTTCTATAGGTACCAGCTGCATGCCAGGTCATACGGATGAAAAACGGTCCATAATGCCCATAATCAGCAGGCCACCAACTTTGGCTATCGGTCATCAGCGCATGCAAATCATCTTTGAGGGCCTTGTAATTTATTTTCAAAAATTCATCACGATAATCGAAATCGTCACCAAGTGGATTTGATTTTTGATCATGCTGACGCAAAATATTTAAATTCAGTTGGTTTGGCCACCAATCACTATTAGTAGTGCCCGTAATTCCAGTTGTTGCAGCTCCGTGCATAACGGGACATTTACCTGTCAAATCTTTCATAATTTTTCCCTTTATTTAAACCCTTGTTGGTACAAAATTAAATAACACGAATAAATTTCCAAAGAATCATACGTGTTGTTATTTCGATATTAGAATAATTCTAACATTTCTTAATGATAAGGTTAACTTGATTTTTCTGATATTTTCCATAAGATTTTCTTATGACTAAAATCACCTTAAGACAACTTAGATACTTTGAGGCTTTAGCCCAACACCGCCACTTTGGTGTTGCGTCAAATGCCTGCTCTGTTACCCAACCAGCGCTCTCAATGCAAATAAGAGATTTCGAATTAGCACTGGGCGTGAATCTTTTTGAAAAAGGAACTCATCCAGTTCAATTAACCCCTCTAGGCCGCATAATAGCAGCAAAAAGCAAAGCCATAATGCTGGATGTAGCAGAGTTGGAAGAGCTTGTTCGAGCTTCGGATAATCAGCCACTCATCAACTTGAGGCTTGGCGTCATCCCGACCGTTGCTCCCTATATATTCTCAAGAATCGCTAAAGATTTAACTATGCATTTTACGGGCCTAAATTTAAAAATGCGGGAGGCTATTACTTCAAAGTTAATTACTGCCGTTATAGATGGGGAACTAGATGCTGCAATAATTGCCTTACCGGCATCTGAACCTAGACTTAGAGAGCTAGAATTGTTTCGTGAAAATTTCTTATTAGTTCGACCAAAAGCTGATGCTAAGAAACCCGTTCCTAGACCAGAGATGTTAAAAGAGATGCGGCTACTATTACTAGAAGAGGGTCATTGCTTTCGCGATCAAGCACTAACTTTTTGTAAAATGGGATCAAGTAATACTCAGGATGTAATGGACGGAAATTCGTTAACCACACTTGTTCAAATGGTCGCTGCTGGTTTTGGTGTAACTCTCATTCCCGAGATGGCAGCAGAATTTGAGGGACGCATCCCTAACATAAGCATAGCCAAGTTTCATAAAAATCCTCCTAAACGGAAAATTGGGATGGTTTGGCGACGTAATTCACCATTACAGGATAAGTATATTGAAATAGCTCAGATTGTTAAAGCCTCACAATCTTAGCTATGTGTTCTATTAATCAAGTATAGGCCTATTGATACAAGACTTAATGAGAGAAAAACCGACAGTTCTATTGCCTCATCTAGAATAATATTTGCAAGTAAAACACTAAAAGCCGGTGTTAGAAAAGCAAAAGAAGCAACACCTGATGCGGAGTATTTTTTGACTAACCAAAACCATAATAAAAATCCAAAAGAAGCAATACAGATTCCTTGATATGCCAAACTAAAGAAATGAGCCGGGCTTGGATATCTCGTAAAAGTTGGGCTGAAGCATGCCAGAAGCAAAAGAATTGGTGCCGAAATTGCAAGCTGAAAAAATAACTGCGTTTCAGCTCTTTCATTAGCTAATCTTGATAAGCGAACAGTTAAAGCGATAAAGGCCCACAAAAATGCTGCCAACAAAGCAAGCAAGTCTCCTAAAAAATATTTTTCGGAAGGAACAGTGTTTGGACTTGAAACTGTTATAAAAACTCCAATCATTGCTAATATTAAACCTATAAGACGACTCAAATTTAATCGCTCACTTGGCAGAACAAAATGGGCTAGCAAAGCTAACCAAACTGGCATTGAATAAAAAATAATACTTGCTCTGGCAACACTTGTGTAATCAAGCGATTTAAATAAACACCAAAACTCCATTGCGAAGAGAACCCCGAGCAGGAGCCCAGGAAGAAAATTAGTTTTAAACGGGAATACAAGCAAGCTACGGCAATACATCCAAGCTAAAAGAGCTAAAAGGCCCAGAATTGATCTGGCACCCGCCATGAAAACTGGATCAAACCCTTGATTACCCAACTTTATTGCAATCTGGTTACTTGCCATTAGAAAAGAGAAGAAGACCAAATAGGCTGAGCCTTTGAGATCAACCGGCAATTTGTGCATTTAAATATTCCTTAAGACTTAAGTTGCCAAAATTATATAGCTTGGTTTCTACTCTGAGTTTGCGGGTGTAATAAAAATAAACCAGAGCCAATTATAATTACGGAACCTAAAATCAACCCCACAGTCACCGTCTCATCGAATAATAACACGCCTGCTCCAACACCAAATAAAATACGAGTATATCGGAAAGGAGTAACAAAAGACACATCACCTCTGCGCATTGCTTTCATTAAAGAAAGATAAGAGAAGCAGCCAATTGAAATTAACAAAATAATATATGTCAGCGTCTGAATATTACACGAAACATAGGTGGTTTTAGCCCATACCGAAAAGATAATGCCAGCGGACATTACAGCAATAAAGCCATAGAACCCTAAGTGATGGTAAGATAATTTCGGCGAAGCAGCCCTACTCCCTAAATCTCGTCCCGCAAAACCCAGCATTCCTAATACAGCAAACAAAACATAAGGAGAGAAACCATCACTCGCAGGCTTTATAATTAAAATTACACCTAATAATCCGGAAAAAATCGCGATCCACCTAAAAACACCAACGGATTCTCTAAAAATAAGAGCCGCACCAGCAACCACAAAAATTGGTGTCGCCTGAAGTACTAATGTTACTAAAGATATTGGCATAAGAACCAACGAAAGTGAGTAAAATAAACGACCTATGAGTTCAAAAAACATTCGTATTATCATCGGCCTCGAGAATACTTCCTTAACAAACAACTGCTGTTTTTGTACTTTACAAAAGAAGGCAAAAATTAATGCACCCCCCAAACCGAATAGAAACAAGACTTGACCAAAAGGTATGGATAAGGAGATTAGTCTTATTAAACTATCCTCTATAGCAAAACCTAGCATTGCTACAATCATCCAGCAGCTTCCCGCTAGATTATCACTTGTTTTAAATAGCTTACTTAAAATCAATTAATGAACTCAGTTATGAGAAAACAAATCTGGAAAGTCTAAGCTGAGTAGAGAATTTCAAATGAGTTTCTAAATTATACTCTGTCTTAAGCTGACATTGCGCTAATTATGCAGCTTCTTCAACGACAACTTCTGAGAATGATTTAAAAAATTTAGCAGCTAACTTCTTTGCTGTGCTTTGGATTAGGCGACTGCCTAATTGAGCCAATTTGCCTCCAATTTCTGCTTTAGCAGTATACGATAGTACGGTAATATCGCCCTTTTGGAGTAGTGTGACGTCTGCCCCACCTTTGGCAAATCCAGCGGCACCACCATTTCCTTGACCTGAAAGAGAAAACTTTTCAGGACCCGCGGACGCATCAAGAGTTACCTGACCACTAAAACGAGCTTTCACAGGCCCTACTTTCAAAACAACTTTTGCTTCAAGTTGGTCATCCGATATTTTAACTAACTCTTCACATCCAGGAATACATTTCTTTAGAATATCCACATTATTCAAAGCATCATAAACAGTTTGCATAGGGACACTGATTTCAATCTCATCTGACAATTCCATTAGATAACCTTTCTCAACAATATAGAAACTTAATTTAAACTATTAACTCTGCACGTTCGCCAAATAACTTCAAAAAACAACGCTTTCCAGCAATTGGAACATAAGTACTATTTAGTTACTTTCATCGTAGGCACCATTCCTAAAATTTTTACGGACTTGCAGTAATTCTGCTAGTATGGAAAGCGAAATTTCCTCTGGCGTGACTGCACCGATATCTAGACCAGCAGGCGCTTTTACCTTTCCGATATCGGTCTCTGCAAAGCCACTAT
Source organism: Paracoccaceae bacterium (assembly GCA_045564995.1). GTDB lineage: Bacteria > Pseudomonadota > Alphaproteobacteria > Rhodobacterales > Rhodobacteraceae > Salinivivens. Next base: position 7,861 of record JBJLGG010000007.1, on the reverse strand, counting down.
TTGCAAGCTTTGCTTTCAACGAAGTAAACTTTCTTTTACTACCAACAAATGAAACGAATGTAGGCTTTAATTTAATTGCAGCAGATAATGATTTTAAATCATTATTACCTTGGGTAGCTACGACCATAACAACTAGCTTGCTTGAAATGCTTGGCTCAACGTCTTCCTTTGCAACTTTTACTGCCCAACCAAATTGAGGTGCAAGTTTTTTCAGCGCCTCTGCGACTGGTGCTTTGCCATAGATAACAAGTTGGGGCGGCGGCGTATGAGGTTCGATGAAAATATCAACCGTGCCCTCTGATGGACAACCATTTTTAGAAACTTTTTTTCCCTCATACTCGTCACCGACGCTAATTCCAATTTCGTCGATTACATCTTGAGGCATTACTGAAATGAGTTGAGGGGCACCAGTTCGTATAGCAGTCCTAGTCGCAGTTGCCACAGATGTACGGATGCATCCCCCTCCAATCCAGCCCTTTAGAATTTGTCCTTCTGAAGATATAATAGCCTTTGCTCCAGGTTTTGCAGATGTGGCGCCAGCAGTCCTAATTACTGTAGCGTAAGCAAATGCCTCACCCGATGCAGTAAGAACATGGGCCAAGTCCAAAATATTATTATCTTCATTATTTAATTTATTCATAGCTTTGCTAAAGCCCCTTCTAGATCAGCCAAATCTTTTAAAGTGTTGGCCGGACAGAAAAGATCAAGATAAGGTAGCGATGCTGCCATTGACGCTGTAACAGGCGCATAGTCTTTCCAACCCTTTAACGGGTTCAGCCAAATTATCTTACAACCACGCTTTCTTAAATTTTGAGAGCTTCCACCAACTCATTTGCATTATTTGAATCATAGCCATCTGACAAAATCATCACCACACTTCTACTGTTAACGAAACGACGTGCGTAAGTTTTGGAAAATTTTTTAATACTAGAACCTATTCTCGAACCACCTCCAAAACCATTTGCAATAAGCGAAAGCTTCTCCATTGATCTGCCAGTATTTTCATCCCTTAGAGCATCGGTAACGCGTACAAGTTCAGTATGGAATACATATGCATCTGTATTTTGATCATTCCGCATCAAAGCAGAGAGAAAAGCTAAAAATATTTTTGAATAAATATCCATAGAGCCTGAGACATCACATAATGCCACTATTCGCTTAGCCCTGTCTGGCTTGGATTTATTAATTAATTTGAAGGGGTCGCCACCAGTTGAAAGGCTCCGACGAATAGTTTTCCGAAAATCTAGCGCCTCACCTTTCTTAGAGCGGACAAGTCTTCGCGAACGCCTGTCTCGTAATGCTTTTCCAATCCTAATCGCAACTTCTAATGCATCGTCAACGTCAGCTTTACTGACAAACTCACGTAAGTCTTTACGCATTTTTGAGGCTTCTTTTACCGCAATAAGTTCCCCTTCTTTCGTCTGATCGGACAGACTAGCGGCCTCATCAGGCTCAGTTGGAGAACCAGAAGAGTTTTCTTCTTTTTCTGCAGTCTTTGTAGCGCCCTCTGAATTCTCTTTTATATTCCAGCTAACATTATCGTTTGGAATTATTTTTTGTTTTACACGCCCAGAGTCCATCCAATAGCTATTGAACAAATCTTCAAAGCGACGTGCCTCATCTTGATTTCCTACGCATATAGGTTTTAATGAACGCCGCACCTCCATCGGATCATTCGCATTGATTTCGGTTAAAATTGAAAGTGCTGTTTCAACCTCTGCAACGCCTAATTTTAAATCGTTAGATCTCAAATGAGAAAAAAATCCAATAACTCTAGCTGATGGCCCACTATCCTGAGCCGCAAATTTACTAATTCGGCTCATGCCGCTTGTCCTGCTAAGCGCTGTGCAACCTCTGTAGTTATATTCCATTGATCCGACTTTGTCTTAAGCAATGTAGTCATAGCTGATTGCAGTATTTCCGGATCATGAGATAGATCGTTCACGCCTAATCCTATCAATGCAGCGGAAAAATCCAGCATCTCCGCAATACCAGGGGTCTTTTCTAAATCCTCTTTACGCAACTTCTGCACAAAATCTATGATTTGACCTGCCAGTTTTGAGTCAATGTTTGGCTGCTTCACTTTTAAGATATCAATCTCAGTAGTACGGTCGGGATATTCGACATAACTATATAGACACCGGCGCCTTAAGGCATCAGATAAATCCCTCGTACCGTTTGATGTTAAAACAACTATAGGCTTAGTAACAAAACTTACTGTTCCTAACTCAGGTATGGAGACTTGGTAATCAGATAAAATCTCTAACAAAAATGCTTCAAATTCTTCATCAGCCCTATCAATTTCATCGATTAACAATACCGGCGACCTCTTTTGCGTAATAGACATAAGAAGTGGACGTTCCAAAAGAAAGTCTTTTGAAAAAACATGTTTTTCAATCTGCTCTCTAGAAATACCATCATCGGCGGCAGCTCTAATAGAGATTAGTTGTCTCTGATAATTCCACTCGTAAATTGATTGGGCTGCATCCAACCCTTCGTAACATTGTAATCGAATGAGTTTAGTTGAACGGGTTTGGGAAAGTGCTCTTGCAAGTTCGGTCTTTCCAACTCCTGCGGAGCCTTCTAATAGGAGAGGCCGTTCCAATGATAAAGCAAGCTGAATTGCCACAACCAATTCGTTCGACGCAATATAGTTCTGCTTAGCCAGCGCAGCTTGAAGCTCTTTCCATTCCATTCTGCAGTCCAATCTAGTAAGGGCTTTTATGCCCTTACTATATCTTACTAGCCATGCATTCCAAGATCATTAGCTGTTTTCCAAATCCGCCAATGATCATGAGGCATATGCGTCTGACGCAGACCAAAAGCTTTGAAAGCATCATGCACTGCGTTGGAAAATGCTGGAACACCGCCGACATTTGGACTTTCTCCAACACCTTTAGCGCCAATTGGATGATGCGGACTTGGAGTTGTTGTATGATCCGTTGTGTAGTTAGGTGTCTCCCATGCAGTAGGAAGAAAGAAATCCATTAGAGTTCCTGTCTTAACATTCCCCATACTGTCATATGCTATTTCTTGCCCCATAGAAATCGCAAGGGCTTCTGTGAGGCCGCCATGAACCTGACCCTCAATAATCATTGGATTAATACGCGTACCACAATCATCCAAAGCATAGAACTGCCGTATTTCATGTTCTCCGGTATCAACATCAATTTCCATAACGCAAATGTATGCTCCAAAAGGATACGTCATATTTGGAGGATCATAATAGCTCACTGCTTCAAGACCGGGCTCGATACCTGGAATAGCTTGATTATAGGCTGCGAAAGCTATTTCCTTCATAGTTTTAAAACGCTCTGGAGCTCCTTTAACTACAAAACGATCTACGTCAAACTCAACATCATCGTCATGAACCTCTAGCATGTACGCTGCAATCATTTGAGCCTTTGCGCGGATTTTTCTTCCAGCCATAGCCGTGGCTGCTCCTGCTACTGGCGTTGAGCGTGATCCATATGTACCTAACCCGTACGGTGCAGTATCTGTATCTCCCTCTTCGATGGTAATGGAGTCTGCAGGCAAGCCAATTTCTGAGGCCAAAATCTGCGCAAAAGTAGTTGCATGACCTTGTCCCTGACTGATTGTACCAAGTCGTGCGATCGCAGAACCCGTTGGGTGTATCCGAATTTCGCAGCTATCAAACATACCCAAACCAAGAATGTCACAATTCTTAACAGGCCCAGCTCCTACGATTTCTGTAAAATGTGTCAATCCTATACCCAATAACTTTCGTGTCTTGCCAGCTTTAAAATCTTCGACACGCTGTGATTGTTCTTTTCGTAAATCATCATACCCAACAGCTTTTAAGGCCTTATCCCATGCCGTATGATAATCACCGCTGTCATACTCCCAGCCTAGCGCTGAAGTGTAAGGAAATTGATCTTGTTTTATGAAATTAATGCGCCTCAATTCGGCGGCATCCATATTGAGTTCTATAGCTAAAACTTCAATCATTCTTTCGATAAAATAGGCAGCCTCTGTCACCCTGAAAGAGCATCTATAAGCCACTCCACCCGGTGCCTTGTTGGTATAAACACCATCTACAGCTAAATAGGCAGTAGGTATATCATAAGACCCAGTACAGATATTCATGAAGCCAGCAGGAAACTTAGTCGGATCTGCACAAGCATCAAAACCGCCATGGTCTGCTGTAGTATGACACCAAAGGCCAGTGATTTTACCTTCTTTTGTTGCGCTTATCTTACCTTTCATCCAGTAGTCCCTGGCGAAGGCAGTAGTCATAAGGTTTTCCATGCGATCTTCGACCCATTTTACAGGCAAACCGGTAACTATCGATGCAACAACCGAACAGACATAACCAGGATAAGCTCCAACTTTGTTCCCAAAACCACCTCCAATGTCAGGCGATATTACCCTAATATTATGTTCCTCTAAACCTGAAATAAGACTAACCACAGTTCTTATGGCATGAGGTGCTTGAAATGTGCCGTAAAGCGTTAACTTGCCATTGACTTTGTCCATAGACGCGACACACCCACATGTTTCTAAAGGACAAGGATGTGTTCGGTGATAATAAACCATCTCCTCGGCCACTACATCGGACGCATCAAGTACTTCTTCAGTAGCTTCTTTTTCACCTACTTCCCATGTAAAGATATGGTTATGATGCTTCCTTGGTCCATGAGCTCCATCAGCTTTTGGATCTAAATCTTCGCGTAGTACTACATCAGACTTAAGTGCTTCAAATGGGTCAACTAAAACAGGAAGCTCTTCGTATTCAACCTCAACCAGCTCTGCGCCATCTGCAGCTATATAACGATCCTTTGCGACAACATAAGCAACTTCTTGCCCTTGGAAAAGTACTTTGCCATCAGCCAGAACCATTTGCTTATCACCTGCCAAAGTAGGCATCCAATGCAAGCCCAGAGGCTCTAAATCTTTAGCAGTTAAAACTGCCAGAACACCATCCAGAGCCATTGCAGCATCTGTATTTATCGACTTTATCCGCGCATGAGCATATGGCGACCTAACAAAATCACCGTGTAGCATACCATCCAGCTTTATATCGTCGACATAGTTACCCTTGCCCTGTGTAAAACGCGCATCTTCGACACGCTTTCTGGAAGTGCCTAACCCTTTCAGGTTAGCCTTACGTTCATTTCTATCTGGAGTCATATCATTCATTGCGCGGCCTCCTTAGCACTGTTCATTTCACTGGCTGCCGCCATGATTGATTTCACGATATTTTGGTAACCCGTGCAGCGACAAAGATTTCCAGCCATTCCAAACCTAACTTCTTCTTCTGTTGGGTTGGGGTTTTCTTCGAGCAATTTCGCAGCTCTCATTATCATTCCTGGCGTGCAATAACCACACTGTAAACCATGGTGCTCACTAAAGGCCGCTTGCAAAACGTGCAAATTATCTGGAGTTCCCATGCCCTCAATTGTTGTTAACTCAGCACCATCTGCCTGCGCCACAAACATAGTACAGGATTTTACTGACTTCCCATTCATGGTAATTGTACAAACGCCACAATGACCAGTTTCACAGCCTACGTGTGGCCCAGTCAAATTAAGTCTCTCTCTTAAAGCATGCACCAATAATTCCCGCGGCTCAGCGGAAAACTCATGATCTTCACCATTTACTTTTAATTTGATTTGCATTTTTCCTGACATTAGTTCTCTCCCTAAGCTCGCTGCCAAGCCCGCTCGATAGCGCGTGTGAGCACTATACCCGCTGCATGTTTTTTAAACTCAATTGGCCCTCTATTATCCTCAGCCGGATCAATGGCTTCCAACATAGCACCCACTGCTTTTTTAATATCTTCAGAGGAAACTGTAGTTCCTACCAAACTCTCAGAAGCAACTGAACAAAATATGGGGGTATCACTAAGATTGGTCATTGCTATTGAGGCGTCTTTGCATGCTGTACCTTCTTTGGAAAGTATTACTGCAGCAGCAGCAGTTGCATAATCACCAATTTTTCTCTTTTGTTTTTCATACGCATACCCACCTTTTGGAGCGTCAAATGTGACTGCAACCATCACTTCATCATCTTCCCGCTCGGTCATGTAAGCTGCATGATAAAATTCTCGAGCTTTTACTTCTCGCTCGCCGTCTGGGCCACGTAATTGAAATGATGCGTCTAAACACTGCATCAAGCCCGGCATGTCATTTCCCGGGTCGCCATTAGCTACATTCCCGCCAACTGTTCCCATATAACGGACCTGTGGGTCGGCGATTTGCAGTGATGCTTCTTTCAAGATGGGCGCCAAAGAGGCTAATGATGCGTCGTTAATAATCTCTGACTGCGTAGTCATTGCTCCAATGCGAATCCTCGAACCTGTTTTGATTCCCGTTAACTCTTTAATGCTTTGCAGATCAATTAAGTGCGGTACCTCAGCCATTCTTAATTTCATTAACGGAATAAGACTGTGGCCTCCCGCAATTACGCGAGCGTCATCTCCGTGCTCTTGTAACAGTGAAATTACCCCGTCCAAATCCTGCGGTCTGTAGTAGTCAAATGCTGCTGGAATCATTTTATATTACTCCCCCTGAATCCAATTGATTGAGAATGTCAGACATTCGGAAAAATTTCTTTATAAAATTAATAATTACCGTATTTTTTGCACCAAATGCGCTTTATTTCGCGCCAATTACTCCAGGCGTAGAAATTATTGCGGCCTGAGCTGCTTTAAGCTTTGATCTACTAACAGGTACTTTCGGGGCTAGAGGAGTACCAAAAACACAGTAGCCCTTGTCCTTTAAGCGCTCAAAACGATCGACACGCGCTGGGTTAACAATATAACTGCGGTGTACTTTGATAAACCCAAAACTTTCAAGTCTGCGATTAACTTCAGTAATTGGCCATACGCAGAAATACTTTTCTTTTTCAGTGTACACTTGAGAATAATGACCATCTGCTCTAATTGCCAACACATCCCTTAAAGTTATAAATACTTTCAACCCATCACGTTCACAGGGGATATGTTGAGGAACCACTTTAGTTCTCTCACTCAGTACTTTTGTGTCATCTATTTGTTTCGGTTTCAAAACATGCGGAGACAGGAAAGTAGCACTGACCCACAAGAACAAACATAAAATAATGAAACTTGATAGTACAACAATGACTGCTAGCGTTTCATTGCTTATTAACGGGCCAAACTCTGACCTAGCTGAAACTTCCACAAACCTAGTATTTAAAATAGCAAGAAAATGAACAGAGACTACAGCAACACCAAAACATAGTGTTGCAAAAAATATATTTCGGTTGTTCCGTTCTTTATAAGCGACCCAAAAAGCAACTATGCAAGAAAAAAAAGCGACACCCGAAGACAGAACCAATCCTTGCGCCGTATAAATCGGTTTGCATAGCTGTAACCCCGCCATACCGATGTAGTGCATCAGAAGTATACCGGCACCGACTATACAGCCTGCTAAAACTATCGTTAATGAAGTCCTTACAAAAAAATGCAAAATCATTAACGCCACGGCAACAATTAATATTGCAATCAATGCCGATGCCAAAGTTATTGCAGCGTCGTAAAATACCATAACTGGCAGATTTAAACCTAACATGGCGACAAAGTGCATAGACCAAATACCACCACCAAGAGCTACAGCTGCCATTGAGACAGAAATTTTTCGCTGCAACAATGTTTTTGCTGATAAATTCTGCGTTAAAGTGAATCCCGTGAAACCCGATACAACGGCTAGAATTAGAGATAATATAACCAGATTATGGTTATGTGAGTAGGTCAAATAATCCATGCATCATTCTTTTAGCTAGCGATAATCAGCTGGCACTACAGTCTTTTCCCAAGAGGAGAAAATATGCCCATGACCCCTTAAAGGTATATCAACATGCAAAAAGAGCAACTATTTTT
>JBJLGG010000006.1:0-50142 GCA_045564995.1 Paracoccaceae bacterium | reverse complement strand
AGCAGTTGGGACTGGATTAAACACCTCACTTGGATGGGATGCTACTGTCGCCAAATATATTGCTGATGAAACAAACCTACCATTTGTAACCGCCCCAAATAAGTTTGAAGCACTGGCGTCGCACGATGCAATGGTAGAGATATCTGGAAGTCTAAAGACATTAGCAGCAAGCCTTTTTAAAATTGCTAACGATATTAGGTTTATGGGATCAGGGCCACGGTGTGGATTAGGCGAACTTATCCTACCAGAAAACGAACCCGGATCATCAATAATGCCGGGAAAGGTAAATCCAACGCAATGTGAAGCCCTTACGCAGGTTTGTGCACAGGTTATTGGAAATGACGCAGCGATAGGCCTCGCAGGTTCGCAAGGTCATTTCGAATTAAATGTTTTTAAACCGATGATTGCGTATAATGTAATACAGTCAATGCAGTTGCTAGGAGATGCTTGCTCTGCATTTACAGACAATCTGATTAGAGATTTGAAGGCAGACAAAGTCCGAATTGAAAAATTAATGCGAGAAAGCTTAATGCTTGTCACTGCACTTGCACCAAAAATAGGCTATGATAAAGCTACATTAGTCGCAAAAACTGCACACAAAAATGGGACAACTCTTAAAGAAGAAGCAGTAAGACTGGGTTTTGTTGATGATGAAACCTTCGAAGAAGTTGTGAAACCAGAAAATATGGTTGGGCCAAGATAACTAAATTATATTCAGACAATGCGACCTAAAAAGAGATCCCTCATTCTAAATGGGCATAATACATCGGTGTCCCTTGAGGATCTTTTTTGGTCGGAACTCAAAAATATTGCAAAAGAGCAAGAGCTTTCAATTAACCAACTTGTTGCAAAAATAGATGACAGCAGAAATTTTGAGGTAAGTGGATTAGCGACCGAGTTGAGAGAGTTTGTTCTGAAACACCATTTAAACAAAAATTAATTTCAATTTTAATGAGTATAATTTGGTGCTAAAAACTATTAACCTAAAGTTCCAAGGTAGGGAAATGTCTCGAGCAACCAAAAAGACAAATCAGTAAAACCACCGGATAACATTAAAAGCCCAACCGTCCAAAGTAAAAGCCCCATAACACGCTCGATAAGTTCAAAATTCTGCTTTATAAATAGTAACGTGTTTCCCATTTTGGATAAAAATGCAGCTACAATAAGGAATGGAATTCCTAATCCTAAAGCGTAAAAACTAAGTAAAATCATACCCTTATATAACGAAGCTTCACTAGCAGCTAGGCTAAGTATAGCACCAAGTTGAGGACCTATACAGGGTGTCCAACCAAAGGCAAATGCAAGGCCCAACAGATAAGCCCCAAAAAATGAGCCCCCCTTATCACCAACGTCAAATCTAACCTCCCTATTGAGTAGAGGAATACGGACTATACCTAAAAAATGTAATCCAAAACACATAATTAATAGACCTGCTATAGTCGTTAAAAGGTCTTTATAACCCAGTAGCAGTATTCCAAACGACGAGGCGGCAACGCCAAGAATTAGAAATACTGTTGATAGACCCATAACAAAAAAAGCTGCTACTATTACAACTTTTAAGTTACTCTTCTCGGCAGAGCTATCTAAAGAAATACCACTCATATATGCAAGATAAGGCGGCACAATAGGTAAAACGCACGGACTTAGAAATGAAATTAAACCCGCCAAAAGTGAAACTAAGACCGCTGGCATTAAAGAAGCATCAAAAATATCAATACCAAACATGGTCTATCCCAATTAACCTCGACTGCACTTACAATATAAGCTAAGTATTCTAAATAGACGAATTACCAAAAAATACTACACTCATAAAATGAATGAAGAAATTTTAGATGCGACAGGTCTGCTTTGCCCACTGCCGGTGCTGAAACTTAGAAAGCACCTAAAGTTCATGAAAATTGGGGATGTAGTTGCAGTTCTAGCCGACGACCCAGCGGCAGCAATAGATATCCCTCATTTTTGCAATGAAACAGGACACACACTGATTTCTCAAAAAGCTACCGAGAGCTGTGTAACAGAATATCATGTAAGAAAAGAAATATAACTGAGCCTTTACTAGCCATCTTTTGACCACCACCCTCGTCTACGCGTTTTCTTTTTTTCATCTTTCTCTGGCATCGTCGATTTGTCATCCATCTCAGAAATTTTTTCCTGTTTACCTAAAGTTTCCGATGTATCGGAGCCCGATTTAGCTTTTGCTGTTTTGACAGCCTTGGCTTTCGTTAATTTTGTACTCTTTTTTTCTGGTTTTGTAGTTGAAACATCACTTTCGGAAACCAAAGTATTTTCCGCTATATCTGCTTGATCCTTAAGATTTGGGTCGTCTTTAATAGCTTTTTTTCGAACCCTTGACTTAGTTTTTGCGCTTTGGGTTTTTGGGTCATCAGCATTTTCAGTTAATTCTGTAGCAGCAGAGGAACTCATACCATTATCGGTCTTGGTGTCTTTAGAGGCATCTTTAAGCAGTTCATCTTTTTTGTTTTTTCTCGGCGCACGCTCTCCTTTTGAAGATGCCGACTTTGGCTTTTTCTCTGTAGTTCGCACTTTATCGGCAGCATCCGACTGATTTGAGAAGCTATCCTCTTTTTCTATGCTATTTTCTAAGCCTTCTGAAGCTATTTCATTAACAGGCTCAGCCTTCTTCAGTTCATTTTCTGCAAGCTCTGGGACCTCACCTTGACGAGGTTTACGCCTTCGCCTTCTCCTACGTTTTTTTGGTTTATTGTCATCATCTGTGTATCCGCTTTCTGATGAGTAAGATGATCCGTCGTCCTCTTTATCATCCAACATTTCCACGTCTGACGCACCAATTGCGGCTGATGAGACTGAAACTGATGGTTTATCGCTCAAAGGTTTTGATGAGGTCTTTAGCTTCTCAATTGAATACTCAGGACTAACTAGAGTAGTGTCAGCATTTATTCTTACAAAAAGTGAAAATCTCGCCTCTATATTTGTGATGTGATCCCGCTTCTGATTTACGATAAAATTTGCGACTGAAACTGGACAATTAACAACAACCTCTTTGGATCTACCTCGTACCCCTTCATCTTCTATTTGCCGTATAATTGATAAGGCCAAATTTTCTTCAGACCTAATTAATCCTGTGCCATGACAATGCGGGCAATTTTGAGTAGTGGCTTCAATCATTCCTGGCCGAAGTCTCTGTCTACTCATTTCAAGTAGACCAAAGCCTGAAATCCTTCCAACCTGTATTCGCGCCCGATCGGTTTTTAGCTTATCCTTTAATTTCCGCTCAACAGCCGAGTTATTGCGTCGATCCTCCATATCAATAAAGTCAATAACAATTAAGCCTGCTAAATCCCGTAAACGTAATTGACGTGACACTTCCTCGGCAGCTTCTAGATTAGTCTTTAGAGCAGTCTCTTCAATTGAACCCTCTTTCGTAGCTCGCCCAGAGTTTACATCTATTGCCACTAGAGCTTCAGTAACTCCAATTACCAAATATCCACCTGACTTTAACTGTACTACTGGGTTAAACATCGATGTCAGATAGGTTTCCACTTGATATCTTGAAAACAAAGGAAGTGGGTCGTTGTAATGTTTAACGTTTTTTGAGTGGCTCGGCATTATCATTCGCATAAAATCTTTTGCGATTTTGTGGCCTGCCTCTCCCTCTACTAATACTTCATCAATGTCCCTATTATACAAATCACGTATTGAACGTTTTACAAGATCGCCTTCCTCATAAATTTTCGTAGGAGCAATAGATTTTAAAGTTAATTCTCTTATTTGTTCCCATAATCTCTGTAAGTATTCATAATCTCTTTTGATCTCAGTCTTGGTTCTTTTTGCACCGGCCGTACGTACTATCAAACCAGCACCTGATGGGACCTCAATACCTCCGGCAATCTCTTTTAGTTTTTTTCTATCGACTGCATTGGTTATTTTTTCTACTTATACCGCCACCCCTCGCCGTATTAGGCATAAGAACGCAGTACCGGCCAGCAAGCGACAAGTAAGTTGTTAACGCCGCTCCTTTATTGCCACGCTCTTCCTTAACCACTTGAACCAACAGAATTTGGCGAACTTTAATAACTTCTTGAATTTTATAACGGCGTAGCCTGGGCTTACTTACAGTCCTAAGCTCTAGTGGATCATCATTATCTGAAACAGACTCTATCTCATCTAAGCCGTCATTAGAGGCAGCGTCTTGATCCAACTCCGTTAGTTCTGTTGCATCAACTTCATTAGCAGTATTATTTGAGTCAGTATCCTTTAACTCAGAAGATAAATCATCTTGGGCCTTATCATTAATTTGGACCTCACTATTTGAAACTTCAGAAATACCGACTTCACCGAGTTCTTGCGTTTCAATAGAATCTTCTGATTTCCGCTCTTTGGATCGCGATTTTACCCTACCTCGTTTTTTCTCAGCTTGTACGTTTTCCTCTTGTTCCCGTTGAGCTTCAGCATAGGCGCGCTCTTCTTCCATCAAGGCTTCTCTATCAGCTACAGGAATTTGATAGTAGTCAGGATGTATTTCAGAGAATGCCAAAAAACCGTGGCGATTTCCACCGTAGTCTACAAAAGCAGCCTGCAAAGATGGCTCAACTCGAGTTACTTTAGCAAGATAAATATTACCAGCTAACTGTCTTCTTGTCTCAGATTCAAAATCAAACTCTTCGACGCGATTTCCGTCGACCACAACAACGCGAGTTTCCTCGGCATGTGCAGCATCAATAAGCATTTTCTTAGGCATAAATTATATATACAAGCAGATATAGTGGCCATTTCACCTAGAGAAATAGCTTCTTTACTGTCGTATCCCATTTGGGCGAATAAAGTCGTACTAGGGCCAATCCTTACGAGGCCCGGTGCCACCATTCTAATCCAAGTGCAATCAGTACGTATCATCGCGTTTACATCTCCGGCGAGCTTAGCCCACCAATTATACATCTACCATTCATCAACGAACGGAAATTTGATCCATTCCGGATCCAACAACCTGACGAAGTTCAGCTCAAAAAGCTTCCACTACGGCAAACCTTAAAACTCACATACTCACTATATTATTTAACAGTGATACTATTCTATTAATTGAAAAATTAACCAAAACACAATGGTAAATTGAAATATTATGTTAATTTAGGTTGCTATCTTTCAATTATTTGAGCACGTCAATCACTTTAAGGCGCTTGAAAAGACTTGAAGTATCCCAACGACCTCCACCCATTTTTTGGACATCTTTATAAAATTGATCAACCATAGCGGTTATCGGCAGCGATGCACCGTTAGTATCTCCTGCATCCAAACAAATCTTTAAATCTTTCCGCATCCAATCAACCGCAAATCCATGCTCAAACTCATCATTTAAAATGGTTTCAAAGCGATTAGACATCTGCCAACTACCTGCCGCACCCTGTGAAATCACCTCAACAACCGCACGACCATCCAATCCAGATTTTTCCGCAAAATGCAGTGCCTCAGAAAGGCCTTGTACTAGTCCAGCTATAGCAATTTGATTGCACATTTTTGTCTTTTGCCCAGCACCAGATTCACCAATTCGACGGCAAATCTTTGAATACACCTCTAATATTGGCTCAACTCGTGCGTAATCGGTTTCATCACCACCACACATTATTGACAATACGCCGTTTTCAGCACCAGCTTGCCCACCAGAAATAGGAGCATCAACAAAATTAATACCGAGAGTTTGTGATTTTTGATAAAGCTCTTCAGTCACTTTTGCAGATACTGTGGTATGGTCAATGAAAACAGATCCTTTTTTCATTTGAGAAAAGGCGCCGTTCTCACCCACAGTGATATCTAAAAGATCGCTGTCATTTCCAACACAAGACATGACAAAATCAGCATTTTTGACAGCTGTAGACGGAGTTTCCGCCATTGCACCACTAAATTCCGAAATCCATTTTTTTGCTTTTGAAATAGTTCTATTGTAGACGGTTACATTGTGCCCCGCAGTGACAAGATGTCCGGCCATGGGATAACCCATAACTCCCAAACCTAAAAAAGCAATTTTTGCCATGGCATTTCCCTTTATTTTCTGATTTTGCTAATTTTGGGTTACATTTTATTAAGTTTCAATAGCTATTAGGCCAACAAGAGGAAAAAATGGCAAGAGTCCTACAGTTGATATTTCGTATAATTACTGGATCCTTAGTTTTATCTCTTCTTGTCCTTGCCATTATCTTTTATATTGTTCTTAGATCAATTCCTGACTACGAAAAAACCATAGAATTACCGGGTATTGTTGAGCCAATTGAGATAGTACGCGATACCGCTAATGTCCCTCACATTTATGCCAACAATGATTACGACCTTTACTTTGGCTTAGGCTATACTCATGCCCAAGATCGGCTTTGGCAAATGGTCGTGAACCGTTTGACAGTGCAGGGTCGTTTATCTGAAATTTTTGGAAAACAAGCATATCCTTTAGATGAATTTATGAGACGTTTAGACATATATTCACTTTCTCAAAAATCCGTTGATGCTCAAGATAATATCACAAAAAAAGCGCTAGAGGCTTATGCAACGGGGATCAACGCAAGGTTTTTAGAAATTAATCGCAAGTCACTTGGACGTGGGGCCCCAGAGCTACTTTTATATAATATACCATTGGCAGCATGGCATCCCGCCGACAGTATAGCCTTACTAAAATTGTTTGCTGTTAATTCGAGCAGTCACTACGCGAAAGAAATTTTAAGAGCAAGAACTCTAATAGCGCTTCCAGACCCCAAAAGGGTAATAGACATTTTACCAAACACTCCAAAAATAAAAAACGAAGCAACGACTGAAGTTCTGGGAAAACTAAAAACTAGCGAGATTATAACAGCTCAAAGATACCAGGGTAACTCAAATTTTTTTACTGGTTTCGTGAATAATCGGCTAGTAAGTGCATCTAATTCCTTTGCCGCAAGAAATTTTAGAACTGCATCCGATGGCACTTTACTTGCAAATGACCCGCATTTTAAATTAAGTGTCCCAAGCCAATTTTATCTAGCTCATCTAGATTTATCGGTTGGCGGTGTCATAGGTGGAACAATACCTGGAATACCGACAATAATTACTGGCCGAAACCCCTATATAGGGTGGGGTATATCCGCCTCATATGCTGATGATCAAGATCTGTATGCGGAAGAAATAAGCGAGACCGATGTTGACATGTATAAGTCACTTGATGGTTGGGCGAAATTCAAAACAGAAGATACAATTATCAAAATCAAGGGAGAACCTTCAAAAAAAATTAAATTAAGATGGAGTGAAAATGGACCTGTCCTTGATAAAAATACATCGCAGATTTCTGATATAATCCCCCCAAATCATGAAATGGCACTTAGCTGGACTATGCTATCTCCAAAAGATACCTCCATGTCTTCATTAATTAACCTGCCATACTCCAAAGATCTTACAACTGCGTTAAAATCTCTTGAAAAACACGTGGCCCCATCCTTAAATTATACGATAATTGACAGAGAAAATATAGCTCTACAATTGGCAGGAAAACTTCCAAAAAGAAACAAAGATCATAATACGCAAGGACGCCTACCCAGCTTCGGCTACGTCGAAAAAAATAGATGGTCAGGATATAATTCTTATGATAAAAACCCACGTTTTATTAATCCCAAGAATGGGCTAATTACTAATACTAACAACAAAGTTTTAGAAGAGTTATTTCCAAACCATATTTCATACGACTGGGGTGACTCGCAAAGAATTGAACGATTAACTCGTTTAATGGAGTCTCGAAAGGTTCATACTAGAGAAAGCTTTATAGAAGCACAATTAGATACTGTAAGCTTTCCTGCAAAATCATTACTACCAATTATTGGGGCCAATCTATGGTATAAGCCTGTAACATCCTTAAATGCTAACTTAGACCAAGATGTAAAACTAGCTCTTAAGCTTCTTGCAGAATGGAATGGTGAAATGAATGAACATTTACCAGAGCCGTTAATATTCTATTCCTGGATGCGAAGGTTGCAAGAAAGACTTGTCCAGGATGAATTAGGTGTGCTTTCCCAAGAGTTTGGCAATTTTGACCCTATATTTCTTGAACGCGTATTCAGAAATATTGATGGCGCATCAGTTTGGTGCGATATTGTTCAAAGTATTTCCAAAGAAGAATGTGATACCATCGCGGAACTAGCTCTTTATGATGCGATATCAGAACTTAAAGCAAAGTATAAAGTTGAAATAACCTCACTTAGATGGGGAGACGCTCATATTGCTATGCACGATCATTTAACATTGGGACATATTCCGCTTTTAAATCTATTGCTTAATTTAAGGCAATCTGTTTCCGGGGGTGATTATACTCTCCAAAGAGGACTAAGCTCTGGGAATGAGTACAATCCATTTGAAAACGTTCATGCAGCTGTTTATCGCGGGGTTTATGATTTTTCTGATCCAGACAGTTCTCTGTACATAATTTCAACAGGACAGTCCGGTCATTTATTTTCTCGCCATTATGATGATCTGGGGCAATTGTGGCGTCGCGGTGAGTATATTGCTATGTCACTCGACCCGGAACTGGCAAAAGCTGCATCGAATGGCACAACAAAAATATTTCCAGCATCAAATTTACAATAGATCGAATTGTTTCCTCTGCCTTTCGTTCCACATCAGAAACATTTTATAGTTTTCATCAACTAACTTTTCGGACTCAACTACGCCATTTCTGTAGAGCCACGCTCTTTTTTTACCATCTTTTGCAGGTATAATTCGAACATCCCGAGTGGATCTTGCTAGCATTATATTTACAATACCATTTGTAAGATTGTCCAAACCAAATCCGGAGGAAGCGCAAATTGGATAAATGTTCCTTTTATTGAGAATACTGACAGTTTGTTGTAATTTGTGATTTTCTGGGTGCAGATCTATTTTGTTCCAAACCTCCAAGACTGGAATTTTTTCGTCTAATCCAATCCGTTGTAAAATGTCTAAAACATCTTCACAATGGCTATCAGTATTTGGATGACTAATATCTCGAACATGTACAATTACATCAGAAGTTAAAACTTCCTCAAGAGTAGAACGAAAGGCTGCAATTAGCTCAGTAGGCAAATCCGATATGAAGCCAACGGTATCTGAAACAATCACGGACAACCCAGATCGTAATACCGACTCGCGAACTGTTGGATCAAGAGTTGCAAATAACATATCTTTGCATAGAACTTCTTCATTTGTTAGTTTATTAAAAAGAGTTGACTTACCTGCATTTGTATATCCTACAAGCGAAACAATTGGTGTTGATGTTTTAGATCTCCTTGTTCGATGCAATTCACGAGTTTTAACAACTTTTTGAAGTTGGCGCTCAAGGGTTTTCAATTGAGAGTCTATTGCCCTCTTATCCGACTCAATTTGAGTTTCTCCCGGCCCTCCAACAAAACCTAGACCACCCCGTTGCCTTTCTAAATGAGTCCATGCTCTGACAAGTCTTGTACGCTGGTAGGATAGAGCAGCCATTTCAACTTGTAGTACGCCTTCTCTGGTCGCAGCTCTATTAGAAAAAATTTCTAATATTAAACTGGTACGATCTAAGATTTTAACGTTCCAGGCCTTCTCAAGATTTTTCTGCTGAACAGGAGTTACATTACAATTTAAAAATACAATGTTAACATTATTGAAAGTAATCAACTGATACAGATCATTTACCTTTTGTTTGCTGAAAATAGTAGCTGGTTTAAAATGGGAAATCTTTACGACTTGCGACCCTGCGAACTCAAGATCCGGTAAAGCGGTTGAAAGTGCGACAGCTTCCTCATGCTTAAAATCAACAGCTAATTCATCAAAATCAGATCTAAATTCTATTTGAAATACCCAAATTCGCGTTTTTACACGAGCAACCGTATTCAACTAGGCTCTTCTCCATCGTACAATGAAACGTTTTGAGATGGCATTATTGTCGAAATAGCATGCTTATAAACTAGCTGAGACTGGCCATCTCGGCGTAAAAGTATGCAAAAATTATCAAACCAAGTAATTACGCCCTGTAATTTTACTCCATTTATTAAAAAAACTGTAACAGAGTTTTTTTCTTTGCGAACCTGGTTTAAAAATGCGTCTTGTAAGTTCTGACGATCGGATGCCATTTATTAGCCTCATTTATTGTATACTCGTTATATTCGCACAATATTTCACATAACAACAGCTAATTTAAATATCAATTTAAACAAATTCCAATTCATTAAAACTATTTACTCCAAACTGACGGGAATAAAAGTGCAACTATGACTAATATTTCAAGTCGACCAATTATCATTGCCAAGCCTAACATAATTTTAAAAATTTGATTAATATCGGTCAGCACTATGTCGTAACCAGCATTTCCAAAAAGAGGGCCTGTTGTAGTTAGCGCTGAAACTGATAGAGCAAGTCCCGGCGCTATATCATCAAAGAGAATTGAGAAAACTAAGGTAAAAAAAGCCAAAGCTGTGATGAAAAGCATAAAAAATATCCATGCCATGAGACGATTATTCCTATTATCTGAAATCGAACCTTTTCCTTTTTTTGACGGAATTGAGTTAGGATGTAGCATCATATCAACTTCTTGAGCAGCATTCCTATATAGAATGTAGACCCTTAAAAGTTTAACCCCACCAGCAGTAGTTGCTACACCACCTCCTATTATAGCAAGCCCCATTACAGACACTGCGGACACTTCTGCCAATGCAAAACTCGGGTAATCAGACCAAACCTTGCTCTCAATTCCCATAGTAACTAAGTATGAAGTTACCGTAAAAAAAATACCCCATAACTGTTTTAGAAGGACGACTATATTAATATCAATATTTTCTGATAATAAGACAAAAATAGATTTGGCATAAAAAAGACCCGTCACAGCCAAAATTATAATCAGAGCTAGTCGAATTTCTGGATCGGTAAAAAATTGAAACTTTCGTATGTCGTTTATGTCACGAAAAAATAATGACTTTGACAGAGCAAAAACAAAAAATATTAAAATAATTCCTTCAATTATAAAAACTTTTGGAATTTCGTCGCTCAGTATATCAATGCCCGATGTTGAGATCACAGACATTGCCATCAACAAAGCCTGAAATCCTGACATCCCCATAAGCGTAAGGAAAAACCATAAAGCAATTGTAATAATTAAATAAACTGGAATTAGGTGTCGTGCGTTGCTTATAACAGAATTACCCTCATGCCCTTTAATTGAAGAGCCATCCAGAAAATCATTAACGCCAGTTTCAAATCTGTTAATATTTAAGGGTAATAAAATACTTATTGCGCAGATCCAAAAAAATATACCACCTATCCAAGAAACCATCCCAAACCACAACCGTAAAGCACTGCCAGAAAATATTTCTAAATTAGTTATTATTAAACCTGTGGTAGTAAATGAACTTACCATTTCAAGCCAGGCATCTATCAACCCCACCTCAGCAACAGAAAGAACCAATGGCAATGCCATAAAAATTGGTAAGAAAAAATACGATAATATGAAAGAAAGTAATTTTTCAAAATTATTTTGAACTTTAATAACGTTGCTCAATGCAATTGCAATCAAAGTATAAACAATCACACCTGCAAAAGAACAGTACAGAAAAGTCCGAGCAACAAAATAGTCTTTCTCCAAAAAAGCAATCAAAGCAGGAATTATCATTAATAGGGAGATAATTGCAAATAATTGAAAAAAAATTGCCCTATTTAATACCGAAAAATTCATCTTAGAAAAAATCGATGGAAACTTGCAAAAGCCGCTCAACTTCTGGAATATCTTCAGCCATTGTAAACAGAGCTATGGTGTCCCCCTCCTCAATCAAAGTTCCGCCTGAAGGCTTTACAAATTCTCCACTTTTTAAAAGACCACCAATTAAAACACTTTCCGGAAATTCAATATCACGAATCTTTTTCCCAGAAATTGGAGATGTTGAAAGAACCTCTGCTTCTAATATTTCTGCCTCAGCATCACCTATTGCATAGACTCCTTTCACGCGACCATGCCGAATATGTCTAAGAATTGAGCTTACAGTGGTCGCTCTAGGGTTGATAAAGGCATCAATTCCTAGCGGTCGCATTAGCGGAACTAACGTGGGATCATTTATTAATACAACAGCCATTTTACAACCTTGCGCTTTGGCTCTTACAGCTGCCAGCATATTTGTTTTATCATCATCAGTAATCGCTAGAACAGTATCTGCCCTAGATACGTTCGCCTCTGATAGAATGCTAACGTCTAATCCATCGCCATTTAATACTATAGTTCTCTCAAGATTTTCCGCAGCAGCCTCAGCTATTTTAATATTTTTTTCTATTATTTTTGTCGAAATCCTTTTTTGATGTGCTTCAAGCTGAGCCGCAACTCTTTGACCCACATTTCCACCACCGATCATTACTATTCGATTTTGCTCCAAATTTGGCTTACCAAAAACATCTACAGATCTTTGAGAATCTTCCACGTGGCACATAAGATAGCATTCATCACCCACAAACAATTGATCTCCTGACTCAGGTGCAAAAAGAGTTCCATCACGTCTAACTGCTATCACAATAGTTCGAAGGGTCGAAAAAAGATCGGTCAATTGCTTAAGAGGTGTATTTAAGACTGGGCATTCTTCATCGAGACGCAGCGCAATAAGTTGAGCTTTTTTATTCAAGAACATTTCAGTATCGAAAGCAGCAGGCGCTGCCATACGCTTCAATGCAGCGTCAGCCACTTCTCTCTCTGGACTGATTACTACATCAATTGGCAAATGGTCCCGCCTGTATAAGTCTGAGTAAATTGCATTCAAATAAGACTGACTTCTCAAACGAGCTATTTTACGCGGGATAGAAAAAATTGAATGTGCTACCTGGCAAGTGACCATATTTACTTCGTCAGAATATGTAGCAGCTATTATCATATCAGCATCACGAGCACCTGCCCGATCTAATATATCTGGATAAGAAGCAAATCCAGTTACTCCCTGAACATCTAGTGTATTTGTAGCTCGCCTGATTAATTCTGGATCATTATCTATTACTGTTACATCGTTGCGCTCCCCTGACAAATGACGGGCTATTTGCCAACCTACTTGACCAGCACCACAAATTATTACTTTCATACGTTGCTCCTCATATCACTAGAAATGAATAGATTAGGTATCATCTCCCCGATAAAACAATAAAAGTTCAAATATCCTCTTTTTGTGCTCTTGAAATTGAAACTACTCCTAATGACTTCAGTTTCCTATGAAGTGCACTACGCTCCATACCAACAAATTTTGCTGTCTTTGATATATTTCCATTAAATCTATTAATTTGTGTTATTAAATATTCTCTCTCAAAAGCTTCTCTTGCTTCTCGAAGCGGCATAGTTGCAATTGTACCGGACGCAACACTATTCAAATTGTCATCTGCTGATTTTGCTTCAGACGGAAGATCTTCGATTGAAACTTCTCCGTGTCCATCACCAAGAATCAGAACTCTTTCAACCATATTTTTAAGCTGCCTTATATTACCTGGCCAAGACATGGTCTGAAGCATAGTGGATGCCTCATGTGAAAGGCCTCTAAGATTTAACCCCTGGGTCTCATTATAGGTTTTTGCGAAGTGCTTAAATAATAATGGAATATCTTCAAGTCTTTGTGAAAGTGATGGCACATTTATTGGAACGACATTAAGTCGGTGATAAAGCTCCTCTCTAAAAGATTTTTGCTTAATTGCCTCCCTTAAATCTTGAGATGTTGAAGAAATAACTCGCAAGTCAACTTTTACCTCAGACTTTCCATTTACTCTTTGAAATTTCTGATCAACCAGTACCCTCAAAATTTTTGACTGAGTCACTAGTGGCATGTCAGCTATCTCGTCAAAATATATGACACCACCATCCGCTTGGGAAAGCAAACCGTCAGTAGGTAAGCTATTTCCAGCATCTCTACCAAAAAGAACGTCCTCCATCCTTTCCGGAGCAATGGAGGCACAATTTACACTAATAAAAGGTTTAGAAGCTCTCTCGGAATTCGCATGAATATATCTTGCGGCCATTTCCTTACCACTGCCTGAGCCACCAGTAAGTAGAACCCTCCCATTCGTCTTAGTCACTTTATCCAAGTTAGATACAAAGTTTTTAAAAATATTTGACTCGCCAACCATTACCGATAACGGTGCATCTTTACGTTTTAATTCGATATTTTCTTGACGAAGCCGCGATGTTTCCATCGCACGTCTTACAACCACAAGAAGCTGCTCTATATTGAAAGGTTTCTCAATAAAGTCATAAGCACCTTGCTTAATGGCAGCTACGGCAATCTCGATATTTCCATGGCCAGAAATAATGACAACCGGAACTTGTGGAAATTCTCTTTTGGCTTTTACTAAAATATCAATGCCGTCCATTTCATTATCTTTTAGCCAAATATCGAGGATTAAAAGTCCCGGTACGGATTTCTTTAATTCTTGAAGGCAATCATCGGCGCCTCCACATAGTCTAGTTTGATACCCTTCATCTATTAATATTTCTGAAATGAGTTCGCGGATATCGCGTTCATCATCAACAATTAGGATATCGGTCATATCTCTTCTCCACGTTTTAATCTTTTTATTCTACTTCACAGAGTAAATTGGCAGCTCTATGATGGCTGCAGCACCAACTATACCACTATTTTGATATTGAGGAGCATCCTCCAAACGGAATGTTCCACCATGTTCCTCTATTATTTTTTTTACTATTGCCAACCCCAAACCGGTACCGTTTTCGCGGGTTGTAACATATGGCTCAAACAATCGTGCTCGGTCTTCAGGCAATCCCAAGCCATTATCAACAATTGAAACTTTCAGAAAACTACCCGATAGCTTGGCAATAACTTGTATTTGGCCCAACACATTCGGTGACTCTCCTTTGCTCATCCTACTTGAAATTGACTCTCCAGCATTTTTTAAGAGGTTGATTAGAGCCTGCGAAATCATCGCCGCATCCACTCCAAACATAATAGGTCCCTCAACAATATTTTTTTTAAATGCAATCTCAGGCAATCCATTTTCTTGCAATGAAATGGCAGAAGTTATTATTTGAATTATATCCTCAGACTTCTTATCGGGCTCAGGCATCCTCGCAAATCTTGAAAATTCATCCACAATTCGACTAAGATCATTCGTCTGTCTTACGATTACTTCCGTCATATCAGATAAAGTATCACTGTTGTCATCCAGAAGCGGCATAAATTTCCGTTTTATTCTCTCAGCCGACAATCTGATCGGAGTAAGGGGATTTTTAATTTCATGAGCTATGCGTTGTGCCACATCTCCCCAAGCAGCAGCTCTCTGAGCAGAAACTAGTTCTGTAATGTCATCAAAAGCAATAACAAACCCATCAATATTATCAGTCTCGTCTTTCATAGGCGCCATTCTGACCAAAAGATTTTCCAATCTACCTGCCCGCAAAATCTTTACTTCTTGCTGTAAGCTTTTAAGATCACCCAAAACCAAAGACTCATACATTGATAAAAATTCCGGCGCTAATATTTCAAGCGTGCAGTCGTCCAACTTTTTATCAGTATAGTTCAATAAACTGATAGCCGATCGATTGATAAAAGATATTTTACCTTTTGGATTTAAACCTATTACTCCAGAGGTAACAGAAGCTAATACACTATCAAACAGCCGCCGCCGTTCATCTATTTGAGATGTGTTTAGTAAAAGTTTATCGCGTTGTAACTTTAATTGGCTGGTCATACGATTAAAGAGCTTAGAAAGCTGTGCAATTTCATCGTCACCAGATTCTTCGCGTACCCGAACGTTAAGTTCGCCTTTTGCAATTTTTTGTGCAGCGCCAGTCAAACGACCTATAGGTCTAGATAATCTTTCTGCAAACCATAAACCTAGTAAAACTGCACTGACTATCATTAGAATAGCAAACGCTAGATAAACGAGCGCAAAATTGAATAAGACTTTACCTTTATCACTTTCCAACTGCTGATATAAAGATGCTGTTTCTTGTGTATCGTCCAATAAATTTAATAAATTTCCATCTACTAATCGAGTTACGTATAGGTAATGTCCTGGAAAACCATCAATATAAATTAACGCACGCATTTCATCATTTTTCCAATCTTCAATAATTTGGACTTGCCTTAATGAAGTGTCAAAAAGGGTTACTTCTGGCTTATCATAATCAAATGCATAATTGCGAAAACCTCTGAGCTTTATTTTTCCCTCATCATCAATCACAAAAGCTTCTTTCATACCCCTTTGCATTTCTTGCTGTAGTTTTGCTAAATGGTTTCTAAACTCAGAAAGATCAGTCCCATTTCGACCCTTACGAAAAAATCCTAATTCATTGGCCAAATCGGTAATATCTTCTATCAACGCTCCTCGCTGTTCTGCCTCGTAAGCCTCCGCAGCAGACCGCGAAGCACTTATTACACTTTGAACTCTGTCAGAAAACCAAGCCTCCAGCCCCATATTAACCGTAAATGTAGCAAAGATGGCGACCCCAATTGTAGGCAGAAGCGCCATTACTGTAAAAAACCCAGTTAAACGTAAATGTAGTTGCGATCCAGCTGACTTCTGTCGCCGCTGTGAAATAATCCGCAATATTCTTAATATTACGAAAGCAACTATTGTTATTACATATACAAGATCTGCCAATAAAACTAGTTGAAGAAGTCTAGACTGCGCTCTTAAATCAAAGGGTCCCAGGACTATGTATGTGGCAAATGCTAAAAATGGACCCAGAAAAACGAGATAAATAGTCGATGAAGCCCTTACACGATCGAAAGTCCTAGTATTTAAGATTCTGGTTAATGAAAACCGCATAGCACTTACTGACACAAAGACTCACTTTAAGACATTGTTGACAATATGTAACACTAATGTTGCGACATTACATCAGTTTTCTTCGCCTCGTCACTTGAATATCCAATTCAGATATTTTTTTACGCAGGGTATTTCGATTTATTCCAAGTAGATTAGCACACTTTGCCTGATTTCCACCAGTTGCATCCAACGCAATTATTATAAGCGGCAACTCAACCTCTTTTAATATTCTTTGATAAACACCGTTTGGCGGAAGTTGTGAGCCGTGCAAATCAAAATATCTCCTCAGATGCTTGTCGACATCCGATGCCAGCCGGTTGCTATTACCATTAGACAAGACAGCAGATACTTCCGGTTGGTTTGACAATGCTTGTTCAACCTCACCTACTGAAATATTTACCTCTTTTGCAGTCAAGCCAAGCCTTTTCACCATATTCTCTAACTGTCTTACATTACCTGGCCAAGTATAGCTTTGAATTAATTTCATAGCTGCTTGATCAAAGTTTCGTGATATCCCAGTTTCCCTATCGACTTTTTCAAGGAAGAAACTTGCAAGCAGCGGTATATCGTCAAAGCGTTCCCTAAGTGGCGGAACGGTAATGGGAGCACCTCCCAGGCGATAAAAGAGATCTCGCCGAACTTTATGTTCATCTACTGCCTCTGCCATATCACCGACTAAAGTAGCTAAAAAACGTGGTGAATATTCGCCCGGTGAGTCAATCATACTCACCAATCGTCCCTGCTCGGCTGCGCCTAAATCAGATATCTCCTCAATAAGGATTGTGCCATCCTTCGCTCGAGCAAGAATTTTTGAAGGCCCATCCAGTTCGACTAGATCGTCTGCCCTCATTCTTACTAATGGCATATTTCTTCTATCGGAGAAATCGTGTAATACTTGTGCGACTAATGTTTTACCGGTTCCAGACTCACCAGATATAAGAACGGGTAATTCAGAATTCATTAACCTCGCTACAAAACGGTAAAGATTTTGCATCAATGCGGTTTTACCAACTATTGGCAGGCTTTCATCAGCCGCATCCATATTAGTAGTTCTAATAGACCTATCGGACGATGTTGAGTTATTTTTTCCTTTTGACGATAGTGCCTTTGCGCAACGCTTCATTAAATCAGGCAAATCAAAGGGTTTGGGTAAATAGTCATATGCATCTGCTTCTGCAGCTTGGATGGCCGTCATTATGGTATTTTGGGCAGAGATGACAATGACTGGCAAATCTGGGCGATCTTGGGAAATTTTTGGTAACATCTCTAAACCATTACCATCTGGCATCATAACGTCAGTAATTACCGCGTCACCTTTGCCTTCAGAAACCCATCTCATTAGCGTTGTTAGACTAGATGTTGCGTGCACTTTTACGCCGGCTCGGGTAAGAGCCTGGGTAAGTACTGTACGAATTGTTCTATCGTCGTCTGCAACTAAGACAGTGCCATCCATTATTACTTCCTCTTAATTAAGCTTTGTCACAAAAGGTAAAGAAATACGAAAGACTGTATTCCCAGGTTTAGAGTCGAGAGAAATTAAACCTTTATGATCCGATATGATTTTACTTGTTAAAGCAAGGCCCAGACCAGTCCCGTTATTACGTCCTGAGACAAAGGGATCAAAAATTTCATCCCTTATATCCTCAGAAACACCAGGACCATTATCCGTAACTTCAACTTGAATGGGCATTGAATGTCCGGAACCATCAGCTCTTCGAAGTTTAAAGCTGTGTTCGAAATATGTACGCAATTTAATATTTCCATTATTTGGCTGGGCTTCAGAAGCATTTTTTATTAAATTTAAAAATACTTGAAGTAATTGGTCTGGATCCCCGTATACCAACGGCAACGAAGGATCATAATCTTCTTTAAAGTTAATGTGCGCGCTAAAGCCTAATTGTGCAGAACGACGCGCTCTATCTATTACGTCATGAATGTTGAGAGGTTTGGGGTCAATTGGTTTAAGATTTCCAAACTGTTCAACCTGCTCTAATAAAGTTAAAATCCTTCTTGTTTCTGCTACAATCAAATCTGTAATCTCTAGATCACCTGTCGAAAGTCCCATGGAAAGCAATTGAGCAGCTCCAGTAATTCCTGCTAGGGGATTTTTGATCTCATGGGCTAACATCTCAGCCATGCCTATTGCAGACTTTGCCGCAGCCTTTACAGATTTTGATTGAGAAATTCGACCAGCAATTTCTCTTGGTGCAATCAATATAATGGTACTGCCATCAAGACCGATTATTGGCGCTATTTGAATATTGCAAGGAATAGGTTCCCTGCCCTTTGCTCCTACTTTCACATCTGTAACAAACAAAGGAGAATTGAATTTTTTTACTTTTTTATAGCTTTCCTCTAACGAGGCGCCTATATTTATCAGTTCCCAAATACTTCTATTTTTAAGGGATTTATTCGACGCATTGAGAAACCCCTCACCTGGTGGGTTAACTTCCACCACAATATCATCCTCATTTAACACAATAGATGGAAGAGGAATCGACATCCAAACTTTTTCATAATCAATATTCATGGATTAATTCGCTTTTGTAATTCAAAAAGGCTTCGAATTACATTTTTTGGACAATCCTCCCTCAGAAATTCATTTGATAGTTTCTTTGGCAAACCAAAAAAATCTAAATAGCGTTTTAAATGTTTACGGGCTACCCTTACACCTCGCGTATTACCATAAAATGATAACATTTCATCGTAGTGTATAGCGACAATTTCGATCAACCTTTGGCCTTTGGGAATTTCTGGTTGTTTTTCTTTATTTAGATAAGCTGATATTTGAGAAATTAGCCACGGTTTTCCAATAATACCACGCCCGACCATCAACCCGTCGGACCCAGAAAAACGTAAAGCTTTTGCTGCTGAGCCTACATCTACAATATCCCCATTTGTAACTACTGGTATTTTTACTGCTTGCTTAATTTCAAGAATGGCCTTCCAATCCGCCGTACCCTTATAAAATTGGTTACGAGTTCGTCCATGTATTGTAAACGACTGTACTCCGCATTTTTCAGCTATTACGCCAAGCTCTTTTGCATTTTTTGAGCTGTCATCCCAACCAAGACGTGCTTTTAAAGATACGGGGATATCGACAGCACTTACAACACTTTCAATAATTGAAGCGGCTTTTTTTAAATCACGCATAAGTGCTGAACCAGCGTAGCCGCCAACAACCTTTCTGGCAGGGCAACCCATATTAATATCTACTGCTCCAGCACCTAAATCAGAAACTAATTTAGCTGCTTCACTCATTACTTTTGGCTCACATCCTGCAAGCTGCACAGCTGTATTGAGAAAATTCGAGCCCAATGAAATCTTACGACTTTTTGAACCATCACACAGCAAATTACGGTCAGCAACCATTTCACTAAAACACATATCAACGCCAAATTTATTAACGGCGTTTCTGAATGGTAAATCCGTAATCCCGGCCATAGGAGCCAAGAGCACAGGTACTTTTCCAGTCTTTATTATTGAACTAAGCAAAAAATTACACCCATTTCTTATAAAAATAGTACAATAGTTATCCTTAACAAGATTTTATGCTATATTTTTCATCAATACTTGTTAAACGATTAAATATTAGGCATTTTTGCGTGTATTGAACAAACTGATCAGAAGACTTAGACAATTAAACAAGGTCAATATCCAAAAGTGGGGCAAGCCGATGAAAATCATCGCCGTAATAGTTGCAGCTGGCAGAGGAACGCGCGCTGGAGGCAAAACTCCTAAACAATGGCAACATTTAAGCAGTAAGAGAATTATAGACCACTCGATAGATTTATTTAAAAACAACTCCAGAATTAATAAGGTAATGGTTGTACTTCATTCGGACGACCTTGATCTTTTAAATAGAAATGATGTTTTATTTACAGAAGGTGGTGCCACAAGATCAGAATCGGTTAAATACGGGCTTAGAGCTTTACGACAAATTGAGAGACCAGATTATGTACTAATTCATGACGCTGCTAGACCTGTAACTCCACCAGACCTTATCAACACTGTAATTGAAAATTTGAAAACCACGGATGCTGTGGCTCCCGCTTTACCAGTTTCTGACACGCTTTGGGAAGTTATTGACGAAAAGGTTTTTAAAACCAAAAGTAGAAATAATATCTGGCGAGCTCAAACGCCGCAGGGGTTTAGCTTCAATAAGATACTTGAAGCTCACAATGCTAGCTCACCTGATGCGACCGATGATGTGGAAGTTGCTATTGCAGCAGGAATACAAGTAAAAGTAGTAAGTGGTAGCGAGGAAAACATTAAAATTACAACGGCCGAAGATTTCGAGCGTGTTATGACAGTATTAGGGCGTTAATTATGGATATAAGACTTGGTAATGGTTTCGATGTTCATGCTTTTGCAGCAGGAAAATTTGTCATCTTGGGCGGAATTAAAATCCCTCACACATTTAAGCTTTGCGGCCATTCAGACGCAGATGTCGTGCTGCACGCTATTACAGATGCCATTTTTGGGGCGTTAGCAGAAGGCGATATTGGCACTCATTTTCCTCCAGATGATGATAAGTGGAAAGATGCCTCGAGTGATATTTTTCTCAAATATGCGCAGAAACTAGCAAAAGGTAGAAATTTCATAATTGGTAATGTTGATTGTACGGTAATTTGCGAAAAACCAAAAATTAAACCTCATGCTGAATTAATTAAAAAAAATATTCAAAATATTCTAAATCTTAATAAGGATAGAGTTTCTATAAAGGCTACAACAAGCGAAAAGCTCGGCTTTACTGGCCGCGAAGAAGGAATAGCAGCCTTAGCCACCGTAACTCTTATCAGCACATGAGCGCAGCAATTGCCACAATTTTTGGAATAGGGTATCTACGTCCAGCTCCTGGAACTTGGGGATCTTTATTTGCACTCATTCTTGCAATTTTATTAGTAAAAATTTTTGGAATAATAGGATTTGTATTCGCTCTACTGTCAATCAGTGCATTTGGATGGTGGGCTACGAGCGTTTATCTAAAGCAAATTAAAACTAAGGATCCATCAGAAGTCGTTATTGATGAGCTTATAGGGCAGTGGATTGCAGTTTTACCAATTGCGATGTCAGTTTTTTATTTTAAACTTGAACCGTTCGACCTATGGCCCGGATGGATATCTTCTTTTTTATTTTTTCGGTTATTTGATATTTTGAAACCATCTTTGATCGGTTGGGCCGACAAAAAAAATGGAGCACTAGGAGTTATGTTAGACGATATTTTTGCGGGTATTGCTGCTGCAATATGTACAATTACTTTGGCGGTTTTGTATCATGGCCTTAACTAAAAATGTCTAATCTAAACGACTTGTATTCTCTCGCAATAAAGTTGAGGAGTAAAATTGTTTCGGCGGAAAGCTGCACGGCTGGTTTACTTGCTGCTAGCCTGACTGAACTTCCTGGGTCGTCAGTTTTTTTTGAACAGGGATATATAACGTATTCAAATCACTCGAAAACACAAGTTTTAGGAGTTGAAAATAAAACCTTAAAAAAATATGGAGCTGTAAGCGAAGAGGTCGCAAAGGAAATGGCAGATGGCGCTTTAAAAAGATCAACCGGTACTATCGCCATTTCGATAACGGGTATTGCCGGTCCAGGCGGTAGCGATTTCAAACCCGAGGGATTAGTATGCTTTGCAGTAGCAAAAAAAAATGGCAAAATAAGAACTGAAACAAAAAAATACGGACCGATAGGAAGAGATAATATTAGATCACACGCAGTCGAAACGGCAATTACTTTACTATATGAGGAGCTTTCTGTGAGTTAATCAGCGTAAAGGGCCTTTGCCTGATTTTCGAAAGCAGATAAAACACGCTGCATTGCTTCATTAAACACCACCCCTACAATTTTTTGCAATACAGCATTCTTCATTTCAAAATCTACATAAAACGAAACTTCGCTACCGAACTCGAGACCTTTAAAATGCCAAGTTGAGTGCATGCGCTTAAAAGGTCCGTCAATATATTCTGTAAGTATTTGGTTTTCAGAACGTATAAGGGTAACTTTACTTGCAAACTTCTCTCTGAAAACCTTAAAACTAATAACGAGGTCGGCCTCGAGAATTTCGTTTTTACCAATCATATTTCTCGAATGAATTCTGGCCGCCGAGCACCAGGGAAGGAATTTAGGATAACTGTTCACATCAGCCACCAAGTCAAACATCTGTTCTGGCTTGTATTTTAAAATTTTTGTTTCCGAATGAGTAGGCATTTTATTATAATTGTAGTGACAGTTTGACAGAGATACGTAATGTTGGTGAAAAAATAAAGGGTGATTTAATGTCAGGGCGACCATATGTCATTGATGAAATGATTTCTGCAAAAGCAATTGCTGCAAGAGTTGAGGAGCTGTGTAAAAATATTCAAAGTGAATTCGTGGGTACGGATAAGCTCATTGTTGTGGGCTTGCTTCGAGGTTCATTCGTTTTTATTGCTGACTTAGTGCGTGAATTAGACCTTCCAGTAGAAGTTGATTTTTTGGAAGCATCATCATACGGAGATGGGATGGAAAGCTCAAGAGAAGTGCGTATTTTAAAAGACTTAAGGGGAGCGATTGAGGGACGAGATGTATTAGTTGTAGAGGATATCGTTGATACTGGCTATACTCTTAGCCATGTTATATCGTTGCTAAAGTCCAGAGGTCCTGCCCGATTAATGTCGATCGCCCTGCTTGATAAGCCCAGTAGACGTGAAGTCGAGGTTAAAGCAGATTGGACTGGCTTTGAAATACCTGATGAATTTGTCGTTGGATATGGAATAGATTACGCTCAGCGTAACAGAAATTTAGACCACATTGGAAAAGTTCGATTTACTGGATAGCTTACGAAGGATAACATAGTGTGGTTTCATTTTCCTTTCCATACCGGATCGCGTTTCTCAGAAAATGCACGCGCACCCTCTATTTGATCATCTGAGCGATACAAAGTCTCGACCGTTCTAAATTGACTTTTTGTTATCATATTTAAAGCGTCGTTGAACTTCATATCTTCACCCTCGCGCACTACTTCTTTTATCGCAGCATAGACTAAAGGAGGTCCTGAAGCCAGAAGCTCAGCGAGTTCTCTCGCCTTAGCCAACAAATCTTTTGATTTATGCACCTGATTTATCAAACCCCACCGAGCCGCTTCTGTAGTGTCGATCCACCTTCCAGTGAACAACATTTCCATTGCTATATGGTACGGAATGCGCTTCGGAAGTTTTAACGAAGCAGCATCTGCAACAGTTCCAGAACGTATTTCTGGCAATGCAAACGAAGCATGCTCTGCCGCTAATATGATATCTGCAGATAGAGCCAATTCCAGACCGCCGCCGCAACAGATACCATTTACGGCTGCGATAATTGGTTTATTCATGTGAGGCAACTCTTGTAATCCGCCAAAACCGCCAACACCATAATTACCGTCAACAGCATCGCCATCTGCGGCAGCTTTTAAATCCCAGCCTGCACAGAAAAATTTTTCCCCTGCCCCAGTAATGATTGCAACTCTCAAATTTGGATTATCTCTAAAATCACAAAATATATTACCCATAACTTTGCTAGTTTTTAAATCTATAGCATTGGCTTTGGGTCGGTTCAAAGTTACTTCAAGAATATGTCCGAAGATCTTCGTTTTAACAGGTTCAGTCTTCATAAATTTACCCCAATTACATTTTTATTAAAGCATCAACAGCAACAGCTCTAGAAGCTGTAACTAAAAATGGGTTTATTTCTAATTCGGATAACTCACTGCTATTTCTTACAACAAATTCCTGCAGCTTGAAAATATTCTGTATCAATTGCTCCATATTAATTGCTTTCGAGCCTCTATAACCATCAATAACTTTTGCAATCTTCAAATCTTTTAGTGCTTCATTGAATTCATTTATAGTAAATGGCATAACTAAACTTACGCTATCAGATAATATCTCAGTCAGAGTTCCTCCAGAGGCTATCGTAAATATAAAACCATGAGCCGGGTCATTAATAATACCCACTAATAACTCAATTAAAACATCACCTATCATTTCTTCAATCAAATATTCACTATAACCCATATCATCAAAGGCCACCTTTAATTCCTCGGCATTCTTTATATCTAGTCGAACACCTCTGTTTTCAGTTTTGTGAGATAAGCCAAGCGCTTTGATAACTACTGGAAAATCAAAAGGCAGTTTATCTAATAAATCTTTATTCTGAACGATAATATTTCTAGGTGTATCAACCCCAATTTCAGACAATAAGGATTTAGAATATGCCTCATTAAACAGAGAAGAACTTTGATTGTTATTTGGTAAAAGCACTGGATTAATTGATATGTCTGGCTCAGATCTTTGAGTAGATGCTGCTACTATTGCCGCCAAGCCTTCATCCATACCACACAGAGGAATTAAATTTTTTCTCATTAGGTCTTTTGCTAAACTTTCTTCTATATTTTCAGCAAGCGTAGACATTAATGCTATCGGTTTTTTTATTGTTTCCTTCGTTAGGACTGCTGCTTCAACAACGCAATTCCATGCGCCAGGGTCGCATAAATCAGACCTTGGGAAATCAACAATAATTATTCCAATATCTATATTCTTATCTTGCATTATTGAGATAAATGTTTTTGCCATCTTATTGGCGTCTCCCCAAATATAGGTATGATAGTCCAATGGATTAGCCAGTGCCACTTTCCCACCTAATGCATTTTTAAGGTTTTTATTTTGTTCTTTTGTTAACTTTGGAAATAAAACCTGCTCGCCGTAAGATAGATCTGCTATCAAACTCGCCTCTCCACCTGAACAGGATACAGACGCTACGCTTGGACCTGATAATCGCCCGTGACAATGAAAAATTTTCAATGTTTCTATAAACTCAGACAGCGAATTCACTCTTGCGACCCCAAGTCTTTTCATTAAAGCTGACGCCCCTTTATCACTCCCCGCCAGTGATGCCGTGTGAGATATCGCAGATAGCTGTGCGTGTTCAGACTTGCCAACTTTTATTAGAACGATTGCTTTACCGAGCCGGTCACATAAATTTACTAACTTTTCAAAATTTCTTATTGATCCGAGACCCTCTACGTATAATCCCAGAGCGGTAACTCTTGTATCTTCAACAATATTCATGGCTAGTTCAGCTAACCCCAGTTGTGCCTGGTTTCCTGCAGTAACTGCGAAACCAATAGGCAAACCACGTTTTTGCATCGTTAGATTGATCATAATATTTGAGCTCTGAGTAATAACAGCAACGCCTCTATCAACATTTTGACCCCCGTGCTGGTCTGGCCATAAACAAAAATTGTCAAAATAATTAATTATTCCATAACAATTGGGACCTAGAATAGGCATCTTTCCAGCCGCATCGATTAAGGCTTCTTGTAACTCGTGACCATCATTTAACTCGGTTACAGCCTCCGAGTATCCAGATGCAAAACAAACAGCCCCACCACAGTCTACCTTTGAAAGTTGTGAAACTATTTCAACGGTAGCAATCCTATTAACACCAATGAATGCAGCATCAATCGAACTTGGTAAATCACTTATATTTCTGTACGTTTCACACCCATAGAACTCGACTTCTGATGGGTGCACTGCAAATATCTGTCCGCTGAAATTTATTTTTTTTAGCTGAAACACAATAGACTTTCCCCAAACACCTCCACCAATGACAACTACATTTTTTGGATTAAGAAACCTACTCAAACTATTAATTTTAGTTGTTTTTATCACTCTAATGATCACGCTTTTATGAACCAAGTGGCCTCAAGAGTTCTCGACTAATTATATGCTTTTGAATTTCTGAAGTGCCGTCCCAAATTCGCTCCACTCGCGCATCACGCCAAAATCTCTCAATAGGGTAATCATTCATAAGACCCATACCCCCATGTATTTGTAAAGTTACATCAGTGACCCGAGCAAGCATTTCTGAAGCATAAAGTTTGGCGGAAGCAATTTCTCTATTGGCATTTAAACCTTGATCTAATTTCCATGCAGAATTTAATGTAAGCAAATCTGCAGCATCAATTTCAGTTATCATGTCTGCTAACTGAAAACTAATTCCTTGAAATTTACCAATACTTTTACCAAATTGCTTACGTTCTGCGCTATAATTTACTGCATACTCAAAACAACGCCTGGCTCGACCTACTGACATAGTGGCAACAGTAATTCGAGTAGCATATAACCAAGTGTTCATTACTGCGAAACCGCCATCTACTTCGCCTAAAACCTGTTCATTTGATAAACGGCAATTATCAAACTCAAGGATCATATTATTATAACCTCTATGACTTACTGACTTATATCCATCCCGTATTGTAAAACCTGGGGTTCCTCTATCAACTAAAAATGCTGTAATTCGCTTCTTTGGGCCATTAGGAGTTTCATCCTCACCTGTAGCAACAAATACGATTACGAAATCCGCATGGTCGGCTCCTGAAATAAAATGCTTCACACCATTTAGTAACCAGTCACCACCGTCACGAATAGCAGAGCATTTCATACCCCTTACATCGGATCCAGCGTCTGGTTCCGTCATCGCCAGTGCATCCATTTTTTCACCTCTCACAGCGGGAAACAAATATTTCTCTCTTTGGTCACCTGTGCAGGCCATTAAGATATTTTGAGGACGTCCAAAAAAGTGATTAAGCGCCATGGACGCTCGCCCTAACTCACGCTCAACCAAAGCGAACTCTAAATGATTTAAGCCGGCGCAGCCAACTTCACTTGGAAAATTACATGCATAGAACCCAAGATCTATTGTTTTTTTCTTAATCTCCTCTGCAACTTCTTTAGAGACTACTCCAGTAGCTTCTACATCACTTTCAAAGGGATAAATTTCATTTTCAACAAAGTTTCTGACAGTATCAACTATCATTTGCTGTTCTTCAGATAATCCAAAATTCATAACTCACCTATTTGAATATTCTTTGTAGTTTTCTAGCAATATCACCCACCGGCTCACACGATTTTCGCGTATTTAGATTCACATGAAGTAGAAATTGCTCACAGGTCGCTAGGTCGACTCCATCTACTTTTCGTTTCATCATATGAAAAAGCTTTAGCTTTTTTCCATCAACCAGAAGTACGGATGTGTCCACATATATATTCTCACCAGCTAATGTTTCATCTAAATACTTTATATGGTTTTCCACAGTAAAATAACTATAACCAGAAGCTATGTACGCAGAAATCAACACCTACTGAAGATAAAAAACCCATCGGCTGCATCCGAAAAAACTTGACCATATCTGCCCTCGTTCATGTGACCATTATAATCCGTCCAATCAACGGGAATGACTCTTTCTACACTTACGAGCATTTTATTTTTTAAAGTTTTATTATCAGAAATCATTTTTTCATGAGCGGAGATTGTACTACCAGCAGCAAAATTTTGCTGTTTTAAACTACGTAAAATGGCAACTAAATTTTTGTCCCTAATACGTTCAAGCTCACGGATTGATTTATCACCGGACTGAGCATCAGACTGGGACGCTATTTTTTCCACAAGCTCTTCAGTCAGGTCAGGAACATCCATTAGTTTTGTCCAAGGCCATTGCAAGCATGGACCAAATTGCGATAAAAAATGCTGCATGCCAGCTTTACCACCAGCAATTCTATATGTTTCAAACAGGCCCATTTGAGCCCATCGAAGACCAAAGCCATATCGAATTGCATTGTCTATTTCTGAGGTAGTAGCAACATCATCTTTAATTAGCCACAAAGCTTCTCGCCAAACAGCTTCAAGAAATCTGTCAGCCAAATGTGCATCAATTTCTTTTCTAACATGCAGTGGAAAAAAACCTAATTGTGTCAAAATTTCCATTGCGCTATTTATGTAACTAGTCGTCGTTTTATCACTTCCAACAACCTCAATTAACGGCAACAAATAAACAGGATTGAATGGATGACAAACGATTATTTGTTCTGGTGCTTTAGAATTTTCTTGAAGCTCTGAGGGCTTAAACCCGGAAGTGGACGAGGCAATTATTGCAGATTCAGGACAAGACGTTTGAATATCTTGATATACAAGGTGTTTGATATTCAATCTCTCTGGAACACTTTCTTGTATCCAGTCTGAACCAACAACAGCCTCCGCAATACTTTTACAAAATTTTATTTTGCCCTCTTCAGGCAACTGAGACTCGTAAAGCATTGGGAGAGCAAAACGTGCATTATTAATAATTTCTGAAAGAGTTTTCTCTGCGTTTGGATCTGGGTCATAAACATAGACATCCAAACCGTTTAATAAAAATCGGGCGGCCCATCCACCACCGATTACTCCACCACCGATAATTGCGACCTTTTTAATCATTTCTAATGCCAAATCCTCATAAACTTAAATTAGACAGTCCGTTCTGTATATCCATCAACGGCTAGAGCTTGACCAGTTATCATTGAGGCTTTTTCACTTGCTAAAAATATTGCCATATCAACAACATCCTCTTCACTAACAAAACTTCTCATCGCAGTACCCTCAGAGTAAACTCTTCTAAGAGCGTCTTTTGAGAATCCTGAAGCCTCGCTTTCCATTGACAAAACTCGTTCCATCCTAACTCCACTTACAGCGCCCGGGCATATCGCATTAACACGCACACCATAATCACCTAGCTCCATAGCCATCGACTTAGTAAGGCCAATTATACCCCACTTTGCGGCAACGTATGGAGAACGATTCGGCACACCGAACAAACCTGAAGTAGATGAAGTGAAAATAATGGATCCAGTTTTTTGTTTCTTCATTACACCCGACGCCCACGACGCGCTATGGAATGCTCCAAACAAATTTACTTCAACACATCTCTTCCAATCTTTGTGATCAATTTGATCAACTGATCCGGCTGGACCTCCCACACCAGCATTTGCATGCATCACATCGACCCCTTTAAACTCTTCAAGTATCCGACAATGGAAACTTTCCATTTGATTACTGTCAGACACATCAGCGCAAAACGAAATAGCCATTTTATAGTTTTTAGAAACCTGCTTGACCACGGCCATATCGCTATCGCATATTGCGACTTGTGCGCCCTCTTCTATATACCGTTTAGCAAGTGCTAACCCAATACCACTTCCTCCTCCGGTGATAACTACCCGACGCGACATTTTACAAACTCGGGGAGCGTTTGTTCAATTTTAACTTACTTCTTACTTCCTCAGCATTCATAAGTTCTGCACCCATCTGTTCAATTATATTTTTTTGCTCTTTCAACCAGTTGTTCGTTAGTTGCTAAAACACCTTTTTTTAACCACAAATTATCCTCTAGCCCTACACGTACATTTCCCCCAGCCAACACCGCTGCTGCCACATAAGCCATTTGATTTCGCCCTAAAGAAAAAGCCGAAAACGTCCAGTCGTGTGGAACATTATTTACCATTGCCATAAACGTATTTAAATCATCAGGAGCCCCCCATGGAACACCCATACAAAGTTGAACCAAAGCATCAGGAGCTATAATTTCTTCTGAAACTAACTGTTTGGCAAACCATAAGTGCCCCGTATCGAAAGCTTCAATCTCCGGCTTTACCCCAAGTTTAGTCATCATTCCTCCCATCGAGCGCAACATTCCAGGCGTATTAGTCATTACGTAATCCGCTTCCGCAAAATTCATTGTTCCACAGTCGAGAGTACAAACTTCAGGTAAACATTCTGCTATATGAGCAACCCGTTCTTCAGCACTGATCATGTCAGTTCCTTTTGCTAAAGGTAACGGTGAGTTTGTTCCGCCCACGACTAAATCTCCGCCCATCCCCGCAGTTAAATTTAAAACGACATCAACTGCAGACGAACGAATCCTATCTGTAACTTCTCGGTAGTAGGCTAAATCACGACTTGGAGCGCCAGTCTTAGGATCTCTTACGTGACAATGAACTATAGCAGCTCCCGCCTTCGCAGCAAGAATAGCACTGTCAGCAATCTCCTTTGGGCTCCGAGGCACAAATTTACTTCTATCCTGCGTACT
The DNA here is from genome assembly GCA_045564995.1 of Paracoccaceae bacterium. Lineage (GTDB taxonomy): Bacteria > Pseudomonadota > Alphaproteobacteria > Rhodobacterales > Rhodobacteraceae > Salinivivens. Next base: position 19,481 of record JBJLGG010000006.1, on the reverse strand, counting down.
TCCTGATCCCGTTACAGCGCATGTAATAAAGACTTTTTTATTGAAATTTAGGGGCATTTTTAACTTTCTAAAATTACGTGGTGCTATGTTTAATATAACTAAAAAGGTCTCAGTTATTAAGAAGAAATTACGGTAATATATAACGAATTACCGACATAGTATTTAAGTTCAATATCCGGACTTCATTAATATTTTTCAGTTTAGGCTATTCTAAACAGATCGCTCACTAGTTACTCCAGTTAACTAATTTTCTCCTACCGCCCTATAACCCAGCGCAACAACAAATTTCTCAGAACTATCTGAACGACTGCTCGGGGGTTTAAAGTGTAAAACTTTTCTGAAACGGTTCTTTAAAATCTTCTGCAATTCGCCCTCAGCTCCACCCGCCAGAACTTTGGCGACAAAGGTGCCATCTAATTCTAGAACATCAAAAGCAAAAAATGCAGCAGCTTCACAAAGAGCCATAATCCTCAAATGATCAGTTTTTTTGTGCCCTGACGAAGGTGCCGCCATATCAGAGATTACAACAGAAGCTTTACCTCCTAAAATGTCTTTAATTTTTATATCGGCATCATTCGATAAAAAATCTAACTGATGCAACTGCACACCAGGGATTGGTTCAACTTCTTGCAAGTCAATTCCAATAACTTGACCAATATCTTTATCTTTTTGATTTCCAAGAACATTAACTCGACTAGATACGACCTGACACCAACCACCTGGCGCACATCCCAGATCAATAACCCTCAACCCCGGTTTTAGAAAATTAAACTTATCGTCAAGCTCCATTATTTTATAAGCAGCTCTACCTCTAAAACCCTCTGCTTTTGCTCTTTTGACATAGGGATCATTAAGCTGCCTTTGCAGCCATTTTACCTGCGAAACAGTCTTTCCACGCGCACTTTTTACATTAGTTTTTAAATCTCTTTGTCCTCGTCCAGAATTTTTCTTTTCACCTGGCAATCTTTCTCATCCTACCGCTTCTGTTGTCTTTACCAGACAAAATTGGATTTCCGCTATCAAGCAGTTCCTTCTATCAATCCGTCTGCGCACATTTGTGCATATAGTAAGCCCTCTCTTAATCCACGGTCTGCAACCGATAGTCGGTCAGTTGGCCAACACCGTAACAGCGCCTGAAGAATAGCTGATCCTGACATAATTAAAGCATGACGGTCATTTCCTATTCTTGGATCATTCCGACGCCCATCTGGACCAAGGTCCAAATAAGCGTTTATGACCCTATCTATTTGCTCAGAACTCATCCTAAGTCCATCTACTTTTGTACGATCATATCTTTTTAGACCAAGATGACTGGATGCAACTGTAGTCACAGTTCCAGAAGTTCCGATAACCTGAAATGCTTGCCGCTCCTCTGCATTTTTTAAGGGAGCAAAGTCATAAGGAGCAAAATCAGCTAATTTTTCTTCAAAATAACAACTCATTAGCGCATAACGGGCAGAGTCATCTTCCACATCCCTAAATTGGTCACGCAAAGTTGCGACACCAAGCGGCACAGAAATCCAATCGACAACTTTGGCAGCTGGAAATGGACCATCAAAGTCATGAAAGCCAGCATGTAATCTCATTATTGATCTAGGCCTATCCCAGCTTGGAACTGAACTCAAATCAATCCATACTAACTCGGTTGAACCACCTCCAATGTCAACAACCAACAGCTGCTCGGTTTTTGTGCTAACGAGAGGCGCACACGATATTACAGCTAAACGCGCCTCCTCTTCTGGCTTTATAATTTCAAGCCTTAATCCGGTCTCTTTTTTAACTGCCGAGATAAAATCATTTGCATTTGTTGCCCTCCGACAAGCCTCAGTAGCTACCAATCGCATTCTCCGAACTTTGTGCTTTTTCAATTTCTGTTTGCAAACACGGAGAGCCTGAATGGTTCGTTGCATAGAAGTTTTACTCAAGCGCCCACTACGCTCGAGGCCAGCTCCTAATTGAACGGTCCTAGAAAAACTATCGACAACATGAAACTGACTACCCTTCGATTGGGCAATCAGCATTCTACAACTATTTGTTCCCAAATCCAACGCTGCATATAAGTCAGTTGGACTGGGTAAAACAGGTGAGGCCTCCTCAACCACCTTTGGGAAAACATCTGCACCTTTTGGACGCTTGGGCGCCATAGCATTACGCCCCCTATTTAATAACTTAAAATCACGATAGATCTGCCAACTGTATTTCGCAAGACCCTTTAATAAGGATTTACAATTTTACAAAAAATTTTCGTCGCTCTTAGGCAAAAGCTAGTCGAAAACCGACATGGCACAAATCCCTACCTGCCCTACATGTAAATTTCTATAGTGGAGACATTGATGCCTGAAGTGACAATTGTGTATTGGCGTGACATCCCTGCCCAAGTGATCGTCGGTAAAGGCAGGCGCGGCTCAAAAGTTCAGTTGCATGAACGATTTGAGCAGGCTATCGATCGAGCTGCTATGAAGTGCAATCTAAAAGGATCAGATGATTACCTAGCAGAATGGCGGAAGTCCGAACCATATACTGTAGAAGGTGATCCAGATACTGTTGCAAGAAATGAAGCAGGAAGAATTGAGACTGAGTTCAATCAAGAAATATTGAAAAACCCCTCATCAAAAACGAAGGCAGGAAGTAATTTAGTTTCTGGAGTTAATATGGCGCTTTTAAAATTTAAAAAAAGTCAAAAACAGACCGTTTCTACCAAAGACTTTAACGAACTACTGAATGGCTTTTCCATGGAAATAATGCCTCGTACTGCCGAAAAAATTGATAATTTTTCTGATATTTTACCTACCGATACTTTAATTTACATTGCCCACATCGATGGCACTTCAATCGACGACATGGTGAAAACCGCAGTAAGGCTCAACAATGAGGGCTTTAAGGTAATGCCACATTTTCCAGCCAGAATAATAAATGATAAATCCACTTTAACAGAGTGGATAGACCGGTACAGCTCAGAGGCCGACGTTAGACAAGCCCTTCTGCTCGCCGGGGGTGTTGATACACCAAAGGGTAATTTTGAATCCTCTATGCAGTTACTTGAAACCGGACTATTCGATAAATTTGGGTTTACAGATTTAAATGTCGCCGGGCATCCTGAGGGGAACAAAGATATAGATATCGACAATACTACTAAAAACGTTGATATGGCTCTGGAATGGAAACAAAAATTCTCGGACCGAACTGATGCTAATATAGGTATCACCACTCAATTCGCTTTTGATTCAAAGCCAATTTTTGAATGGGCAAACAGAATTCATGCGTCTGGCATAACCTTACCTATAAACGTGGGCGTAGCGGGACCTGCTAAATTGCAAACACTAATTAAATTTTCTATAGCATGCGGCGTTGGGCCATCACTCAAGGTTCTTCAAAAAAGGGCACTAGACCTAACAAAATTGCTCCTGCCATATGAGCCAACAGAAATATTGGGTGAACTGGCGACAGGTAAAGCCAAAAACCCTAATTCAAATATTTCTAGTATCCATTTTTTTCCGTTGGGGGGCATTAAAACTAATGCGGAGTGGATTTCAAATAATTTAACAAAAAATACTAAATCTGCTTAAAACTTGTGAGGTAAAAATGGCACGCACCATAGTTGAATCGCATTCAAAGACTGCAGTAATCGGCTTTGATGAACCCTTCTGTGTTATCGGAGAACGGATAAACCCAACAGGACGGAAAAAACTAGCATCAGAGCTTGAATCGGGAAATTTCACTACAGTCGAAAGTGACGCGTTAGCTCAGGTTGAAGCCGGTGCTAATATTCTAGATATAAATGCTGGTGTGGTATATAACTCTAACCCAAACCCAAACGAGACTGAGCCACCTCTTATGGTTGAGTTGATAAATTTAGTTCAAAACCTGACAGATGTTCCTTTGTGTATAGATAGCTCAGTACCTGCCGCGTTAGAAGCTGGTTTGGAGGTAGCACAAGGTCGACCGTTGTTAAATTCTGTTACAGGCGAAGAAGATCGTCTAGAGTTCGTTTTGCCGCTTGTTAAAAAATACAACGTTCCAGTTGTTGCAATATCAAATGACGATACGGGCATTTCGGAAGATCCAGATGTACGGTTTATGGTTGCGAAAAAAATTGTTGAAAGAGCTGCAGACTTCAATATACCCGCGCATGATATTGTGGTTGATCCATTAGTTATGCCGATTGGTGCAATGGCAACTGCAGGAAACCAAGTATTTACATTAGTTAGGAAGTTACGAGAAGAACTTGGAGTAAATACTACGTGTGGTGCCTCCAACGTATCGTTTGGGTTACCAAACAGACATGGCATAAATAACGCATTTCTTCCGATGGCAATGGGAGCGGGAATGACCTCTGCAATTATGAATCCAGTGGCTTTGCCTGTAACCACGAAAAAGATTGAAGAAAAGCGTGAGCAAATTGAAAATGCAGGTATCCAACTGCCTGTGGATTTAGATCAAGAGACTTTTGTAAAAATATTTGGGCTCGGATCTACTAAAAGCGGTCCGGGTAAAGAGATGGAAGCCATACGCGCCGCTAATTTATTAACGAATAATGATCCCCATGGAGCATCGTGGATCCAATTCAACAAACCTTCGTCTTCAGGCAATCAAGCTCTGGGAGGCCGAAGTGGACGTCGAGGCGGGCGTAGACGCACTTCATAGTATTTAAAAAACAGCAACTATTATTTTAAATAATCAAGCTTAAAAATTAAAACTAGTAGTGTATTACCCTATTATATGCATCTAACACAGATTCATGCATCATCTCCGAAAGAGTTGGGTGCGGGAAAATAGTGTGCGCCAAGTCTTCTTCTGTCGTTTCTAATGCTTGGCCAATCACATAACCTTGGATTAACTCGGTTACCTCTGCACCAATCATGTGCGCACCTAATAGCTCACCTGAATTCGAGTCAAATATCGTTTTAACAAAACCATCTTTTTCACCCAATGCTAAGGCTTTTCCATTTCCTTTAAAAGGAAACTTTCCTACATTTATTCTATAACCACCTTCTTTGGCTTGAGCTTCAGTTAAACCCACCGATGCAATTTGCGGATAAGAATAAGTGCAGCCAGGAATGGCAATAGGATTTAACGGCTTAACCCTCTTGCCCGCCACTTTTTCTGCCACTAATGCGCCTTCATGACTAGCCTTGTGCGCCAACCAAGGCGCGCCCGTTAGGTCACCGATAGCGAAAATACCTGGAATATTTGTTTCACAATACTCGTTGGTTACTATATGACTGGAGTTCGTCTCCACGCCTACTTCCTCTAAGCCTAAGCCTTCAACATTACCAACAATTCCAATCGCAGAAATTACAGCGTCAAACTCTAATTCTTCCATTACGCCATTACAATTAATCAATGCTAATACTCGATCCTTTTTACGATCAAGTTTTTGAACCTTTGTGCCCGTTTTTATAGTCATGCCTTGCTTAGTAAAGTGCTCTGCCGCAAAAGACGAAATTTCCTCATCTTCTACTGGTAAAATGCGATCAAGAACCTCCACTATCGTTGTATTAGCTCCAAGTGTATTATAAAAACTCGCAAACTCTACTCCAATGGCGCCCGATCCCATCACCAAAAGATTTTTCGGCATTTTTGATGGAGTTAATGCGTGTTTATAAGTCCAAACAAGCTTACCATCGGCTTCCAAGCCTGGGAGCTCTCTTGCCCTAGCACCAGTTGCTAGAATAATATTTTTTCCAGTAATTTTTTTGAATTCACCATCTATCTTGATGCCTATAATGGAGCTTTCCAATAATTTAGCTTCACCGGAGAAAACAGTTACCTTATTTTTTTTTAAAAGATACCCAACGCCCTGATTTAATTGACCCGATATCTTTCTAGATCTTGCTACTATCTTAGAGAGATCAAAGCTTACTTTCTGTGCAGATAGACCAAACTCTTTCGCCCGCTCCGCTAAGTGATACACTTCTGCACTGCGTAACATTGCTTTGGTAGGAATGCAGCCCCAATTGAGGCAAATACCACCGAGATGTTCTCTCTCAACAATAGCAACATTAAGCCCTAATTGTGATGCTCTTATAGCAGCTACATAACCGCCAGGTCCAGCACCCAACACAACCAAATCAAATATATCAGACGCCATAAATACTACCCTTCAGTTAAGTTTAGTATTAAACTAATATTTAGATCAACTCAATGCAGGAGCTATGCTTAAGCAGATTTTGCGAGTTGTGTATAAGTCATACCATACCCACCATTTTTCATGTAATCGGCTTCATGAGCGGTATTTTTTCGGCTGAGCGCTTCGTTCCTAGTCGGAAAACGTCCAAATTTTCTTATAACTTCACGATGTGCTCTGGCATGCAAAAGATTATTCATACCTTCCAACGGCATTCTTTCATGCATTAACCTGATACATCGTTCTTGATCTTGTAAGCTCTCTGAATGCATCAGAGGAAGATAGAAAAACTGACGTCCAGGTTCATCAATCGCCAGATCAAATTTATGCTTTATAGCTTGTTTTGCCGCAGCGAGAGCAATAAGATCTGATGAAAACGCTTTTGAAGTTCCTCTAAACATATTTCTAGAGAATTGATCTAAAACCAAGATATACGCGAGTGACCCAGATGGATATGTTAACCACATCCCAAACTTTCCATCCATTATGGAAACCCATGTAGGATAAAACTCTTGCAGGATTGCGTTATCTAAACTTTTTGGCGAGTTGTACCATTGCTTAGGATCAGTTTCATCTAACCAGAAACTTAAAACTTTTTCGGGGGTCATAATTTGATGCTCCCATTTTTATTATTTAACTGCTCTCTTTTAACTTAAATTATATTTTTTTATATCAATACAAAAAATATAAAAGCGACAGAATTCAGTGTGATTTATGCATCACTTTTTTCATCATCTTCGTTAGCAATATCAAAAGCATATTCTTGAGCGATTTCGACTGCCACGCCAGTTGAATTTGGCAATACTGCCGCATAAGCGGCAGTATCAGCCACAGTTGCACGTTGCGTCATCCTATATCCAGCGTAAAAAGCCAAAGTGATCATTAACAAAAATATAATAATGAAAAAGATTTCAGCCCCAAATGACTCCATAGCGTAGCCTATAATAAGAGGCCCTGAAATTGCGCCAATTCCATTAACAAACAACAAACCAGCTGCCGCAGAAGCCATATCTTCGTACTCTATAAAATCATTTGCGTGGGCAATTAGCAACGAATAAAGCGGATTTGATAGACCGCCCACTAAGAATGCCGCAAATACGAGCGCAAAAAAGTAGTCCCCAGCAAAATAGGCGCAGACAGATCCAAGTGCCGAAGAAGCAGAAATAAGCAATATTAACAATCGCCTATCCATTCTGTCTGATATCCATCCAATTGGATATTGGAATATCATAGCTCCAATGTAAAAGGCCGCAACAAATAGAGAGATTTGTGATAACGATAAACCTATTTGGGAACCAAATACAGCAGACATCCCAAATTGAGCAGAGAAAACACCTCCCAACAAGAACATTCCAACACAACCTAACGGAGAGTTTTTAAAAAGCTGCAGAAGGCTCATTGCTTTCGTGCGCTCAAAAGCTGGGGTAGGACTTATCGATAATAAAATTGGCGCAAAAGAAATAGACACAAGAATAGAAATGATAATAAACAAACTATAACCGTTGGGGTCGCCAAGTGCTAATACGCCCTGTGCAGCCACAATTCCGATCATCTGAACTATCATATATAATGATAACGCTTGGCCTCTATTATCATTATTAACAGAATTATTTAACCAACTCTCTGCAGTAATGTAGACACCACAGTAACAAAAGCCAATGACGACCCTCCCTAAGGACCAAAAGATTGGATTGGCTAGAAGAGGATAGGCTATCAAAACAGCAGAAATGAATGATGCAAGCGCCGCAAATACACGAACGTGACCGACACGACGTATTAATTCTGGAACTAGTCGGCTGGCGCCCAAGAAACCTACGAAATATGCAGACATGACGACTGATAGCTCGATAGTACTAAAACCTTCTAATTCACCTCTTACCCCAATTAAGGTTCCTTGTAACCCATTGCCCACCATGAGCAGCATCATGCCGAGCATTAATGCCCATGTATTTCCCAGGACGATAAACATGAATCAAACCTCTAAAATTTTAGTGATTTTAAAGCTTGTTTTATTATAACTTCTTTAACAAAAGCGACGCATCACCATATGAAAAAAATCTATATTTTTCTGTAATCGCATGTTTATAAATCTTTTTGATACGGTCGGCTCCCATTAACGCTGAAACCAACATCAGTAAAGTAGATTTTGGCAGATGAAAATTCGTCATTAAGCCATCAGCTACTTTAAATTTAAACCCTGGATAAATGAATATATCCGTTTTGCCACTCCATGCGGAAACAAGACCATTTTTTTCTGCAGCTGATTCAATCAACCTTAATGCCGTTGTTCCCACAGGTATCACACGATGCCCGCGCGATTTACTTTCATTTATTTCTAATGCAGCGGCTTCCGAAATATATCCAATTTCTGGATGCATTTTATGTTCACTAATTTCATCAACTTTCACTGGAAGAAATGTCCCAGCACCAACATGCAAGGTGATAAATGTAATGGAAACGCCCTTTTCCTCAAGTTTAAACAATAAGTTTTTATCAAAATGCAGTGAAGCAGTTGGGGCCGCCACTGACCCTATTTCTTTCGCCCATACTGTTTGATAATCGACCTCGTCTCTCACGTCTGCCGATCTTTTCTTTTCTATATAAGGTGGTAACGGCATAGAGCCAATTTCAGATAAGCATTCATCTAATTCTTTGCCATTTTTATTAAAACACAAGGTAGCAGTACCATTTAGTTTATCCGTAATTTCTGCCTGCAGCCCTAATTCAAAATCTACAACTTCACCAAGATCCAATTTGCGTAGCGGTTTTACAAGCGCTATCCATGTATCTGCTGAGCTACGCTCTATCAAATTTATCACTATATTAGCTCTAACAAGCTTGTCCGGTGCTATTATCCTACTTCGAATTCCCGACAATCTTGCTGGTATGACTTTCGTATCATTTAACACTAACCTATCACCAGGGCGTAACAAGTCTACCAAGTCAGTTACTTGAAAATCATTAATAGTATTATCGGTCGCAACAAGTAACTTAGCTAAAACCCTTGGGTTTTCAGGTCTTAATGCAATTAACTCTGTTGGAAGTTCAAAGTCAAAATCTTCAAGCTTCATTACTCTAGTTCCACTTTAGGTGGTGGTCTCCTGAAGATTTCTCGAAACATTCCGGGGGTCAGAACTGAAAATGGGTTTACAAGAACCTTGGGTGTATCTGGATTACCCCATAGATCAAAATTAATTCCGATCAGACCTTCACCCTTTCTGGTTAAAACCGAACCAATTGAATTGATGGCATAAACAGGAGAGAAAACTCCTTGAAAATCTAAAATTTTGCCTTTTTTATCAAAATATCCATCTAACGAAATACCTAGGGAAGGACCAAAAAAACTTGCACGATCAATAATATATTGCCCTTCATCAAGTCTGAAATTTATATCGCTCTCATCAAGAAAAAGTCCTTGCCCAAGCATCTGCTCCAGTAGTCCAATTATAGAGAGGGCCTGTAATAATTTTGCCAAGGCTGGTAAGTCGTATATCTTCAAGTCTTCTGTTAACAGCCTACCTTCAATATTTTTTTGTTTACGATTTATGCTTAATCTAAGAGATCCTTCAGCACCTTTTTTAATAAGTCCGGCCACTTGTAAAAAAGTCCCCGCATCTTTCGATAGTATTTCGACAGTGCTAATTCCACTGTTAGAAGCAAATGAACCAGATATAGGGTCAACCCCCATAAATAATCCATAAAAGTGACCATTAATCCTATCGGAAAAGAAATTTGTTGAAAAATTATCAATATAAAAGGAGTTCGTTACATGGATCGTATCCAAATCAACGGTAATTGGGATGCCTTCATTTTTTTCAGAATTTAGCTCAATAATTTTTAGATAGTTCGCAAGGTTAAATTCACCTCCTGTGATTTTTAACCCATCTTTGGATACAAAACCTGAAACATCCAAAATACCATCTCTAAATAATCGTTCCAATATAACGGTCTCATTATCGCTTATTGTACCAATTACCTCCAAATCTTCACCTGAAATAATAAATTTATCATACTGGAGTCCATGATTTATATTTCCAAACACTTCCAAACTAGCGAGCTCATTCTGATTTTTTTTCCAGCCAATTTCAGGAAGCCTTATTTCTAATCCTTGTAGATTTGACGTTAAACGAAAAGTAGGGTTTTGATTGCTGGGAAAATCTACAAAAATAAATGCTGGAGCGCTGCCAGATAACCAATCATTCCCAGTATCATCTTGTAATGTATTAAAAATATTCTCTGATATTAATATTTTTCCTTCGATTCGAGGGGTAATTGTGTTTCCTTCTTTCCCAAATCCGGAAGTATACTTTATATCAGCTGGGATATCTCCAACGGATACTTGTCCATTTAATTGCAAGTGGCTTTTCTTTATTTCCAACGAAAGTCCATCCGATGTAATAACATCAGGAAAGGTTTCTCCACTGATTTTTAGATCCTTGATAAAACCAGAAAGTTTATATTTTATTTCTTCAGGCTCTATCTTCATTTTCAGCGGTAATTCTAAAATACCCTGCAAACTGGCAGAACCTTGCAAATTTTTTGGTTTTTCAAAACCATAATTTTTTTCCAAATCAGACAAGGATATTAGAGAGGATAAACTGCCAGCTGAGTACAGATTTATCGTTCCAGGATACGGTTTAATATTAGTATTATTAACAACCAAATTTGATCCAGAAAGATCTAGGCGATTATCTTGACCGCCGACGTAACCATTTGATAAAGTCACGGAAAACCTTTTGTCATAAAATGAGTAACTTCCAGAAGCCTCTTCTAATGGAGAAATGCCATCCAATAAATTAATTGTTGCATTAGAAAAAGAATAGCCCATAACAACTTTTGGCCTAACGTTGCTTCCGAAGGTTACTGATGCGTAAAGATCTCTTAAATTTGCATCTAAAACATTTTTTTCAAGCCAAAGCCGTCCGTTCTTTTTAAAGTCCGGAGGCCAGTAATCAATAATATCGTCATTTTTTGCTTTATCACTTTCTAATTGTGACGATACTTCCCATCCGCTCTTTCCTGAAACAATCTGTCCTGACGCGACGATAACCAAGTCTCGTGAGGGATCCTTTACGGATAGTTGTTGGACTTCTAAATTAAACGGCTCTGGCTCAAGTATAAAGTCAACCTCTATATTCTCAAACTCAAGTGGGCTTTCGTACAGCTCTAGTGGGTTGATTTCTAACTCTTTAGCTCTGAGTTTTCCCGTGTATAAAAACCTCTCATCTTTATCAATTTTAAGCTGTACAGACCCTGCTAAACTTGTCTTCAAATCTTTGCTATTAATATTTATTTCCTCAAAATTTAGTAGATTAATTTTTCTATCATATGAAAAATAAACATTGGCATTATCAAAGTGCAAAGGTCTACTTTTAGCATCAGCTCGCAAGACACCTGAACCAATCTTCAGTGATGCACTTATCTCATGGACTTCCATACCAGAGCCGATATTAGTACGGAATGCTCCAGAGATTGGGGCCTCAACAACATTTAACCAAGAAAGAGCCGGAGATTGTACGGCTATTTCTTTCGCTGGAAAATCGTCAAATAAAATTCCAAGGCTTCCGTTGCCTGAAGACAGATTTGTTTCATAATTAATTTGAAGCGTTGAAACATCAGCGCCACCCATTAAAAATGCTGCATCTCCACGCACCGATATGTCATTAATCTGTCTTTTTAACTCTATACGAGCTCCATCGACAACCCAGAGCGACGAAGCTTTCTGATCATCATACTGCACCGTCATGGAGGTAACCTTAAAATTTTCTAAATTCAAAAAGATATCTTTTTCCAAGAAATTTTTAAAAGTTGCTGATAACGGAAACAAAGCGTTATCGCTGTCGCCGGTTAGTGAACTGCCAGATCCAAATTTGACAGAGTAATTCCCTTTAATATCTCTCTTGACTCCTAGTGACAGGCCGTCCAGAGAAATGGTAGTTAAATCAAACTTTCCGCTATATAACTGTTTTATTGACAAACCCAATTCAACTTTGGAAATTTCGAGGAATGGCTTAAGATTTTCGCCGTCATAAATTGTGACCTCAGAAACGATAATAATAGGTTTAAAATTTTCACCTAACGAAATTTGAAGACGAGCAAAATCAAACTGATCTTTCAAATTTAAACTTTCGATCTGCTTGTAAATATATTTTTTCAGTAATACTGGTGCATTCACATCTCTAATCGATAGGGTCAAAAACACCATTAAAATTATTACTAACGCAGAACTAATAATAATCGAAAAAATTGTCATTAATTTTCGAATTATAGAATTATCAAAGAAAATTCTTGAAAATATTTTAAGAAGAGTTCGCAATGTCTATTCTTTCCTTTAACTCTCCATTACCCGCACTAACTTTTGTATCTAGTTGCGGATGTTTTAGAAAGTAAAAATATGAAAAATGTATCTTATCAGTCGCCAGAAGTATCACTCCCTAGGGATGGCGGTGAAGTATTAAATTTGAAAGAGTTTCGCCCCAAAAATGTAGTTTTGTTCTTTTATCCCAAGGACGCAACACCAACATGTACGAAAGAGGCAGTTTCTTTCTCTCAAGCCAAAGCAGAGTTTGAAAAACTTAACACGGTGTTGGTTGGGGTTTCAAAAGACACTGTCGCGAGCCATGAAAAGTTTATTAAAAAGAATGAACTTAATGTACCTCTGCTATCTGATGATGGAGCTGGGATTTGCGAAGCTTTCGACGTTTGGAAAGAAAAATCTATGTATGGTAAGACATATATGGGAATTGAACGATCTACTTTTCTTATAGATGGGCATGGTAACATCGTGAAAGAGTGGCGAAAGGTACGAATTAAAAATCATGTCGAAGATGTACTCGACGCAGTTAAGAGTTTATAAAATGATTTTGCTTAATGGTAACTTTTATTTTTCCTAATTATCGTTTATTTAAATTTTATCTAGTAAAATACTTTTAACAAAGCTTATGTTTCTTAAAATTTTTATGCTAATCGAAAAATTCTGGAGTAACTATTTTCCCAAAAGGCAAATATTACTTAAGGCTGGAACTGATACTAAATTTATAAGCCTTAATTCTTCAACACAAGCCACACTTATTTTTGCGGTATTCATTTTTGTGGGTTGGTCAGTCTTTTCCTCGTTAATATTTACGTTTAATGCGCTAAATTTAGGAAGTCGAGAAAAACAATTTACAAGAGCAAGTGTAAATTATGAAAATCGTCTTAGTCAAATCTCCGATAACTATTATGACTACCATGAAAAAGTTAAGTACGCGGAAGACAAACTTGAAGATGCATTAGAAACTATTGAATATTTTCAGCAAGAGATGACCAAAGCGCAACTACGCGAAAATGAACTGAAAGCAAGAATTCTGTCGCTACAAGAGCTGACAAAACAAATTAAAGACAATAACTTGATAGGAGTAAAGAAACAATCAGAGCCACTTAATGACAGCGTTCTTATTCAAAGGACAAATTCGACTAATGCACCAAACACAATCGCGGTTCTAATGCCCCTTTTAGAAGAAATAATAAAAGAACGCGATGACACTAAACTTAAATTGGATAAATCTGTAAAAAAAGTTGATCAACTTTCATATGAATTAGATTTATCCAAACAAAACAACGAACAACTTTTTCGGCAGATTGAGGAAGCATTAATTGTATCAGTTAAGCCTTTAGAAAAAATGTTTAAATCGGTTGGGCTTGATTTGGAAAATATACTCAACGTAATCAGAAGTAGTTATTCTGGGTACGGAGGACCAAATCTGCCAATTTCAAAACTACCTACAGAAAGTTTGACCAATAGCGAACGATTAGCGGCTAGGATGGTAGACCAAATATTTGAACTTGGTGCCTTGCGCGTAGCAATTCAAAAATTACCTTTTGCACACCCATTGAATGAAACTTTTCAATACACCTCCGGTTTTGGGCCACGTTGGGGTACGATGCACTATGGCACTGATATGGCTGCAAGACATGGTAGTCCCATTCTTGCTACGGCGGATGGCGTTATTGATTTTGCAGGGTGGGAGAAGGGTTATGGTAAATTAGTGAAAATAAAACATGACTTCGGCTATGAAACGCGGTATGCTCACTTGTCAAAAATTAGCGTGAACGTAGGTCAAAGAATTTCTCAGGGCGCTCGCATCGGCAAAATGGGTAATACCGGAAGATCTACAGGAACGCATTTACATTACGAAATTCGAAGAAACGGCAAACCAATAAATCCAATGAAATACATTAGGGCTAAACAAAATGTTTTCTAAAACTAAACTTACAGATCCGAAAAAAAGTAACGACGCGGCAAAACCGATAATCTCAGACGCATCAAGTGGAGACAAAGAGCTAAGTTTTTCGGCGCCTTTTTCGCAGTCTAAACCTGCTGCTTCAATATTATCTGAAGACTTGAAAGTTATTGGGAATATAAAAACCCTTGGAGATATTCAAGTGGAAGGACTGGTAGAAGGAGATATTAGGGCTCATCTACTGACAGTTGGTGAAAGTGCCACAATTAAAGGAGAAGTGGTTGCGGATGACGTGGTTATTAATGGCAGAATCATCGGAAGAGTAAGAGGTTTGAAAGTAAGGCTAACTTCAACTGCGCGGGTTGAGGGGGATATAATTCACAAGACAATCGCAATTGAATCGGGAGCACATTTTGAAGGATCTGTTCAAAGGCAAGACGATCCAATAAACCAGAAGGCCAAAAACAGTAAAGATGAAGTAACTCCACCGGATACTTCGAAGATGAAATCAGTTTCAACAAATGGGACTGGCACTGAAACTTCCCCACCAAAAATAAACCCATAAAAATAATTAACTTTTAACTTTTGGCCTGAAATATGCAATTGAAGATCTTTCCAAAAGATCTTCTTGTCTTGATGCTTTAACAATCACTTCGCCGACGATTAATGTGCGGCCTAATTTCAAAAGGCTGCAATCCGCGACCATATCCTCGCCAGCATTTGGTTTTTGCAAAAAATCAATAGAACAGTTTGTGGTAACAGCTAAAGGCTCGTTGCCGATATGTGCCAAAAGCAAAATATACATTCCAATATCAACAAAACTAAAAATGGTTGGACCGGAAACTGTTCCGCCGGGCCGAAGGTTTTCAGATGAAATATTTTAAACAATTTTTGCATAACCTGGCTTTAAAGCGAGAATTTTATACTGATTGACTACTTATGGAAAAGCTTCATCTAAATAGCTTTATAATTCAGAAATTGAAAATTGTAATTCCATTGATACACCAGTACAAAACTTATAATAAATATGGATGAAATTGAAAAAGAGGACAAAATGAGTCTAGTCGAGCGTATTGATGACGGAGCGATCTCTAGGTTGATACTTAATCAACCCAGTAGATTAAATGTACTTTCAGATGATTTACTAAATACTCTTCAGGAAGAACTTAGTAGCGTGGGAAAAAGTAAGAATATACGTTGTCTTATTATTTCAGGAGCTGGAAATGGTTTTTGTGCGGGCCATGATCTCAAGGAAATGACAAATAAAAGGCAAAATCCTGATGGGGGCGTGTCATATTTTCGTGATCTCTTTGTACGATGTTCGAAAATGATGACTACTATTCGATCTTTGCCACAGCCTGTAATTGCGCAAGTCCATGGCATAGCAACAGCAGCCGGCTGTCAACTTGTGGCAAGTTGTGATTTGGCTGTTGCAGATAACAGTGCGCGTTTTGGTGTAAATGGCGTAAATATTGGACTATTTTGTTCAACGCCGATGGTAGCTTTAACGCGAGCGGTTGGACGCAAAAGAGCCTTCGAGATGCTCGTTACAGGACAATTTATAGAAGCTAAGGAGGCTAAGGAAATTGGTTTAATCAACACAATTTCAGAAATTGGTCAGCTGGAAAAGACAACTGATGAACTGGCACTGCAAATTACTAGTAAACTGGGTGATGCGGTTAAAATAGGTAAAGAGGCATTCTATAAGCAGTCTGAAATGAGTGTAAAGGACGCATATGACTATACTGGTGTCGTTATGGCGGAGAATATGATGTTCGAGCAAACAAAAAAAGGAATTGACCTTTTCTTGGATAAGAAGACACCAGAATGGGATCAATGATCTGAAACCTAACTTTATGTCATAGGCAAAGCATGGCTAATACAAAAATTCTGAAAATTATTGGCGGGGGAATGGCAGGATGTGAGGCTGCGTGGCAAGCTGCTAATATGGGAGTTCACGTACATTTGTATGAAATGAGGCCAAAAGTAAAAACATTTGCACACAATACAGAGTATTTAGGCGAAATGGTCTGCTCAAATTCATTTAGGTCAGATGATGATGAATATAATGCCGTTGGTCTCTTACATTGGGAAATGTATGAAGGAAACGGCTTAATTATAAAATCTGCAATTGATAATAGACTTCCAGCTGGAGGCGCTTTGGCTGTTGATAGAGACAATTTTGCAATGTGCGTCACCAACAAAGTAAATCAACACCCTAAGATAAAAGTTATAAACGAAGAAAACGTGGAGTTAGAGAATAATGATAAGTTGATCGTTGCAACCGGTCCATTAACCTCAGAACGATTGGCTGCCAGTATTAGAAAATTAACTGGTAATGATGCATTATCATTTTATGATGCAATCGCTCCAATCGTTTATAGGGACACTATTGATATGTCCAAAGCTTGGATGCAATCACGTTACGATAAGGGCGATACAGAACAGGAGAGAAAAGCATACTTAAACTGCCCAATGAGCAAAGAACAGTACGAGAAATTTGTAGATGCTTTATTGGAAGCAGAAAAAACAGAATTTCACGAAAATGAACAAGCCGATTACTTTAATGGCTGCTTGCCAATCGAAGTAATGGCAGAGCGTGGCCGGGAAACCTTACGGTTTGGACCAATGAAACCGGTTGGTTTAACAAATCCAAATAATAAGGAAAAACCTTACGCTGTTGTTCAGTTGAGACGAGACAATGCTATAGGAACTCTTTACAATATCGTTGGTTTTCAAACAAAAATGAAGTACGCATCACAAAAAAGTGTTTTTTCTATGATACCCGGCTTAGAAAATGCAAATTTTGCTCGATTAGGTGGAATTCACCGTAATACATTCCTAAACTCACCACAGTTGTTGGATAAAGAGATGCGCTTAAAATCATCACCAAATATTAGATTTGCAGGTCAAATAACAGGGGTTGAGGGGTATGTCGAAAGTGCAGCAATGGGCTTGATAGCAGGTCGGTTTGCAGCAGCCGAGATACTTGGCGTTCAAAAAGATGAGGTGCCACTGAATACAGCGACAGGAGCACTACTGAACCATATATCGGGCGGGGCAGATCTTAAAACTTTTCAACCAATGAATGTGAATTTTGGCCTATTCAACCCAATCGACGGTTCAAAATCGGGAAGAAAAGCCAGAAAAGATAGGTACAAAGCTTACACCGACAGAGCAAAATCCTTGTGGAAAGATTGGGAAGCTAGCTGGCACTAGACATGACCCAAGAAAAGAAGCTAGAATTTATTTATGTGCTCAGATTTTTTGGATAAAGTATACAAAGATGAATATAAAGATCCGAAGGATTTATATCGAGAATGGGCGGATACCTACGACAACGAGCTTGCCCAAAACGAATATATAACACCCATTCGAACAGCCAAAGCTTTAGCGACCTTTGCTTCTAACAGATCAACTCCTATCTTAGATTTTGGCTGCGGGACCGGCCTGTCGGCAGAAGCTCTCATTTCTTGCGGTTTCTCATCTATTGATGGAATTGATATTTCAAGCGAGATGGTAGAAATCGCTCGTGGGAAAAATATATACAGAAACTTAGAGTGCTTTAATCCAGACAAAGGTATTCCAGTTAAACAAAATGAGTATTCCATAATTACAGCCATTGGAGTAATTAGCGTTGGCGCAGCTCCAATAACCATTTTTGATCAAGTCTTTGATTTGCTGCCCCAAAATGGATTATTTGCTTTTTCGTTCAATGAACATTCTCTCGTAGTCCCAGAATATTCCTTAAAAGTTGAACAAACAGTTAAAGAAAAAAAAGCAGAGCAACTATTCTGCGAACTTGGACCACACATCTTAAAAAGAGATTTGAAGTCTATGGTATACGTTATCAAGAAACTATGACTTTTATAACTCGTTTCGCACCGTCACCAACCGGGCCTTTGCATCTTGGACATGCTTATTCTGCACTGCTAGCCTATGATATTTCACAAAAGAATAAAGGAAACTTTCATCTAAGAATTGAAGATTTAGATCAGTCTCGGGCTAGAAGTGAATGGGAAGAAAAAATCTATGAGGACCTAAGTTGGCTTGGCATAAAATGGAACAAAATTATTTTACGACAGTCTGAAAGATTAGATTTCTATTTTAGTAAAATGCTAAATAAGGCCAAAAATTTTGGTTTATTTAGATGTAAATGTTCCCGAGGTGATATTTCTTCAATAACATCAGCGCCACATGGTGCAGATGGTCTTGTTTATCCAGGCACATGTCGAAATGAAAAAATTTATTTCTCAAAAGAACGACATCAAAATCTAGATTTATTGCAAAGTAATATTCGAATGCACCCAAAGCTCAAAAAAAAATCATTCAATTTTAAAGAAAAAATATTCCAAAATGGCCAATCAACCTTTACATTATCTGACTTTAAGAAAAATATAGGTGATGTTGTTTTATGGCGGCGAGGCTACGCTGCATACCATTTAGCTAGTGTTATAGACGATGCATATCAGGGTGTAACAGACGTGATACGCGGCGAAGACTTATTTGAGGCAACAAAAATTCACGTAGTTATTCAAAATATTTTAGAGTTACCCACACCCAAGTACCACCATCATAGGTTAATCAATGATGAAGCAGGTAATCGGCTGGCAAAGAGAAATGATGCGCAATCTATTAGTATGTATCGAAAAAAAGGTTATAGCCCTGATGATATTAGAGAACTTCTAGGGTTATTCTAGAGAATGATACGCAAGCTATATAAATAAATTAACATTACTCTAGAATTATACTTTCATTTTCATTTACTAATTTATTAAAAAAACAGCTTATTCTGTTTGTATGACATGCAGCTCCCGTTTGGTTAACAAGGACTAAAATTGCATCATTATCACAATCATATCTAAATTCTATTAACTCTTGGGTATGCCCAGAAGTAGCGCCCTTCTCCCACAATGTACTACGAGAGCGAGACCAATAAGTAACCCGTTTAGTCGTTAATGTCTGTCGAATAGAGTCTAGGTTCATCCACGCAAGCATTAAAACCGTTCCAGACTCAAAATCTTGAGCGACCGCAGGTATGAGACCTTGCTCATTAAACTTTAATTGGCTTAATTCAAATTTCATTATCATTCACTATGTTGTTTTTATAATTATCGTATTATCTATATAAG
>JBJLGG010000005.1:0-59313 GCA_045564995.1 Paracoccaceae bacterium | reverse complement strand
TTTCATCGTCTTTTGATACTGTTGTCCCTTCTTCAGGCAACTCTATGAATACGATATCGCCTAGCTGAGAGCTGGCATGTTCAGTTATACCTACCACTATCAACTCGCCTTCTACTTTTAACCATTCGTGTTCTTCTGTAAATTTCATAGGTGTCTCCAAAAATTAATTTTTTTTAAAGTTTTTCTTAACGAAAGGTAACGAAGTTACTTCTATTTCTAGCAACTTCCCTCGAACTTGTGCACTCACTCTGCTACCTAGATGTGAGAACTCACTCTTTATATACCCCACTGCAATCGGATGTTTTTGTGTGGGGCTGAATAACCCTGATGTTATCCGTCCTATAGGAACAGATAAGGTGCCGTTGTCAAAAAGCTGGGTATCTGTTCTTATCGGGGCTTTCCCAAGAGGCACAAATCCCGCTAATTTATATTCAGAACCATTTTCTATTTCGGATAATATTATATTAGCTCCAGGAAAGCTTTCTTCCTTTTGCCCCTCGCTTAATCTTGATTTATGCATGGCCCATTTTAACCCAGCAGCAACTGGGGAGGTTTTAGTGTCAATATCCTGCCCATACAGACACAGTCCGGCTTCTAGTCGCAAAGAGTCTCGCGCACCCAGTCCGACAAGTTCTACAGATTTGTGTTTTAATAAAGTTTCGGTGACATTTTCTGCAGCTTTGTTTGGAATTGAAATTTCAAAACCATCCTCACCAGTATATCCTGATCTCGATACCCAACATTCTGCTCCTGCGATCGGTATTGTGGATACGTCCATGAATTGCATATTAGAAATCTTTGGATAATGCTCTGAAAGCACCTGCTCGGAAGCTGGTCCTTGCAAAGCAATTAAGGCTCTATTTTCCAAGTTTTTTACACTGACCCCGAGCGGTTCTAAGTGTTCACGGAGGTGTTTAATATCGTCTTCTTTCCTAGAGGCGTTGACGACCATGTAAATGTGGTCACCTCGATTAGAAAACATAAAATCATCAAGTATTCCGCCGGTACTGTTTGTGAAAAATCCATATCTTTGGCGATCAACTTGTAATGTTTTCACCTCCATTGGGATCAAGGTCTCCAGTGCATCCGCTACTTGATTGAAGTCATTACCTCGTAAAACTATCTGTCCCATATGGCTTACATCGAAAAGTCCAGCTTGGCTTCGAGTGTGAAGATGTTCGCTCATAATACCGTTTTCATATTGAAGTGGCATATCGTAACCAGCAAAAGCCGTCATCCGTGCATTATTATTTTGGTGCAATTTATTTAGGGGCGTATGCAAGAGCTTATCAGACATCAACTTTCCTACACTACTAGCCAGTTTTATAAAAAGTCTGGCATCAATGGACTACGGCGTAAGCCGTAATATGATGCCCCTTTCTGTCCCTTTGCCTGAGATCGTTATCCCTTCGGCGGATGCTAACGCATCTCTCTCCAGATTTTATAAAACAGTGGTCCATTTGCCTGAGAGTTTCCGGGGCGGTTGCTCCTTCGGCACTGATTATCCAGTTCTCCCACCATTTCAATAAACGATAGACACCAGTGAAGTTCTTTTCAAGGCAAATGTCATTTGACAGTACCAAATTTTTTATGCACATCAAAAATATGAATAATCAATTTTTCTTTGGCTATGGTAGTTTGGTAAATACTTCGTCTCATGATTTTCATGATATATCTAACGCACGTTTAGTTGGATGGCGCAGAATATGGCAACGAACAAATTTGCGAGATTTCTCATTTTTGAGTGTTCATAGATCTGATAATTTTAGCATTGATGGCGTTATTGCAATTGTACCTGACGGTAACTGGACAAAGCTAGATAAACGAGAGGCTGGCTATGACCGAATTGTTGGATCAGAAATGATTGAACACACATCCTCAAAGCCTGATAGTATTTCTTTTTATCGGATACCAGATTACAAATTGTCTAGTGTTAAAAAATGTCCGATTTTATTAAGTTATCTTGACGTGGTCTTGATGGGATTTTTACAAAGGTTTGGAAAACAGGGGTTTTCAAATTTTTTTGAAACAACTGATGGATGGGATTGTGGTGTGTTCAATGATAGAAGCAACCCTAGGTACCCTCGTGCCCAAAAATACGAAAACGATTTTTATTCTTCTGTAGATAATGCGCTTGTCACTAAAAAAATTGAGTTATTTACATAACTAGATAGCAGTTTTTATGCTCTCATCTAGGTATATCTCGCGCAATCTTTGAGTCATGGGCCCAGGGGATCCATCTGAAATATTTTGGCCGTCAATATTAATAACAGGCGTAACAAAAGATGAGGCTGACGTTATAAAAGCTTCGTCTGCGTCTATTGCCTCACTGATTGAGAAGTTTCTTTCTTCTAACTCCATTTGTGCTTCCTTAGCAAAACGTAATACAGAAGTACGTGTTATCCCGTGTAAAATGGCAAAAGACTTAGCGCGCGTTATTATTTTGCCATTTTTGATTATATATGCATTATTCGAAGTTCCCTCTGTAACGTAACCATCTTCGACCATCCAAGCATCATCTGCATGTACTTTTTTAGCCATCATTTTCCCAAGTGACGGATAAAGAAGCTGGGTTGTCTTGATATCACGGCGCCCCCATCTAAGATCTTCAATTGATATAACTTTAATACCTGATGTAGCCTCAGGACTATCTATTAGATTTTCTTTTTTTTGGCTGAACATAACTACAGTTTGAGGCGTTGTTTTGGGGTCAGGAAAAATAAAATCTCTATCGCCTGCTGATCCACGCGTTATTTGCAAGTATATTAGGCCGTGGTCGATGTTGTTTTTATCAATCAGCGTTCTGTGCGCGGACAACAAAGCTTCTTTCGTAACAGGAGTTGACATGTCCAGCTCTGATAGTGATCTTTCAAGTCTCGAAAAGTGCCCTGCAAAATCAATAAGTTTTTTGTTAAGTACTGAAGTTACCTCGTAAACGCCATCTGACATTAAGAAGCCTCGGTCGAATATTGATATTTTCGCCGTATTTTCTGGAATAAAGCTTCCATTTAAATAAACGGTTCTCATGAGTTTAAACTCCTTATTTATTTCATGATTTAGTGTTATTATTTTAATGGCGCAATTATAATGAGGTTCAGTTTTATTATTTTTATTGAGACCATATCAAAAGAGTAAAAAAATATTTAGAAAATAATTGGATATAGAGCAAATAAATCTGCTTTTTAAAAAACATTTTCTTTTATTATTTTATCGCTTAAAGAAATCAAAAGCGCATCATTTGCTATTATTTACTTAAATCTTGGAGAGTTGCTTGAGACATTATTTAGACTTCGAAAAACCTTTGGCTGAGATAGAAGGGAAAGCAGAGGAGCTTAGAGCTTTAGCACGCCAGAATGATGAGATGGACGTTGACGCCGAGGCAGAGGCCTTAGACAAAAAAGCTGAAACGATGCTTAAAGATCTTTACCAGAATCTCTCACCTTGGAGAAAGTGTCAGGTTGCACGTCACCCTGAGAGACCTCACTGTATAGAATACATAAATGAACTTTTCTTGGAGTTTACTCCGCTAGCAGGTGATAGAAATTTTGCGGATGATCACGCAGTTGTTGGGGGGATAGCTCGATTTAACGATACCCCAATAATGGTTATTGGAAACGAGAAGGGCAATGACACTAAGACGCGAATTGAAAGAAATTTTGGCATGGCGCGTCCTGAAGGTTACAGAAAAGCAATACGTTTGATGAGCCTAGCAGATAAGTTTGGGTTGCCAGTGATAACCTTGGTTGATACCCCAGGAGCCTATCCAGGAAAGGGGGCAGAGGAACGGGGGCAGTCTGAGGCAATAGCCCGATCTACTGAAAAATGTCTGCAAATAGGAGTACCTATTATTTCATTGATAATAGGTGAGGGTGGATCTGGTGGCGCAGTTGCTTTTGCGACTGCTAACAAAGTTTTGATGTTGGAGCATTCTGTTTACTCAGTCATCAGCCCTGAGGGCTGCGCCTCAATTCTATGGAAAGACTCCGAAAAGATGCGAGAGGCAGCTGAAGCATTGAGGCTAACAGCTCAAGATCTGACCAAACTAGGTGTGAACGATATTATTATCGAAGAACCAATGGGAGGAGCGCATAGGGATAGAAAAATAGTTTTTAACGAAGTGAAAAATGCGATTAGCAAGGCTTTATCAGATTTAGCCAAAAAGAAGCCTAAAGATTTAATAAAACATCGCAGGGATAAATTTTTATCTCTTGGTCAACAGGGTTTAGCCTCTTAATCAACTTGTTAACATTCTTAAGCCCTGAGTAACATCAGATCTCACCGCGACTCTAAGTCCAGGTTCATCTCCTGCACTTAAGGCGGATAGAATTATTCTGTGAAAATGTGGGGGCTCTTTTCTTTGTAGTTTTCCGTAAAGAGCTCGCATGGTTGGACCCAATTGTAACCAAACTGTTTCGGCGGTTGCCAGCATTGCAGGAGCTTGAGCTCTTAAGTAGAGCGTCCTATGAAATTCTAAGTTTGTTTTAATGTAGGATACGGCGTCATGTTCATCGATGGCTTGAGCTATACGAGCATTAATTGCTTGAAGCCTATCTATTAAAGCCAAGTGCGCTCTTGGCAATGCTCTACTTGAGAGCTCAACTTCAATTAAAGCTCTCATTGCTGCGAGTTCTTCTATTCTTTCGTTGCTTAGTTCTGGCGTGAGAACTCTGCCTGATGCGGTCATTGCAAGTGCGCCTTCCGCTACAAGCCGGCGGACTGCTTCTCTGGACGGTGTCATTGAAACACCGTAGCTTTTACCAATCCCTCTCAGTGTAAGAGATTGGCCTGGTTTGATTTCGCCACACATTATTCTCATTCGGAGACCTTTATAAACACGGTCATGAGCTAGTGAAATTTTATCCATATTATTTTGTGATCACAAAAATGTCTTTGGTCAACCATTAAATTTGTAAAAATGAAGATCAGTACCTTCTGTCCGCAACCAATTGCGCTCATTTTCATAGGATCCAAATATGGAGCGAACCTCGAACCAAAACTCTCTTGAATGATTAAAATGTTTTAAATGCGTAACTTCATGAGCAACCAAGTAACGTATTATATTTCTGGGTGCCATAATTATCCTCCAGGAAAACATTAGATTTGAGTTGCTTGAGCAAGAGCCCCAGCGAGATCTTGTGTCACGTAATTTTATTGAAGCATAAGAAACTCCTAGCTTACCGCAGTAATAATTGGCGACCCTTGTAATCTCTTCCTTTGCTAATTTTTTAAGAAAATTTTCAATGGCGAGACCAGGTTTTGCTACTGTAGTTGGTATTCTAATGCTGTTACCAATAATTCTTACATTTAAGGACTCTGAGCAAATTTCAATATGTTTTTTTTGTACCAAAAATAGGAATAAGATGCCCAATATCTACGTTTACCTTTTTATCTGAAATTTTGAGTAAGTTTTCTTTTATCCAATTTTCTTTACTTTCCAAAAATCTCAACAGAACATCTTGGTTTGTACTTACTGGAGCTGTAAGCGTTACACTCTCATTTATTGATGAAACCCTAAGTGACAATCTTGTGGAATTTCTCACTTTCCGAACTGCTACTTTTATTTGGGGCTTTTCTAAAAATAATATGGATTTTGACATTAATTTTTACAATTTTGCTTAATTTTAACGATTTGGTTAGATAAGGCTTTGACATATGGTTCATCTTGTGCGAAACGGCGCGGAACTTTTTAATTTTGTACATTATTTTAAGGGAATTTCCTATGCCCAAAGAAGAATGGGGTGTAAAACGCATTTGCCCCACGACTGGCAAGCGTTTTTACGACCTAAATCGTGATCCTATAGTTAGCCCGTACACCGGTGAAGAGGTAAAGTTAGACGATACTAAATCTCGTTTGATACAAGCTGATGGTGAGGACCTGTCAGCGCGCAGAGCAACTGAGAGCGACGCTGCGGAAGAGGATGTTGTACTTGATGATGACGATATGGATGTCGAGTTGGAAGACGATCTTCTAGAAGAAGATGAAGATGATAACGTTTCTTTGGATGATATAGCGGACGTTTCTTCAGACGAAGACGAGAGTTAACATTTTTCGACCATAGGTTTATCTTGTGCTTCCGCTAAAGTTACCTTAGTTAAATTTCAATAAGTATAAATATCTTAATAGGGGCCTTAGCTCAGCTGGGAGAGCGCTACAATGGCATTGTAGAGGTCAGGGGTTCGATCCCCCTAGGCTCCACCATAACCCCAAACCAAGAAGCCCTAAAGACAGTCTAGCTGTAAGCTAATTTTTACTTCCTAAGCTTGTTTCTTTTTAGCAATGCCATAATAAACAGTAGAATCTGAACTGATAGAGTTATTATTACTATAACTTGAACATATTCCGGTTTCAACGAATTGACCATAGTACCGTAGAGTATCCATAGAAAAAGTGACAGTATTGAAAAGTTGAGCCAAACCTTCTTAATTATTTTCTCTTTTTCTTGAGCAATTAGCTGTAAATCTTCCTGGTCTCTTTCGTATTTGCGTCTTTTGCGCTGTCTTTCATCAAACTCATTCATTCTAAAAAGTCTTATAATATGAGCATTTTCCAATGCTAAGTTCTACATTTTACTCAAGTATCATTTAAAAGCCAAAATTGAGTGTCCTATATACTTAAATACTCTAAGATTAGTGAGAATTTTTACGATTTTAAGTTTCTCAAACCTCTAATAAGTTTGTACTTTTGTACAAATTCAAATAAATTTTCACGTAGCTTCCATTTTATCCATCGGTGACCCAAATATAATCTTCATGCTTACGGGCGTTAATAGTATTTAAAGGTTTACATTCATCTTCATATTCTTCTGGCCTTTTGCCAACCCATTTTTTAACTTCGCCCGACTTAAAACAGAACTCACTCTTGTGATAGGGGCACAGAATTGTGGCTTTGTCAGTTATTTGGCCGACATCTAATGGTAAATCCATATGCGGACATAGGTTTTCAATGGCATAAATTTCTCCCTCGTTGATCAGTAGTATTTCTTTTTCGTTGAGCATGTATTTCTTCTTTTCGCCTAAACTCAACTCTTCGATCGGTAAGGTACGAAACCATTTCTTTCCTTCAAATTTTCTTTCAACTTCAGTAATGTTTAGTTTTAATGCGCCGGTATTTATGCTGCTTACTTCGTGCAAAGTAATCAAATTACTGGTTCCCCTTAGTTTCAATCTCAAGTAATTTTGGACAGAGACTTTATCCTTAATCTGTTCATAAACTGTTTCAGAAACGAGCAACCTAGTACCTGCCTCTTTATTGATGGCCTCAATCCTACTTGCGGTATTTACCGTATCTCCAATGACCGTAACTTTTCTATCATCACCGGAGCCTACAGATCCAGAAATAACCTCTCCATAATGTATGCCAATTCTCATATCGAAGTCTCTGCCATACGCCTTTTTTAGGTATGACTTAAATTGGTCCATTTCCTTAAGCATTTCAACACCAGCACTTACAGCCCTTAATGCTTGTTGTCTGGACTCTTTTAATCCAAAGATAGCCATAATTGCGTCGCCAATGTAATTATTTACTTCACCTCCGTGGCGTATAATGACTTCCCGCATTATTGAAAAATATCTATTCAGGATAAATATTACATCGTAAGCAGATAATGACTCTGAAAAAGGAGTAAAGCCTTTGATGTCACAAAAAAGTATCGTTAGATTGCGTATTGTGCCAACAGATTCTAACTTTTTTTCAGTAATTTGATTGTTTAGGTCTGCGTCCCTTTTGTCTAAAAGTAACCTGCGAAATGACACATTTCCTTTTAACTTTGTCTGACAACCCAATCTAATATTTGGAGGGAATGAAAGCTTTTGAGCAAGCCGCTCCTCTAATTCACCTCGTGGATGACAATTTTCAAGTCCGTCTAATATTTCAACACGACAAGTAGAGCATTTCCCAGAACCACCACACGCGCTTAAATGGGCGATATTATTTCTCAAAGAGGCTATCAAAATTGACTCCTCGCCCGAAATATTAATTTCCCTATTATCGGGTTGGACCAGGGCAGAGAAGATTTTTTCATCTTTTGGCAGTTTTAAATTGTTATGAGTGCCATCACAAAAAGGACCGTTTGAAGTCTTTTTACAGCCGCATAAGTATGCGGTTTCTGTCTGATTTGCGGTAAACTTCTTGGGGCTAAATTGAGTTCCTTTGTGACTTCCATCACAAAAAGGTTGATTTCTACTTTTCCCGCAGCTGCACCAAAAGTAATCTGATCCCCCTTCTAGCTGGACAGGAAAGGGTTTATTTATAGTCATAGAAACACCTGTAATTATCTAGGTATTAGTAAAGTAGTCCAATCTTTGGAAATAGTAAGGCATTAACCTTACACGAAGTGCTTTCGATAATCTAAAATAAAAAAAATGGACAAATAAATTAGCATAATTAATTATTTGGTTACTGGGACCTAAGAAATTTAGCTGGACTTACCTTAAGAGATTTTATTGCAAAATATAAACCTGCCAATAGATTTGCTACTAATCCGCCCGTGATAACCAAAAATACGGTCGGCCAAATTATTTGAAAAGGTAGTTCGAGGGCATATGTCGTTATTCCCCAAGCTCCACAGATTGCAAAAAATATTGCCATGCAGCCTGCTATAGCACCTATAAATGAAAAACGAATTATATAACTAATAATTAGCTCCTTTTGTGTCGCTCCCAAAGTTTTCAGTATTGCCGCATCGTATGACCTTGCACTTTGTCCAGAAGCTGCCGACCCCAAAAGAACTAAAAATCCTGTTGCCAATGTAGTAAGTGCACCATAAGAACTGGCAGTAGCTATAGAACCTAATAGGTCACTGACCCGCTCAATTACACCTCTCACTTTTATAAGCGTGATATTTGGAAATTTTCTTGCTAACGTGTTAAAAATCCCAATTTCTGACTCAGTATTGGCATAAATTGTTGTAATAAAACTGTGGGGTGCGTTTTTTAGCGCACTTGGGTTCATAGCGATAACGAAACCAATTCCAGCAGTTGAGAAGTCTACATTGCGAAGACTGGTAATTTCTCCGGTAATTTCCTTTCCCATTATATTGACTGTTATGCGATCACCAAGCCCAAGCCCAAGTTCCTCTGCCTGTTCAGCAGCAAAACTAATTTGGGTTTTTCCTGAATAATTTCTTGGCCACAGCCGACCCTCTGTAAGGTTAAACCGTTCTGGTAATTCCTCAAAGTATGTAATGCCCCGATCTCCTCTGATTACCCAGTGATCGCCAGCCACTTCAGAAGCTTGTTCATTATTTATTTTTGTAATTATTCCCCGCAGCATGGGGGCTTCATCAAATGAAGTAACGCCGTTGTAAGAATTCAAAGTCCTTCGTACTTCTTCAATTTGAGATTTTTGAATATCGATTACGAAATAAGATGGGGCAACTTTGGGTAAATCGTTATTGATTGATGTTCTTAGATTACCATCGACCTGACTTATTATGCCAAGTACCGTTAAGCCTAATCCTATCGCGAGCAATGAGTTAGAAGTTCCTTCTTGTGTGCCTCCCATAGAAGCCAGCGCCCAGCGTGTGGATGGGCGACCATTAGCAAATCTAGCTAATTTCTTAATAATTGCCATCAAGATACGTGCTGATAGGAATAGAGCTAATACAGCGACTGAAAAACCGAGCGCGAACCAACTTGTAAGTTTAGGGTTCTGATTAAATAAAGCTGAAGTAATTAAAAGAATAATTAAGAGGCCCAAGCTCCAAACTAAGTACTTAAAACGTGGTAATCTGTAACTTAACAAATTCATTTCGCGAAATAGTGCTGCAGTCTGTATATTTTCACATTTTGATAATGGCCAAAGTGTGAATAATGTTGCGATTATAGCTCCGTAAATAGCCGCCTCATATATTGGTTTTAAAGAAAAAACTATATCAATAGGGATCGGAATAAAAACCTTAAGAAAAGGTGCTAAAATATGTGGTGCACTCGCTCCGAGGCCCAAGCCCACAGCTATTCCAAGCAAAGATAATATAGATAGCTGAATGAAATAAGTCATAAAAATCTGGAAATTTGTGGCGCCTAAACTCCTTAAGACAGCGATCGTAGCGATTTTTCTGTTAAGGTAACTTTTAACTGCTGATCCGATCCCAACACCCCCAACTATGAGACCTGCGAGACCCACCATTATAAAAAAGGCTGACAGTCTGGTGACAAACTCAGAAATACCTGGTGCACCATTTCTGGAGTCTCTCCAACGCATGCCACTATTTTCAAATTTTGTTTTCGCAAGAGTTTTGAGGGTATCCAAGTTTTCACTTGGAGCTATCTCTAGCCTATATTTTGCTGAAAAAAGTGTCCCGGGAGCAATTAATCCAGATGTTTTCAAATCTTCAGTTTTTAAAATTGTTCGGGGTCCTAAACCAAAATTAGCGCCAGCATCATCGGGAGAAGTGACAATGATATCTCTTAAAATAAATTCGGTAAGTCCAAGACGGAAGGAATCGCCGATAGAAATACCTAACCTTGATACAAGATCGCTTTCCATTATTGCGCTTTTGGGTTGTCTCAATATATCTCGAAGTGCTCGTCCACTGGAAAGCTGGACGTCTCCGATTAGTGGATATTTATCATCTATAGCTTTTATCTGAGTGAGTGCTCTTTCATTCTGGCCATCCCTGATGACATTGGCCATTGATCTAAATTCTAGGATTTCTGACATATTTGCGGATATTGATTTAAGCCAATTCAGTTCTTCAGTATTTGCTAAGCGATAGGTAAATTCTGCTTCTGCATCGCCGCCAAGTAACTCAGATCCTTTCTCACCAATCGTATATTCAATTCCACTCTTAACAGTTCCGACGGCAGTAATTGTTCCAACGCCCAGCACCAAACATATTAGAAATATACGGAACCCAGAAATGCCTGAACGTAGTTCGCGGATCGCCATTTGTGCTGAGAATTTGAGATTTTCAAAAATAATCACAAAAGTTTTCCATCTCTAATTTTGATGATCCTATCGCATTTTTTTGCAAGTTCTCTGGAGTGGGTAACCAGAATAAGTGTAGTATCGTTCTCATTTTTGATTTCAAAAAGTAGATCAACAATGGCTTTCGTATTCTCCTCATCCAAATTCCCTGTTGGTTCATCTGCTAAAAGGATTTTGGGATTTGAAACATATGCTCTTGCCAGTGCTACACGTTGTTGTTCTCCGCCGGACAGCTGTGAGGGATAATGATCAGCACGATGCGATAGTCCAACTCTATCTAATGCCATGATAGCGTGTTTATTTGGATTTTTTGAAAACGAAATTTCTAAGGGTGTTGCGACGTTTTCGAGTGCTGTGAGTGTGGGTATTAAGTGAAAGGATTGAAAAACAACTCCAACGTTATTTCTACGCAGCTTTGAGAGCCTGTCTTCCGACATTTCTGTAATTACTTGACCCAGAATTTCTATTTCTCCACTGGAGGCCCGCTCTAATCCACCAGCCAGCATCAACAGTGAAGACTTTCCCGATCCCGATGGACCTATCAATCCAACACTTTCACCTTGATCAATGTTTAGTGAAATATTTTTTATAATGTTCACATTGCCTGCGTTGCCTTTCAGCGTCAAAGATACATTTTGTAAAGAAATAATCGGTGTTGGCATGAAAGCTCTCTAATGATTTTTATAGACAAAGTTAAATATGGTTTATTTTCGGTTGTGAGCAAGACGATCATTTTACTATTTGTTTTTTCCTCATTTGCCCACGCTGATAGTCAAATAAGAATACTTATGCTTGGAGATAGCTTAACTCAGGGATATGGTTTGGAAGAAAAAAAAGGGTTGGTTCCTAAACTTCAGAATTGGCTCTCAACCAATAATGTTGAAGTATTACTAATTAATGGCGGGGTTTCTGGTGATACGACACTAGGGGGTTTCGAAAGGTTGGACTGGTTGCTTACTCCAAATATAAATGGTGTAGTAGTTGCGCTTGGTGGAAACGATTTATTGCGAGGCTTTGATCCGAAATTTACCAAAAATAATCTACAAGCAATTTTCAAAAATTTGAAATCGAAGGGAATTAATAGTGTAATCGTTGGGACTATTTCTCCAATAAATTACGGTCCCCAATTCAAAAAAGAATATGATGCGATATATCCTTCGTTAGCGAGAGAATATAATCTTTCTTATATAGATAGCCTATTTTCCCCTTTAATTGATAAAAAAACGCAGGAAATTTCAGTCAATTTGCTACAAGCCGATGGCATTCACCCGAATGAGAAGGGGGTCGAAGCAATAGTGAACTATATTGGTCCAGTTATTAAAGATTTTACAGATTCATTATCTCAATAAAGGGTAAAAAATTAATCAAGATTGTTAATATCAATTATTTAGGCGTGCTAAAAAATTTATCAGCAAGATGCCAAGATGTCACAACGAGCGTTGGCAGAAAAATGAACCCTTGAATTTCTCTTGTAAAAAATACTACACACGGGCTTAGCTGCACATAGAGCCCGTACTGCCTTCATTTATTTTAGGAGATAAAATGGCCAAAGAAGAATTACTCGAGTTTCCAGGAATTGTAAAAGAGCTACTGCCCAATGCTACATTCCGAGTTGAGCTTGAAAATGGTCATGAAATAATCGCGCATACGGCTGGTAAAATGAGAAAGAATAGAATTCGTGTCCTTGCGGGTGATCGTGTTCAGGTAGAAATGACACCCTATGATTTGACGAAGGGGCGGATAAATTATCGTCATAAATAGACGTTGAAGCTTGTACTTGGATCAAGCAGCCCTCGGCGGCTAGAATTACTATCCCAGATAGGTGTAACCCCTGATGAAATTCGGGCACCAGAGATAGATGAAAAATGTATTACTGGAGAATTACCGCGTAAATACTGCAATCGAGTAGTATTGGCAAAGCTCAGCGCAATCACCTGTAATGCAGACGAAGTGGTTCTTTGTGGGGATACGACCGTAGCTTTGGGTAGGAGGATCCTTGGTAAGCCAAAGGATAAAGACCAGGCTATGGAATATTTAATTGCTCTTTCTGGTAGAAGACATCGGGTTATAACAGCAATAGCCGTGCGATCTAATGATAAAGTTTGGACAAAAGACGTTGTTAGTATTGTAAAATTCAAGGTTCTTTCTGCAAAAGAGATTGAAGATTATATAAGTACAGACGATTGGAAAGGAAAAGCAGGCGCTTACGGTATCCAAGGGCATGCCAGTAAATTTATTCCGTGGATATCGGGCTCTTTCTCGGCGATAGTTGGTTTGCCTTTGTTTGAAACAAATAACTTGTTAGTTAAAGCAGGTTATATAATTCGAAAAGTTTGAAGATGAATGGCAAGATAGCTCTACTTGATTATTTTGAAGGGAAAGAGGCAGCTGCATTGCTAGTAGATGGTGAGTTATACGATTTTTTTGCAGAGGAAGATGTAATAGCACCTGGTTCTATTTTCAGAGTAAAAGTAAAGCGCCAGCTAAAAGGCAGTGGTGGCGTTTTTGTTGAAAGTCCAGATGGTGATTTTTTTTTACATCAAACAAAAGGAATAAACACTGGCGATGTTATCTTAGTACAAGTTAGTAGTTATGGTGATAGAGAAAAACTGCCTCGTGTCACAACAAAAATACTTTTTAAAAGTAGATATGCAATAGTAACACCTTTTGCTGTTGGGCTTAATATAGCCAAGAATATCCAAGATGATGAAAGAAGAATTTGGCTTAAGCAAATGGTAACGGAAAGGCTTGAAGAAATCCCTTATGGGATGATTTTGAGATCATCTTGCAAATCTGCCAGTGATAGTAAAATCCTTAATGACTGTCGAAACATGATCACATCTGCTCAAAATGTTTTATCCGATGATAATAACAAGCTCGGGTTAGTATATCGATCTCACTCTCCACATCAAATGGCATGGCGGGAATGGAACGATATACCGGCTGCAGATAAAAGTAGTGGTTCATTTGCTGAATATGGAGTTTTAGAATTAATCGATGAGCTCAAAAATTCAAAAGTCATTATTAATGAGTGTAATTACCATATTGAACCCACAAAAGCCTTTGTGGCGGTAGATGTTAATACTGCGGCGGATATTTCATTTGCTGCCGGATTAAAAGCTAATCTGGCGATGGCCAAAGATCTACCGCGTCAATTACGATTGAGAGGTTTGGGAGGACAAATAGTTATAGATCCTGCACCAATTCCGAAAAGAGATCGAAGGGCAGTAGAAAACGCGCTTCGAGCAGCATTCCGTAAAGATACAGTCGAAACTAATTTCGTCGGATGGACAGCCATGGGCTTGCTTGAATTACAGAGAGCAAGAATTCGTCCTAATTGGTTAAATCTTTAATTGCGTTCAGCATAATAGCAAGTTATTGGGACCTAAACCGCTGTATCTTTATAATTGATTTCCTTTTTATCTTGACCGAGCCTATTGCGCCGGATGTGTAGTCTATTTAGAGCATTCAAATATGCTTTAGCTGATGCAACCACAGTATCTGTGTCTGCAGATTGTCCCGTAGAAATATTCCCTTTATCCTCCATTCGAACAGTTACTGTAGCTTGCGCATCTGTTCCCTCGGTTACTGCATGCACTTGATATAACTGTAACTTTGCGCTGTGAGGATACAACGACTTAACCGCATTAAAGGTTGCATCAACAGGTCCATCGCCTGTGGCAATAGTCGACATTTCGTTGCCGTCAATTATCAACATCATTTCTGCACTTTGTGGCCCATGTGTTCCGCATTTAACCTCCAAAGATTTTAAAATTATGTGATCATTTTCTGCATCTTCGCCAGCGCGCATAAGTGCTATAAGGTCTTCATCATAAATCTCTTTTTTCCTATCCGCTAATTCTTTGAAGCGGACAAATACATCCTTCAGCTGATTATCAGCCAACTGGTAGCCCAAATCCTCCAGTTTAGCTCTGAGTGCCGCACGACCTGAGTGTTTGCCTAAAACTAGATTTGTTTCAGACAATCCTATGTCTTCAGGGCGCATTATTTCAAAAGTTTCAGAATTTTTCAGCATCCCATCTTGGTGTATGCCGCTTTCATGAGCAAATGCATTTTTGCCAACAATTGCCTTATTAAATTGGACTGGAAAACCTGAAACAATTGCGACCCTTCTTGAGAGATTCATTAATTTAGTTGCATCTACTTTTGTGTGGTAAGGCATTATATCGGCTCTTACTTTAAGTGCCATCACAACTTCTTCGAGCGCCGTATTACCAGCTCGCTCCCCAAGTCCATTAATTGTGCACTCTATTTGTCGAGCCCCTCCCTCGACTGCTGCAAGAGCATTCGCAGTGGCCATACCTAAATCATTGTGACAATGAGTTGCGAATACGACCTCATCAGCTCCCGGAACATTGTTAATAAGCATGCGAATTAAATCTGAAGATTCGACTGGAGCAGTGTAACCCACAGTATCGGGAATGTTGATTGTTGATGCACCAGCCTTAATTGCTATCTCCACGACGCGCATCAAATACTCGTGTTCTGTTCGAGTAGCATCCATTGGGGACCACTGGACATTATCGCATAAGTTTCGGGCATGTGTCACTGTATCGTGGATCAGCTCTGCCATCTGATCTTTATCAAGATTTGGAATAGCTCGGTGTAACGGCGATGTTCCAATAAACGTGTGTATTCGAGGTTTGTCGGCATTTTTTACAGCTTCCCAGCACCGATCAATATCTTTATAATTTGCGCGAGCTAATCCACAGATCGTAGAATTTTTTGAGCGTCGAGCGATTTCACTGACCGCTTTAAAGTCTCCCTCTGAGGCGATAGGAAAACCTGCTTCTATGATATCGACACCCATTTCATCCAAAAGCTCAGCTATTTCGAGCTTTTCTTCGTGGGTCATAGTCGCGCCCGGTGACTGCTCTCCATCACGGAGCGTTGTGTCAAAAATTACTACCCTGTTGTTACGGTTATTATTTTTCATTTGAAATCTCTATGTTTGGTATTTTTGATTTAGTTCGATGCGTTCATTGTCTCCCCTGAGCGGACGCACCTTGCTGGCACGCTCAGAGGCTGCCTAGTATCAGGTTTTGCTTTTGATTTATTACCTTACAAATTTTGGACATTGAACTCATTCACACCAAGACATTATTCAAAAATAAGTTTATACATGCATTGTTTTAAAAGAAAACAATAAAATAATTATTGCTCGTAACGTGTGCGTAGTAGACACATATTGCGGCAGGTTATATTTTATATTTTGAATAAGAATTTAGTGAGGCCTTTGGTTTTGAACGAACAAATGGAAAAAAGTTTAGAAAAAATTGAAGCAGTGATTTCTGATTTATTGCGGAACAGCGAAGATTTATCAGATGTTGTTGCGGCTCAAGATAAAGAAATTTCCAGAATGAAGGATAGTCTACAGTGGCTTTTAGAACGAGAATTTGAACGTCAAAATGCTGAAAACACAGCCACAGCTGAAAAACCGCCGCCACATTGGTAGATACGAAAGCAATTGTTATTTTATTGAAGCTAAAGTAGGCTTTAGTAAATAATAAAATAAAGCACAAATGGGCGTACTATGAGATTTTTGGTTAAGTTATTTCTATCAGCATTTTTGGTTTTTGCAGTTCCCTTGAGTGTTGGTGCTCAAGATGATGTTGTAGTTACAAAGCAGTATGATGACGGTGGTATGTATGAAGGCACATTTAAAAATGGTCTTCAGCATGGAATTGGAACATATCGGTTGCCAAATGGGTATGAGTATAGCGGCGAGTGGGTTGATGGCGAGATATTTGGGATCGGTGTGGCAAAATTTCCAAACGGTTCAGTATATGAGGGGAATTTTATAAAAGGCAAACCCGAAGGTTCTGGCAAAATTATTTTTGCAGATGGAGGAACTTATGAAGGGTCTTGGTTAGATGGCAAAATAACTGGTCAGGGTGTGGCTGTTTATGCAAACGGATCCAGGTTTAAGGGTGGATTCCTTGAAGCAATGCACCACGGCCAGGGCGTAATGACAAACCCAGATGGTTATGTATATGATGGTGACTGGGTTAACGGGGTTAAGGAAGGTTTAGCGAAAATTACCTATCCAGATGGCTCGGTATACAATGGAAGTGTGATACGTGGCGCTCGAGAAGGCAAAGGCACTCTGGAGATGACAGAGGGTTTGATCTTTGAGGGTTTTTGGGAAAATGGCGAAATCAATGGATTAGGAAAATTAACTCAGCCAAATGGCGATGTCTACAAGGGCGAATTGTCTAACGGAAAAAGAAATGGCAATGGCATTGTAGAGTATGCAAACGGGGACGTTTATGATGGAGAATTTAAAGAGGATCAGCGAGCAGGGCAGGGCACTTTTTTAGGCTCGGATGGTTATAAGTATTTAGGTGAATGGGCCGAGGGGCAAATTCAAGGTTTAGGTGAAGTCACCTATCCAGATGGTTCATTTTACGCAGGTAACTTTGTAAATGGCCTAGCAAGTGGCAAGGGTAAAATTCAGTATCCAGATGGTTCTGTATATGAAGGGGAGTGGAAGGCTGGTGTGATAGAAGGTATCGGCCGTGCTCAGTATTCAAACGGAGTGATTTATGAAGGTGGATTTAAAAACGCTCGCAACCATGGTTTTGGAGTAATGGACTATGGAAATGGGTATGTTTATGAGGGTGAATGGAAGGATGGTAACCGCCATGGAAAAGGGATGTCAAAATTTGCTGATGGTATGGTCTATGAGGGTGACTACTTAAATGGTAAACGCCATGGTGTTGGTAAAATCATACTTGCGGATGGATTTAGATACGAGGGCGAGTGGTTAGCTGGTGAAATAACCGGTCAGGGAATAGCAACGTATTCGAATGGGGATATTTATGAGGGAACTTTCGTAAATGGACGCCGCCAAGGTCAGGGTACAATTAAATTTGCAAATGGAAGATCGGCTAAAGGTAATTGGCAAGATGGAGCACTAATTGATGCTGAGACTGCAGTTACTGATACGGATATTGAGGCTTCTACTGGAAACGAGTAATACAATTTTAACTAAATTGTGCCGCTTTTAGAAATTTGAGAGAGAATTGTTTGAGCTTTAGATAAGGTCGCATTTTTGACATTTTCGTCTTGTCTGTCCCAATTGCGATACATTTGTGCCATGCGAGGGTTTGAAGAAAACTTTCCTTTATGCCGGATAAGGAAACTCCAGTAAAGCGCGTTAAATGGGCAAGCCTTTTCGCCCAACTTATCTTTAACGTCATAATGGCATTTCTTACAATAATTTGACATTCTATTTATATACGCCCCACTACTGATGTATGGCTTTGATGCAACCACCCCTCCATCAGAAAATTGGCTCATTCCTAATGTATTAGGAGCTTCAACCCACTCAAATGCATCAATATACACTGAAAGATACCAATAGTGGACTTCTTTTGGATCTATATCCGCTAGAAGAGCAAAGTTACCAGTGACCATAAGGCGCTGTATATGGTGAGCGTAAGAATGCATCTTAGTTTGTAAAACTGCTTGAGACACACAACGCATTTTTGTGTCGCCGCTCCAATAGAAACTGGGAAGTTTTCTCTTCGCGTCCAAGTAATTTTGATCGAGATAATCAGGCCCCTTAAGGAAGTATATTCCTCTGATATATTCGCGCCATCCAATTATTTGCCTTATGAAACCTTCTACAGCGTTTAATGGGGCAACACCA
This sequence comes from Paracoccaceae bacterium, assembly GCA_045564995.1. Taxonomy (GTDB): domain Bacteria; phylum Pseudomonadota; class Alphaproteobacteria; order Rhodobacterales; family Rhodobacteraceae; genus Salinivivens. The sequence continues at coordinate 40,711 of JBJLGG010000005.1, read as the reverse complement.
TTAATAAAGGCTTTTTCTACTTTTCGACAAGTTTCTAGAGGATCGAGTAGTCCAGTGTTCAGATACAATGAAATGAGGGCATGATATAGAAACGGTTCGTCAAGCATCATAGCATCTTGATAATCCCCAAATAAAGAGAGTGAGTCATTTATGAATTTATCAAGAGCGAGATTAGCTTCTTCTGGCGTTACTGCATAATTAAAAGGATATAGTTCACCGAAGTGTGAGCTATAACGCTCATTAACAAGAGATAACACATTCTCTGTTGTTTCATCGTTTTTAAAATTTGTAACCTCTGGGCTGATTATTTTTTTGGGGGGAGACTTTCGATTTTCTTTATCGAAATTCCATTTTCCGCCAATCGGTTTATCATCATCCATCAGTAGGTTAGTTTTTCTCCTCATCTCTCGATAAAAAAACTCCATTCTTAATGTTTTTTTATCACTGGCCCAATTTTCAAATTCTGCGTGCGATGCGATAAAGCGATCATCCTCAAGTATTGCGACCTTCAGAGGTATATCCTCAAGTACTTTTATTAGACGCCATTCACCTGGTTTTGTGACCACTAATTCACTGGCATCTACTTTCTCGGCATAGCGAAGGACTTCGCCAATGATATTTTGAGAATTTTCTGGATCGTCTATTTCACTGTATAAAACTTTCCAACCTAATGTCCTAAGTCGCGTTGCAAAATGCCTCATCGCTGAAAAAATAAAAGCAATTTTTTTAGGATGATGTTTGACATATTCTGCCTCAGCATCCACTTCAGCCATAATGATATAGTCTTTTGACTTGTCTGCTTTTTTAATTGCAGCAATATCTAAAGTCAGTTGATCACCCAGTACTAGGATTAAATTTGATTTTACCAAGGGATTTCCTCATTGGCCCAATCATAAAACCTACCTGTGTGAGATGAATCCTTTGTTAAGGTTACATCTAAGATATTTTGAGCAGCCTCTGTAGGCGTTTTGGTCGGGTGTTTACTGGCATATCTGTGGGTTAGATTTGTATCAACGGTGCCCGGATGAATAGCAAGTAAACAAGCCTTTGGATGAGATCTGGATAGTTCAATAGAAAAACTTTTAACAATTTGATTTAATGCAGCCTTGGCTGCCCGGTAAGAATACCATCCTCCCAATTTGTTATCTTCAATTGATCCTACCCTAGCTGATAATACTGAAACCACTGAAGATGACTTTTTATTCAAAAAAGATCTTACATGCTTTAAAATATGTGCTGGGCCGATAGCATTTGTCATAAAATGATCAATCATGTTACTTTGTGATAGGTGGTTTATTGATTTTTCTGGAGCGCTGTTAATTTCTAACGCCCCTGTAGCTATTAAGATGAAGTCAAATGGCCCGTCTACAGATGCAAAAGCAGCTTTAACGCTGTCTTCGTCTGTCACATCAAACTGATTAAACGATCGGGAGAGGCTAGTTACATCCCAATGTCGCTTACTTAAATTGTCCGCTATTGCACCTCCTATTCCGCCAGAGGCACCAAATATCAAAGCTCGTTTCATTAACTTGGACATAGATGACAGTAACGAACATTCAAGAAGATTTCTTGCTCATTTGCTTACTCTGTAATAAATCATGCCGAGAAAATATTATGTGGGGTTCATTTCGAATGGCTAAGGACAAAAAACAATCGCGACCAAAGGCCGAAACTCCGAAAGGTTTCCGTGACTATTTTGATCAAGAGGTTTCTGAGAGAAATGAAATGTTGCAAAAAGTTGCGAGTGTTTATCATCATCACGGTTTTGATGCACTAGAAACATCTGCTGTTGAAAATGTTGATGCGTTGGGGAAGTTTTTACCAGATGTTGATCGGCCAAATGATGGAGTATTTGCATGGCAAGAGGACGATAATTCGTGGCTTGCATTACGCTATGACTTAACCGCGCCGCTTGCTCGTGTTTATGCACAATATAGAAACGAATTACCGAACCCTTATCGTCGTTATGCTATGGGCCCTGTTTGGAGAAATGAAAAACCTGGTCCGGGGCGTTTTCGACAGTTCTATCAATGTGATGCTGATACAATTGGGGCTCCAAATGTGGTGGCGGACGCTGAAGTATGCGCAATGTTAGCGGATGCTTTGGAGGAGGTCGGAATACCTTCCGGTGATTATATGGTGCGGATAAATAATCGAAAAATTCTTAATGGTGTCTTGGAATTGATAGGACTGGACGATCAGACGAAACGCCTTGAAGTGCTAAGGGTAATCGATAAATTTGATAAGGTTGGTGTATCGGGGGTAGCAGAACTTTTAAGCGTTGGTAGATTGGATGCCTCTGGGGCTTATATAGATGGGGTAGGTCTATCAAAAGATCAAGCGGCGCCTGTTCTTGCATTTCTTACTGCAAAGGGTGACACAAATGAAAAAACACTTTTGAACTTACGTGAAGTGGTCGGAAACTCGGTTACTGGCTCCGAGGGTATATCAGAATTGGATATGATGGCTGAACTCCTTACTATAGGTGATTACTCCTCCAAAAGGGTTCAGCTGGATCCATCAGTTGTAAGGGGCCTGGAGTATTATACTGGCCCTGTATTTGAGGCAGAGTTGACATTCGAAATATATGATACAAAGGGAAAAAAAAGACAATTTGGCTCTGTTGCGGGCGGAGGGCGCTACGATGACTTAGTGAAACGCTTCACTGGACAAACTATTCCAGCTACAGGTGTTTCGATTGGGGTAGACAGACTGATGGCTGCACTGAGGGAGAAAGATCGATCAAGAACGGAAACAATTGGGCCAGTTGTTGTAACAGTTATGGACCGGGAAAGGCTCAATGATTACCTTAGTATCGTGTCTGAATTGAGATCCTCTGGTATTCGTGCAGAAATGTATTTGGGGAATCCAAAGAATTTTGGCAACCAATTGAGGTATGCCGATAAACGGCGTTCACCTCTGGCCATAATCGAAGGTAGTGAAGAAAGAGATAAGGGCCTTATCCAAATTAAAGATTTAATATTGGGCACGCAACTTGCCAAAAATGCTACCTTGGAAGAATGGAAGGAAAGGCCAAGTCAATTTACTGTGCCAAAAAAAGAAATGGTTTCTAAAGTGCAAGAGATGTTGAGAGCTTTGAAAAAGTGAATGAGCAAAAACGGATAGAAATTGAAGCTGACCGAATTCTAAGGTTATTTTCGAATTCTGGAGCACAAATAGTGCAACCTGCTGTTTTGCAACGGGCCGATACTTTGCTGGACCTATATGGCGAGGATATTCGAGCGCGTGCCTATGTTACCAGTGACCCCTTTAACGGTGAAATGATGTTGAGGCCTGATTTTACAGTGCCGATTGTAAAAACCCATATGACTGGTGTAACAGGGAATGAAACTGCTCGTTATGCTTATTGTGGAAAGGTATTTCGACGTCAGGAAAAAAATTCAGAAAGAGCAAGCGAATATTTACAGGTGGGGTACGAGATTTTTGATCGCACAGATGTGATTAAGTCTGACACTGATGTTTTTTGCATAATTAAAAAAGCTTTGGGCGATTTACCACTAAGAGTTGCCACTGGTGATATAGGTATTCTAATGACTGCTGTATCGAGCTTAAAAACGACCAGTAGCCGGCAAAAAGCTCTGTTGCGCCATCTATGGCGGCCCCAAAGGTTTTTAGCAATTTTAGAAAAATTTACTAACGAAGTAAGCTTATCAACCGAGCGATTTGATGGCTTTCAAGCAGAAAAAAGTTTTGCTAATCAAGCTAAAGAAATTGGATTAAGAAGTAAGTCTGAGATAATTGAACGTATTGAAAATTTACTACAAGATAGTAAGGAAGCACCAATTTCCACAACAGAATTGGAGATAATAAATTCCTTGCTGAATATTGGTGACAAATGCCCTCAAGCATTAATTAAGCTTAAAGATCTATTACCTGATATGCCCGCTCTTGGAAGCGCTATTGAGAAATTCGAAAAACGGTTGTCAGCCTTAGATAATGCAAATGTTGATCTATCCTCAATTGACTTTGAGGCGAGCTACGGTAGGACTTCTATGGAATATTACGATGGATTTGTTTTTGGCTTTTACTCTGAGAACCATATTAATCTTCCTCCGATAGCTACTGGCGGAAGATATGATGCTCTAACCAAGCATATCGGTAAAGGGCGAGAGATTCCTGCTGTTGGAGGTGTGGTCCGACCGGATTTAATAATTCAGTCGAAAGGCTTTGAGGACAATGATTAAGCTGGGCGTGCCCTCAAAAGGGCGGTTGATGGAGGAGACTTTCTCCTGGTTTGCTTCGCGTGGGATACATCTTAAACGTACTGAGTCTAAAAGGGAATATGCGGGTTACGTTAAAGGCGTACAAGGGATAGAACTTACACTTCTTTCTGCCGGTGAAATACCTACAGAGCTAAATGAAGGGCGAATTCATTTTGGTGTTACTGGGTCGGATTTGGTATGTGAAAAGTTGCCCAATTGGGATCAAAATTTAGAAATTGTTAAGTCTTTGGGATTTGGTTTCGCTGATCTTGTATTGTCCGTACCCAGATTTTGGATAGATGTTGATACTCTGGATGATTTTGACTCTGCAGCAGAAGCTTTTCGTGAGAAACATGGGTTTCGTTTGCGTATCGCTACAAAGTATCATTACCTCGTTCGAGAGTTTTTAAAGTCAGCAGGTGTGGCTGATTATCAACTTGTTGATAGTCAAGGAGCTACCGAGGGAACTGTGAAAAATGAGACAGCTGAAGCTATAGCTGACATAACCTCTACCGGAGAAACACTTAAAGCAAATCATCTGAAAATTTTAACTGATGGGCTAATACACAAGTCCGAGGCTACTTTGTTTAAGTCTAAGTCTGCATTTTTTAGAAAAACACAAGTGAACGCTGAAAGTAAATTTTTGGCACATATTTTAAGTGATTAGATCACACCAATTTTTGCTAGCTCACCGGCTAATTCAGGTGGCAGTTCATCATCTGAGTTACGGTGCAGTCCCAAATCAGGTGGTGCCTTGTCTATTTTGAGATACCGCCATCCTTGAAATGGTCTTTTTAATACTGGGCTTGTTCGGGTGTATTTAGGTTCAAGTACTATTGCACATCTTCTAACACCATCTTTGCTAACTACTTCATCAAAGCGTATAATTTTTTGCCGACATTGAATGACGCCTTTTATAACCCAGTAAATCGAACCGCCCGCAAGCAATTCCTTCTCACGCTTAGGCCACATTCTGGTTACATGTCTTGGAAGGCCATCCTTGCCTTGAGCTGCCTTTGTCGATTGCCATTTTTGCAAATCTCCAATGTTGGACGTTCCCACACTCAATTTCACTAGATGTATAGTTGCAATCATGGTTGTGCCCTAGTCACCTTCTAAAACTTCAATTTTTGCTGTGTTGACGCAAATCTAGTTAGCAGGTAAACTGCCGTACCGTGCTTACCATATCTCATAAACTAGTGCTGTATAAAGGATTTTAAATGTCAGATTTTCCGATGACAATTTCTGAGCAAATTTGGGATATGAAATACAGACTAAAGGACCAAAACGGTGCATTTCTTGAGCATAACGTTAAGGATACCTGGCGTCGGATAGCCAAAGCTTTATCAAAAGCTGAAGCAGACCCAAAAAAATGGGAAACTATTTTCTTTAACACTTTAAGTGATTTTAAATTTTTGCCGGCCGGTAGAATAACAGCCGGTTCAGGAACCGAACGAAATGTAACATTATTCAATTGCTTCGTAATGGGAGTGATACCCGATAGTATGAGTGGTATTTTTGATATGCTAAAAGAAGCCGCCTTAACTATGCAGCAGGGTGGAGGAATAGGTTATGATTTCAGTACTATCCGGCCAAAAGGGTCGCTTGTAAAAGGTATTGCAGCCGATGCGTCTGGTCCAGTGTCATTTATGGACGTATGGGATTCTATGTGCAGGACTATTATGTCGGCAGGTTCGCGGCGTGGCGCCATGATGGCAACAATGCGTTGTGACCATCCTGATATTGAAGAATTTATTGCTGCAAAGTCGGATTCACAAAAACTTAGAATGTTCAACTTATCTGTACTGGTAACTGATGCATTTATGGATGCAGTGAAAAAAGGTAAAAATTGGAAACTTACCCATAATAACAAAGTATATAGTGTCATTAAAGCAGCTCATCTTTGGGATAAAATCATGCGTGCAACGTATAACTTTGCCGAGCCAGGAGTAATTTTTATTGATAGAATAAATGAGACAAATAATTTAAATTATTGTGAAACTATAACGGCGACAAATCCTTGTGGGGAGCAGCCTTTACCTCCCTATGGGGCATGTTTACTGGGTTCAATTAACTTGGCCAAACTAGTTGAGCATCCATTTAATGAAAATGCCTATTTGGATGTTCCTCAATTAGAAAAGTTAGTTAATACGGCCGTGCGGATGATGGATAATGTCATCGATGTATCCCAGTTTCCGCTTGAAGCACAAAAGCAGGAGGCTAAAAATAAACGTCGGATTGGTTTGGGTGTGACTGGTCTTGCAGATGCTTTATTGATGGTGGGTTTGCGGTATGGCTCTGATGAAGCGGTTAAAAAAACCGAACAGTGGATGAAAATAATAGCGCGCTCATCTTACAATGCTTCGATAAACTTAGCGAAGGAAAAGGGCGCCTTTCCACTTTTTGATTCTGAAAAGTTTATAGCGTCAGGTAATATGAATCAAATGGACGAGGATATTAAACAAGCGATCCATAAATTTGGAATCAGAAATGCTCTTTTAACGTCAATTGCACCGACTGGTACAATCTCTTTATATGCGGGCAATGTCAGCTCTGGTATCGAGCCCGTTTTTGCATACAGCTATACGCGAAAAGTTTTACAAAATGATGGCTCTCATATTGAGGAAGAAGTTGTAGATTATGCAGTTCAAATGTGGAGGGATAAATTTGGCAATGCGCAACTACCTGATTATTTCGTAAGTGCGCAAAACTTGACCCCATCAGATCATGTTAGAATGCAAGCTGCAGCTCAAAAGTGGGTTGATAGCTCAATATCTAAAACTATAAATTGTCCAGAAGATATAAGTTTTGGTGACTTTAAAGAAGTATACATGCAAGCTTATGATACTGGTTGTAAAGGTTGCACGACCTATAGGCCTAACGAGGTAACAGGATCAGTTCTGGCAGTGGCATCGGAAGATAAATCTAAATCTGACACAGACATAGATGGGGATATCATCTATATGTCTGAGCCTCTAGACCGACCCGAAACCCTCGATGGTAATACCTACAAGTTAAAGTGGCCAGATAGCGAACATGCAATTTATGTAACCATCAATGATATAATTGTTAATGATCAAAGGCGTCCATTTGAGGTTTTTATAAATTCTAAAAATATGGAGCATTTTGCGTGGACAGTTGGTTTAACGCGAATGATTTCTGCAGTATTCCGTCGTGGAGGTGATGTTTCTTTTGTCGTCGATGAACTGAAGGCCGTGTTTGATCCCAGAGGTGGAGCCTGGGTTGGTGGAAAATACATTCCGTCGATCTTGGCAGCTATAGGTGGTGTTCTTGAAGAACATATGATGAAGATTGGGTTTATTAGAGTTTCTGATGAAGCGCCTATTCAAAAAAGTACTGAAACCAATAAGGTAGAAAATCTGAAAATAAGCCGACAAAAATCTTGCTCTTCCTGTGGTCAGTTCGACCTTCAGATGATCGAGGGGTGCATGACTTGTCGGAACTGCGGTTACTCAAAGTGTGGTTGACGCAAAAAGGTTATTAAAAGAATTCTGAATGACTGAAAAAATTACCAAGCTTGATGAGCTTAAAAAGTTAGCTGATGGTTCAGGCCACAGTGGCAAATCAAGATTTTTCTTTTATGAGGCCCTTATCGATACTGAACTATATCTATTACTTGAGAAAGAGCTTGAAGGCGGTGTGGCCTGTCCGAAGTTAATTGAAACATCGGAAGATAAATACGCCTTAGTTTTCGATACCATCGCTAGGTTAGTTGATTTTACTGAAGATAGTTCTCCCTATCTTGCGCTAACGGGACGCATGGTTCTACCTATGTTAAAAGAGCAGAAGCTAGGCTTGGGTTTAAATTTAAACTTGGCAGTTCCGTCAGAGATATTGCTTAGTAGTCATGATATTGATTGGTTGCAGAATATTGTTGAGCAAGCTCCAGAAAGATTACACGATAAGGTAACTGCGTTTAGCAAACCGAGTATACCGTTCGAAGTAAGAGATGCTTTAAATAAAAAATTAAGATATTTATCTGACTTCGTTGCTGAAGCATGGACTGCTGAAGCCAAATATTTAAATGGGCACAAATCTCAAGTCATTGTATTCGTTGATGTAAATCCAATGATGCATGGCGCAGTAGCAAAGGCAGTAAATGAAGCACTTACGTTTATCTCGCAAGCCGATAAGCTAATCGACGTTATTTTTCTTAAAGTTGATAACCCAGTTCTAAAAAAAATTAAGAAGGTTGGTACCTCTGTTAATTTTGAGAACGTTTCAAAAGAAACAATTACTCCAAGTGAAATGGACGAAAAGCTGAAAAAGTTGCTTAAACCGCCACGGCTTAGGTGACTTTATTGGATTAGACAGCCTGAGCTAGGCTTTTGTACGCTTACTAAGTGGGTCATATAAAGGTTTTAAAGATGCTTTAGCTTCGCAAATAGTACCTGAAACATCTATTTCAAATTTTGATGAAAGAAGTTCTTCTGGACTTTCACCTGCGCATGGTACGTATCCCATACCGATTGCCCCACCCAATTTATGACCATAATTACCCGAGCTAATATAACCTACAATGTCACCATCTCTCATTATTGGTTCGTTATGATATAATAAAGGTTCAGGATCTGTCAGTTGAAATTGTACCAATCTTTTTTCTAAGCCCAATTCTCTTTTTTCAATCACAGCTTTTTTACCTATGAAATTAGTCTTATCAGTGTCTACTGCGAAGCCTAACCCGGCTTCAAGCACGTGGTCCTCGCATGTAATATCATGGCCAAAATGCCGGTAAGCTTTTTCTATTCTGCAGCTGTCCATCATATGCATTCCACATAATTTTAAATTATGATCTGAACCAGCATCAATTATTGTCTCGAATATATGACCGCATTGATCACTACTAATGTATAGTTCCCATCCAAGCTCCCCCACATAAGAAACCCTATGTGCACGGGCGATTCCCATGCCTATTTCAATGACTTGCGCAGTTCCAAAAGGATTTGTTTCATTCTCGAAATTATTTGGTGAAATACTTTTTAATAAAGCTCTTGAGGCTGGTCCCATTAAGGCAATAACTCCCTCAGCCGCAGTAATGTCTGTAATAACTACGCTATAGTCCTTTTGGTTTCTACGCAGCCAAGTTTCATCAGCAAGTCGAGTGGCAGCAGGTGTTACGATCAAATATGTGGTTTCACTTAGTCTGGTGACAGTAACGTCTGCTTCGATCCCGCCCTTTGAGTTCAAAAATTGGGTGTATACTATTTTTCCTATATCGACAGATAAGTTGGCACCGCACAAATAGTTTAGAAAGCTTTCAGCATCTTCGCCTTCTACTCGTATTTTGCCGAAAGTAGACATATCATATAGACCAACATTCTCCCTTACAGCCATGTGCTCTCTAGCAGAATTTTCAAACCAATTCTGGCGTTTCCAACTATAAACATATTCATCATGTTGCCCGTCAACAGAGAACCAATTTGCTCGCTCCCAACCAGCTGCTTCTCCAAAGACTGCGCCTTTTGACTTGAGATGTTCATGGAAAGGTGTTCGTCTAACCCCTCTAGCACTGGCCTTTTGTCTAAAAGGGAAATGATCAGCATATAGCAGACCAAGTGTTTCTTTTGAGCGTTCAAATAAATATTTCTTATTTCCCTGAAAAGGCTGCATACGACTTATATCCACATCGCCTAAGTCAAATGGTTTTTCTTTATCTTGCATCCATTGTGCAAGTGCCATTCCTGCGCCCCCAGCAGATTGTATACCTATTGAATTAAAGCCCGCTGCTACCCAAACATTTTCCATTTCAGGTGTGCGACCGAGGTGATAGGCGTCATCTGGTGTGAAACTCTCTGGTCCATTAAAAAATGTATGAATTCCAGCTTTCTCAAGCATTGGAACTCTGTTTACAGCCATTTCTAGTATTGGTTCAAAATGCTCAAAGTCTTCAGGAAGTTGGTCAAATTCAAAATCTTCGGATATTCCAGACATACCCCAGGGCTTCGCATTAGGCTCAAATGCACCAAGTAACATTTTGCCGGCATCTTCTTTGTAATAGGCACATTCATCGGGAACTCTTAGCACAGGTAGTTGGGTTAATTCGGCTATGGGCTCTGTAACTATATAAAAATGTTCACATGCATGGAGGGGAATATTTGTACCCAACATCTTCCCGACACTGTGTCCCCACATTCCAGCACAGTTTACTATTTCTTCACAGGCGATATGCCCACGCTCACCATGCTGATCAGTCCATTCAACGCCACTTACTTTATTTTGATTTTTAAATACTTTGGTTATAGTAACTCTTTCATGAATTTTAGCACCGAGCTGGCGGGCACCTTTTGCAAGGGCTAGGGCAATATTTGCCGGATCTCCTTGCCCGTCTTTCCCAAGAAATACTCCGCCTACTACACTTTCTAGATTGATATGCGGGTACCTATTTTGAATTTCATGTGGAGAAATTTCTTCCACATCGACTCCAAAAGCTCTAGCCATGGCTGCAGAGCGTTTTAATTCTTCCATTCTTTCATTTGTAAGAGCAACACTTATTGAACCAACTCTTTTAAAACCTGTCGATACACCGGTTTCTTTTTCGAGATCAAAGTATAGTTCTTGCGTATATTTTGCTAATTTTGTCATATTAGCACTGGCTCTTAGTTGCCCGATTAATCCTGCTGCATGCCAAGTTGTGCCAGAAGTCAGCTGTTTGCGCTCGAGTAAAACGATATCATTCCAGCCTAATTTACTTAAATGATAGGCCACTGAGCAGCCAATGACCCCGCCACCTATGATAACAACTTTAGCTTTATCCTGTATCATCGTTATCTAATTTCCTTATAAAGTTTTGTATCCTAATTCATGGATTTTTTGAGCAATCTTTGAAATATGCGCAGGACCAATTTCACAGCATCCACCAACAATACTGGCTCCATTTCTAATCCAATTGGTAACAAAATTACTATATTCTTCCGGTCCCAAGTCTTTTCGAGCCGTCAAAGCATCAACCGTCGGTCTCGTTTTTAGAAATTCTGATGATATTTTAGAAAATCCATTCGCATACGCCCCAAAAGCTAAACCCATTTTGGAGAGTATAGATAATGCATTACCCACCACTTCAGGTGGTGAACAGTTTATGAGAACTGCCTCAACCAAATGATGATTGATAACAGCTTCTACCTCTTCTAGGTTTTCGCCAGAGCGAAGCTTTGTGCCATCGTTATCATCGACACTAAAAGATATCCAAACAGGTTTATTGCTATTATCTGTTGCCGCCAAGACCCCTTTAGCTTGTTTCAAAGAGCACACCGTCTCAACCAATAATATATCTACCATAGGGGCAATACTTTCAACTTTCTCTTTATATATACTTGATGCTTCTTCTACTGGGGGGCAAATGTCGGGCCGGTATGATGCTACTAAAGGGCCAATTGAACCTGCAATACGGCCAGATCCAAACTTATCACGGGCTTTACAGGCTGCAGCAACTGAAGAGTTCCATAGATTATGTACTTCATGCTCAAGTTCAAAGTGTTTTAAACGGTCTCTGAGGATTGTGTAGCTGTTGGTGGTCGCAACAGTCGCCCCAGCCTCAAAGTAAGCACTATGAATATTTGAGACCATATTTGGGTCTTTTAGCATTATTTCTGTTGACCATAGTGGGGTAGGTTTTTCGCCATACTGTTTAACCAATTCTTGCCCAACTGATCCATCAAGAAGCGTGACTGCTTTTTTCATGCACGCAATCTTTCGTTAAGCGGATCCCAAATCGATCCATTAGCTTGAACAACAGCTTTGTGGCGGTCTCCAAAAATTTCAACTTCAATTTCTGTTCCGGCTGAAGCCAAATCACTTCTGATCATTCCTAAGGCTATTGAAGAATTTGTCCGATATCCCCAAGCGCCAGATGTTGTTTCTCCCACGATTTGACCATTTTTCCACAAAGTAGACATGTATGGTGCATCACATTCTCCAGCACTTACAATTAGTGTTACAAACTGTTTTTTAATTCCGCGCTGTCTTTCTATTTCTAATGCTGCTTTTCCCAGAAAATTTTCTTCTTTGTCAAACTTAATAAATCTCGACAAACCAGCTTCCTGTAGGCTGTAATCTGTTGATAAATCGCCTTTCCACGCTCTATAACCTTTTTCGATGCGAAGAGAATTTAACGCCCACATTCCAAATGGCTTTGCTCCTCCGTCAGTAATTTCTTTGTAGAGTGCTGATATATTTTCAACTTTAGTATGAATTTCCCAACCTAGTTCGCCTGCAAAACTAACGCGCATCAAATGACAGGGCTTGCCACATACTTTTGCTTTTTGATGGCTCAGCCAAGGTAAGTGTAGATCTGCTTCAGTACCAATTTTTTCAAGTAAATCGCGAGACTTTGGTCCCGTAACTATTAATGTACTGATGCTCTTTGTATTATCTGTAACAGATATATTTTCAGAAGATGCTTTATTAACAATATCCCAGTCATGCCACTGAGCCGAAGCGGCAGTTATCAGTGTAAATTTTTCTTCAGAGTGTCGTATTATCGACATCTCAGTTAGTATCCGGCCTCTTTTATCTGCAAAATAAGCCAAATTAAGACGTCCAGTTTTCGGTAAAGACCCTGCTATCCTTTCTTTTAGCCATGCGGCAGCACCTGTGCCCTCAATGTCAAAGCGGCTGAAGCCGGGTAAGTCTAATACTCCTACTTCATCTCGTACGGCATAACATTCTTCTTTAATTCGTTGTTCCCAAGGTCCTGAACGCTTCCAAGTTTGGGTTGCTTTTTCTGTGATGTCGTCAGTGGTATGGGCGAACCAATTTGCGCGCTCCCATCCATTGTAAGCGCCCATTTGACCACCTTTTTTTATTATTTGATCATGTGCAGGGGAAAGTTTTTTATTTCTGCCTGCAGGCCACTCATGCCATGGGAAATGCATAGCATATTCGTGCCCGTAGATTTCCATGCCCTTGGCAACACAATAGTCATGATCTGTGTAATCTGTGTAACGTCGCGGATCACAGGACCACATATCCCATTCCGTTTCGCCTTCAATTATCCATTCTGATAGAACCTTCCCTGCCCCACCGCCTTGAGCAATCCCAAAAGTAAACACACACGCCTCAAATGCATTAGGTACCCCAGGCATTGGGCCTATCAATGGCAGCCCATCTGGCGCATAAGGAATAGGTCCATTAATGACTTTACTTACGCCTGCTTCACCTAATACAGGCACTCTCGCAAGCGCATCTTCAATGTACCATTCCAATCGATCTAGATCATCTGGATAGAGCTGAAAACTAAAATCCTCTGGCATCGGATCTTCGGGTTTCGCCCAATGAGCTCTACAATTTCGCTCATATGGACCAAGATTGAAGCCAAACTTTTCTTGGCGAAGGTAATAACTACTGTCAACATCGCGAAGTAGTGGAAGTTTGTGTTGTTCTTTAGAAGACCACTCTTTTACGGCATCGACTTCCTCAAATAATAGATACTGGTGGCTCATTACCATCATAGGAACAGTTCTTCCACCGTATGGTCTGAACCATTCTCCAACCCTTTGTGCATAATAGCCCGCTGCATTGACGACATATTCGCATCGAATGTCCCCTTTTGTGGTGTGAATAATCCATTCTTTATTTTTTCTACTCACCCCATTTGCTGAGCAAAAGCGGATAATTTCTGCACCCAAATCTCTGGCACCCTTAGCCAGTGCCTGGGTTAGCTGCGCTGGGTCGATATCCCCATCACTTGGATCGTGAAGAGCGCCTGAAAGGTCATGAGTTTCTATAAAGGGATGTATATTTTTGATCTCGTCTAACCCAAGGATCGCAATATCCATACCCTGATATTGCCCCATTCCTTTGGCACGTTCAAACTCTTGCATGCGTTCTTTGGAATGAGCGAGCCGAATAGAACCGGTCATATGATAATTCATAGGGTAGTCAACTTCTTGTCCTAACCTACTATATAATTCAGTTGAGTAACGCTGCATATTCATTATCGACCAACTTGTAGAAAATGTTGGCACGTTTCCCGCTGCATGCCATGTAGACCCAGCTGTAAGTTCATTTTTTTCAATAAGTATACAGTCGGTCCACCCTTCTTTAGCAAGATGATAAAGTGCTGATGCTCCTACGACACCACCTCCTATTATTACAACCCTAGCCGATTTTGGAAATTCAGACATTTTTATCTCCCTAAATACTTATTTATAGCAAATTTACATTTCTAATAAATTGGTGGGGCAATTACCCAAATTATCTTGCAGGGTTTTGAGAATGGGTTTGCCCAACTATGTGCTTCCCCTTTGATTCTGAAACTATCGCCCTCACTTACTTTGAATTCCTTACCGTCTATATTCAAAACAAGACTTCCGCTTATTACGTATCCAACTTCTTGCGTTTGTCTCTTTTGTGTTTTTGCCAACTTTGAATTTGGCTCAAACGTTGAGTATACTACCTCGAAATCATCCGTAAGGTCAGGCGAAAGCAACTCTTCTTTAAGACCAGACGAGTTTGAACCTATGACCCGCCGAGCAGATTTTCGTACGATGTACCCTTCTTCTTCTGAGCCTGAACTTGTCTGTCCAAATAATATTGATAGAGGGACATTAAGAACATGAGCCAAGTCTCTTAAGTCATCAATTGATGGTTGAGACTTATCTCTTTCTATCTGACTGATCCATCCCAATGACTTTTCTGTAGCTTCAGATAGTTCTCTAATCGTCATTTTTCGAGACTTCCTAAGTGACCGAAGATCGGCACCCAAGGTTGATGAAGCATTTGGATCAAAATTATGCACGAGCGTCCCAAAAATAAACTAGAAGTAGGGTGTTAGTAGTTCGTGAAAAAATCAAGTAAAATTTCACAGCTATAGACTTTTTTTATTTTCTTGTTTAGGCGAAGAATAGACATGGAATATAATCCCCCAATCGACCCACTAGATATTCTCCACGAAGATGCGCATATTTTAGTAGTGAATAAACCTGCAGGTCTACTTTCCGTTCCTGGCAAGGGAATTGAACTAGCAGATTGTCTGCTAAGTAGATTGAAAGTTGCTTTTCCAAACACGCTATTGGTCCATCGTCTTGATAGAGATACTTCGGGTGTCATGATTTTTGCTCAAACAGGATACGCCCAGAGAGTGCTTTCAATGCAATTTGAAAAACGTCAAGTCAAGAAAACATATGTGGCGCGTGTTTCCGGGGTAGTTATGCAAAGAAGTGGACTAATCGATCTGCCCTTGGTTGTTGACTGGGAAAATAGACCTCGGCAGATGGTTTGTCACGAAACGGGGAAGCGGGCATTAACCGAATGGTACAAACTAACTTCTAGTGAAAATGAAAGTAGATTACGCTTGCTTCCTAAAACTGGACGGTCGCATCAGTTGAGAGTGCACTGTATGGCGTTTGGCCATCCAATTATAGGAGATCCTATATATGGAGAGTCTATCGTGCATCGTAGAATGATGTTACATTCAGAGGAGCTCAAAGTGAACCATCCGGAAAGTGGATTTGGTTTGCGGTTTAGGTCAAAAGCACCTTTTTAGTTATTAATACTTTGATATGACGGAGTCAAAATATCCCTTAATAGAGATAGAGGATGGGCTCGTAGTGAGAATTTCGTAGCAGTGTAGTCTTGAACAATAGATTCTCCGAGGCTCATATTAGGTAATTCTGGAAACGCTTCTTTTATAATTTCGCCATCAATGTCCTGATCGAATAAGGGTAATTTGCTATTACCGGGAATGGCACTTGCTTGCCAAATTGCTTCGCGTTGGTTCATTCCAATTGAGATAAATGCATCAGCTTCGGCTAAGCGATTTAGTGTAACAGATTTAACGCCAGCACGTCGCCATATATCTCCTATAGTGCTATAACCATTTCCACGCGCAGCAGTAATCCAGGATGCATCCTCTTTTGTTAATCCAATTATTTGTCTAAAACCCAACCTTAATGCTAATTCTCCATTTTTGTCTGTTTCTAAAGTATTGTCCCAATAGCTATTGTTGATGCAAATTGGGTAAATGCTAACATCATGAGCGCGTGCATCATTCAGTATTTGGGCTGGTGCATAGAAACCCATTGGCTGAGAGTTCAATAGGGCGCATGCAAAAACAGCTGGGTGCTGACATTTTATCCAAGCACTGGCATATACTAATAATGCAAAGCTAGCTGCGTGGCTTTCAGGGAAACCATAAGATCCAAAACCTTCAATTTGGGAGAAACATCGCTCTGAAAAATCTTTGCCATAGCCGTTCTGGCGCATTCCTCTCAAAAATCGGGTTCTTAACTCACTTACTGAGCCATGTTTCTTGAAGGTTGCTAGAGCTCTGCGCAACTTATCTGCTTCTTCGGGACTGAATCCCGCTCCAACAATAGCAATTTGCATAGCTTGCTCTTGGAACAGTGGTACTCCCAGTGTCTTACTTAAAACACCTCCAAGTGCGTCTGATGGGAATTCAACTTGTTCTTCACCATTGCGTCGGCGAATATAAGGGTGGACCATATCGCCTTGAATGGGACCTGGCCTTACTATGGCAACTTCTATTACAAGATCATAGAAACAGCGTGGCCTCATTCTGGGAAGGAAATTCATTTGCGCACGACTTTCAACTTGAAACACTCCAATACTGTCAGCGCGGCATAACATATCGTAGACTTTAGGATCTTCGGTAGGAAGATTGGCAAGATCAAAATTCTGGCCAAGATGTTGGGAAATCAAATCAAATGATTTACGTAGGCAAGTCAGCATGCCTAGGGATAAAATGTCAATTTTTAAAATTCCTAAGGAATCGATATCATCCTTATCCCAGCAAATTACAGTTCTGCCTTCCATACTTGCATTTTCAATTGGAACAAGCTCATCTAAACGGCCTTCAGTGATGATAAAACCACCTACATGCTGGGAAAGGTGGCGAGGAAAGCCTATTATTTCATGAATTAATAATAGGGTTTTTTTCAGATTTGTATCATTAGGGTTTAGGCCAATTTCTTTTAACCACTTGTCGCTAATTTTTCCATTGTTAGAAAACCCCCAAAGTTGTGAGGAAAGTGCACTAATAGTATCTTTTGTTAACCCCATAGCTGTACCAACTTCACGTACAGCACGCTTCCCACGGTAGTGAACTACTGTTGCACATAATCCGGCATGATCGCGCCCATATTTTTCGTATATATGCTGAATTACTTCCTCGCGACGCTCATGTTCAAAGTCAACATCTATATCGGGTGGTTCCTTTCTTGCCTCTGAAACAAAACGTTCGAAAACCATTGTGCCTATTTCAGGACTTACTGATGTTATGCCTAGGCAATAACATAAGATAGAATTTGCAGCAGACCCCCGTCCTTGACAAAGAATATTACGTGAGCGAGCGAATTGGACTATGTCATTTACAGTGAGAAAGTATGGTTCGTATTCTAATTTTTTTATAAGCTTTAATTCATGATTTAGAATTTGACTTACACGTTCTGGTGCTCCCTGTGGGTAGCGCCACTTTAAACCTTCCATCGCCAATTCACTCAATCGTTCTGATGGTGCTTTCCCACTATTAAGCTCTTTGGGATAATCGTATTTTAGCTGATCAAGCGTAAACACACAGCTCGCAGAAATTTTATTTGCATTTTTTATGGCAATTGGAAATTTTGAGAATAACTTATTTATCTCTTGGGGGCTTCGTAAACGTTGCTCGGCATTTACTAGGGCACTTTTCCCTAACTGTTCAATCTTTTTGCCTTGTTTGATAGCGTTTAACACATCTGCCAGTCGTCGCCGTTTTCCATGATGCATTAAAGGAAAAGCACTTGCGACAACTGGTAGCGAAAAGCTTTTAGATAGCCTGTATAATCTATCAAATCGAGTTTCATCTAATCCGTCATAGTATGGTGACATTACTAAATATGAACAGTCTTTTTGTGTGCTTAATAAATGTCTTACCTCTTTCCACCAAGTATCATTTTTTTTGGGTAAAGTTTGGGGAACATGTAGTAATAAAGTTATTCCAGAAATTTTTTTACTTACATCTGCTATTTTTAGTTCACACTCACCTTTTTTGCTTCTTAAACGACCTTTTGAAATTAACTTACAAATTGTTTTCCAACCTTCATGGGTTCGAATTATTGAAGTGACGCTAACTCCTTCTTCAAAAATTAAGCGTGCAGCTGGTATTAAACGAGGTACATTTTCAACATCTATTAAACTATATCCTTTGAGGTGCCTCGGGCAGGGAGGTCCAAAGGATTCTATACGTTGGCGTTCTGAAACAGTTTGTTTAATTTTTTCTCCACATGTATGTGCGCGTACGATCCCAGCCACAGAATTAACATCTGCAATTGCAATTGCATTTAGGCCTAAAAAAGCTCCACGTTCCATATATTCTTCGGGATGTGATGCACCCTGTAGGAAACTAAAGTTTGATGTAATAGATAGTTCAGAAAACATTAGTGTATAAATATGTTCTTCTTTTGTTCTTTTCCAGTCTAAAAGGGAAAATACTTTAAAAATTACATTAAAAATAAAAATTTACTGTTTTAAGAAAATTGTAAATAAACTTAGAGACAAACGCTTAACAAATTTGTCTACTAATCAATTAATCAACTAGCTTGATTAATTTACGCTCTAAAATGCCTAACACAGATTTCAGATCATGTCCGCGCTTTAGGATTTGCCCATCTATGCCAACTACTGCATATTCACCCTGTCTATTTCGAAGTTTAGGTCTTTTTTCAATTTTATAGATTGGATTTTCCGCTGTTCTTTTAAAAACTGAGAATATTGCAACTTCTTTTAGCGAAGAAATACCATAATCTCGCCATTCCCCAGCAGCTACCATTCGCCCATATAATGACAAAATAACAGCGAGCTCAGGTTTTTGAAAACTAACTACATTGCTATGGAAATTTGAAATAGGAACAAAACTATTCATAGTTTTATGTTACAATGATTCCCGGCGAAATCAATACAACAAAAAACGCCCTGAATTCTCAGGGCGTTTCTTAAAAGATTTATTTGAAAACTTATTCTTCTGGTAGAATTTGATTTAAAATAATAGCAAGAAATGCCGTTGGCGCTACAGCTGATGTTGCTAGTGTTTTCCATATTCCTGGTAAATATTGCACCGCTGAAGGTACCAAATTAAAACCTAAACCAATCGACAGTGACAATGCTATAATAATCATATTTCTACGAGACATTTTGATTTCGCTTAATACGTTAAGACCTGCAGCAGCTACCATACCAAACATTACAATAACACCACCGCCTAGTACTGGAAGTGGCATAGAGGCAATGATTGCTCCTATCTTTGGTACCAAACCGCATATAACCATAATTGCGCCTGCTATCGTAACTACATGTCTACTCATAATACCTGTCATGCCGACGATGCCTACATTTTGGCTGAAAGAAGTATTTGGCAAACCGCCAAAAACACCAGCTACAGCAGTTCCAAGGCCATCTGCGTAAGTTGCACCAGATATCTCTTCATCTGTTGCTTCACGTCCTGCTCCAGCTTTAGCTGTGGCTGAAGTGTCACCAACAGTTTCAACCGCTGAAACAATTGAAACTAACGTTACGCCTATCACAGCTCCTAGGTTAAACTCAAACCCGTATGGTAAAGTTTGAAGTCCAGTTACCCAACTCGCTTTACCGACAGCTGCAAAATTAACCATACCAAACATAAAGGCCACTAGATAACCTGCGATTAAGCCCAGCAGTATTGCAGCATTTGATAAAATGCCCTTTGTCATGAACTTAAATCCAAGAGCAACCACAATGACTGTGAGTGCAACTGTCCAGTGCATTAGAGAGCCAAAGCTTTCTGCTGCCATTTGGAAATCTGCGGCTCCACCCGCTGCATACTTAATACCAACTGGTACCAAATAAAGACCGATTGCGAGGATAACTAGCCCCGTGACAAGTGGTGGAAATAGATATCGAATATTTGCAATAACTGATCCCAAGGCAAAATGAATTAAGCCACCAATAATACAGGAAGTTAAAGCTACACCAAGGCCTTGAGTTGCTGCAATACCTGCTAAAACACCAACAAATGCAAAGCTTGTACCTTGCATTATCGGCAACCTGGCTCCTACCGGGCCAAACCCGATAGTTTGAAATAATGTTGCTATGCCTGCGAAAAGCATTGCCATTTGGATTAAATATACTTGCTCTGCACCACCAAATTGCAGCCCTGCTGCCCCCGCAACAATTATGGACGGAGTTACGTTTGATGCGAACATGGCCAAGACATGCTGTAATCCCAGTGGGGCTGCTTGACCCATTGGGGGTGTAATGTTGGGATCACTGTAAGAACCCATAGCATTGTCACTCATTTTAGTCTCCCTATTTGACTATTAAATTTAGCGTTCTGCCTATTTTTAAGGCAGACGCCCTAGAGTGTATCAACTATATATGGTACGTCAAAGAAAAATTCTTCTAGATTTTGAGATTTTCCAATTCTATCGATCACTGCAAAGAGACCAGGTTCACTTAAGGGAGTTAAGACGCCGTGCCAGGTCCCTTTAAAAAAGTTTATCGCTTGACCAGGCGCTGTTACAAACGCTTTCGGGATATCAGGCCTACTGTTTTTATCATTTGCAACTATGATTAAAAATCCATTAGTAGACATAGGAATAAAGGCTTGGCTTCCGTCAGGATGTCTCTCCATCATATTAAGTACTAATGGCAATGAGCGTGTTTCCGCGTTAAATAAGCTCAAACCGACTTTCCCATCGGGTCCTACATTTATTTTAGCTCTGTCATGATATCTTTCACATAGACCTTGATTGATTAACATATCTGGATCACCGTCAGTATCAATGACTTCTCCAAAATCCTGAAAATTTGTTTTTGTCAGGGGTTCAGTGAAAATTTTCTGTGCCATTAAATTATATCCAGCAGTCTAATTTCTGCTATCCGTTCCACTTGCGCACATGCTTCATTGAATTCCATTTCTTCTGTATTATTAATACGAGAAATAAAATTATCTAAAATTTCTGATTTGCTGCGGTTTTTCACCGCGATAATGAAGGGAAAACCATATTTCTCCCTGTAAGATCTATTTAGCTCGTTAAATTGTTCGTATTCTTCTGATGTTAAGTTGTCTAAACCAGCACTTGCCTGTTCGTTTTGGCTTTCTTTTGTAAGCCGCTCAGATTTAGAAAGTTTTACAGCCAGTTCTGGGTGAGCTTTTAATACTTCTAAACGAATTTCCTTTTCTTCTGCTCGGAAGATGCGACAGAATGCGCTATGTAAACCGTGGACTGTATCATGAGCTGGTCCCAATTCAGTATCCCAAGTTTTTTCCGCAATCCAAGGCGATTTTTCGAAAATGCCACCAAACGTTTCAACAAACTTTTTTTGCACCATCTTTGATGGTTTTTCAAACCTTTTGGGTGGATGGTGTCTTTGCCAATATTTCGCAATTTCAATTCGTTTGGCGAACCAAACGTCTTTGAATGAAGTTGCATGTTCAATAAATCGCTTAATGGCAGTAATCCGTCCAGGTCTACCAATTAGTCTGCAATGCAAGCCAATTGACATCATCTTTGGAGATCCTTCCACCCCCTCAGAATATAGGGTGTCAAAAGTATCTTTTAAATAATCAAAAAACTGCCCAGAGGTTGAAAAACCCTGTGCAGTCGCAAATCTCATATCATTTGTGTCTAAAGTATAAGGGATGATTAATTGGTCATGGCCGTCAATTTCCAACCAATATGGTAAATCGTCCGCGTAACTATCCGAAATATAATCAAAGCCGCCTTCATTTGATACTAGTCTTACAGTATTGTCTGAACATCTTCCTGTATACCAACCGTATGGTCGCTCACCTGTGATCTCTTGATGCAATTTTATAGCTTCTTGAATCTGAGTTGTTTCATCTTCTGGTAGCATGTCTTTATGCTCAATCCACTTCAAACCATGGCTCGCTATTTCCCACCCTGCATCCTGCATAGCTTTTACCTGCTCAGGACTTCTTGCTAGTGCGGATGCTACTCCGTAGACCGTTACCGGTATATCCTTTTTGGTAAATAATCTGTGAAGTCGCCAGAAACCAGCTCTTGCACCGTATTCGTAAATACTTTCCATATTCCAATGTCTTTGATTTGGCCAAGGCGCCGCTCCAATTATCTCAGATAAGAAAGCTTCTGATGCGCCATCCCCGTGTAGAACACAGTTTTCTCCACCTTCTTCATAATTAATTACGAATTGGACAGCAATTTTTGCTTCATTAGGCCATTTTGCTTTTGGTATATTCTTACCATAACCAATCATATCTCGTTCATAACGATCCACTTGGTACTCCAAATTTATTAACTTATACCAGTTATACTCTAAATTTTATTTTGAAACATGTATTTTAATCAACTAGTGTGCAGAAAATATTCAGTTTGTTTAAATGAGAAAGCTAATCCTTTTAGGAGCTAAAGAATGGTCGGGTTTTTAACAACTCATGCATTAGATACGAGCTGCGGAACGCCCGCTGCAAATTTGAGAATTGATTTTTTTGAATACACAGATGGCAGCTCTAATGCAGTTTGTTCGGTAAGTACAAATGCTGATGGGCGAACAGATCAACCTATTATGACAGAAGTAGATTTTAGATTGGGGTCATTTGAGTTAATCTTTCATGTTGGTGATTATTATAGGCAGCTCGGCCATCGTTATAGTGAGCCTGTATTTCTGGATTTAGTTCCAATACGTTTTGGAATGAGTGAAAATAAGCATTACCACGTTCCACTCCTATTATCGCCCTTCGGGTATTCGACTTACCGGGGAAGCTAAATAGGTTCAAACTGAGAAATCTTTAACTTTATAAAGGTATAAAATTTGGCCGAAATAGTAGTAATTTGGGACTGGTTAGAATTCGCACTTCGTTGGCTACATGTTATAACTGCGATTGCCTGGATAGGGTCATCATTTTATTTTATTGCATTGGATCTGGGCCTTCAGAAAAATGATAAATTACCATCTGGAGTGCAGGGGGAAGAATGGCAAGTTCATGGCGGTGGATTTTATCATATTCGAAAATATTCAGTCGCACCGAGTGAAGTCCCTAAGCATTTGACTTGGTTTAAATGGGAAAGTTACTCAACTTGGTTATCTGGGTTTGCGCTCATGGTGGTCATTTACTGGGTTGGTGGTGAACTTTACCTGATCGATAGTGCTAAATCAGATCTTGAATTATGGCAGGGGATTATAATATCCGCAGCTTCTCTTATATTAGGTTGGTTCATTTATGATTTTTTATGTAAGTCGAGTTTCAGAAATAATCCTTCGCTATTAATGGTAGTTCTATTTTTTATTCTTGTTTTAATGGGATGGTCCTACAATCAAATATTTACTGGCAGAGCAGTTTTTTTGCATTTGGGAGCGTTCACGGCTACGATTATGACAGCAAATGTATTTCTGGTTATAATTCCCAACCAAAAAATTGTTGTAGATGATTTATTTGCAAAGCGTACTCCCAATCCAGAATTTGGTAAAATCGCAAAATTAAGGTCAACACATAATAACTACTTAACATTACCAGTAATTTTTCTGATGCTTTCAAACCATTATCCTCTTGCTTTTGCTTCGGAATGGAACTGGGTTATTGCGGCTCTTGTATTTCTCATGGGCGTCACAATAAGGCACTATTTTAATACAATTCATGCCCGAGCCGGAAATCCTATATGGACTTGGCCACTTACAATAATAATTTTTATTATAATAATGTGGTTATCTATGGCACCTGCAATAATTTCAAAAAAGGAAGCAGTGCGGATAAGCGAGAAGCAAGTCGCTTTCGAAAGCGCGGAGGAGTTTTCTGAAACCATCGATATTGTTTTAAGTAGGTGCTCTATGTGTCATGCAAGAGAACCAGTATGGGAGGGAGTTAATTGGGCACCAGGTGATGTGTACCTAGAAACATCAAACGACGTCAGTAAAAACGCTAAATTAATTTACATGCATTCTGCTATTAGTTACGCAATGCCGCCCGCAAACGTAACATATATGGAAGAAAGCGAGAGAGCTATTCTGAAAAGCTGGTTTAGAAATACAGTAAATGAAATGAGCTTTTCGGACGCAATTAAATAACGATTATATTTTAGTTGATTGATGATAATTTCTTATAAATCTGCAAAACTAAGTTAAACCAGAAAATTGGATGGCAGATTTTATAAGTGTTTTTGTTTTTTCACTTACGGGGGTCAAAGGTAGTCTTACCTCATCTGAACATAGCCCTAAGAGACTCATTGCGTATTTAGCGCCCACCAGTCCAGGCTCAGTAAAAATTGCATGATGCAATGGCATAAGCTTATCTTGCAATTCAAGAGCTTTAGTATAATCACCCGCTAATGTGGCGGCCTGTAACTGTGCTGATAATTTTGGTGCTACATTGGCAGTAACAGAAATACATCCGACTCCACCCTGGGCGTTAAATCCATGAGCAGTTGCGTCTTCACCGGATATTTGTAAAAAACTGGGTCCGCACGTAATGCGCTGTGCACATACTCTTGCTAAATCTCCGGTTGCATCTTTAACGCCAATAATTCTTGGTAATTTGGATAAGTGGCCCATTGTTTCTGGGTTCATATCAATTGAGGACCTGCCTGGAATATTGTAAATTATGATAGGAAGATCGCAGTTATCATGAAGTTCTGTGAAATGCTGTATAAGGCCTGTCTGGGTTGGTTTATTATAATAAGGAGTTACGATAAGTGCTGCATCTGCTCCGACAGTTTTTGCATGTTTCATAAAATGCAGCGCTTCGAGTGTATTGTTCGAGCCAGCACCGGCAATGACAGGAATACGCCCATTTACTTTCTTAACAACTGTCGAAACTACAATTTCGTGTTCCTCATGAGTTAAAGTTGGGCTCTCACCAGTCGTGCCAACAGGTACCAATCCATGACTTCCCTGCTCGATGTGCCAATCTACTAAATTTTCAAGAGTTTTGAGGTCAAGTTTTCCGTGATCAAACGGCGTAACTAATGCTGGCATTGAACCCTTCAGCATATCATCTCCTCTAAGTCACTTTTCCAATTTTTTTCAAAAAAAGTTTATGAACAGTTCACAAGTTGGTTTAACCCTGATTAAAGCTCAAGTAAACTTATTAAAAATCTTAATTATCAGAATTGAAAATGCAGATAGTAATTACAGGCGGAAAAACAATATATTTTTTGATTTTCTTTTTGCTTGGGCTGAGCACTAGTTTATTGGCACAAGATGCGGTTAAACGGCCTCTGCAAAAAGCATTTGAAGCGATGCGCTCTGGATATTGGTACGAAGCAAAACAGTTTGCTGAAGCAGATGGCCAAATATCAAAGGATATTATTTTGTGGCATGAATTTAGATCTGGCCGAGGAAACCCAACGGACTTAAAAGAATTTTTGCGACGCAACAAGGATTGGCCAGGTTTGCCTTATTTAAAAGAAAAAGGAGAACAAGTTTTTTTTGAAAGTGGTCGTAATGATGTTTTAAGTTGGTTCGATAAGTATCCGCCCAAGTCAGGGACTGCGGCAATTATTTATGCAGATGCTCTTCTTGAGGTGGGAAATAAAAACAAAGCTGAGTTAATTTTGCAGGACAAATGGATATCTGAGATCATGGATCCAGATTTACGCACTTTGTACCTGAAAAAATATGATACAGCGTTATCTGAGTTCCATGATGAAAGGGTCATCGAATTATTATGGAGAGATGCCTTTTCAGCCGTTGATGAGTTAATGCCGTTATTATCCGAAGATTATAAAAAGCTCGTGAAAGCGGTTTTGGCACTCAGAAAATATCAAAAAGAAGGTGTAAATATTCTAATTAATAGGGTGCCCGAGACGTTGCGTGATCATCCTATTCTTAATTTTGCTAGGTTCAAATGGAGGTTACAATTTGGGTATGATGATCGTGCTTACCAGCTGCTATACGAATTAAGCGAAAAAAAGGAATATTTGGGACGGCCAGAGATATGGGGGGTAACCCGTGAGAAGTTGGCCAGAAAATTACTTTGGGACGGTGATTACAAAAATGCCTATAATATTTTGAGTGGTCATTTTGTCGAAGACAGTAGATTACGGGCAAGGCTGGAATGGCTAGCAGGTTTTGTCGCTCTGAGGAAAGTTAATGATCCAAATTCGGCACTCAACCATTTTCAAAATTTTATAGAGATTGTTGAGAGCCCAATTTCTATAGGTCGTGGTTATTACTGGTTGGGTCGATCTCATGAAGCTCTTAACAATCTTGAGAGTGCAAGACGTTCATATGATAGAGCTTCAGAAAACTATACAACTTATTACGGGCAGTTGGCTTTAGAAAAGCTTGGAAGAAATTTACCATATGACTTGATAGAGTCGAATATTACACTTCAGTGGAGAAATGCGGAGTTTATACAATCGACAGTTTTTCAGGCTGCGATATTAATGCTGGCCGCTGACGAAAAAAAACTCGCAGAGAGATTCTTAACCCATCTTTCTGAAAGCTTATCGGAGCGGAGCCTCTTAAAACTAGAGAGCTTCTTGATAGAGCTAGATGATCCGCATATTCAAATTAGATTTGGTAAACGCCAGGCGAGTATGGGAAACATAATGTTCAACTCGTATTTTGCAATCCATGATATGGCTGATTATGAATGGGTAGTTCCTTTAGATCTACTATTATCCATTGCTCGGCGGGAAAGTGAATTTGATCAAAATGCAACTTCGTCTGCCGGGGCAATGGGACTAATGCAAGTGATGCCGGGGACAGCAAAAGATATGGCGAAGGCTCTAAAGATCCCATTCGAAGAAAAATCCTTGCTAAAAAGTTGGAAATACAACGTTTTACTTGGAGCAACGTACCTAGAAGAACTATCCTATAAATATAGAGGTAATCCTATTCTAATTGCAGCATCTTATAATGCTGGACCTACCAACGCTGATAAATGGACCGAATATTTAGGTAGTCCACTTGACCAAACGGTAGATCCAGTTGATTGGGTGGAAATGATACCATTTCGAGAAACTAGAAACTATGTTATGCGAATTACTGAAAGTCTAACGCTGTATCGAGCCAAAATAGAAAAAAAAGAGATAGATCATCATTTTTCTGAATTTTTAGGTAGTTCAGCTTACTTTTCGTTCACGCCAAAGAGTGAATAAACCCGCGCCCACAATTATGCACGCCCCAATTAACACGTTAGTAGTAATTTGCTCTCCAAAAATGATAATTCCAATTAGGGATGCCCAAATTAACTGCAAGTAGGCGAATGGTTGGACTGCACTTGCTTCAGCAACTTCATAGCATTTAATTAATAAAAAATGACCAAGCATTCCAGATGCAGAAAGAATTAGCATTATACTCCAGTCACCTTGCGATACAGGGTCCCAAAAATTCAATCCAATGGCTGTCATTGCAATACATCCTACAATGCCAGTCCAGAAAAAAGAGGTGCTAGAATTGTCATACTGACCGGCGTAGCGGGTTAACAAACCGTATAATGCAAAGAGAATAGCACCTGCCAGTGGAACCAGAGCATAGGGGCTGAAGATACCATTGCCTGGATTAAGAATGATTAGTATCCCAAAGAAACCAACACAAATGGCTAACCACCTACGCCATCCTACGTGTTCGCCCAATATCGGTCCAGACAGCATTGCAATAATTAGTGGATACGAAGCAAAAATAGCATGGGTCTCTGCGAGTCCCAACAGTGTGAATGCAAGGATTGTAACACACATTTCTGCAACTAAAATTAGGCTTCTGAATATTTGTAATAGCGGTGTCTTGGTTTTCGCAACCTGTTTTACCCCACCGGGTTTGCGGCTAGATATGGTCATTACAAAAGCCGCAAAGAACCAATATCGTATCATCACGACCATATAAACATTATACTCCGTCGCGAGGTATTTAGATAAGCCGTCCTGGCTTGCAAAAACAATGGTCGTAATGACCATTAAAAAAATTCCTAGACGCTCATTTTGTTTAATCATGACAGATTTTTGTTCCGTGGATCATATGCCTTTTTTTTGAAAAGCCCTTTTTTTTTGTTACTTCGAAACCAACTTTTTCTAATGTGCGCCTGACATGTCCGGCGGCGGTGTATGTAGAAAAGCTCCCGCCAGGTTTAGTTTTTAATGCAACCATTTGAAGAATGTTATCTGCCCACATTTTGGGATTCTTACTTGGCGCAAAACCATCTAGATACCAGCAATCAACTTTTGAATTAAACATTTTCAATGTTTTAGAAACATCTCCTCTGAATACCTTAAGATTTGCAAATCCAAAATCCACGAGATTACCTTCAATAATTTCGTCCCATCTGGTTTGAAGAATTTCTGCATACTCTGATAACTCAGGGAAAAGCAAATGTGCTTTTCTCAGGTCTGAATTGCTTATTGGATATCCTTCAAAACTTACAAAATTGAATTTTCCAGTTTTTGACGCTTTTTTCCAAGCAGCGCATGTTGCCAAGAAATTCAATCCTGTTCCAAATCCTAGTTCCGCTATTTGAAAGCCGTGGCTAAGTCGATTATGAAGACTGTTTCCATCGATAAAAACATAATTTGCCTCATGCAATCCATTTTCTAAAGAATAATAAGAGTCTTCAAATTTATCTGAGATTGGTACTGTGCCGTTTTGCCATGAAAGCTGTGCATGTTTTTTTGACATTGTAACCTTGTTAAAAGAAAAGATGAGCGATAATTATACTGCAATTAATTGGAATTAAATAGCAATGGTAGATCTAATTGTTCGAGGAGCTGGAGTTTTAGGTTTAACAGTAGCTTGGGAGGCGGCTAAACGTGGGCTAAAGGTCTGTATATCTGATCCCAACGGCATTGCTAGTATGGCAAGTGGCGGCATAGTTGGTGCTCTTGCCCCACATGTACCGGAGAATTGGAATTCTAAAAAACAATTCCAATTTCAAAGTTTAATCAGTGCAGAGGAATTTTGGAATGGTGTAGACACAGAGTCTGGTTTTAATTCGGGGTATGCCAGATTAGGTCGACTTCAGCCAATTGATGATGAAAAGGCTCTATTACTTGCGAGAAATAGACTAGAGAGTTCAAAAGAGCTTTGGCGCGGTTTAGCAAAATGGAGAATTATTGAGAGCAGTGGGCCATGGTCCTTGACTTCAAGAACAGGAAACTGGGTATTTGATACTTTGTCTGCCCGCATCAATCCAACCGACGCATGTTTTAGCCTGGCTCGGGCAATTCAAAAGAAGGGAGGAGTTTTTGAACCGCATTTGAAAAAATACTCGAATATTAGGACTGTTTGGGCTACCGGCGTACACGATTTAGAGCGTATTTCAAAATTTACCAATGTAAAATTTCGTACGGCTGTAAAAGGTCAAGCCGCGCTATTTAATTTGAATCGTGTTGATTATCCTCAGGTGTATGCCAATTCTATTCACTTTGTGCCCCACTCTAATGGAACCTTCGCTGTTGGCTCCACATCTGAAAATGAATTCAGTTCATCAAATACAACGGATGAACGATTGGAGAGGCTTATTGAAAATTCGATGAGTATTATTCCTGAATTAAGGCGGCTTGAACCAATCAAACGTTGGGCTGATGTAAGGCCAAGAAGCGAATCTCGAGCACCGATAGTCGGAAAACACCCTATGATAGAGGGAGATTACATTGTAAACGGCGGCTTCAAAATAGGTCTCGGCATGGCTCCAGAACTAGCTAGAGTACTTATTTCACTGATTTTTGATGGCATCGATCAAGTGCCCGAGGCATTTAAACCAAAGATAAAATCCCGTAATAGTACAATTAGTTGACCATAGAGAGGGGTGCTTCCGGGATCACTCCATAAGTCTTCTTGTTATTACTTGTGCCTGTATTTCTGCGGCGCCCTCGAAAATATTAAGTATTCTCGCATCACAAAGTACACGACTAATTTGGTATTCTAACGCAAAACCATTACCGCCATGAATTTGTAGTCCATTATCAGCGGCAGCCCAAGCAACTCTCGCTCCCAAAAGTTTAGCCATTCCAGCTTCTAAGTCGCACCTTCTATCATTGTCCTTTTCAAAGGCGGAGTAGTAGGTCAATTGGCGGGCAATTGTAGTTTCCACAGCCATCATGGCAAGCTTGCTTGCCACACGTGGAAACTCAATCAGTGCCTTTCCGAATTGCTTTCTATCTAAAGCATATTGAAACGATAGATCAATAGCTTGCTGAGCTACTCCTACGGCACGCGCTGCTGTTTGTATTCTTGCGCTTTCAAAAGTTTTCATCAATTGACGAAATCCCTTACCCTCTTCCCCGCCGAGTAAATTATCTTTTTTTACTTGGAAATTATCAAAGGCAATTTCATATTCTTTCATTCCACGGTATCCTAAGACTTCGATCTCTCCTCCAGACATGCCTTCTGTGGGGAAAGGATTTTCATCATCGCCGGGGATTTTTTCCGCAAGAAACATTGACAATCCACGATGGTCGGTGCTGTCTGGGTCTGTGCGAGCCAGTAGGGTCATAACATGTGTCCTAGAAGCATGAGTAATCCAAGTTTTGTTTCCGGTTACGCTGTAGTCGCCCTCATCATTTTTGGCAGCCCTAGTACGTAGACTGCCCAAATCTGAACCCGTATTTGGCTCAGTAAAGACTGCCGTTGGTAGTGTCTCTGCCATAGCTATCTTTGGAAGCCACTTTTGCTTTTGCTCCTCCGTGCCTCCGCATTCAATCAATTCAGCGGCGATTTCTGACCGTGTTCCCAAAGAACCCACTCCAATATAACCGCGCGACAGCTCTTCTGAAACTACTGCCATTGAAGCTTTAGAGAGGCCGAATCCACCGTATTCCTCAGGAATAGTTAGTCCAAAAACACCAAGCTCTGCTAATTCCTCTATGATTTCCATCGGAATCAAATCGTCATTTAAGTGCCATTCATGAGCATGTGGTAAAACTTTATCTATGGAAAATTTCCGAAACTGCTCTCTGATCATTTCCAGTTCATCGTCAAGTCCAGACTTACCTGTTATAATCTCGGCAGAATGATCTTGCATCAGCTGAACCAAACGCATTCGAGCCTCTTGGTTATTGCCTTTTCCTGATAACTCTAGAACATCTTCCGTTCGATATTTTTTAATGGCTGAGTTCGAAAGCCCGATGTCTCCAAGACGTATAATTTCTCCCTGTGACATTGGAATTCCACCCAAAACCTGCGCATGGTATTCACTGCACCCAATTTGGTGCAAAAGCTGCTCAATTTCACCAAATTCACCGTCTGATTCTAGTTCCTCAGCCCAGTTTTGCATCTGCTGCATTGCAGTTGCGTAAGTTGCGAGCCAAGCCAAGCCATGAGCTGCATCTTGGTTGTCTTCCAGCAACTTTCCTGATGTCTTGCCATCAACTACAACCTGAGATTTCATTTGTTGTCTGGCAGTTTCAAAAAGCCCACTTAATTCATCTGCTGCACGGCGAGTTTTAACCAGCAAATTGTCGATTGTTGAAGAACCTGTTAAGCTAAAACCTAAATCTTGTCCGTCATGTGCCATGAATCAGTCCTTATTTTTTTCCTCGGTTCTTATACATTCTGCATTTGCAGCGCAACATAAATACCAAGTGGTGTGGCAAATTGTTCTAAAATTACCGGGCGAAATATTGCGCCGCAGCGTGACGTAATATCTACTACCTCTTAATGTTTGATGTGATTCTAGAATTTGAAACGTCAACTTTTTTGTTTTTTGTGACCGTTTGTTTTGTTGCAGGATTTATCAAAGGTATCATAGGCTTTGGCATGCCGATGATAATTTTAGGAGCTTCAGCAGCTATTTCACTGCCCTCTTTGGGGCTCGCAGTTTTAATTTTACCGACCCTTGTTACAAATATATACCAGGTTAGTCTGTTCGGGCGAACAGAGCTAATAGCTAGTGTAAAAGAATTCAAATTTTTCTTACTTTTTTGCTTGCTTGGATTGTTTGTTGGCGCAAAACTTTTCGTTGTAGCAAATCTCAATTCTTTGGTGGGTGGCATTGGTCTTGTGGTCTTGGTCTTATCTTTTGTCCAGCTGATAAAAATAAAGGGACCCGAAAGAAATAATTCTATGCGTCTGTCAAGTATCTTTGGAGTAATTACGGGGTTACTGGGAGGGGGAACTGGGATTTGGGGTCCAACAACTGTTTTATATTTAACATTTATCGCAACGCCCAAGCAGCACCAAATTCTGGTTCAAGGCCTAACATTCGCTTTCAGCTCTGTATTTTTATTAATTGCACACCTTTACACCGGCATTTTTAATTATAATACGGGACCTTTGTCAGCCTTTATGATTTTACCCGCCATGATTGGAATGCTATTTGGAGTGGGTGTCCAAAAGTACTTAAATCAGGAAAAGTTTCGGCTGATAACACTCATTTCGCTATGTGTTGGGGGTATTTATTTGATGTTTCGGTCGCTGTATCTGTTCTGAAATATTGCAGAAATAAATGGTAGGTTAAGCACATAAAACGACATTTTATTATCCCTTTTAAATTGTTAAATCTTACGCTATATGATTTTGTAAGTTTCCCAACATGGTAACATCAAATAAATCCAATTTAGGGTTTTTCAAAGGAGTAACATATAATGGTAAAACCCCTTATGGCGCGAGCTACGGCTGTATGGTTGGTCGACAACACAACTTTATCATTCAAACAAATAGGTGACTTTGTGAGCATGCATGAGCTTGAAATTCAGGGAATTGCGGATGGTGACGTAGCACTGGGTGTTAAAGGTTTTGACCCTGTTTCAAACAATCAATTGGATTTGGATGAAATTAAGAAGGGCGAGGTCGATCCTTTGCACAAGCTTAAATTGAAATTTAATCCGGCGGCGGTCGGTGAGGAAAAGCGCCGTGGCCCAAGGTATACCCCACTTTCAAAACGCCAGGATAGGCCAGCATCAATTTATTGGCTTGTTAAATTTCATCCTGAATTATCTGATGGACAAATAAGCAAATTGATAGGAACTACAAAGCCCACTATTCAGGCCATTCGAACCCGTACGCATTGGAATATTTCGAATATTCAACCAATAGATCCTGTTGCTCTGGGTTTGTGTAAACAGTCGGAGCTAGATGCAGTGGTTCAAAAAGCAGCAGATAAAAAAATCACCGAAGGTGAAGTTATGAACGATGACGAACGAAGAAAATTAGTTAGTACTGAAAAATCTTTAAAGATGGATGTGAAAGAAGAAGTATCTAACCCAGCTGATAGTGTCGAAAGTTTTTCTATAGATAAAGACGGTGGCCAGGATCAAACTGATGGAAGTCAGGATTATAGAGATGCAGATAGTTTCTTTAACTTGCCAGATGGAGAACCAGGGCCTGAAAAGGACAAGTAAAATTTTCCCAATCTTACAAGGTTTAAATTTTTCCTCTAGCATTTAGAGCAGCCGAGATAGTTCCTTCGTCCAAATAATCTAACTCACCCCCCATCGGAACTCCCCTCGCAAGCGACGTAACTGAAACCTTGTTTTCGATTTGTTCAGCAATATAGTGCGCTGTGGTTTGTCCTTCCAGCGTAGCATTTAGAGCTAAAATTACTTCATTTACTTCCTCGGAATCGAGCCGCTTTATGAGTTTTGGAATTTTTAATTCGTTCGGCCCAATACCATCTAGGGCAGACAATGTTCCTCCAAGAACGTGGTATCGACCTTTAAAGACAGATGTTCGTTCCATCGCCCATAAATCTGAAACATCTTCAACAATGCAAATTTGCCCATTCATACGCTTTTGATTTTCGCAAATCTCACACATCTCAGACGTCCCAATATTCCCACAATTTAGACATTCACGCGCTTGCTCAAAAACTTTAGCCATCTGTTTCGATAAGGGATTAAATAAAGTACTTTTTTTGCGTATTAGATGTAAAACAGCACGCCTGGCAGAGCGAGGACCTAATCCGGGCAATTTGGCCATAAGATCTATCAAGATCTCAATTTCTTTTGTTCTAGAAGTGTCCAATGGTTTCCTGAGATTATAATCTGAAATTATATACGATCTAAAATGGTAACTTCATTCCAGCTGGTAGGCCCAATGCTTCAGTTATTTTTTCTAGCTCTTTTTTTGATCTATCAGAAGCTTTTGCTTGTGCATCCTTAATTGCTGCCAGTATTAGATCTTCCACAATTTCTTTTTCATCCTTATTAAAAATGGAAGGATCAATTTCTAAACCCGTTAGTTCACCTTTCGCTGTTGCCGTAGCTTTAACTAAACCAGCACCAGACTCACCTATCACCTCAATGTGAGCCAAATCTTCCTGCATACGTGCCATTTTTTCTTGTGTTTCCTGGGCCGCTTTCATCATTTTGCCCATGTCTCCAAGTCCGCCTAGTCCTTTAAACATCGTAAAACCTTTCAATAAATTTCGCTTTAATCTTCTTCAAATGGATCCCATTCACTATCAACCTCTCCCAGTGCTTGAATAGCTGCCTCCTCTTCTAATTTTTTCCTTGAAATTACATTAACAATCCGAGCAGTAGGAAATTGAACCAGGGCCTCTTTAACAAGGGGGTGAGCATACGCCTCAGTTTCTAACTCTATGGCAATTCTTTCCTTTTTTTCTACAATCGTTTGGGCTTCACCATCTTGGACAACGCTTACAGCCCAGCGGATCCCTGTCCATTCTTTGAGCCTATTGCTCAACCGTTGGGCTAGATTTGCAGGAGCAAGATCGGTTGGTGTAAATTCTATGTATCCAGGGCGATAAGAAACTAAACGCAATCCACTTTCTATATCTATTAGTAACTTAGCATCTCTTTTTTGTTTTATTAATTCGAGCACATGGTCGAATTTTATATAATTAAATATTCCAACTTCTTCATCTACAGCTGTGGCAATTTTCAAGTTAGAGTAATTATTATGTTTTGCTTTAGCTAATTCGTTATTTGCAGAGCTGGTATCCAACGGTTTTTGTGGGTTTTCAATTTTTTTTTCGTTTCTATCAGGCCGTAACTTACTCTCTATGGTTTTAATTAGCTCGTCTGTCGGGGGTAAATCAGCCGCATGTGTTAGCCTTATAATTATCATTTCAGCAGCCATTATAGGGCTCGGGGCTATCGTAATTTCACCAAGAGATTTTACCAGCATTTGCCACATTCTTGTGAGCGCGCGCATAGATAAAGTTTTTGATAACTCAATTCCGCGCGTTCGCTCATCAAGCGTTATTGTAGGGTCTTCGTTCATGTCAGGAGTTATTTTCGAAACCGATATCCAGTGTGTAATTTCCGCGAGATCTTTTAAAACTACAATTGGATCTGCTCCATCTGAGTATTGCGAATTCAGCTCAGTAAGGGCTGCTGCGGCATCGCCTTGCATTATCATTTTGAAAAGATCTAACACTCTTCCCCGGTCAGCAATTCCAAGCATATCTCTTACATGCTTCGCATCGCTACCACCACCACCATGACTTATCGCTTGGTCGAGGAGAGATGTTGCATCTCTTGCAGAACCTTCTGATGCTCTGGTTATCATGCGAAAAGCATCCTCTGAAACATTTACCCCCTCAGATTTTGCAATTCTTTGAAGAAGTGCAATCATCTCTTCTGGCTCAATTCTTCTTAAGTCAAAGCGTTGACAGCGTGAAAGGACTGTAACAGGAACTTTACGGATTTCAGTGGTTGCGAAGATAAATTTTACGTGTTTTGGAGGTTCTTCAAGTGTCTTTAGCAGCGCATTGAATGCATTGTTTGATAACATGTGAACTTCATCAATTATATATACTCTAAAGCGGCCAGAAGACGCTTTATAGTAAATACTTTCAATTATTTCTCGGATGTCGTCCACCCCAGTTCGACTTGCCGCATCCATTTCCAGAACATCAACATGGTTTCCTTCAATTATCGCAGTACAATTCGAACATTTACCACAGGGCTCTACAGTGGGTCCGCCTTTTTGATCTAAACCTATGCAATTTAATCCTTTGGCAATTATTCTTGCAGTGGTTGTCTTCCCTGTGCCTCTTATGCCAGTTAGAATGAATGCTTGGGCAATCCTATCAGCTTCGAATGCATTTTTAAGGGTCTGGACCATTGCTGCTTGTCCAACCAAGTCTTTAAATGTCTCTGGTCGATATTTTCGAGCAAGGACTTTGTATGAATCATCTTCATTTACTTTGTTCATCAATATTTACCTAGTAGACACACCGAATATTTAATAGTTTTAGTATACTGTAATATTTATTATCCTAAATGGTAAATTGAAATAGAGATATCAAAATTAGTGTTTGAGATAGTTAAAATTGAAATAGAAAGCGGTTTCGTTGGCTTATGCCCAATGCCGGGAAATTTTTCCCCATTTGATGAAGATTTTTTAAAATTGGTAAAAGAATTGCCCCAAGTGGTTGTCACATGTGCAACTAAGCCTGAGATGATGGCCTGTTCAGCCACTCGGCTCCCTGAAAAATTATATAATTCACAAATCAAGTGGTTTCACATCGACGTAGATGACTTTCAAGTACCGGATGAATTTAGCGAAGAGAAATGGAATTCTCTGTTGCCAATTTTAAAAGAAACTATTTTTGGTGGTGGAGGTGTAATTTTAAATTGTGTGGGTGGTTGTGGTAGATCGGGAATGTTTTTGATGCGGCTACTTCTTGAAATGGGTTGGAGCCGTGATGGTGCTCTAGAGCGTTTAAGAAAAGTTCGACCTTGCGCGATTGAAACCGACCAGCAATTGTTTTGGGCTTTTGGAAACGGCAAAAAAAATTAAATTTGAGTATATTAAAGAATGGATATTGGTGAGAGATTGACAACGACCCGAATAAAACTCGTTACGGCTGCTTCCTTCCGGACCTGACCGGGTTGGCGAGATACACGCCCGCATCAACCCCTCAAAATTAATTTAAATGCTTTAATGTATACATGCAAGTTGACTTTACTAATTTTGATTTTTAGGGATTATTTTGGAATTTTTGGGGATACTAAATTTTGAAAAATGCCGAAACAGTTACGTTTGGTGGGTCCGGCTTAAATCGAGCTTCTGAACTTCGCGGCTCTGATAAAGCCATACCTCGTGACGGGGACTTATTTATAATCCATTGGCGGGGTAAATTTGCAGTTGACTTGAAAAATTCCTGTGAGATTGCACTTTTGCGATATCCAAATAAGATTATTTCAGATGAAGGAATACTATATCTTGGCATAGAAAATGATGTTGCATACTTTGCTGCAGATATATCTGAGTGGGAGCCAACGGACCAAGACGAAATAGATGGCTCGTTTTTTGACAAGACTCAACAATTTCACGAATTTCTTGGTGAATATCTTCCGTTTTGGGAGCTAAGAAGGTTTATGCACTTAGTTTCAAGCAGGTCTGCTGAGCTAGCTGCAACTGCAAAATCTCTTTTTCACTGGCAAACTACTTCTCGCTTCTGTTCTAAATGTGGACACGAAGTTTCAATAACTGCTTCTGGCTGGCAAATTAATTGTAAAAGTTGTGGCAGTTCTACTTTCCCACGCATTGACCCTGTCGTTATTATGCTAATAACAAATGGACCCCGGGTCTTATTGGGTCGGTCTATTGGATGGCCAAACGGCATGTACTCTTTACTCGCTGGATTTATGGAGCCCGGGGAAACTTTGGAAGCATCAGTTCGGCGGGAGACTTTTGAAGAGTCTGGGATTAAAGTGGGCAGTGTAAAATATCTTGCTTCGCAACCCTGGTCTTTCCCAACCTCTTTAATGTTTGGGTGTTATGGGGAAGCGGAATCGTCAGATATTATAATTGATCACTCTGAAATGGAAGATATTAAGTGGGTTAATAAAAGAGATCTTCATATGGCCATGGCAGGATTGGAAGATCTCTTTACACCAGCACGACCTGGTTCGATTGCTCATTTCCTACTCTTACATTGGCTAGCTGACACACTGGACGAAAATTAATTCTTTTAAGGCCATGCAAAGTTGGCGCTCTTGTAAACTAAAAAGTTTAATTTTAAACACGCTTAGAACTAGCTGGATAGACCCCAAGAATGCTGATGGATTGAGTGAAATAAGATAACTCATCCATCGCAAGTTTGACATTAGTATCGTCAGGATGCCCCTCGATATCTGCGTAAAATTGCGTAGCAGAGAAGGATCCGCCCACCATATAACTTTCCAATTTTGTCATATTAACGCCGTTAGTGGCAAAGCCACCCATCGCTTTATACAAAGCAGCCGGAATATTTCTCACCTGAAAAATGAATGTTGTCATCATCTTTGTATCACCACGTCTTGTGTTATCAGGGCGAGAGGACATTAAGAGGAACCTTGTGGTGTTGTGGTCTGAGTCTTCGATGTTTTCTGCGAGTACTTTTAGATCATAGATTTCCGCAGCCAACTTACTCGCCAAAACGCCAGCTCCTTTAGTTTTTGACGCTTTAAGTGCTGCAGCCGCACCGGCGCTATCCACTGCCTGA
Source organism: Paracoccaceae bacterium (assembly GCA_045564995.1). Classification (GTDB taxonomy): domain Bacteria; phylum Pseudomonadota; class Alphaproteobacteria; order Rhodobacterales; family Rhodobacteraceae; genus Salinivivens. Next base: position 2,191 of record JBJLGG010000005.1, on the reverse strand, counting down.
ATACCACGAATATTGTTTTCCTCTAAAAATGCAGATGCTTGCGGCAGTAAAACTAAATGTGCCTCCACAGACTCAATATCTTCTAGCCGTTCCCCAGGTAAGCTCAATAAGTTTATTTTTACTCTTGTAAAAACTTCATCAATTATGTGAAGGCCGGACCCTGGGAGTAATCGGTGTATATCTGCTACTCGCCCATAGGTGGTATTCTCTACAGGCAGCATGGCTAAATCCGCTACATTATTATTTACAGCACTTATAACTTCCTCAAACGATTTACATGGTAACGCTTTACAATTTGGCCGCGCTGACAAACACGCTTCATGAGAGTAGGCTCCAAGTTCACCTTGAAATGCTATGGTTTTCATAATTCACCCCAAAAATTTGCCCTAAAGGGCGTTTCGTCGCGGATCAACACCTTGCATAACCTGTATCGATGAGGATAGAAAGCATCTAACTATCATATATGGACTGTGTGTTATGCTTGATACAATGACCTTCACAAAAATAATTGGCAGCTTTTGTGGTGCTCTTTTAATTTATTTACTTGGAAATTGGGCTGCCGAAGGCTTCTACCACGTGGGTAGTCATGGGCACGGAGAAAAACATGCTTATGGTTATGCAATTGAAGTGGAAGAGGAAGAAGAAATTGTTGATGAATCTGAAGATGAGATCGACTTTGCTGCTCTCATGGAAGTGGCTGACTTGGATAAAGGTCTAAAGGTTTGGGGTAAATGTAAAGCATGTCATAAGCTCGAAGATGGAGCCAATGCGACGGGCCCGCATCTTTATTCAATTGTTGATCGCGAAGTGGCCTCTGTGAGTGATTATAATTACTCTGGTGCTTTAATAAAAGTCGCAGACGTTTGGGATACTGATAGCTTGAACGAATTTTTAGAGAATCCTAAAACATATGCTCCGGGTACTAAAATGGGGTTTGCAGGGCTTAAAAAGCCTAATGATCGTGCAAACTTAATTGCATATCTAGACAGTGTTGGTGAATAAAACTGACAATATTGGTGCATTCCTAATTGGCTTTTAATTTTTCTTATTGTTAAATAAAAATCATTTTGGGTATGGTCAAAGACCGCCTCAATCTTACATATGATGCCGAAGGGGTTTCTTAATATGGAATTGTTGCAAAAAAAATTTCTTGTTAAAGATGTAAAGCGAGCGATCGCGTTTTTCTGTTTGGTTTTTAGTTTTTTGTGGATAGCAAGTGGCGCTTTACTGAAAGCAGAACAGCACGCTGTTAAAACGCACGGCTTTAATTTTTTTGGAGAATTAAAATACCCGCCTGATTTTAAACATTTAGACTATGTAAACCCAAATGCTCCAAAGGGTGGAGAAATATCAATCTGGGGATTTGGTACTTTTGACTCGATGAACCCCTATTCTAGAAAGGGAAGAGCAGCGTCTTTGTCATCGGCTCCATTTGAATCTCTACTGGTTGAGACTGGCGATGAAATAGGTTCATCATATGGTTTGCTTGCTGAGAGTATTGAATACCCAGCAGATCAAAAATGGGTAATTTTTCAACTACGTAAGAAGGCGAAGTTCTCTGATGGAACTCCGCTTACCGCTGATGACGTTGCTTTCACTTATAAACTTTTTTTGGAACAAGGTTTGCCCAGTTACAGAGCTGTTCTGGCCGACATAGTACAAGACGTCGAGGTTCTGGGGCCGCATGCTATTAAATATAACTTTACGGAAAAAGCATCTAAACGAGATGCCATACCAATTGTTGGTGGTCTGCCAGTGAAATCGCAGGCTTGGTTTGAAAAAAATCAGGCCCGGCTCGATGAGTCCCGAATGGAGCCCGCAATTGGTTCAGGGCCGTATGTAATGGATAGCTTTGAAATAAATCGATGGGTAAAATATAGAAGAAACCCGGATTACTGGGGTGCGAGTCTGCCAATCAATAAGGGTCGTTCAAATTTCGATGAGATTAGAATTGAATATTTTGCCGACACTAATGCGGCTTTTGAGGCTTTTAAATCTGGTGCGTATACAATGCGGGTTGAAAACTCATCTAAAAGTTGGGCCACAGCTTACGACTTCCCTGCATTAACTGATGGGCATGTCGTAAAAAAATTGATGCCAGATGGCGGTATTGCAAATGGACAAAGCTTTGTTATGAATCTACGTAGAGATAAGTTTTCTGATATTCGAGTGCGTCAGGCATTATCTTATT
>JBJLGG010000004.1:0-69565 GCA_045564995.1 Paracoccaceae bacterium | reverse complement strand
ACTTTCATTTGGTCTGAGTGTATGAAGTAGAAGTGATCTCCATTTTTAATCTCGTTTAAAATTGGATGGTCGTTTTCTATTATTATTTCATTCCAACCCATGTGCGGTATTTTTAAATTGGGGTCAGATAATGTTATTTTTTCCACCTCGCCGTTTATCCAGCCAAAACCATTTGTTTGTTCAAATTCAAAACCTTTGTTTGCCATTAGTTGCATTCCAACACAAATTCCAAGAAATGGCGTGCCCTTGGCAAAGACAGCGTATTTTAATGCTTCAAAGATTTCTGATCTTTCAAGCGCTTGCTTACATGCTGGAAAAGCCCCATCACCTGGCAAAACTAGTCTATCAGCCTTGCTAATGATATCAGGATCACCTGTTATTTTGACAGATCCAAGCGAATTCTTATTTGAAATTATCTCAAATGCTTTAAGAGCAGAGTGTAAATTGCCACTCTCATAATCGATAAGCGCTGTAAGCATTATTTTTAGAGTGTTCCTTTGGTACTTGGTAAACTTTCTGCCATTCGAGGGTCTATTTCTATGGCCTGTCTTAAGGCTCTTGCTACAGATTTAAATATCGCCTCAGCGATATGATGACCGTTTATCCCATGCACCATATCTATGTGTAATGTTAATCCCGCGTGTGTTGAAAAAGCTTGAAAGAATTCACGCACGAGTTCTACATCAAAATTTCCAATTTTATTTGTTGAAAAACTGACATTCCAGATAAAGAAAGGCCTGGCAGAAAAATCTAATGCACTTCTAATTTGTGCATCATCCATTGGCAAATTACATGAGCCATATCTTACTATTCCTTGTTTATCTCCCATTGCATTCTTTAAAGCCTGTCCAAGTGCTATGCCCGTATCTTCTACAGTGTGGTGGTCATCAATTTCGGTATCCCCAATTGTCTTTATTTCCAAGTCAATCAGAGAGTGGCGCGATAATTGGTCCAACATGTGATCAAAAAACCCAACATTGGTTTCGTTTGAATACTTGCCAGTACCATCGACATTAATAGAGACTGAGACCTTAGTTTCGTTAGTTTCGCGTGTAATTTTACTTTTGCGCATCGGTCTTTTCCTCATCACTGGTGGTAGGCTTATAACTGTGCAAGATAATTTCTAAAACCCTAAGAATTTTTCTAGAAATATGCTGTTTATTTCCTGCCACAGCACTAGTTTTTCACTATGACGGCTTTTCTTATTTCTTCAGATATTTACCGCACTACGCATTATGGAGGAAAACATCCTTTAAATATACCAAGGGTAGGGCCCACTCTCGATCTTATTAAAGCCATGTCTTGGTATAGTGACGCGAGCTTTGTTAATGCACCCATAGCTAAGCCAAGTTTATTGGAAAAATTTCATTCGAAGGATTATATCAATGTCCTTCAAGAAGTTGATGAAAAGCAGAAAATTGATGAATATTGGTCAAAAAAATATAATTTAGGTACGCCGTCTAATCCAGTTTTTAAAGGAATGTATAAGCGTCCAGCGACCTCAGTTGGTGGGGCAGTTGTAGGGGCAGAATATGCATTTTTGTACGGCAGGGCTTTTAATTTGGGAGGGGGTTTGCACCATGGTTTAGCAAATAGAGCAAATGGATTTTGTTATTTGAATGATTTGGTATTTGCAATCTTAAGATTCAGAGAATTTGGAATTCGTCGGATTGCTTACGTAGATTTAGATGCTCATTTTTGTGACGGCGTAGCATCTGCTTTTTCTGAAGATCCAGATGTAATGTTAGTCTCGGTGCATGAGTCAAACCGATGGCCATTTCAAGGAAAATTAGATGAAAATTATCCAGATAAAAATTTATTTGCACCAATTGTAAAAGGTTCGAAGGACGTTGATTTAGAAGCACTATTTAAATATGTGTTTTTCCCTGCGTTAGAAAATTTCGCACCAGAGGCATTGATTATTCAAGCAGGGGCAGACATGTTAAAGGACGATCCACTTTCGCGTCTGGAGATCACAAATAGTTGCTTATGGACTATTCTTTCAAGGCTTACCCTTTTGGCACCAAAAGTCCTTTTAACGACTGGAGGTGGATATAATCCGTGGTCTGTTTCGAGGCTCTGGACTGGGTTTTGGGCTATAATCAATGACATAGACCCACCTTCTGGTTACACGGATGAAGCAAAGCGACTGATAAAATCCTTAAGCTGGTTTCGTAATGAAAAAGTTAACTCCTCATTACTGTCTCATCTAAGAGATGAGACAGTGCTGTCTCAAATAAAGGATGAAACTTTAAATCTTATAAAACAGATGAACTTTATTCATAAGAGTTCAATTCAAATGGGATAATCCAAATTAGTTTAATTCAGATATATATATTTTTTAAATAATCTAGATTGTCCTGATGTACTTTAAATTCAAAAAAAGTTATTAAGTATAATTACGTTATTACTTAATAAAGGTCACTCATGATTTTAAATAGATCAATCTATTTGATAGGGGTCATTCTGGTCGTACTCGGGCCGCTCGTTGGTTGCAGTAATACAGCAGAAGTAGGTTCAGATGAAATTGAGAATTATTCTGCAAAACAAATTTTTGATAGAGCAGAATTCGAAATGGCTAGGTCAAAACCGATGGATGCAATAGCCTTTTTTTCCGATGTAGAGAGGTTGTACCCATATTCAGAATGGGCAAAAAGGTCTGTGATTATGCAAGCTTTTGCAAACCACAAAGCTAAGCAGTATGAAGAGGCTCGGGATGCAGCTGAAAGATATATTGAATATTATCCATCTGATGAAGACTCCGCATATGCGCAGTATATAATAGCTTTAAGTTATTACGACCAGATTGAAGATGTTGGCCGGGATCAACAAGTCACTGCGAAGGCATTGGAGGCTTTTAAGACACTAATGGTAAATTATCCTAACAGTGAATATGTTAAAGCTGCTGAATTAAAGTTTGATCTAGCCTTTGATCATTTAGCAGGTAAGGAGATGGAAGTAGGTAGATATTATTTAAAACGGCAACAATTTCCCGCTGCAATAAACAGATTTCGTATTGTTGTAGAGGAGTATCAGACGTCTTCTTATACAGCTGAAGCATTACACAGACTTGTGGAAGCGTATTTGTCTATGGGATTGGTCGAAGAGGCACAGTCTGCCGGTGCAATACTTGGTTACAATTATCAAGCTACAGCTTGGTATCAACGAACCTACAGTCTATTGAAGAATGAAAATCTTAGTCCAGCAGCAAAAGGTACAGGATGGCTTCGAAAAATTCATAGACAGGTTCTAAAAGGCCGATGGCTCTAACTTGTTGATTATATGAAATGCTTGTTGGATTAGACATACGCGATATTTTAATTATTGACCACGCGGAGATAATATTCACCAGCGGATTAAATGTTTTGACAGGCGAGACCGGGGCAGGTAAATCGATACTCTTGGATAGTTTAGGGTTTGTTCTAGGCTGGCGCGGTAAGACTGAAATAGTGCGCCCGGGTGCTGATTTTGGAGAAGTTAGCGTTTGGTTTGAAGTCGATGTAGACCACCCAGTAAAAAAAATCCTTGATGAAAATAATATTCCTTGGGAAGAAGAATTATTAATTCGACGAGTTATTGGTGCTGATGGGCGGAAGACAGCATGGATTAACGGACGAAGAGTTCCAAGAGAATTATTAATTCAGTTATCGCCGCTGCTAATTGAAATTCATGGTCAGCATGATGATAAGGGTTTGCTAGATCAACGGTCACATATACATCTACTCGATATGTTTGCGGCCAACAATTCCCAACGAGAGTTAGTTAAGGAAGCTTGGAAAAAGCTCAAAAAAGCGGAAAAAGAATTGCAGGATGAACAAAAAAAATTTTCTGCCTTTGAGGCCGAAGAGTCGTTTTTGCGGTATTCATTAGATGAACTGATAAGAGTCAATCCAAAAGAAGGAGAAGAACAGGAGTTAGACGCTAAAAGACGCATGATGCAATCAGCGGAAAAAATAAAGGATGATATCTTAAAAGCCCAAAATGCCGTTGGAGTGAATGGTGCAGAAAGTTTGATTTTGGATGCAATGAGATGGATTGAAACAGCATCTCGAAAAAGTGACGGACCATTTGATGATGCTTTAGCTTCATTGTCACGGGCTTCAACTGAGTTGGGCGAGGCAAGCGGTATAATAGATGGGCTTGTTGGTACATTGGATTTTGATGCGCATGAGCTTGAAATGCTCGAGGAGCGGCTATTTGAAATCCGTGGTTTAGCAAGAAAACATAAAATTCCCTCAGATCAACTTTATAAATTTAAGGCTGAGCTTGAGGATAAAGTAGCAGAATTTTCATTTGGTGCTGAAACCCTATCCTCATTAGAAGATAAGATTAGAGTATGTGACAACGAATATAACGTTGCTGCTTCAAAACTGAATAAATCCAGACTAACTGCTGGTGCCAAATTAGACAAATTAGTAAGAGAGGAATTACCATTTCTGAAAATGGAAAATGCTATCTTTGAGACTAACATTATACCTGCACAAAGATCAGCCAATGGATCCGATGACGTTTCGTTTGTAGTTTCAACAAATAAAGGAACTGCAAAGGGTCGAATTGGTAAAATAGCATCGGGGGGTGAATTAAGTCGTTTTCTATTGGCACTAAAAGTATGTCTGACAAAAGGTTATACCTCTGTTGCGATGATTTTTGATGAAATTGACCGTGGGATTGGTGGGGCAACTGCTGATGCGGTTGGAAGAAGACTGGTTAGACTTTCAAAAAATGCACAGGTTTTGATAGTTACGCATTCTCCGCAGGTCGCCGCTCTTGGTGACGCGCATTTTCAAGTTGTAAAATCCATAACTTCCACTGAAACCCTTACAAAAGTGAACTCGCTTGATGGAAATGCGAGAATTGAGGAAATTGCTCGCATGATCTCGGGTGACAAAATAACTAATGCTGCAATTCATGCCGCGGCTACCTTAGTGGACGGGCGCTGGACTAGATAAATTACTTAATTTCTTCGGTTGCTTGGTCTAACCAAATTTTTTCGTCTGGCTCTAAATACTCTCTGATTTTTTGACGGCATTTTGAATGATACTCATTTAGCCAAGCAATTTCATCTGCTGACATCAAACCTTTTTCTATTAATGATTTATCAATTGGGACAAAATTAAGTGTTTCAAAAACGAACATCTCGTCAATAACTGAGTTTTCCAATTTCGGAGCTTTTGTTATGGCCAGTAGATTTTCAATTCTTATCCCAAAATGTCCCTCTTTATAGAAACCTGGTTCATTTGATATAATCATTCCTGCTTTGAAAGGAATATTTGAAGTCCTACTTAATCTCTGAGGGCCTTCGTGAACAGAAAGAAATTGTCCAACTCCATGACCTGTGCCATGAGCAAAGTCTAGTCCCTCCGACCATAGGAATACTCGAGCAAACGCATCTAAATCACACCCTGCCATCCCTTTAGGAAACCTTAACTTAGATATTGAAATCATTCCTTTAAGAACAAGCGTAAAAGCTCTCTTTATCTCACTGGAAACCTGGCCCAAGGCAGTAGTTCTAGTAATGTCAGTTGTCCCACTTTTATACTGCCCACCACTATCAACTAGGATCACGTCACCATTCTTGATCGTGCGATTACTTTCATAATTTACTCGATAATGTGGAAGGGCCGCATTTGGTCCACTTGCGCATATTGTTTCAAAGCTTATATCGTAGAACTCCGGATTAGCTGATCTAAACGACTCCAATTTTATTACTAAATCAATTTCTGTTAACATTCCTAACGGCTGTGAATTCAGCCAGTTCAAAAATTTGCACATTGCGATTGCGTCAATCAAATGGGCATCTCGCGCTCTGCTTAACTCAATCTCATTTTTACAAGCTTTAGGTAATGCCGTTATGTCGCCTATCGGATCTAAATTCGCTTTTGAGTCGATTAGACTCTGATAAGCGGCAAACGGCAAGCTAGATTTATCTATGCAAACACTACCTGTAAGTTCTTTAAGGTGCTGAAGAAACTCATTTTCATTGTAAATGTTAATACCCTGACCAAAGTGCGTTGCTAAATTTTCTACTTTCGTTTTATCTACAAAAATATCCACTTCATTATTTGAATGCAAAATTGCAAAAGCCTGTACTATTGGCAAATGTTCGACATCACCGCCTCTCATGTTTAACAACCAGGCAATTCCCTCTGGTAGTGTAATTACGGCAGCTGAATTTCCCTTTTCTTTCAATTCTTTGGATAATGTTTTTCTTTTATGAGATTGTGTCACCCCCGCAAACTTGTCTTCATATTGAAAAGCTTTTGCAGTTGGTGCGCTAGGTTGATCCTTCCAAATTATGTCGACAAGGTTCTGCGTCGTTTGCAAAATAATTTCAGTGTTCTCCATTGAGCGATTATACTGTTCAATTTCATCTACTGAGTGCAACCACGGGTCGAAACCTATTTTCCCATGATTAGTAACTTCCATTATCCAGTCTGTGACTTTTATTTTTGGCCAATTAATAATTTCTATTGGTGGACAAGTTTGATTTTTTGCCTGAACAGTATAGCGTCCATCTACAAAAATACCTATTCGTTGTTTAACTAAAACACAGATCCCTGCAGAACCTTCAAACCCCGTCAACCATCTCAAACGCTGATCTTTTTCGGCTACATACTCGCCTCTGTAAGCATCTGATCGTGGTATAAGAAAGCCATCTAGTCCTCTCTTAGTAATTTCGTTCTGTAAGGCAGCTAGTCTTTCAGGACCTAATTCTGGACTTCCAATTGAAGCGAAAGATTGAAATTTACAAATTTTCTCTTCCTGCATAAAGTGTTAGCCTCTTTTTAGTTGATTAACTCTAGCTCTAGCTTTGGGGTCACTATCAAATAGGGCAGCGAGCTGCTCAGTCATTGCACCGGCTAGTTGCTCAACATCTGTTATAGTAACCGCACGGTCGTAATAACGCGTCACGTCATGACCAATACCAATCGCTAAAAGTTCAACGTTTTTAATTTTTTCTACCATCGATATAACATCTCGTAAGTGTTTTTCGAGATAATTTGCTGGGTTTACTGATAAAGTACTATCGTCTACGGGAGCTCCATCGGAAATTACCATCAAAATCTTTCTAGCTTCCGGGCGAGCTGTCATGCGTCTATGCGCCCATTCTAAAGCCTCTCCATCAATATTTTCCTTAAGCAAGCCTTCCTTCATCATCAAGCCAAGATTGGCACGTGCGCGGCGCCAAGGGGCGTCAGCTCCTTTATAAATAATGTGACGTAAATCATTTAAACGGCCAGGCTGTTGTGGGCGATCCTGATTTAACCAGGATTCCCGAGATTGACCGCCTTTCCAAGCACGCGTTGTAAATCCTAAAATCTCAACTTTAACATTACAACGCTCCAAAGTACGTGCTAGTACGTCTGCGCAAATAGCTGCGATCGATATCGGTCTGCCACGCATTGAACCAGAGTTATCCAAAAGTAATGTCACCACCGTATCTCTAAATTCAGTATCCTTTTCTATTTTAAAACTAAGAGAGGTCGTTGGATTAGTTATAACTCTAGCGAGTCTGCCAGCATCAAGAATTCCTTCCTCAAGGTCAAATAACCAGCTACGATTTTGCTGTGCTTGAAGTCTCCTTTGCAACTTGTTTGCAAGCCTACTGACGGCTCCTTTAAGTGGTTCAAGTTGTTGATCTAAATATGCTCGTAATCTTTCTAATTCAATTTGTTCAGCAAGGTCTTCAGCTTTAATCTCTTCGTCAAAATTTATCTCAAAAACTTTATAATTTGGATCTGCATCAGAGATAGGTTGCGGCGGTGGTGGCTCCAGGGGTGCTTCTCCATCGGGCAACTCCTGGTCTTCAAGGTCTTCATCGGCACTGTCTTCACTACTCATTTGTGCCTGTGCTGAATCCTGTTGCTCTTCTTGGCTCTGTTGATCGTCTGCATCTAAATTATCGTCATTATCCTCATCTGTACCTGAACTTTCTGGATCATTGGATTGCTCATTATCTTCATCTTCGTTTTCCTGATTGTTATCGTCCTCAGCCTCAGGATCGTCACCTAATTGATCACCATAACCCAAGTCAGTAATTATTTGACGAGAAAACTTTGCAAAATTTTCTTGATTATCTAGGTTGTTAGTTAGATTTTCTAAAGTAGCTCCAGCCTGGTCTAAAATAAAATCTCGCCACAAATCTAAAACGTTCTTTGCTGATGGAGGAAGATCCTTGTGGGTAGTTAAAGATCGAATTAAGTAACCTGCAGCATCCGAAAGTGGGGCATCCGTTCGATCCGTCAGCTTGTCGAAACCTTTTCGTTTTGCTTCAACACCAATTTTTGCATTAATATTTCCGGTTGTGCCTGGCATATCCTTTGCGCCGACAGCTTCACATCTGGCAGTTTCCATCGCTTCATATAGCTCTCTTGCAATTGGGCCGTCAGGAGCAAATCGTGAATGCAATTCAGAGTCATGATATTTGTGATGCATGGCGAGAGCGTCAGCTGTGCCTCGAGCTAGAAGCACCTCGTCTTTGGTCATGCGCCTACTGACTTGGGGAAGTCTGATATTATCACCAGAGAGCCCCGATGGATCAATTGAGTAGTTAATAGAAAGCTCTGGATTATCCGCCAGAACCTTCGTCGCCTCAGCTAAGGCCTTTTTGAATGGATCAGCGGGATTATCTGATTTTGAAACCATATTAAACTCGAGAAAGGTCCAGGCTTTGCCGGTCAACTAATTTACGGATAGATGGTAACTAAGTGTAGGCAATAGTTAACTTCATCTATTCCAAACTGACACTTGCCGCACTTTCTGGCAACTCCTCATCAAAACAACGTTGAAAAAATTCAGCAACTATTTGTCGCTCAAGCTCATCACATTTATTTAAAAAGGTTAGACGAAAAGCATACCCAACATCGTTGAAAATTTCCGTATTACTTGCCCAATTTATTACAGTTCTAGGGCTCATCACGGTGGATAAATCTCCATTCATAAATGCGGTTCTAGTAAGATCAGCTACTGTAACCATCTGTTTAATTATTCTTTTGCCATCTTCTGTGTTGTAGTTTGGTGATTTGGACAGAACTATCGCACTCTCTACATCCATAGACAAATAATTTAGAGTTGCGACCAAAGACCAACGGTCCATCTGAGCTTGGTTAATTTGCTGAGTTCCATGATATAGGCCAGTGGTGTCACCTAAACCTACGGTGTTTGAAGTAGCAAACAGTCTAAAATTACTGTTTGGTGTTATTATCTCGTTTTGGTCTAAAAGTGTTAATTTCCCGTCATGTTCCAGCACACGCTGAATTACGAACATTACGTCTGCTCTCCCGGCATCATATTCATCAAAAACAATTGCAACTGGATTCCTTAAGGCCCATGGTAAAATTCCTTCATGAAATTCAGTGACTTGTTTCCCATCCTTAAGCTTAATAGCATCCTTGCCGATAAGATCTATCCTGCTAATATGGCTGTCCAGATTAACTCTTACTGCTGGCCAATTTAATCTTGCTGCAACCTGCTCAATATGCGTTGATTTACCAGTCCCGTGATAACCCTGGATCATTACCCGCCGATTGTGGGAAAATCCTGCCAAAATGGCTAATGTTGTATCGGGATCAAATTTGTAGGTTTCATCAACCTCAGGAACTCGAGCAGCGCGTTCTGAGAAGCCTTTTACTATCATATCTGTATCAATACCAAAAACTTTCCTGACGGAAATGTCTTCAGTTGGATTACCTTCCATGATTTTAGAGCCATCGGCCATAATTTTTTCCTCATACTCGGCTTATGAATTTAACTCGTGCACTAATAATTGCGGCGGTTCAAGAGTGCGACAGTTATTTTTTGAAATTTTAACTAACCAATATCCTTTTTTAAATAGTAACTCAACGTTCAGAGTTGAAATCTCCCATTACTGATCCAGATATATTGTTCGAGAGGCAGGGCAAGTGATTACTTATGAATAGACGCACGTTATTTAAACTAGGTATAGCTGGTTTGGTTGCACAGTCACAGCCAATTGCGGCGAAAGAAAAGGCTTCGGAATTTCCATTTCAGTTAAGCAAAAGTGAATGGAAAGCCAGACTTACGCCGCTTGAATTCGCTGTAATGAGAGAAGAAGCTACTGAGCGTGCTTTTACATCTCCGTTAAACTCTAACTATGAAAATGGTACGTATCACTGTAAAGGCTGTAATCAAGAACTCTATCGGTCTTTGCATAAATTCGACTCGGGAACTGGATGGCCCAGTTTTTGGAAAGAAATCGATGATGCGATTGGCACAAGAAAAGATAGAAAATTTTTTATGATCCGAACAGAGTGCCATTGTAGTAATTGTGGGTCACATTTGGGTCATATATTCGATGACGGGCCTCAGCCAACTGGCAAAAGGCATTGTATCAATGGTGTTAGCTTGGTCTTTTACAAAGCTTAGCCTTTAATTATTTGAAGTTTCTACTGTCCTTTATTTGATCCCATGCCCACATAACCTGCTGGAGCTGCTCTTCTTGACTTCTATCCCCGCCATTCATATCGGGGTGAAGAATTTTAATTAACGCCTTGTAAGCTTTACGAATTTCTGACTTCGCCCAGGTATCCTTTGCCTCAAGTATCTCTATGGCTTTTCTTTCGGTCGCTGGTAAGCGTCTGGTGTGTCCACCACTGGTTCCTGCCCGACCAGGATTTTTTGTAGCATTTTCACCTAAAACTTGGTGTGGATCTTCTATTCCAAGCCTAGCCCAAGCTCGAGACTCAGGATCTCTCCAAGATTTGGTTTCTCTTTCCCAAACTTTATCTTTTGACATTTGTGCATTAAGTTCAGCCTCTGTTTGGTTCTGAAAAAAGTTCCACTTCTGGTTGTACTCGCGTACATGGTCTTTGCAGAACCAATAAAAATCGTCCAATACATCTGGTGCTTTTGGTGCGCGAAATTTTCCAGCATTTTGGCATCCCTCATGGTCGCAAAGCCGCCTTGAAGTATCACTTTCACCTGACATCCCACGCCTGGTGCGCGGTTTATTCTTCTTTGCCGAAGAAACAGATATATCAAATCCAAATGGATCCGGTTTTTCGGTCATTAATTCCACCTTTTCGACTCAAGCATTAAACCATACATTAATTAAAAGGAAATTGAAGAGGTAATTATTGAAATGACTAAAGCGGATAGAATAAATCTTGCGTTAAAGACTTCATTCAAAGACTCACAAATATCTGTTATTGACGATAGCGAAAGTCATCGTGGTCATACTGGCTTTTCAGAAGGCGGTGAGAGCCATTTTCAAATAAAAATTGTTTGGCAAGGTTTTGAGGGTATGTCGCTAATTGCCAGACATCGGGCTGTACACGAAGCGCTGGGCAAAGACTTGTTAAATAAAATTCATGCAATTGCCCTCGACTTGAAGACCATCTGATTTTGCAAACACCCAATAAAAAGTTTAATTTATGAAATTAAACGAATAAAGAACCCTTTGATTTAGGAATTCAACTTAGCTGAGACAAACTCGTTGACTTTTTTTGGATTTGCTTTGCCACCAGTCACTTTCATTACCTGACCAACGAACCACCCAACTAACTTTGGATTAACCTTCGCTTTCTCAACCTGGTCAGGATTCGCCGCTATTATTTCTATAACCGCTTTTTCGATTGCACCTGTGTCAGTGACCTGCTTCATTCCCCGCTCGTTTACTATCTTGGATGGTAGTCCTCCTTCGATATAAACAATTTCGAATAATTCCTTTGCTATTTTCCCATTAATTTCACCATCTTTAATCAAATCAATTATTTCCCCAAGTTGTGCTGGACTTACAGGGGACCTGGTTATATCTAAATCATCTTTTTTTAATCGACCAAATAGCTCATTTATTACCCAATTCGCCGCTATCTTACCATCTCGACCAGCTGCAACTGTTTCAAAATAGTTCGCTGCTTCTACTTCTGCTGTTAGAACACTGGCGTCGTATTCGCTTAATCCAAAAGATGAAATGAACCGAGCTTTTTTATCATCAGGAAGTTCTGGTAAGGATGCAGCAATTTCGTCCACCCAGTTTTGTTCTAATTCTAATGGTAGCAAGTCTGGGTCTGGAAAATAACGATAATCATGGGCTTCTTCTTTTGATCGCATTGACCGAGTTTCGCTTTTTTCAGGATCATAAAGTCGTGTCTCCTGATCTATTTTTCCACCACTTTCCAAAATCTTAATTTGACGTTTTGCCTCTACCTCGATGGCTTGTTGTATAAAGCGCATTGAATTCATATTTTTTATCTCACAACGAGTGCCCAAAACGCTGAAGTCACCGGTTTCCATAAATTTCTCAAAAGTACCGGCGCGGCATACTGAGACATTTACGTCTGCGCGTAAATTTCCATTTTGCATATTACCATCACAGGTGCCAAGATAACGCATTATTTGTCTTAGTTTACCAACATACGCAGCCGCTTCTTCTGGGCCACGAATGTCTGGTCTGCTAACTATTTCCATTAGGCAAACCCCGGTTCGATTAAGATCTACAAAAGACATATCGGGATCCATATCATGGATCGATTTCCCTGCATCCTGCTCCATGTGAATGCGCTCAATCCTAACTCTTCTTGCAACCCCCGGCTCCATATTCACTAGAACTTCACCTTCACCAACTATCGGATGGTATAATTGACTAATTTGATAACCCTGCGGGAGGTCTGGGTAAAAATAGTTTTTACGATCAAAGGCACTCCAGAGATTTATTTTTGCCCTCAATCCTAGACCCGTTCTAACAGCTTGTTCGACACAGTATTCGTTGATTACTGGTAGCATGCCCGGCATAGCAGCATCTACAAATGAGACATTTGAGTTAGGTTCATTACCAAACTGGGTTGATGCACCTGAAAATAATTTTGACTGTGACGAAACTTGCGCATGCACTTCCATGCCGATAACTAATTCCCAGTCATGCTTTGAGCCGGGTATTATGGTTGGTGTTGGAGATGTATAGTTTATGTCTAGCATCTATTTTTTCCAATCTAATTTAGAGGCTAATTACCTAACATTTAGAAATCTTTCAATCCAGATTAACTGCTATTTTTTTTGTAGTGAGCATCTGTGTTTTTTTGTAATTCCACTTCTCATTTATCGAGCATGCGCGTAATCATTTCTGTTGTATCTTTACTTAACGTGTCGACTTTAAGTATCTTTGTAAGCTCAAATGATATTTTTTCTTGGCGCAAGGCATCAAATTGCTTCCAGTTTTGAAAAGCCGTGCAGGTTCTTGCAGCCAATTGCGGATTTAGGGCATCAATTTTTTTAATCCAATTAGTTACAAATTTGTATCCTGCTCCATCTTTCTCATGAAATGCTGCTAAATTCTGGCTAAATCCACCGATAGTAGCTCTAAACCGATTTGGATTTTTTTCGTTAAAATCACAGTGACTCGTTAAGGTTTTTGTGATTTTTAATGATTTAGAGGGCTGACTTAGTGAAGTTTGCAGTAAGAACCACTTGTCAATAACTAGCCGGTCATCAGACCATTTGGCGTAAAAATTTTCTATTTCCTTCAAGGCCATATCATTTTGAATTAGAATACTCAGTGCTGCAATTTCCTCGGTCATGTTATCCGCATGAGAATATTGTTTTTTTGCACTTTCACCATTATCCAACCTAGTTAGCAGACCCAATAAAATGTTCTTGAGTGAGCGTTCTCCCGACTGATTTGCAGATGGTTCATATTTAAAATTTTGGGCGAGAGAGTGAAATAATTGCTCCAAAAACGAATTAGAAGCCTCTGCTAATTTTTTTGTAAATAATTTTTTTGCTCCATAAATTTCTAGAGGGTCTATATCCAAATTTTTTTCAAAAAAATGTGTTATAATTTCTGAGATTGAGGGTTGAGATAGCAATTGAGCGCGAAAGGCTGGCATTAACTTTTTATCCTGCATGACATTGCAAAAAGCTTCTAAAAGATCATTTGATGGTTCCCTTTGCTCAATCGCAATTTTTTCGAAACTTGTGAGCATTAGCTGCTGAGCAGCATCCCATCGGTTATATGGATCACTATCTTTTTCGAGTAGGATCAATCTATCTTTCTCTGATAGTACTCTCTCTATTATTACAGGAGCCGAAAAGTTTCTGAGAAGGGACACTGTCGGTTTTTTGTATATTCCGTTAAATGTAATTGTGTCCTTCGGTTTGTTAAGCTCAAACACGGTTGTTTCTATGAGATCTTTCCCATTTTCGTCCAAAAGGCCAATCGATATTGGAATGACCATTGGCTTTAATTTTTCTTTTTGCTCATTGGAAGGCACCTGCTCAAAATCTAACTTCAGGGTTTCTCCGCTGTATCGCTCATTAAACTTAACTTTTGGTGTCCCTGCTTGCGAGTACCATAGCTTAAATTGAGTCAGGTCTCGATTGGTCACGTCCTCGAATACCTTAATCCAGTCTTCAATCGTTGCAGCCTGACCATCATGCCGTTTGAAGTATAGCTCTAGCGCCGAGTAATAATCTTTGTCGCCGACCAATAATTTAAGCATGCCGATCAATTCCGCACCCTTTTCATAAACTGTCAAAGTATAAAAGTTATTTATTTCAACAAAACTCTGGGGCCTCACTGGGTGGGCAAGGGGGCCAGCATCTTCGCGGAACTGAGGGCCTTTTATTACCTTTGCATCTTGAATTCTTTTTACAGATGGATCTCGTAAATCGGCGGTAAACTGGGCGTCTCTGAAAACTGTTAAGCCCTCTTTTAAACAAAGTTGGAACCAGTCTCTGCATGTTACACGATTTCCCGTCCAATTATGAAAATATTCATGCGCGATTATACCCTCAACATACTCAAAGTCGGTATCGGTACTTTTTCTGGGGTGGGTAAGAACACATTTTGAGTTAAAAATATTAAGACCTTTATTCTCCATTGCGCCCATATTAAAATCATCGACAGCAACAATATTGAAAACCTCAAGGTCGTAAACTCGTCCGTAACGCTCTTCATCCCATTGCATAGCCTGTTTTAAAGAGGATATTGCGAAATCGCATTTATCTTCATCGCCTTTTCTCACGTAAATATTAAGGTCGATATTATCGCCAGTTTTTGTTTTAAATTTGTCTGAAACTTTCAGTAGATCTCCAGCAACTAATGCGAAAAGATAAGCAGGCTTTGGCCAAGGGTCCGACCATTTGGCATATCCTTCATTGATGGAAATGGGATTACCATTCGAAAGTAAGACTGGTGAACTCCCTCGAATAGTAACAACAAATGGAGCCAATACGTCGGGACGATCTGGATAATAACATATTTTCCTAAATCCCTCTGCTTCACATTGAGTGCAGTACATACCATTTGATATGTACAGACCCTCTAGAGAAGTGTTGCTGGAGGGATCTATTTCTACTAGAGACTCCCACATAAAAGGTTCCCTTGGAACATCACATTCCAAGCCATCTTCTGCGAGCTCGGGCTTTACAACTTTTCCATCGATCTTAGCGTTAATCAAATTTAATTTTTCGCCATTTAAGAAAAATTTTTCTGGAGAATTTGGATTGGGATTTTTACGGAATTGAATTTTTGAGTAAACTTTAGTTTTCTTGGGATTTAATTGAAAATCAAGTTCTACTGAGTCAATTAGATAAGCAGGGGCTTGATAGTCATTTAAAAAAATTTCCCTATTACTTTTTTTCGCCATTATTACTCCCCGTTGCTTGGATTTGGGTGTTGAAACTAATTCGCTAATAGACGATGGTGTGTTTAGATAGTATTTGTATAAATTAATATCAAAAAATAGGTAACTCCTTGTTATGAAAAATAACGTTTTTGGCTAGCTTTCAATAGGATACCAATTAAATTTTGAGAAATGTTTAAGGTTAGGTAATGAAAAAACGCTTACTACGATGCAATCTGAGTGTCGAAAGAAGTTTGGTGGACTTTATTGAGAATTTGGCCTTGCCTGGCACTGGAATTTCAGCAGATGATTTTTGGCATGGCCTATCGTCTTTGGTTGAGCAGCTAACTCCAGAGAATAGAGAGCTTTTGATAAAAAGAGAAGAACTTCAATCAAAAATTGATAGCTGGCATAAGGCTAGAAGAAATATGCCACATGACCATGAAGCTTATAAAAGTTATCTAAAAGAGATTGGCTATCTGGTCGAGGAAAGAGAAAATTTTTTTGTTGAAACAGAAAATGTTGATCCTGAAATATCATCGATAGCTGGACCACAACTCGTGGTACCATCTACCAATGCCAGGTACGCTTTAAATGCAGCAAATGCTAGATGGGGAAGTTTGTACGACTGCCTATACGGTACTGACGCAATGGGTGTATTTGACCCAGCAGAGGGTTACGATCGAGGCAGAGGAGCCCGAGTTGTAGCCCGCTCAAGAGTATTTCTCGATGAGGCTTTTCCAATCATTGGTGCAAGTCATGCAGATGTAAAGCGATATTATGTGAGTGAAAAACAACTTTTTATTGATGACTTTCCCCTTGCTTCACCGGAAAAATTTATTGGCTATACCGGAAACCCAAAAGCTCCAAGTTCAGTTCTACTAAAAAATAATGGTCTTTGTGTAGAACTTGTCTTCGATCGGGCTCATGTTATCGGTAGTAGAGACCAGGCCGGTTTGGCAGATGTTCGGCTAGAGAGCGCATTATCAGCAATAATTGATCTAGAGGACTCCGTTGCATGTGTTGATGGAGCAGATAAGGTTAGTGCTTACGCTTCATGGCTGGGTTTAATGAAAGGTGACCTTATTTCTGAGTTTGAAAAAAATGGTAAGAAAATTACTAGGTTGCTTAACTCTGATTTATCTTTCATTTCTCCAGATGGAGATGATTTTAGCGTTAAGTCTAAAGCATTGCTTTGGATTCGAAATGTTGGTCATTTAATGACTACACCCGCCGTAATTGATGCAAATGGTAACGAGGTTTATGAGGGACTTCTGGATGCTATGGTGACCACGATGATTGGTATCCATGATTTAAATAAGGCTGATGGTAATTCGAGACATGGGTCAATATACATTGTGAAGCCCAAGCTGCATGGTCCTGCCGAGGTAGCATTTGCAGATAAGATGTTTTCAGAGGTAGAGACTTTTCTTGGTCTAAAACAATATTCTGTGAAATTGGGAATAATGGATGAGGAACGTCGAACTTCTGTAAACCTTAAAGAGTGTATACGTGCTGCAAAAGGACGGGTGGCCTTTATAAATACTGGGTTCCTGGATCGGACTGGAGATGAAATTCATACTAGTATGGAGGCAGGTCCGTTTAGTCGGAAGGATTTCATTAAAAGAAAATCTTGGATAGTCGGATATGAAAATCAAAATGTTGATATTGGATTAGAATGCGGGCTGTCTGGACGGGCTCAGATTGGAAAAGGTATGTGGGCTATGCCAGACCTAATGTCTGCCATGTTGGAGCAAAAGATAGAGCACCCGAAATCAGGAGCAAATTGCGCCTGGGTGCCATCGCCGACCGCCGCCACACTTCATGCTCTACACTATCACCAAGTTGATGTCTTTTCAGTTCAAAGAAAGTTAAAGGAAAACGGTCGACGAGCCTATGTTGATACACTTCTTGACATTCCCCTGGCTGCTTATCGAAAATGGTCCAATGACCAAATAATACGCGAAGTCGAAAATAATGCTCAAGGGATCCTTGGTTATGTTGTGCGTTGGGTAGATCATGGTGTTGGCTGTTCAAAAGTTCCTGATATCAATAATGTAGGGTTGATGGAAGATCGCGCTACCTGCAGAATATCTAGTCAGGCGCTTGCTAATTGGTTACATCATGAGGTGGTAAGTAAAGAAGAGGTTGTTAAAGCTCTTAAATCTATGGCAAAAGTAGTCGATGAGCAAAATAGTTACGATCCAAACTATAAACCGATGAGCCCTGGTTTTGATGGTCTAGCATTTAAGGCTGCCTATAATTTAATCTTTGAGGGTAAAAATCAGCCATCAGGGTACACCGAGCCAATTTTACATGGAACACGCTTAGAATTGAAAAATCTAGCGTAGAAATATGGTGAATAGTCATTTAACGAATTAAAGAAGAAATACCACTTTTTGAAGTTAGAATTAAAGGGAAAAAATGCGACGTTTCGTGGTTGGAATTGTTGGGAATTTCAACTTAATTAATGATGAGTATCCGGTTTACGCAGCTGGTAAGATGAATTGTGAGGCACTCTCTAAGGTGTCTAACGTTATTCCAATTATAGTACCGTCCAGCCTTGAATTTGCTACTGTCGAGGAACTTATCTCAATGTGTGATGGGTTTTTGTTCACTGGAGGTAGGCCTAACGTACATCCCAGTAATTATGGGGTAGAAGAAACTGAGGCGCACGGAGATTTCGATCTTGATCGTGATGCATTGACACTTCCTTTGATAAAAAGAGCTGTATCAATCGGCGTTCCTATTTTTGGTGTGTGCAGAGGATTTCAAGAAGTTGCTGTAGCGATGGGGGCAACCCTCCACCCGGAGATCCGTGAGTTAGATGGTAGAATGAACCATCGAATGCCACCGGATGGGACACTTGAAGAAAAGTTTGCCATTCGGCACGAAGTGAACTTTAGGCCGGGTGGCAATTTTAATAAAATTTTAGGTTCGGAGCGAGTTGAAACAAATACTCTACATGGTCAAGGAATAGCAGAGGCTGGCGATAGATTAGTAATTGATGGGTGGGCTAGCGATGGAACACCGGAGGCACTCTATGTGAAAGATGCACCGGGTTACACCAACTCTGTTCAATGGCATCCAGAATGGAATGCAGAAAATGATCCAGTTTCCAGATGCCTTTTTGAGGCTTTTGGACAAGCGGTGCGTGATTACGGGAATGCAAGATAAATAATCTTCATGCGTTAAGTAACAAATTTCCTCTTTTTGTATTTAGGTTTGTCCCACAAAGAGTTTTTTATAACTGTCGAAATAATATCAATCGCGAGGTCTATATCTTTTTCTGATATATAAAGGGGTGTAATTCCAAACCGCATGATATTCGGTGACCTAAAATCTCCGATAACTCCCCTGTCTATTAATGCTTGAACAGCGGGATAACCATCTTCGAAATAAAATGAAACCTGTGAACCTCTATCTTGGGCAACTAATGGCGATGCCAACTCCAGGTCGGGGCAAGTATTTTTCAACCCGTTTATTAATCTTTCAGAAAGTTCAATCGATTTTGAGCGAAGATCATCCATGTCGATGGTGTCCCAAATTTCAAGAGACGCTGTAAGAGCAGCATTAGCTAGAACTGGTGGAGTTCCTATTTTCATTCTGTTTATACCGGTTACAGGTACATATGTATGTGAAAAATCGAATGGCGTTTTATGACCCAGCCAACCCATTAACGAGGGTTTAATCATATCAATTATTTTAGGGTTAACATAGATAAATGCGGGAGAACCTGGTCCTCCGTTAAGGAACTTGTAGGTACAACCGATTGCATAGTCGACGTTCCAATCTTTTAATTTTAAATTTAATGCTCCAGCAGAGTGAGCTAGATCCCAAATCGTGATAATCCCATTGTCTTTTGCATTTTTATTGATTTCTGCAATATCATGCCTTCTTCCGGTGCGGTAGTCGACGTCCGTCAGCATCAGGATTGCTATCCCTTCGTTTAAATTTTTTAATATTTCGCTTGGTTCGCAAACGCGAAGCTCAAATTGATCATTTAATAGCTCTAAGAGACCTTGCGCCATATACAAATCTGACGGAAAATTACCGCTGTCAGTAAGTATAATTTTCCTTTTATTTGTATCTCGAATTGCGCTACCTAATGCTTGATAAACTCGAACGGATAAAGTTTCTCCAACAACTACTGAATTCTCTTCAGCCCCAATAATTCTTGCAATTTTGTTACCCAGGTATTCAGGTTGAAACATCCATTCTGCATCGTTCCAGCCATTTATAAGCATTTTCGACCATTCGTCATTAAGTACGTTTGCAAGTTTATCTGAGACGTTTTTAGGCATGGGGCCTAACGAGTTGCCATCTAAATAAACAACACCCTCTGGAAGTATAAATTGCTTTTTTGTCTCTTCAAAATTTGTCATTTGGCCGAAAAAAACTTTTATTATTAGCTGGCTTACTAAGTTATTGTACTTACAACAGCAATGTGACATGAAACACAATTGATATTTTTCGTTTCAGAAATTTTATGAATTTGGCGAGGTTTATATGAAACTTTTGAGATATTTTTTCTTTTTGGTATTTATTTTCAATTACATTCTCGCCAATGAAAATATTCCTGATCAATATCCGCAATCAGTTTTATATTCGAAACCTTCAGAATTCATACCGGGAGTATTTTCGGCCATTGGAGCTACAGCACCACCTACTTACGAAAACTCTGGTCATAATAATAATTTATCTTTTGTAGTAACTTCAAATGGTGTGGTCTTGATAAATTCTGGTGCATCATTTCTATTGGCAGAGGCAATGCACCGTGAGATCAAAGAAGTTACTGATCTACCAGTTAAGCTTGTAATCAACGAAAATGGTCAGGGGCATGCAATGTTAGGTAATTCGTATTGGTCGGACCTTGGTATTGATATAGTAGCTCACGAAGAGGCAATCCTTGAGGTTAAAGATAATGCCCATCAAATTCTAGAGGAAATGAAGCGCTACAATAGAGATAAGGCAGACGGCACAACAGTAGTGCATGCTAATATTTCTTTTTCTGATACTTATTTTTTTACTTTAGGAGGTGTAGATTTCCAGATTTTACATCTTGGGGATGCTCATGGTCCAGGTGATACTCAGGTCTGGATCCCTGAATGGTCTTTGATGATTGCTGGTGATATAGCATTTCATGAACGAATGCTTCCAATTTTTGAAAATACTTGCACAAGCTGTTGGATAGAAACTTGGAAAGATGCTTTTGCGCCTCTTAATCCTCGATATGTAATTCCTGGGCATGGGCATCCCACAAATTTACCTCAGGTCGAAAAATATACGATTGGATATTTGTTGGATCTTAGGGAAAAGATTAAAAGTCATATTGATGCCGGAGGTGATTTAGCTTCTGCTTATTATGTCGATCAAAACAAATGGAAAAATTTAGACACTTTTGAAGAATTAGCCAAGAAAAATGCTGGCAGGGTTTATGAAGAAATGGAATGGGAGTGATGAAATCTTCGGCATGGTGTTGAAAGGATTACTATACTTCCACTTTGATAGCGTTGGAGAATTTACCATATTTAAAAATTGCGCATATTGATTAAATTGCCTTGCGACATAATTTTTCACTCCAAGCACATTGATCTTTAATAATGTTGCGTATAGGAAGCTTTTCAGACGTGTCTCTGAGTATATTTAAATGAGGATAAGACTTTGAAAATCGGTACTCCCAAAGAAATTTTTGAGGGCGAAAATAGGGTTGCTCTTACCCCTGACAGTGCTCTTCAACTCCAGAAGTTAGGTTATGAGTGTTTGATTGAAAGCGGCGCGGGAAGCGCTGCAGGGTATTCGGACAAAGTTTATAAAGAGGCTGGTGTAAAGATTGTCAAAACGGCAGCTGCTTTGTGGAAAGACTCTGAAATAGTTACTAAGGTTCGCCAACCCTCTGCCGCCGAGCTTAAAAGATTGTCCGCGGGCCAAACGTTGATTTCGTTTTTCAATCCAGCTGCAAATGAGCAGGGTTTAGACCTGGCTAAAACTAAAAAAGCAAATATTATAGCGATGGAAATGGTTCCAAGAATTAGCCGTGCTCAAAAGATGGATGCGCTTTCATCGATGGCTAACATAGCTGGATATAGAGCTGTTATTGAAGCGAGTAATAATTTTGGAAGGTTTTTTACTGGTCAGGTGACTGCAGCGGGCAAAGTGCCTCCTGCGAAAGTACTGATAATTGGAGCCGGTGTTGCTGGTCTTGCTGCAATTGGAACAGCTACTTCTTTAGGAGCTATCACTTATGCTTTTGACGTCAGGCCAGAAGTGGCAGAGCAAGTAGAGTCGATGGGTGCTGAATTCGTATATCTTGATTTTGAAGAGCAACAACAAGACGGTGCTAAAACTGGTGGGTATGCTTCAGTTTCATCGCCAGAGTTTAGAGAGGCTCAACTCGCTAAGTTTAGAGAGTTAGCACCCGAGGTTGATATTGTTATTACCACGGCACTTATCCCAAATCGTGATGCTCCAGAATTATGGACCTCTGATATGGTCAAATCAATGAAACCAGGCTCGGTTATAGTTGATTTAGCTGCTGAGAAAGGTGGTAACTGCAAGCAAACCGTGCTGGATGAAAAAGTAGTTACAGATAATGGCGTTACTATCATTGGATATTCGGATTTTCCAAGCAGGATGGCTGCGCAGGCCTCAAATTTATATGCAACTAATATTAGGCACATGATTAGTGATCTAACTCCGGATAAAAATGGAGAATTAAATCATAACATGGAAGATGATGTGATTAGGGGATCAACGGTTGCTTATGAGGGAGAAATAACTTACCCACCGCCACCACCAAAAATAAATGCCATTGCAGCAAAAACGCAGGAAAAGCCGAAGGAGCTTTCTCCCGAGGAGTTACGAGAGAAAGAGCGAGAAGACTTCAATACTCAGACGCGACAACAGGTTATCATGTTAGCTATTGGTGGTGCAATTACATTAGGTGTTGGGCTGGTTGCTCCGGCAAGTTTTATGCAGCATTTTATCGTTTTTGTCCTTGCAGTCTTTGTCGGGTTTCAAGTTATATGGAACGTCAGCCATGCACTTCACACTCCGCTAATGGCTGTTACTAATGCAATATCTTCTATCATTATTCTTGGTGCGTTAATGCAAATAGGTTCGGGCTCATTCTTAGTGATCTTACTTGCAGCATTATCGGTTTTTATGGCTGGTATTAATATTTTTGGTGGGTTTCTCGTTACAAGGCGAATGCTCGCTATGTTCCAGAAATCTTAAGGGGTTATAATTATGGAATTAGGATTTACTACTGCCGCATATGTTGTAGCTGCCGTTTTATTTATACTCTCTTTGGGTGGATTGTCTGGTCAGGAAAGTGCAAAGCGCGCCGTATGGTATGGTATCGTTGGGATGGCCCTAGCCGTATTTGCTACATTAATTGGACCAGGTTCTGGCTTATGGGCATTGTCGATTGTTCTTATTGCAGCCGGTGGTGTGATTGGATATTTTTTAGCAGCCAGAGTTGAAATGACGCAAATGCCTGAGCTTGTGGCAGGTATGCACGCTTTAGTAGGACTGGCGGCCGTTTTTGTCGGTTTTAATGCTGATTTGGAAATCAAAAATGTTTCTTCGGCTATAACTGCAGAAACTGTAAAAGATTTAACGGGCTTCGCTGCGTTGATTGCTAAAAAATCTGTTGTGGAAATAAATATATTGCGAGTTGAGCTATTTTTAGGCGTGTTTATTGGTGCTATTACCTTCACTGGGTCGATAATTGCTTATGGTAAATTATCAGGTCGCGTTACTTCTGCTGCCGTGAAGCTGCCCGGTGGGCATTTTTTAAATGCTGCAGCCGCCATTGGTTCCGTATTATGCTTAGTTTGGTACCTACAAACAGGTGGGATGTTACCACTTCTTTTAATGACTATTTTAGCATTTTTCATAGGTTTCCATTTGATAATGGGGATCGGTGGGGCTGATATGCCAGTCGTCGTATCAATGCTTAACAGTTATTCTGGTTGGGCTGCGGCAGCGATTGGTTTTAGTTTAGGAAATGACCTGCTGATTGTTGTAGGAGCGCTTGTTGGTTCTTCTGGTGCCATCCTTAGTTACATAATGTGTAAAGCGATGAATAGATCATTTGTCTCAGTTATACTTGGCGGTTTTGGTGGTACATCAGGCCCGGCTATGGAAGTAGAGGGTGAACAAGTTGCAATAGATGCCGACGGGGTTTCTTCTGCCTTAACTGATGCTGATAGCGTCATAATAATTCCAGGATATGGTCTTGCGGTTGCTCAAGCCCAACAAGCAGTTTCCGAGTTAACTAAAAGATTAAGAGCAAAAGGTAAAAATGTTAGGTTTGCTATTCATCCGGTCGCGGGAAGATTGCCAGGACACATGAATGTGTTGTTGGCAGAGGCGAAAGTTCCGTACGATATTGTGCTTGAAATGGATGAAATAAATGATGATTTTCCAGATACTGACGTTGCAATCGTTATAGGATCCAATGATATTGTGAACCCAGCCGCTCAAGAAGATCCAAATAGTCCAATTGCAGGTATGCCTGTTCTAGAGTGCTGGAAAGCAAAACAGGTTTTTGTCTCTAAACGGGGGCAAGGAACCGGCTATTCGGGTATTGAAAATCCACTTTTCTTTAAAGAAAACACACGAATGTTCTATGGAGATGCAAAAGACAGTTTAAATAAGCTTTTGGCAATGATAGACTAGCGCCGTTACTATACTTTTAAATTGTTTTAAGTTTATTAAACGTGCTTAACTCGTTTGTTTTAATATATTGGTATTCACCAATGAATGCTGAGTTAAATAGGATAGAACTTTGGCAATGATTGCCGATCACCTTCAAAGGTATCAATTAGCTAACGAACTTCATGCCCGTCCGTTTCCTTTTCATTCGGCACCGGGGATGGTTGCTTTTTTGGCATTGAAAGAGCCGGAAAATGCAGCGCAGAGAGATAGAACTAAAGATAGAACAAATTTAATTGGATTACTTGATAGATTTGGTGCTCCACATCCAAAAGAAGATGCAACACATTATTTTGGTGATTTAGGTAGCTTCAAACTTAAGTGGGAAGCTCATACAGAATTTGTTACTTACACAATATTTTTAAGCGGTTTATCTGAAAAGCCTTTTGATGGGGTTTCTTTTGATGCGTTTCCGAAGGAATGGTTGGATACTCTGTCAACTCATCGAATAACATCAGTTAATTTGCGTCTAGAAAATATGAGTGGCTCTGAAAACAATAGTGAAATCATATCAAAAAAATTAAGTGAGTGGTTTGTTCCAGAGAGCCTAGCAGTTAGTAAAGTTCTAGATGGGTCAGCAGTTGTTGCATCAGATTTCAGAATTGACGACGAAGGTCATCAAAGATTTGTGCTATTCATCGACCCAGCAACAGACGATCGACGGGTTGGTAGGATTATTCAGCGCCTATGCGAAATTGAGATGTACAAATCGATGTCAATGTTGGGATTTTCCAGAGTGCGTAATATGGCAAGGCAAATGGGTGACGTTGATACGGAATTATCCCAGATAATGAGTGATATGAACGATGGTAAATTAGCCGCCGAAGTAACTTTAGATAATTTGTTGAAAGTTTCTACCGAATTAGAGACCTTATCGGCGGAAGCATCGTTTCGGTTGGGAGCAACTGAAGCATATGAGGCAATTGTTCATCAAAGAATTAGAGTATTAAGAGAAGAACGGTTTAAGGGTCGCCAAACATTTTCAGAGTTTATGATGAGACGCTATGATCCCGCCATGAGAACTGTTAAATCCAGCAGGGTAAGATTGGGTAATTTGGCAGATAGAGCTATCCGAGCGGGTGATTTGCTTAGAACAAGGGTGGATGTAGAAAGGTCTGCTCAAAATCAGGCGTTGCTTACGAGTATGGATCGTAGAGCAGATCTGCAACTACGCTTACAAAAAACTGTTGAAGGTCTGTCAGTGGTCGCAATTAGCTACTACGCAGTGTCGTTGGTTTCATACCTCCTGTATCCTTTAGCAGAAAATTATTCTGTCACTAAAGGTATTCTAAACTCAATTATCACTTTGCCTGTAATAGGGTTTGTTTATCTAACGATCCGGCGTATACGCTCAAAAATGCTTTAGACTCTAGGAATGACTTGCATACTTTTGTTTAAGTTATCTTCCTCGAATTCTTGGGTCTAATGCATCCCTTAAGCCATCGCCTAGGTAATTAATGCTTAACACAGTGAGAGAAATAGCAAGTCCAGGCCAGAAGACACGTTCAGGAAATTGCTGTAAATAATCAACGGCGTCATTTAGAAGCCTTCCCCAAGTAGGAAAATCGGGAGGAAAGCCTAGTCCAAGGAATGATAGGGCGCTTTCTGTTATTATAGCATTCGCAATTCCCAGTGTAGCAGATACCATAATCGGAGAAAGCACATTTGGAAGGATGTGTCGGAAAATAATTTTGGTGTCAGTACCACCGATAGAGCGAGCTGCTAATATGAATTCTCGTTCTTTGATCGCTAATACGTCGCCCCTTACAATACGCGCAGTCGGCATCCAGCTAGTAATCCCAATTGAGACAACTATCAAAATAAACATTCCCTTTTCTGGACCAAATGATGTGCTCAATGGTTCCCTGAAAAGAAGCATCATAACCAAAAGTAGTGGAAGAAGAGGTAGAGATAGAAATAGGTCTGTGAACCTCATTAGTGCGCTATCCAGTTTTTTAAAATAACCTGCAACTACTCCAATTAAAGTACCCAAAAATAATGACAGCAGCATTGCTGTTAGGCCAACTGTAATTGATGTTCGTCCTCCTGCCATGATTCTTGCAAGTGTATCTCGACCTAATTGGTCAGTTCCGAGAGGATGCGCTAGGCTTGGACCTTGATTTCTTATTCTTATGTTAATGCCGTTCGCTTCGAATGGCCAAACAAAAGGCCCCAAGAGTACTAGAATAACAATGAGCGCAAAAATAATAGCACCGGCAAGTGCACCTTTGTGGTTTTTAAACTCGTTCCAGACATCTAACCATTTATTATTGGTCGTGTCGAACGTACTTGTTTGGACATTTTCAGTCATATCGGATCCTTGGATCTAAAATTCCGTAAAGAATGTCAGCTATCAAATTAAATACTACAATCAGAACAGCAAACATGAAGGTGATGGTCTGTACAGTGGGTAAGTCATTGGCATATATCGCGTTGATTAACTGCTGACCAATTCCGTTTACTTTAAATACCTGCTCTGTAATAATTGCACCGCCAAAAATACTTGGAATACCGAGAGCAATTACAGTTACAACTGGTATCATAGAGTTCCTTAGCACATGTATTGCAACTACCGTCCACTCACTTAGGCCTTTTGCTCTCGCCGTCCTGACATAGTCTTGGTTTAAATTGTCTAGCATGGAAGATCTCATAAAGCGACTTATTTGGGCTGTGGTTTGAAGTGCAAGTACCATTACCGGCATAATCATTTGCCGAAATTGGTACTTGAAAGTCTCCCAGTCTACTACCTCATGCAACGTATCGTAGACAGAGGGAAGCCAGCCCAGTTGTACAGAAAAAAGAACAATAACAAAAACACCACTAAAAAAAGGTGGCACAGAATAGCCTACCATTGTAACAAAAGTTCCGACTTGATCGAATACTGAATACTGCCGATATGCTGAGTAAATTCCTATTGGCAGGGCAATTAAAATACCAACAATATAAGACATACCTACAACCCAGAGTGTTTGTGGTAATCTCTGGACCACAATATCCATCACTGGACTTCTAGTTTGCCAACTAAATATCCGCTGCTTTCCTTCGGAAAATGATGTATTGAATAGGTAATCAAAAAACACTTGGGGTTCTACCCAGAAAAATTGTATTACCCACTTTAAAAATTGAACATGCAATGGTTGGCCGAGCCCTAAAGCTTCTCGCATTTTCTCTTTTACGTCGGGAGGTATAGTCATTGGCACTTGTGCCATGGGATCATTCGGTGCCAAATTTAATAGCAAAAAAATACATGCCGCTATAAACAGCAAAGTAGGTATTGCTAAAAGCAAACGCCGAACAATATAGGTTATCATTTAAGGGGTCTTCCTGAAAGTGCGCCGGCGCACTTTCGCGCCGGCGCTATTATTACTTAGTCAATTCGATACCAGTCTTCTACGTTCCACAACTCGGTATCCCATGTATTAAGGACTACTCCACCAAGCGAATTAGAACGTGCAGATACTCGACCGCGCCATGTCAATGGAACGATTGTATAGCTATCTTTCGTAAGCATATCATTGAGTTTTCGGCCGATTTCACCTCTTTTTTCGAGATCAGCTGTCATCTTTAACTCATCCAATAATTTGTCATATGCAGGATCGCAATATCTATTGATATTTTCTCCAGCCCATCCATTTTCGGGGCTTGGTTCATTCCCACATCTATATGCTGATAGATAAGCTTGAGGATCTGTACCATCAAAAATGTTTGTATACATTTCAATGTCAGCATAGAATTTTTGATATGTGTCAGGTGAAGCAGGATCACCTCCAAAGAACACAGATGCGTTAAGGTTTCTCAACTCAGTTTCAACACCAATCTGTGTCCACCATTCTTTGATTAGGGCCTGATAATCTTGACGCACCGCATTAGTTGAAGTTTGATAAAGAACTGAAAGTCTCATCCCATCTTTTGTTCTGACACCATCTGCCCCAGCTTTCCAGCCAGCGCCCTCAAGCAATGCTTTTGCTCCGTCGATATCCTGTGTCAAACACTCTGTGTTATCTGATGCATATAGTTCCGGGCCAGGTACAAGGTTACAAGTTGGTTTACCTGCAACTCCGTAGCCTATCTCTGTTAGCAGAGTACGGTCTATTGCCATTGATAACGCTTTTCTGACGTTAATATCGCTAAGAAATGGGTGTAAAGCTTTCCTCGTTGATCGAGTGTCAGCATCTAAACTTGATGATGGATCGGTCATATTCATTTCTAATCGCTCAACTGCAGTACCGAAAGCAGCAAGTGGTTGACCTTTCCCTGCAGAAGCCATTTGATTGATAACCTCTGGAGCTAGCTGTAAATTCCAGCCGTAATCATACTCACCAGTTTCCATAACTGCTCTACCTGCAGCAGCGGCGTCTCCACCGCCTTTGAAAACCATAGTAGCAAAAGCTGGTTTGCTAGCGTCTCTATAGTTTTCGTTTGCTTTTAGCTGGATAACGTCATTAGGTTTGAATTCCGTAACAACGAAAGGTCCAGTACCAATTGGACCAAAATTTTCTTCTGTACATTCTTGGCGACGAGTGCCCGTACAGTTTTCAAATTGAGCTTGCTGCAAAATTGGTGTTTGTGATCCAACAAACGGTCCATAGGGGTTGGGCATTGGGTCTGCAAAAGAAATTTTTACAGTTAGATCGTCTAAGGCTTCTACGTTAGTAACGCCTTCGAATTTCGCTTCCTGGTAACACCCAGCTTCTCCCATGCAATAGTCATATGTGAAAAGAACATCCGCTGATGTGAACGGGCTGCCGTCTGACCAAAGAATGCCAGGCTTTATATTCCACGTAATTGATTTTAGATCTGAACTTATACCGCCATTACCAACGGTTGGAACTTCGGTAGCAAGTCTAGGGAACATCGCGCCATTGTTGTCATACCCTGCGAGTGCTTCAATGACCATACTTGAGGACTCGATATCTTTTGTTCCACCTGAAAGGTACGGATTTAAGATTGAGGGTGCCTGCCAATATATAATGCCAACATTGCCATCTGAGCCTCTTTCAGCGAACGCTGCGGACCCGAAAGCAATAGCCCCGGCAACACCCAGTGCTAAAGATTTAATTTTCATTTTATTCTCCTTATCTTTTAACTGTAGTCAGGAAATTTGTATTGATTACGATCAAAACGAATATCCAAATACATAGGGAGACTAAAATTTTTCTAAAACTCCCCCCGAAGTCAGTATGGAAACAGAGTTTTCAAAAAATGCAAGCGAAAGCTTAAAATTAGCTCATTTTTTTTGTCTCATTTAGCGTCGAATAAAGGATTTTCTGCGTGAACTGGAAATCTACTCTGGTTAGCCCAATTTAGTTCATTTTTTTGAGATAATTCATGTTGACATTAATAGCTTATTTGAGCGACCCTAATTTGGTCTGGTTAGGAATGAAAATGTTAGATGATGACAAAACGCCAATTGCGGAATTTAAAAATCTAAAAGTTGTTTTTGAAACCAAAGATGGAACTGTTACGGGGGTAGAGGATGTTTCTTTTTCCATTTATCCTGGTGAGACCGTTTGTGTTGTTGGTGAATCCGGTTCTGGAAAGTCTGTGTCATCCTTGTCCATGATGCGGCTTGTCGAATTTGGTGGAGGTAAAATTGAGGGAGGGAAGCTCAATTTTGAAAAACAAGTTGGTGGTTCAATAGATTTAGCGAATGCGACCCAAAAGTCTATGCGACACACCAGAGGCAATGAGATTGGAATGATCTTTCAAGAGCCAATGACTGCATTAAACCCTGTCTTCACAATTGGTAGGCAGCTCACTGAGGGGCTTCGATTGCATAAAAAGCTATCTAAGCAGCAAGCAAGATTAAGAGCAATCGAACTTCTGGATCAGGTTAGGATACCAGAGCCAGAAAAAAGGTTAAAACAGTATCCACATGAGCTGTCAGGGGGAATGCGTCAGCGAGTTGTAATTGCTATGGCATTGGCATGTGAGCCGAGGTTGCTTATAGCTGACGAACCTACAACAGCTCTTGATGTAACAATTCAAGCAGAAATTCTTGCATTAATTGACCGTTTAAAGCGAGAAACAGGAACTGCGGTGATGTTTATCACTCACGATATGGCTGTTGTCGCGCAAATGGCGGATCGAGTTGTAGTTATGTACCGTGGAAACAAGGTTGAAGAAGGCAATGTGATAGACGTTTTTGAGAATCCTCAGCATGATTATACAAAGTCTTTACTTTCCGCGGTTCCAAAACTTGGGGAAATGTTGGGAAAAAAATATCCTGAACCAATGAAGCTAATTGGCGATAGCAAAAAGAGTACTAACCCATTAATTGGTACTGATGACGTGTTGCTAGAAGTAAAAAATTTGGTGACTCGCTTTCCTGTCGCAGGGGGGCTTCTTCGGCGAACAGTTGCTCAAGTTCATGCCGTGGAAAATGTCTCATTTTCCATAAAACGTGGTTGCACTTTGGCACTTGTGGGGGAGTCAGGGTGTGGGAAGTCAACAGTTGGTAGATCGCTTTTACGTCTTGTTGAACCTGTCTCTGGTGAGGTAGGTATGGCTGGGAAAGATGTTCTTAAACTTTCCAAAGATGAGCTTCGTAACATAAGAAGTGATATGCAAATGGTTTTTCAAGATCCTTTTGCGTCACTTGATCCGCAAATGCTGCTTCTTGATCAAGTTGCTGAGCCAATGCGAAACTTTTCAACTATGTCGGAAAGCTCCATCGAGGCAAGGGTCGAGAGCCTTTTCGAGCGTGTTGAATTACCAAAAAGTTTTTTGCGACGCTATCCCCACGAGCTCTCTGGTGGTCAAAGACAACGCGTAGCAATCGCACGAGCTCTGGCTTTAAATCCAAAATTGATAATTGCTGACGAAGCCGTAAGCGCATTAGATGTATCAGTCCAAGCCCAGGTGCTTAATCTAATGATGGAACTTCAATCGGAGTTGGAGCTAAGTTTCTTATTTATAAGCCATGATATGGCCGTGGTGGAGCGTGTTAGCCATGAGGTTGGAGTGATGTATCTTGGTCGGCTAGTAGAGCTTGGTTCTCGGCAGGCGGTATTTAGCAACCCTCAGCATGCTTATACAAAAGCTCTTATGAGTGCCGTCCCAATAGTTGATCCGTCTAAAAGAGTGCTTGAAGGTGATTTGAAATTTAAGCAAATACCATCACCAATCCATCCGCTCGGTTATGAGCCTGAAAGCCCAGAATACAAAGAAGTGTCTGAGGGGCATTTCGTTCTGACTTCAGATTGTGGCTATTAAGTTAATTAAAAGGATTGTTTTATGCCTGTAAAAAACCGCTTTGCAGAATTGCAGGAGGAGATTACCGAATGGCGTCATGATTTTCACGCTAATCCTGAAATATTATTTGAAACCCATAGAACTTCTAAAATTGTTGAGCAAAAACTTAAGTCATTTGGATGTGACAGTGTTGTTTTTGGATTAGGGCGAACAGGCGTAGTTGGTGTAATTCATGGAAGAGAAAATACCAACAAGAATGTAATTGGACTTCGTGCTGATATGGATGCTCTGCCAATTGAAGAAACAACGGGATTATCTTATGCTTCAAAAGTTAAAGGGGCAATGCATGCGTGTGGTCACGATGGACATACAGCAATGCTTCTTGGGGCAGCCAAGTACCTAGCTGAAACACGTAATTTTGACGGTACTGCAGTAGTGATTTTTCAACCAGCGGAAGAAGGCGGCGGCGGTGGTCGTGAAATGTGTGAAGACGGGTTAATGGAGCGCTTTGGTATACAAGAAGTATACGGTATGCATAACTGGCCTGATTTGGAAATTGGAAAATTTGCTATAAGATCAGGGCCTTTTTTTGCAGCTTCAGATTTTTTTGAAATTACAATAAATGGACTGGGCGGGCATGCGGCAAAGCCGCAAATAGCAGTTGATCCAACAGTCGTCGGATCGCACATTGTGATTGCATTACAATCTATTGTCAGTCGAAATGCTGATCCTACTGACCAAATTGTCGTTTCGGTTACCTCGTTTGAGACATCTTCGAAAGCTTTTAATGTAATTCCCCAAACTGTTGTGCTTAGGGGAACTGTAAGGACGCTATCTGATGCAACTAGGGATCTTGCTGAGAAAAGATTAGTGGAAATTTCAGCCAAGACGGGCGATGTATTTGGAGCTGATGTAAATCCTATCTATACTCGAGGTTATCCGGTTATGACAAATTCTGTTGAGCAAACTGAATTTGCTGCCTCTGTTGCAAAGTCTGTAAGTGGTAATTGTGAAGATGCACCTCTTGTTATGGGAGGTGAAGACTTTTCTTATATGGCGATTGAGAGGCCTGGTGCCTATATTCTCATC
Organism: Paracoccaceae bacterium; assembly: GCA_045564995.1. Lineage (GTDB taxonomy): Bacteria > Pseudomonadota > Alphaproteobacteria > Rhodobacterales > Rhodobacteraceae > Salinivivens. Next base: position 36,980 of record JBJLGG010000004.1, on the reverse strand, counting down.
GGAAATGGGGATAGTGCCCCGGTACACAATCCCAACTACAACTTTAATGACGAAGCAATATCAATTGGTTGCAGTTGGTGGGCCGAAATAATTGAGAGAAGAATGCCCTTAAGCTAGGATCAGCCAAAGTATTTAGAAAGTTAGTCTCTATTTCATCCACCAGTATGGCTCATATGGCGAGTCATCTGTCCATGAACCTGTTGTCGCGTGTAATCGAAGTCATGACCTCTTGGTTTTTTAGCAATCGCTGACTGAATTGCAATCCGGAGATGATCTTCATCGTTTGGTTTTTCTCTTATTGGACGCCGTAAATCCGCTTTATCTTCCTGCCCTAGGCACATGTAAAGTTCCCCGGTACAAGTCAATCGAACTCTATTACAACTTTCACAAAAATTATGTGACATAGGAGTAATAAACCCTATTTTTTGACCAGTTTCGTTAATCTTCACATATCTGGCTGGTCCTCCAGTGCGTTCAGCCATGTCCGTCAGCGTGTATTCTTGCGCTAACGTTTGTCGTAACTCGTTCAAAGACCAATACTGCCCTATCCGTTGTTCTGACTCTAAATCACCCATGGGCATAACTTCTATCCAGGTTAAATCCATTCCTCGCTCATTACACCAAGAAACAAGTCTAAATAGCTCATCTTCATTAAAACCCTTTAGCGCAACGGTATTTATTTTTACTCTGAGCCCGGCCACTTGGGCAGCTTCTATTCCTTCTAGAACTTGGGATAATCGACCCCAACGGGTTACTTTAGCAAACTTTTCGTCGTCCAAGGTGTCTAAAGATATGTTTACCCGACGCACGCCTGCTTGAAACAGTTCGTTAGCATATTTTTTAAGTTGCGATCCATTTGTAGTTAGGGTGAGTTCCTTGAGCTTTTGGTCGTTCAAATGGCGAGAAACCGAATGAAAAAAACTCATAATATTACGTCTTACAAGCGGCTCTCCGCCAGTAATACGGATTTTCTCTACGCCCATATTGATAAACGAAGAGCAAAGAAAATCTAATTCTTCCAAAGTAAGAAGTTCTTTTTTGGGAAGAAAATTCATGTTCTCTGTCATGCAATATAGGCACCTGAAGTCGCAGCGATCTGTCACTGAAACCCGCAAATAATTTATGGAGCGGTTAAATGGATCTATAAGTTTATGCATCGTTATTGTAATCTATAATTAATAACTTTTATAGCAAGGCAAATGTAATAGCTATACAAATTAAATAAACGTAACAGCGCTTAATATTATATCGTAAAATTATTATGCTATTCAGATTGTGTTATTAAAATTTTTAAATTAACCTTGAATTCTATCCCAAATCTGTCATTTGTGATTTGGTTTTTAAATCTTTAAAAGGTGTTCAGTGTGTCCAAAACATTTATAAGTTCAGATATGGCCGTAGAAGGAGATATATCCAGCCAAGGCAATATTGAAGTCGATGGTAAAGTTAAAGGAAACCTATCTGGTGAAGAGATTTCTGTTTTGTCTTCTGGCTCAGTGGATGGCAGTATTTCTGGCACTTCGATAAATATTGATGGTAATGTGTCGGGTAAGATATCAGTGCAAGACCTGGCAGTAAACTCCACTGGCAAGGTGAGCGCAGACGTTACGTATCTATCTATTGCAACTCAAAAGGGTGCTAGAATTGACGGAAAACTAAAATCTAAATAAAAGCCCAGTGATTTTGAATAATTAAAAAACGCACAAAAACTGTTCTAGAACATAGCTACGAAGTTTGGAAACGCTCTGCAAGCTTTAGAAACCTAAGCCCGTCTTCGTCGACGCCGGCCCATTTTCCCGTTTTTTTCGGATAAAGCGTTAAAGGAGGGGTTAGGAATTTGTACCAATTTGTTTAGTTCTGTAAATGGGTCAATCTTATGAGGTATGGCGTTAGCAGCTACAAAATGCTCTTGGAATTTTGGCTCTACAGCGGTTTCTACTTTTGTAATTTTACCTACTATTTCTTCGATACCAGCCCGTGCATTTATGTTACAAAGAGCAATTCTGGCACCAGTACCGGCAGCATTTCCGGCCGAAGTGACATCTTCAAGTGAGACATCAGGTATCATACCCAAAATCATTGCATGTTTAGACGAAATATGCGCTCCAAAAGCTCCTGCTAAAACAACTTTGTCAACACTATCAACACCCATTTCATCCATTAAGAGCTTTGCCCCAGCATATAATGCGGATTTCGCAAGTTGTATGGCCCTGATGTCTCCTTGAGTAACTTGAATTGCAGGTTGAGACGCATCGTTGCTATTGTGCAGTTGGTAAGAGTAAGTTCTTCCATTGGGTTTTGATCTTGGCGTACCAGTTGCCTCAGGGCTTCCAATCAACCCACTTTCATCCATAAGTCCAGCAACTCGCATTTCTGCCACAGCTTCAATTATTCCAGAGCCACATATTCCTGTTATGCCAATTTCTTTTGTACTCTCCTCAAAGCCAATTTCGTCTGACCATAGTTCAGATCCAATTACTTTGAACCGGGGCTCTTTGGAAATTGGGTCAATCTCCACTCTCTCTATTGCACCAGGTGCAGCCCTCTGTCCTGAACTGATCTGTGCACCTTCAAATGCTGGGCCAGTTGGGGATGAACAAGCTAGTACCCTTTTTGTATTTCCCAACAATATTTCTGCATTAGTGCCAACATCAACAATCAAGACTAAATCTTCAGATTTATTCGGCTGTTCAGATAAAGCTACAGCAGCGGCATCTGCTCCAACATGACCAGCAATACATGGTAAAAGGTATATTCGCGCATCATCAATCAATGACAACAAATTTAAATCTTTAGCATTCAGATATATTGATTCCGAAGTTGCTAAAGCGAATGGGGCCTGACCCAGCTCTATCGGATCAATTCCAAGCAACAAGTGGTGCATAACTGGATTACAGACAAAAACAGCCTCTAATATATCCTCTTTATCGATACTTGCACTTTCTGCCAGATCTATGACTAATTTATCAATTGCTTTTCTGACTTCGGCAGTCATTGCCTCTGCTCCGTCTGCATTCATCATCGCGTAACTGACGCGGCTCATCAAATCCTCACCAAACCTGATTTGTGGGTTCATAACGCCAGAACTACCAATTACTTTTCCTGAACCTAAATCGGTTAAATGCGCTGCGATAGTAGTTGATCCCAAATCTATCGCTAACCCATAAATGCTGGCATCATGGTAACCTGGCCAAATATTTATAATTCTTGAAATATTTTCACTTGGAATCGAATTAACTGCCACAGTGACACTCCATTCGCCCTTGCGAAGAATGCTTTGCAGTTTTTTAACAATTGAGAGACTAGCGTCTAGTTGGTCTATCTTCCATTGTTCTGACAAAGCCGTTTTTAAACGTTCTAGGTCACCCTTCGGTTCGTGCATGTCGGGTTCGAGAACTTCAACATAATACAATTTTGTTGCAGGATTCATTTCGATATGTCGGGAGCTGGCAGCTTTTCTGATTACTTGCTTATGGACCTGACTTTCTGCTGGCACGTCCACGACCAAATCACCTTGAATTTTTAATTGACATCCCAATCTGCGGTTAGGTTTTAAACCTCGCTTATCGTGATATCGCTGCTCGATTGCATTCCAAGTTGAAACTGCACTTTGATCTACTGAAACACCATGTTTTGGAAAATCTCCAAATGAAGGTGTGACTTGGCATTTACTGCAAATTCCTCTTCCGCCGCAAACGCTATCTAAATCTACTCCAAGTTTTTGAGCTGCCTCCAATACGGCTGTTCCAGTCTCAAATTGCCCCCGTTTTCCAGATGGGGTGAATACTACCAAATGCTTCATATATTTATCCCATAGCCCTGAATTAAATTTAGCAACAGCTTATTAGAGAAAAACTCTAAAATCGCCAATTTGTGGCTTATCAGCGCCAAATACGAAATTTTTACAGGTTTTTTTAATAAAAATTAGTATCTTATTGTTTAGTTTCTAAAAGTTTTTTTGAGCTTTTATTTCTTATATCCTCTTTCAATTTCAACAGTTTCGTGAGATATGAAATGGCCAGTGTACCTGCTATGAAAGGGATTTATATAATGCAGATTCGCGAGGCCTTAACTTTTGACGATGTACTGCTTGTGCCGGCGGCTTCCAAAGTTCTTCCTGCAACTGCTGACACTCGAACTCAAGTTACCCAATCAATTGCATTAAATATTCCGTTGCTTAGCTCTGCAATGGACACAGTTACAGAGGCAAAAATGGCAATAACCATGGCCCAAGCTGGAGGGATGGGTGTTATTCATCGAAATTTGGATGTAGACAGACAAGCCCAGCAGGTTAGACGAGTTAAACGATTTGAAAGTGGAATTGTTTATAATCCTATCACCCTTAAGGCTGGTCAAACCTTAAAAGATGCAAATGGTTTGAGGGATAAGTACAATGTATCCGGATTTCCAGTCGTTGATGAAAAAAACCGGGTAGTTGGCATTTTAACAAATCGAGATATGAGATTTGCTTCAGATGAAAATACCCCGGTGAGTCACATGATGACAACAAATGATTTAGCTATTCTGATGGAGCCGGCGGATCGGCAAGAAGCTATAAGTCTCATGAAATCACGTCGTATAGAAAAGTTATTAGTAACCGATGCCAAGGGTCGGCTTACTGGCTTGTTAACGTTAAAAGATACAGAGCAGTCTGTACTGAATCCAACAGCTTGCAAAGACGAGTTGGGTCGTTTGCGAGTTGCTGCAGCCTCGACTGTAGGGGATGAAGGCTTTGCAAGGTCTCAAGCTTTAATCGAGGCTGGTGTTGATATGGTTGTTATAGATACAGCTCATGGTCATTCTGATAGCGTATCAAAAGCGGTTGAACGAATTAAAAAAATGTCCAATGAAGTTCAAGTAATAGCTGGTAACGTTGCTACGGCAGATGCAACTAAGGCATTGATTGATGTAGGTGCGGATGCAATTAAAGTGGGTATTGGCCCAGGGTCAATTTGCACAACAAGAATGGTTGCCGGTGTTGGGGTGCCTCAATTGAGTGCGATTATTGATTGCGCAGGTGTAGCCGGAAATGTTCCGGTTATTGCTGATGGTGGAATTAAGTTTTCTGGAGATTTTGCTAAGGCGATTGCAGCTGGGGCAAGTTGTGCAATGATTGGATCGATGGTAGCAGGTACTGATGAAAGCCCTGGAGAGGTTATACTCTATCAAGGTAGATCTTTTAAAGCTTACAGAGGAATGGGATCTCTGGGCGCAATGGCAAGAGGCTCAGCTGATCGATATTTTCAAAAAGATGCTGCTAACGATAAATTAGTACCAGAAGGAATTGAGGGGCAGGTGCCTTATAAAGGTGCAGCAGGTGCGGTTATTCACCAGATGGTTGGTGGATTAAAGGCCGCAATGGGTTACACCGGTTGCCGCTCAATATCTGAAATGCGTAAAAATTGTAAATTTGTAAAAATAACAGGTGCTGGATTGAAGGAAAGCCACGTTCATGATGTGCAAATAACGAGAGAAAGTCCAAATTATAGGGTAATTTAAGTATGACCCCTGCAGCACAAGTTTTTTCAGCTAGTCAAATTTTGCAAGAAATCCTTGATGGTAAAAGGGCTAAGTCTTCGCTTCAGCAATGGAGTAAAACGAACAGATATGCAGGTTCAAAAGATAGGCGTGCAATCAGAGACTTTGTTTACGATAGTTTAAGAATAAAGCGTAGCGCTCTTTCTAAAATAATGGCACCACATTCCGGTAGAAACTGGGCAGTGGGGGTTCTTCTAGAGACAAATGAGGATTTGGAAAAATATTTCAACGATGAAACTTACGCAAGCCCTCGCTTAACAAGTAAAGAGAAGTTTGCGATACAAAAGGCTAAAGAGTATAAAAGTCCACCTGACGAAGAATTTAATGTACCAGCTTTTCTTTGGCCGATATGGACGGCAGACCTAGGTGATGAAGCGGTGACTGTCGCGAAGACATTATGTCAGAGAGCTCCTGCATTTCTTAGAGTAAATATTCGAAAAACCACAATCGAAAAAGCGCAGAAAATATTGAGTGGAGACGGAATTCAGACTGTAAAGCATCCATCCATAATAACAGCTCTAAGGGTCACCGAGGGGCAAAATAAAATAAAAAACTGTATGGCTTATAAAGATGGCTTTGTTGAAATTCAGGATGCATCTAGCCAAGCTAGTGTTATCGACTTACCAAGAGACAGTAATCTAAAAATTTTAGATTACTGTTGTGGCTCTGGCGGCAAATCACTTGCTTTAGACGCATGGACTGAAGGAAAAATCTTTGCTTACGATATTTCTCCGGATAGATCTTTTAATTTAAAAACCAGAGCAGAAAGGTCAAATGCACAAATTACAAAGATTAGTAAGCCAATAAAAGAAATGTTTGATGTAATATTTTGTGATGTTCCATGCTCTGGAAGTGGATCATGGCGAAGAGATCCGGATGGAAAATGGAAATTAAATGCGCACAGCTGGCAGAATCTTTTAAACACACAAATTGAGGTTCTTAATGAAGCTAAACAACTTTTAAAAACAGATGGTATTTTAATTTATGCGACATGCTCTGTGTTGCTGAGTGAGAATTATAAGCAGCTCGAAAAATTTTGCTCATTAAATCCGGAATTTGAAATTAAAAAAGCTCACCAGTTCTTACCTTCGGATCTAGGAGATGGTTTTTTCTATGGATTTTTGAAAAAAAAATAAAATTTTCTTGAAATGTTCTCATTTTACCTCCATAAGAGAACAATATAAGAACAAACGAGTGATTGCTGTTTAGTATTCACTATGAAATAAAGAGGTATTAACATGGCAGAGCTTTTATCAATGAGCGACAAAAAAGACGATGACAGACAAAAGGCATTAGAAAGTGCTTTAAGCCAAATTGAACGGCAATTTGGTAAAGGTTCAATTATGAAGCTTGGCGATGAAAACGCCATTCAAGAAATTGAGGCTACATCAACAGGTTCGTTAGGCCTTGATATAGCATTAGGCATAGGTGGTTTGCCAAAGGGGCGTATTGTAGAAATTTATGGCCCTGAAAGCTCTGGTAAAACAACCCTTACATTGCATTGTGTTGCAGAAGAGCAAAAAAAGGGTGGAGTATGTGCATTTGTAGATGCAGAGCATGCTCTTGATCCGCAGTATGCAAAAAAGTTGGGAGTGGACTTAGATGAGTTACTAATTTCGCAACCAGATACCGGTGAACAAGCTCTTGAAATTACGGACACATTAGTGCGATCTGGAGCAGTTAGCATGGTTGTTGTTGACTCTGTTGCCGCTCTTACGCCCAAGTCAGAACTCGAAGGCGACATGGGGGATCATAATGTCGGTGTGCAAGCACGTCTCATGAGCCAGGCTATGAGGAAGCTAACTGGATCAATAAGTAGATCAAATTGTATGGTAATTTTTATTAACCAAATTCGTATGAAAATTGGTGTAATGTTTGGTAGCCCTGAAACTACAACGGGTGGTAATGCTCTTAAATTCTATAGTTCTGTTCGGCTTGATATTAGGCGCATAGGTGCAATTAAAGACAGAGATGAAGTAGTTGGGAACGCTACGAGAGTTAAAGTGGTAAAAAATAAAGTGGCTCCACCGTTCAAGCAAGTAGAATTTGATATCATGTATGGTGAGGGTATTTCCAAAAATGGCGAGCTTTTGGATTTAGGAGTAAAGGCTGGCGTCGTGGAAAAATCAGGTGCTTGGTATAGCTACCAGGAAGAGCGTATTGGACAGGGAAGGGAAAATGCTAAAATTTTCTTAAAGGAAAACCCTAATATCGCACTCTCAATAGAAGATAAAATTCGAGCTGCACATGGTTTAGATTTTGATTTGAACAATGATGTGGGTGGTGAAGTTTTAGAAGCTTAGATTTTAAGTACTAGATTGATAAATTAGGGTAGCAATTTTGCTGCCCTTTTTATTGTTTTTTGTGTTCGTTATAGACAACAACCAAAGCAATCATTAGAGCTAAAAAAAATATGAGAAAATATAATGCGCACGTTAAATGATATCAGGTCTACATTTCTAGATTATTTTAGAAAGCAGGGACATGAAGTTGTTCAATCTAGTCCATTGGTCCCTCGAAATGACCCTACCTTAATGTTTGCCAATTCTGGAATGGTCCAGTTCAAAAATTTATTCACCGGAGTAGAATCACGAGATTACAAGCGCGCTGTAACTGCGCAAAAGTGCGTTAGAGCAGGTGGAAAACACAACGATCTTGATAATGTTGGCTATACTGCTCGGCACCACACATTTTTTGAAATGCTGGGAAACTTTAGCTTTGGGGATTATTTTAAGTCTGAGGCAATACCGTTTGCTTGGGAACTTATTACAAAAGAATTTGATATTCCAAAAGACCGTCTTCTAGTAACCGTTTATCATACTGATGAAGATGCGGCATTGCTTTGGAAAAAGGTGGCAGGGCTTTCTGAAGACAAGATAATACGGATTTCATCCAATGATAATTTTTGGATGATGGGACCTACGGGACCATGCGGCCCATGTACGGAAATATTTTTTGATCATGGTGAAAAGTATTGGGGTGGCCCACCGGGTTCGCCAGAAGAGGATGGTGATAGATTTGTGGAAATCTGGAACCTCGTATTTATGCAATATGAACAATTTAAAGATGGTACAAGGAAAGATCTTCCTAATCAGTCTATTGACACAGGGATGGGCATCGAACGTGTCGCTGCGTTGCTTCAAGGTACAAACGATAACTATGAAACGGATCTTATGAGGGCTCTTATCGAAGCTTCCTCAGAAGCCACGGGTTCAAAGTCAGATGGCGACAACTCAAACCATCACAGAGTTATAGCAGATCATTTGCGATCTACCTCTTTTTTAATTGCTGACGGAGTAATGCCCTCAAACGAGGGTCGCGGCTATGTTTTGCGGCGAATAATGAGGCGCGCGATGCGGCATGCTCATCTGCTTGGTGCTAAGGATCCTGTTATGCATCAATTAGTTTCATCGCTTGTTGGGCAAATGGGAGCTGCATATCCAGAATTAGGTTCTGCTAAAGAGTTGATAGAAGAAACATTACTAAATGAAGAAACGAAATTTAAGCAAACTTTGGAGCGCGGATTAAAATTGCTAGATGAGGAGCTTGATGGATTACCTACCGAAATTCCGTTTCCTGGGCAGATTGCTTTCAAGCTTTATGACACTTATGGTTTCCCCTTGGATTTAACTCAGGACGCTTTAAGAGAGAAGGGCCGTGTAGTTGATGATGAGGCTTTTCAAATTGCTATGGATGAGCAAAAAAGAAAGGCGAGAGCCGCGTGGACTGGTTCTGGCGAAACTGCTGATACGGCAGTATTTTTTGACATTGCTGATAAACATGGAGTTACCGATTTTCTGGGTTATGATACCGAGGTCGCACAGGCTCAAGTTATTGCTATCGTTAAAGATGGTGCATTGATCGAAAGTGCAGGTCAGGGCGATAGAGTTCAGTTAATCTTCAATCAAACCCCATTTTATGGAGAAAGCGGCGGTCAAGTCGGAGATACTGGAAATATTAGATTTGAAAATGGTAAAGCAAATATTGTTGACACGAAGCGTTCCGTTGGTGTTTTTGTTCATTTTGCAGAAATTAACTCAGGAATATTATCTGTAAATGAAGCAGTGGAATTGGAAGTTGAGGATTTGCGTAGATCTTCCGTGCGTGCCAATCACTCAGCAACTCATTTGTTACATGAAGCACTACGAAATAAGTTAGGCAACCATGTTGCGCAGCGAGGCTCGCTTAATGCAGCTGATAGGTTAAGATTTGATTTTAGTCATTCGAAAGCACTCACAAAGGATGAGTTAGTTGCCGTTCAAAGTTCAGTAAATTTTTATATTCGTCAAAATACTGAGGTTTCTACAAGGGTTATGTCTCCTGATGACGCTAGAAAACTCGGGGCTACTGCTTTGTTTGGGGAAAAGTATGGTGAGGAAGTTCGCGTTGTATCAATGGGCTATGACCAGAAAAGTGGTAAGGGTTTAGATGGAAATGGTTATTCTTTAGAACTCTGTGGTGGAACCCATGTAAAACGCACGGGAGACATTGGTGCATTTGTGATTTTGTCTGATGGTGCGAGTAGTTCGGGCGTAAGACGAATTGAGGCACTTACTGGCGAAGCAGCACTGGACCATCTCGCTAAACAACAAAATTATCTTGCCGAAATAGCTCTAGAACTTAAAACTAGTTCATTTGATATTCTGTCGAAGGTGAAAAGTCTTACGGCAGAACGAAAATCTCTGGTTAATGAGCTTTCTCAGTTGAGGAAAGATATGGCATTAGCGGAAGGTGCCGGAGAAAGCGATGAATTAGAAAGTGAAGATTTGTCGGGTGTGAATTTTGTATTAAAGAAGTTAAGTGGTATACCTGGGAAAGAGCTTCCTAGCCTAATAGACGGTTATAAGCAGAAGCTTTCCAAAGGAGTTATACTACTTATTTCAGATACCGATGGGAAAGTTGCGATTGCTTCAGGGGTTACGAGTGACTTATTGCCGAGCGTTTCTGCTGTAGATGTAGTCAAGGTAGTTGCCGCTAAGCTTGGGGGTAAAGGAGGCGGCGGTAGGCCAGATTTAGCTCAGGCAGGTGGATCTAGTATGGAAGGTATGGCCTCTGCTATAGACGCAGTCAAATCGTTAATTATCTCGAGATAAAACTACAAATTTACCTTACTATTTTGGCGTTTAATTACTGCGTGCTTGCCTTTTTCTCTCATGAGTATCTAAAAAACGCTTGCGTAATCTGATATTTGCCGGTGTTACTTCAACCAGCTCATCATTATTTATATAGGATATAGCTTGCTCTAGGGAAAATTTAATGTGTGGCGTTAGTCTAACCGCTTCATCGGTGCCTGAAGCCCTAACGTTGGTAAGTTTTTTCCCTTTAAGTGGGTTTACCTCTAGGTCGTTGTCACGGGCATGTTCGCCGATCACCATTCCCTTATATACTTTGGTCTGTGGTCCAACGAACATTTTTCCTCGTTCTTCGAGGTTCCAAAGGGCGTAAGCTACAGTTTCTCCATCTTCTATGGAGATCAAGACACCGGCACGCCGTCCCTCTATGGTGCCTTTATAGGGCGCCCATCCGCTGAAGACCCTATTCATAACGCCAGTGCCTCTTGTATCGGTGAGAAATTCTCCATGGTAGCCGATTAAACCTCTTGCAGGAACGTGAGCAATCAATCTTGTTTTCCCTACTCCAGAAGGTTTCATTTCAACTAAATCACCCTTCCTTGGTCCAGTGATTTTTTCTATAACTGCACCTGTATATTCTTCATCAACGTCAATTGTTACTTCTTCTATTGGTTCTAATTTCTGGCCGTCTTCTTCTTTCATCAATACTTGAGGTCTAGAAATTGAGAGTTCAAAACCTTCACGCCGCATATTTTCAATTAAAACACCCATTTGCAACTCACCGCGCCCAGCAACTTCAAACGCATCACCGCTTGGAGTGTCTTTTATTTTTATCGCCACGTTACTTTCAGCTTCTTTCATTAATCTATCTCTAATTACGCGGCTTTGAACTTTAGAGCCCTCTCTTCCTGCAAGTGGACTGTCATTAATTCCAAAAGTAACGGTTATTGTTGGAGGATCTATGGGCTGACTTTCTAGTGGCGTCTCTACTGCAAGAGCGCAAATTGTGTCAGCAACGGTTGCCTTAGTCATACCAGCAAGTGATACGATGTCACCGGCAACCCCCTCGTCAATGTCTTGATGCCCAAGACCTCTGAATGCTCTTATTTTACTGACTCTAAACTGTTCTATTTTCTGGCTAGATCTGCTTATTGCCTGAACTGTTGAGCCAACTTTTATAATCCCACTTTCAATACGCCCAGTAAGAATTCTGCCTACAAAAGGGTCACTCCCTAGTGTCGTTGCTAGCATTCTGAAATCATCTTCAATATGCTCTGCCTGTCGCGGGGGAGGAACATGATTAATGATCAGATCAAATAGGGCGCTAAGATCTTTTCTTGGTCCATTTAAGTCATGATCTGCCCAGCCAGATCTACCTGAGGCATACATATGAGGAAAGTCTAATTGATCGTCGCTCGCGCCAAGATTTGCAAAAAGGTCAAAACACTCATCTAGAGCTCTATCTGGCTCGGCATCACCTTTGTCCACTTTGTTTAAAACAACGATAGGTCTCAGACCCAAGTTAAGAGCTTTTGAAGTGACAAATTTTGTTTGAGGCATAGGTCCCTCAGCCGCATCTACAAGCAAGACAACTCCGTCAACCATCGATAAAATTCGTTCTACTTCTCCACCAAAATCAGCATGTCCAGGAGTATCAACGATATTTATTCGAGTACTTTTCCATTCGACAGAAGTTGCCTTCGCTAGAATAGTTATTCCCCGTTCTCGTTCGAGATCATTACTGTCTAGTGCACGCTCTGTAATGTTTTGGTTTTCTCTAAATGCTCCAGATTGTTTTAACAATTCATCAACTAAAGTTGTTTTCCCGTGATCAACGTGAGCAATTATTGCGATGTTTCTTAATGTCATTTAGGGGGCCTGTTCTATATTTTAGGGCCACCTATATTGATTTCTGTCGAAATACCACCCGTTAATGTGAGTATGTGGATGAAAATAGATGATTTAATACGGTTCCTTGAGCTATAAACATTATTCCAAATTGTAGCTTAGGGCTAATTGTTCAGACTAAATCTGTAAATGAATATTAAATGTTGATCGAATTTTACCATCAGTTTCGGCATCCAATGCTGCGGGTGACCTTTTACTCAGTATTTCGTTCTTTTTAGCAATTGCCTTTTCTAGCAAATCTGGTTTTCCGAGCTCTAGCCATTCCTTTGGTGATGTTCTGTCACCTAAATCTGGATATATATATTCGGTTTGCATCAGATTTAACGTTTGCTCTGAACCAAGATAATGTCCAGGTCCCTCAATGCAGGTCGCGCGAATTACATCTAAGCTGACACTGTCTTCTGTAACTTCAATCCCTCTAACACATCTAAGAGCCTGGCCTATAAGATCATTACCTAAAATTAAACTTTCTAAACAGAAGCCCAACAGAGAAGCGTGCATTCCTGCTGCTTCGTACACCATATTCAAGCCGGATAAACCGGCCATAACATTTGAGGTTGCCTGCTCCCATCCGGCTTGCATATCTGGCAATTTCGCGTCCGCAATGCCTGCAGCTGCGCCACCTGGCAGATCATAGAATCTATGCATCTGCGCACATCCAGCGCTGAGTAAAGCCTGTTCCCCACTGCCGCCTGACATCGCTCCTGTTCTTAAGTCTGAGACAAAGGGCCATGTTCCAAAAATAGCTGGGAAACTTGGCGATATAGAATTTACATAAATCAGACCCGCTAAACATTCAGCAACTGCTTGAACTATAGCGCCGGCAATCGGGGCAGGCGCAGTGGCCCCAGCCTGTCCAGCTGACAAAAGAAGAATTGGCATGCCGCCGTTAATACATTCTTCCATAACTTTACAACTTTCTGTTGCAAATTTCATCGGCGGGACAACAAAACAATTTGAATTTGAAACAAATGGCCTTTCCCTCCATTTTTTTTCTCCACCAGACATTATCGACAGCATTTCTAAAGCGTCTCGTGCATAAGCTGGCTCCGTAAAAGATGTTCCAATATGTTTTGTTGTTCCAGTGCAGCAGGCATAAACGGTATTTAAATCCATCTCCCTGTTATCAATTATATCGCGGGCTACCATTGGTCTTTGCACAAAGTGAATATTATCGAGCTCGTGTGCTATTCTGGCGGCATCATGTAAATCCTGAATTGTACTATCTCTGTAGTCTTGACTTTCTAGATCGACGAGATGAACAGCAGCACCAGCAGTTCCATAATGAACTCTGGTGCTTGTCAAATCCAGGTCATAATTAGGGTCCCTTGCACACAAAGTCATATCTCGTTTTGCAATGGAAAGCATGTCTTCCACGAGACTACGAGGAAATCTAATCCGCCCATCATCACCAAAAATTGCGCCAGCCTTCACCATACTTTTCATTCCGCTTTCGGGAACATCTCCTAAGCCGATAGTTTCCAGCGCGTCTAATGCAGCAGAATGAATTCGCTTCTCTCCTGCTTCAGTCAGTGGATTGTAAGCATTGCTTTTCATACCTGCTCTTACAGGTTTTAAGTCTGGTGAAAGGGGGGCTGCTCTTGCTGCTCGCCGTGCATTTCTGCCACCTGTTCGGCGGCCAGTTTTATCTGTCATTGTAAGGATCCTTATTTAATAATCTTAAAGAAACTAAAAGCTATGACGGCCTGCCTCTAGCGGCTCTTCCACGATTGGCACCAATCGTGATAATTACCAAATAAATTTTGGATCTTTGATTTTGCACAATAGTAAACCTTGCTTAACTAATTTTTGACAAAGCATATATTTTGTCAGCGATCTATCCTAATAACGACTAATGTCGTTTTTACCCAAAAAGCAAATTAATGGAGTGTTCTTAATTTGTTTGCTAAAGTTGCAACTACTGAAAATTTAATTTTCTACAACAGCTTCCATGCTTCTGCGTTCTATGTTTTTGTTGAGTAAGTTTTGGTTATATTTTTTTGGATTTTGAATGTATTTTTGGCGTCTTTCTCGAAATTTCATAATATTAAGTTTTTGCGCCTGCTTTGCTAAGGCAGATGCTATTTCTGATTTATACGATGCGCTACAAATGGATCGGGTAAATGAAATAATTCGTGTTGAAGGTATACGTGATGCGCAGGGTACGGGGGAGGCTTATTTATCTGCAAATTCAGTTGAGCGTTTTGTTGATCAAGCAAAGTCAGTTTACCAATTGGATAGTATGGAAAAAGATTTCAAGCGACTTCTGACTGAAAATTTATCCACCTCAGATGCAAGTGAAATATTGTTGTTCTATCGACGCCCTATCGGAAAGATCGCATCAGAATTAGAGGTAAGTGCAAGAGTAGCAATCTCGGAAACTGAGATAGAGGAAATGGCAAAAACCAAGCTCAAAGAAGCTAAAGCCTTAAAAAACACACGCCTAGATGAAATTGAGTCTGTAATTAAAACCCTTGAGCTTGTTGAACAAAATTTAATTGGGGCATACGCAGCTCAGTTTGCTTTTATGTACGAGCTGTCAAAGCTTGGCGTTATAGAACTCAGCCGACAAGAGATGATTGATATAATAACTAATGATGAAGAAAAACTCAAAGGTGAAATATTGGAGTGGCTTATGGCGTTTTCTCATATGGCGTACGCACCTATGAGTGACGAAGAGTTTAGTGTTTATAATGACTTTTCAAAATCAGATCTTGGCATTGCACTCAATAGAGCGCTTTTTTCAGTGTATAATGAGATGGCAAAGGATCAATCTCAGAGCCTAGCAAATATACTAGGAGAGTTCATGAAATCTGAGGATTTATGATTTAAAATAATCGTGGAAGTGTTGACTTCTCCGCGGATTATTGTAATAGCGCCTAAATCAGGTGTTTTTCTGATTAACAACGCCACGAGGCGCGCAGTTTTAGGCACAGCATTTAGTTGTAAACGTTCTATAAAAGAAGGCCAAAAGACGCGAAAAAAAGGATGATAAAGTTGTTTGCTGTAATCAAGACAGGTGGTAAACAGTATAAAGTTCAAACAGGTGATTTGCTAAGGCTCGAGAAGCTTGCTGCACATGCTGGAGACAAAGTACAGTTTAACGAAATTATGCTGCTCGGCGGAGCTAAAACGGTGGTTGGCACACCATTGGTCAGTGGGGCTGCAGTTCAAGCGGATGTAGTTGATCAGATTAAGGGTGTGAAAACCATTAAATTCGTCAAACGCCGAAGAAAGCATGGCTCACAAAGAACACGAGGTCATCGCCAGCATTTAACCTTGGTGCGTATTACCGATATTTTGGCTTCAGGTGCAGAAAAGTCGGGGGTAAAGTCTGCGGTCGGAGCTCGTTTAGGAGCTGCTGAGATGGAACAGTCCCCAGCGCAGTCCAAACCAAAGGTAAAAAATGCCTCTGATGATAAGCAAGTAACGAAAAAAACTGATACTAAGAGTGCTTCAGAAGTAAAAAATGACGATAAGCCAAAAGCTGCTTCGAAAAAGATCATGGACGACCTAAAGCAGTTGTCTGGTGTGGGTCCTGCTCTTGAGAAAAAACTGAATGGAGCAGGTGTAACATCATTTTCACAAATAGCTGCGTGGACAGCTAAGGATGTTGCTGCTATTGATGACTCTCTCTCTTTGAAAGGTAAAGTAGATAAAGAGGGTTGGGTTAAGCAGGCAAAGAAATTGTCTAAGTAGGAGGACGGATAGAAATGGCTCATAAAAAAGCAGGTGGTTCGTCACGTAATGGTCGAGACTCAGCCGGTCGCCGGTTAGGTGTAAAAATATTTGGCGGTCAAAAGGTTGTCGCGGGCAATATCATTGTGAGACAACGCGGAACAAAAATGTTTCCTGGAGAAGGTGTTGGCATGGGTAAAGATCATACTATTTTTGCAACTGCCGAGGGTAAAGTTCAATTCAAAAAAGGCTTGAAGGGTAGGACCTTTATATCAGTTTTACCGGTCGCTGAAGCAGCTGAATAGTAGTCCAACTAACGAGTGCATTTTGGGATCGGTTAGCCCCGATCCCTTTTTATGTAAATTTGCGCGAACAATATTATGATTAACTTATCGTTTATACCTTTTGCGTTTTCGCAGGTTGCTACTCCTGGCCCAGCAAATATGGCTATGATGGCGACTGGTGCGCGCTTTGGCTTCAAGGCGGCGCTTCCTTTTGTGGTTGGGGTAATTTTAGGTAAGCAACTAATTATATGGCCAATTGGATACGGTATTATGGAGTTTGCTGCTCACGTACCACTTCTTTTTACGATTTTAAAATTTTTGTCTGCGACGTATATTATTTGGTTGGCGTGGCGCGTTGCCAATATGCGTTTGACATATAATGAGGCTTCAGCAGAAGTACCTGGCTTTTGGACTGGGGTCTTGGTTCACCCACTTAATCCTAAGGCATGGGCAATGATCCTCGCTGGTTTTACAAATTTTATAGATAGCGATACGCCCACCTTCTTTGCCACACTGTACATCGCGTTTTGTCTATTAATTATTCAGATCATTTGTCATCCAATATGGACGTTATTTGGAGATCGCATCGCGACGCTTATTGCTGGAAAAAAATACGAACGTTTCTTTATGTGGTTTTTAGCCTTGGTAACTGTTATTTTTGTTTTGATGGCTCTAATTGCTTGAAATGTAAAACTTAGCCACAAATGGCTACACGAATTTACAAATAAATCTCTTTGCCAAGTTTATCTGATCGAGATCTTGAGCATTTAAGGCAAAGTCGCTACTGCTCGTGTCAATTACTAAAAGAGTTTTTAGGGAATGAAATTTCTAGATTTAGCAAAAGTATTTATTAGATCAGGGTCGGGAGGCGCTGGAGCGATAAGTTTCAGGCGTGAGAAATTTATTGAATACGGTGGCCCGGATGGGGGCGATGGCGGACGCGGTGGTTCGGTCTGGGCGCAGGCAGCCGACGGTCTAAACACCTTGATCGATTTTCGATACCAGCAGCATTTCTTTGCAGAAAATGGTAAGTCTGGAATGGGTAAGCAACGCTCTGGAGCAAGTGGTGGAGATAAAATATTAGTCGTTCCCGTTGGAACTGAGATACTTGATGAAGATAAGGAAACAATAATAGCAGATCTTACTGAAATCGGTCAGCGCGTACTTTTGGCGAAGGGTGGAAATGGTGGCTTCGGTAATTTGCATTTTAAAACTTCAGTAAACCAGGCTCCACGTAGATCTAACCCTGGTCAAGAAGGGGTTGAGCGGATACTCTGGCTTCGTCTAAAATTGATCGCTGACGTTGGTCTTCTTGGGATGCCCAACGCAGGTAAGTCTACTTTTTTAGCTGCAACATCTAATGCAAGACCTAAAATTGCAGATTATCCATTCACCACGCTAACGCCTAATTTAGGTGTGGTTGGGGTAGATCAAACAGAATTTGTGGTGGCAGATGTGCCTGGTTTGATTGAGGGAGCTAACGCCGGTCGTGGCTTGGGCGATTTATTTTTAGGACATATTGAAAGGTGTTCTGTTCTTTTGCACTTAGTTGATTGTACTTCGAACGATCCCATCAAAGATTATCATACGATTGTTAAGGAGATTGAAGCTTACGGTACTAAGTTAACTTCAAAGCCGCGTCTTACGGTTCTGAATAAAATTGATGCTCTTGACGAGCAGGCAAGGCTTCTTCTTGAGCAGGAATTTACCGAAAGATTAAATTCCGATATTTTAGTAATGTCAGCAGTAAGTGGTGAGAACGTTGAAAACGTATTGCGAGAGCTTAAAAAATTCGTAATTAAAGATAACGGCGAGAATTCAATCCAGAGCGAGACTGAAAGGGATGACTCACCATGGAATATTTAAATGGTGCGGCGAGGGTGGTCGTAAAAATCGGGTCTTCTCTGTTAGTGGATGATAAAACAGGCTCCCTAAGATCTGATTGGCTACAATCACTGTCTGAAGATATTAGTGATATGCAATCTAAAGGTCTAGAAGTGGTAATAGTATCTTCTGGTTCTATTGCTCTTGGTCGAAAAGTGCTAAGCTGGTCGGAGAAATCACTTTCGCTGGAACAATCACAAGCTTCTGCTGCGGTTGGTCAAATTCAGCTTGCGCAAGCCTATCAGGAGGCACTTGCGCAATATGGTATTAGGACGGCTCAAATACTTGTCACACTTGAAGATAGCAAAGATAGGCGGCGTTATTTAAATTCTCAGGCCACTGTAGAAACGCTTTTAGAAATGGGTGTTGTCCCAATCGTAAATGAAAACGATACTGTGGCTACAGATGAAATAAAGTATGGTGACAACGATCGTTTGGCGGCTCAGGTCTCAGTAACTATTGGAGCTGATCTGCTTATACTCCTGTCAGATGTAGATGGATTTTACTCAAGTAATCCAATGACTGACGCAAATGCAAATCATTACACTAAAATAGAAAAAATAACTCCTGAAATTGAGGCAATGGCAGAGGATACAAAGTCGAAGGTCTCAAAAGGAGGTATGAAAACTAAGTTGTTAGCTGCAAAAATTGCAACAGCAGCTGGCTGCGATATGATTATTGCAAAGGGAACAGGTTCTAATCCTATTTCTTCAATGGGCAATATAAATAAAAAAACACTATTTAAAGCGCAGATTAAGGATCCTCAAACGGCTCGAAAAAAATGGATATCAACAATGAAGCCCGTTGGTGAATTAGTAATTGATGAAGGTGCGGTCAATGCGCTTTTTTCTGGTAAAAGCCTTTTACCGGCTGGAGTTTTAATTGTGCGAAAGGACTTTGAAAGAGGTGATGCAGTATCAATTTTGAATACGAAGGGTGAAGTTTTGGGGCTTGGGTTATGTGCGTATTCTAGTGATGAGGCGAGTTCTATAATGGGTCATCAGACTAGTGAAATAGAAGAAATTCTTGGATATGCTGGTCGAGGCGTTATTGTGCATCGCGATAATATTGCTTTTTAATCGGAGAAGTTTCTATGGCTAGTATTGATAAGCAAATGCAACTTTTAGGCTCGCAGGCTAGGGCAGCTGCGGAAACTCTTGCTTTTTCGACGTTTGAACAGCGGTCCTTGGCCGTTTCAGAGGCTGCGAAGTCTATCTCAAATCAAATCGACTTAATTTTATCAGCAAATGAAATTGACATGTCGAATGCGCGCGGCCAAGGATTGGACGATGCAATGTTAGATCGTCTATATTTAGACAGAATGCGCGTTGAGTCCATCGCAAGCAGTCTTCAAGCTATCTCTGAGTTACCAGATCCACTTGGCAGGGTTTTAAGCCAATGGGAGCGGCCATCTGGTCTCAAAATCAGGCGTGTAACGACTCCCCTTGGAGTTATTGGGGTAATTTATGAAAGTAGGCCGAATGTAACCGCAGATGCTGGTGCTTTGTGTTTAATGGCGGGCAACGCAACGATCCTTAGAGGGGGATCTGAGAGCTCTTATTCTTCAAAAGCAATTTTTGACTGTCTACTCTATGGTTTGCAACTGGCAAACTTACCTGTCTCATCGATTCAAATGGTGCCTACTCAAGATCGTGAAGCCGTAAAATATTTGCTACGCATGACGGAATTTGTCGATGTTATAGTGCCTCGTGGTGGAAAAGGTCTTGTTGGTTTAGTTCAAGAAGAGGCTCGGGTTCCTGTTTTTGCCCATTTGGAGGGAGTCGTTCATATCTATGTTGATAAGATGGCAGATGCAAAAAAGGCCTTAGATGTTGTTTTGAATGCAAAAACAAGAAGGTACGGTATCTGTGGTGCTGCTGAATGCCTGTTACTTCATCAAGATATATCTCACGAATTGGGTGTTGAAATAATAAACTCACTTAGTCAGCAAAACGTTGAATTGAGAGTTAGCCCAGAGTTTTCTAAAATAAATGGTATAAAGTTAGCGACGGACGATGATTGGGGGAGAGAATATCTTGCCCCTATCATGGCCGTCAAACAGGTAAATGATATAAGTGAAGCAATTCAACATATTACCATGTATTCTTCAAGTCATACGGATTGTATAATTACTGAGGATATTTCTGCAAAGGATCTTTTCTTTTCGAAAATAGATAGTGCAATAGTTATGTGCAACGCGTCTACTCAGTTCGCTGATGGTGGAGAGTTTGGTTTGGGAGCCGAAATTGGGATTGCAACTGGCAAAATGCATGCAAGAGGACCGGTGGGTGTAAACCAGTTAACTTCTTTTAAATACTTAGTTGAAGGTAATGGTGCCGTCCGTGATTAAAAATAGTGTCAATTCTTTTTATGAGTTTTATTTTGGCTCTATATTTAAATCGTGATTTGTTGATCTGAAATCTAAAAAATGTTTGGAAGCAAGATATGGTGAAAGAGAATATTGATTTAAATCCTTTTCTAGAGCCTGGAGCCATTGTTTTCAATCCAAACGCACCCGAGTGGGGAAACGGCCAAGTGCAATCAAAAATAGGCAATAAAGTTACAGTGAATTTTGAAGATATGGGAAAGTTAGTTATCGATGGATCCTTAATTGCGTTGGAAATGGTAAATTGACTGCTAATACTGTGTGCTTATAAATAGTTCTCAGCGCCCTTTCTATAAGTTGAAAGATGTATAATTTTTGATGTGGGACAAATATAGTTTTGAAAACTTCACGGTACGGCTCGCTCGCAATTTGAATGAAATTAAAGCAGCTCAACGACTAAGGTACGATGTTTTTATTGAAGAGATGGGAGCAACTTCTGACCTAGTTGATCACAATGCTCGTTTAGAAATCGACAAGTTTGACGAGTATTGCGATCATCTACTTTTATTTGACCGTAATAAACGGGAAATAAATATGGGAGTTGTGGGTGTTTATCGCTTGTTACCAGACCATAAGCTTCCAATATGTGCGGAGTACTATTCACAGGAAGAGTACGATCTAAAAAAGTTAAAGAATTCGGGCAGAAAAATTATGGAATTGGGACGATCTTGTGTTCATAAGTCCTATCGTGGAGGAACAGCTCTGACGCATCTGTGGACTGGGCTGACAGAGTATGTGTACCAAAATGGTATTGAAATTTTGTTTGGCGTTGCAAGTTTTCATGGAACTAATCCGTCAAAAATTGCGCCTTCGTTAAGTTTACTTCATAGTAAATATCTTGCTCCGCCGGATCTGATGGTAACGGCAAAATCACCAAACAAGCAAAGGATGGATTTAGTTGATATGCATAAAGTCGACCGTGTCGTTGCTATGAAGCAAATTCCATCATTAATAAAAGCGTATCTTCGGATCGGTGGCTTTGTTGGGAAAGACGCTTATATAGATCACGCATTCAATACAATAGATGTATGTATGGTTCTTGATATTGAGAGGGCGAATTTGAAAAAGCTGTCCGCATATAGAAAAGAAACTTATTTTCGATGAGTACTTCGTGGCGAGGCAGAAAAGAACCAACAGCTGGAGAGCTTCTACTGGTAAACTGGGTACTCGTTCTTTTGCGTGGTATTCCAGTTGCCATCGTTGTTTTCGGCGGGCTAATCCTTCACACAGTTTTGCGTATTTTCGAATATCCATTTCTGGGCTCTCGGCGGCCGCTCACACAATATGTTACGCAGGTCGTATGCAAGACATCGTTATTTCTTCTGGGTATTTCAATAACTGTTGAAGGTTTCCCCATGAAAGAGAGAGGAGCGGTAGTTGCTAATCACTCATCTTGGCTCGATATATTTGCTTTAAACGCCACGCAGAAAATTTATTTTGTAGCGAAATCTGAGGTTGCGAATTGGCCAGGAATTGGCTGGTTGGCCAGAGCTACTGGCACAGTATTTATCCAAAGAAAAGCACTTCAAGCTCATAAGCAAAAAAATATCTTCACTGAAAGGTTGCTAGCCGGTCATAAACTATTGTTTTTTCCTGAGGGTACCTCAACGGACAGTTTACGTGTACTGTCATTCAAAAGCAGTCTATTTGCGGCTTTTTTTGAAACTAATGTGCCTCGAAACTTATTTATTCAACCAGTTACCGTGATTTATCATGCACCTATGGGCTCAAATCCATGGTTTTACGGTTGGTGGGGAGAAATGAGTTTTGGTGCTCATTTAGTACACACACTCGCAAGTGCCAAGCAAGGATGGATAGAGCTAATATTCCATAAGCCTCGAGCGATTGCCGATCAGCAAAACCGAAAGCAACTGGCAAAACTACTAGAATCAGACGTCAGGAGTGGTCATGTACACCACGGTAAGTTTGATTAAATCAGGTTTCATTTAAAATTTTTTCTAGAGCTTTGGATGGGTTCTCTGTATTCCAAATTTCCTCTCTAAACGCAAAAAAATCCGCGTCATTCTGTATTTGTCTAACCAGCTGCGAGGTCAGGCCAGTTTCTGCAATTACAGGAAATTCTATCATTTCACTCCACCATGCGAACAAGTCAGGGTCGGCATGTTTCCCATCTCCCAAATCTCCAGACATAGGGCCAAAACTAACATAATCCGCGCTAGCTTCTGTAGCATTAATTCCATGATGTTTAGATTGAAAACAGTAAGCTCCAACTATGAGATCTTTACCAAGAACTTTTCTGGCAGTTCGAACCGATTTAGAGCCATCCTTTAAATGCACTCCATCAAGCCCGAATTTTTCAACTAACATAAAATGGCTATCTATAATAATTGGTATGTCCCGCTTATGACAAATCTCTCGTAAAGTGTCTGCTGATTTACCAATAAGCAGTTCATTTCTCGATGACTGCTCCAAGCGAATGCACGCCACCTCATGATTATCCAGAATTCGTTTCAATGTTTCTGAAAAGATCCTTAGTTCAAATTCAGAGGGTGTAATCAAATATATTTTTGGTTTATTATGGTTTATTTTTTTACTAATTGGCATTCGTCTTAAAATTCAAAATTTGCGGGAATATAAAGGTTTTAATCTTTCCACTTCTATCCTAAGTCTTTTGATAAGAACAGGATTTAAAATATGCATGCAAGTAACAAACAACCAGCAATAATTTTGGTAAAGCCGCAAATGGGTGAAAATATTGGTTCAGCAGCGAGGGCAATGTTAAATTTTGGATTGGAAAATATGAGAATTGTTGCTGCAAGGGATGGCTGGCCTAGTCAAAGTGCCGTAGCGACGGCCTCTGGAGCGGGCAGAATACTAGACCAGGCAAGACATTTTTCGGTGTTCAATGATGCGGTAAGCGATTGTCATTATGTATTTGCAACAACTGCAAGGAATCGTGATATCACCAAACCCGTTTATGGCCCAAAGGAAGCGATGCTAATAGCTTCAGAAAAAATTTCAGAGGGAGAAAACGTTGGTATTATTTTCGGCCCTGAAAGAGCTGGATTAGAAAATAAGGAGGTAGTCCGATCAAACGCATTGATTACCGTACCGGTCAACCCCAACTTTTCATCTATAAACCTAGCGCAAAGTGTATTGCTTTTATCTTATGAATGGTTCTTAGCTCAGCACAGTCAGGCAGAGAATTTTTCTTATGAGAAAAAAACTGAAATGGCTTCAATGATGGAGATTGAAAAACTCTCCCAGCAGTATGAAACTGAATTAGACAAAATTGGTTTTTTCTTTCCTGAAGAAAAAGCTATCTCAATGAAGAGTAGTCTAAGAAATATTTGGTCAAGGTTGCCGTTGACCGTGTCTGATGTACGAGCATTTCACGGGATTTTGCGTCACTTGTTAAAGTCACGCAATTTGTAATAAAGAAGTAGAGTATTATCATTAAGATCAACTTTAATAGCGGTGCAGATTTTGGGAAAAAAGATGGGATCCAAGCGTAATATATTTGAAGAAGTTTCTGGGTCTGAAACAAAAGTTGCTAATTCAGAGATTAAAACTGGAATAATCGAGCAGTCTGAACATATTTCAGATCGAAGACATGTGAGATCTTGGTTGATTTGTTTATTCATTCTATTAGTTTTTATGATCTTAGTTGGAGGCTTGACCCGCTTAACTGATAGTGGGCTTTCAATTACGGAATGGAAGCCAATCTTAGGGGCGCTCCCTCCCATTTCTGAACAAGCATGGGATACTGAGTTTGAGAAATACAAGCTTATTCCTGAGTATAGATTGCAGAATTCTGGAATGTCTTTGAGTGAATTTAAAGTAATATATTGGTGGGAGTGGGGGCATCGTCAGCTTGGAAGAATTATTGGGTTAGTTTGGCTTGCCGGGTTTTCTTGGTTTTTACTGTCAAAAAAGATCCCAAACGGTTGGACAATACGTTTATTATTGCTGGGTATATTAGGTGGTTTTCAAGGCGCAGTAGGATGGTGGATGGTATCTTCCGGTCTCTCGGAAAATATGCTTGATGTAGCAAGCTATCGCCTCGCCACCCATTTGGGTCTAGCTTTTATCATATTAGGTTTTACTCTTTGGTACATTTTCATGATGAGCTTATCTGAAGCCGAAATACTTGCGCGTCAAAGAATAAGAGACCAGTCAATTTTTGGTAAAAGTACAGGATTGATGCATTTTGTATTCTTGCAGATTTTAATTGGCGCTTTGGTGGCTGGGATTGATGCTGGAAGAAACTATGTCGATTGGCCTTTAATGGCTGGTGGATTTTTGCCGCCGGATCTATTTGCATTGGAACCCGTCTGGAGAAACTTTTTTGAAGATGACGGATTAGTTCAGTTCATGCATAGGATGTCCGGATACATTTTATTTTTATTTGGAATATTCGTTTGGTATAATGCACGAAAATCTGGGAATTTCAAAATACGACAAGCTTTTAATGTTGTTATTTTATTTATGTTCCTGCAAATGTTGATTGGGATTATCACGGTAATGTATTCGGCGCCGTGGCATATTGCCATTTTTCATCAATTCGGTGCAATTGTTCTGTGGTATGTTGTCATGAGAGCTCGTTTTTTAGCAGCTTATCCACCTCAACAATCAATAAATTAGACGGTAAAATTAGATTTGAATAAAACTTCTAGTGCCCTTGATAAATTATTTGAGTTTCACAAAATTACTATAGCTTTAAATAAAGTTATTGAGAGAAATAGCTGGGATCAGGAGGCTATTATGCCCTCTGGTGCATTGGTGGATAGAGCAGAAGAACAAGCATGTCTAATGGTTATTGCACATAAGCGACAGACATCTAATGAATTTTCAGATTTACTAAACTCCATCAAGATAGAAAATTTATCAAAAAATGAATCGAGACAAATTTCTTTAATGAAAAAAGAGTTAAAACGTGCTCTTAGCGTCCCAAATGACTTGATTGGAGCCTTGGCAAAGCACACTACTCTGGCTCATTCTGTATGGGTTGATGCTCGTAAAAATAACGATTTTCAAAGGTTTTTGCCACAATTTTCCAAAGTATTGGAACTCCGAAAAGAAGAAGCTGATGCAATCAGGCAGGATACTGAGTTATCAAGATATGATGCTTTGTTGCAAGACTATGAACCAGATATAAAATCTGATTATATTGATACTATTTTTGATACACTGAGACCGGCGCTAGTCGAATTGAGGGCTCAAGTGCTTGATCGACCACCTGTCCAAGAAATAAATGGCCATTTTCCTGTAGATAAGCAGAGGGCATTATGTAACGAAGTTGCTGCTACTTTTGGATATGATTTCTCGAGAGGGCGCATAGATACTGCTGTTCATCCTTTTTGTTCAGGCAGTGGTAATGATGTAAGGATTACCACACGCTTTGATGTAAATGATCCTTTGGGTAGTATATATTCTACCATTCATGAAGTTGGACATGCCTTGTATGAGCAAAACATTGAAAAAGAATATAACTTTTCCAGTATTGGTCGAGGTGTGTCGATGGGCGTTCATGAAAGCCAGAGCCGAATTATGGAAAACCAGCTAGGTCGATCCGAAGCGTTCTCTGAATGGCTATTTAAAAAGTTTTTGGATTATTTTGGTGATATTGGCATTGAGGACAATGCTTCTTTTTATAAATCTATCAACTCTGTTAAAAACGGTTTTATAAGAACTGAATCAGATGAATTACAATATAATCTCCACATCTTATTGAGGTATAGGATTGAAAAATGGTTAATTGATGGTCACCTGAATGCTGATGATCTTGAATATGTCTGGAACGAGGAGTTTGAAAAGGATTTTGGATTATCCATAAAATACCCCAGTGATGGTGTTTTGCAGGACGTACATTGGTCTGAGGGGCTTTTCGGTTATTTCCCCACCTACTCGTTAGGCAATGTTTATGCTGGATGTTTGTTTGAAGCTATGCAAAATCAGCTGCCTTTATTAAACAAAAATTTAAAAATTGGTAATTTATCGGAAGCTACCGAATGGCTTTCAAGCTCAGTGCATCAGCATGGTTCGTTGTACTCGCCAATTGAGTTAATCAGAGATGCTAGTGGATTTGAAATAACTGCGAAACCGCTAATCTCCTATATCGAGAAAAAATACAGTTCAATTTACTGTTTAGGATAACTTGTCCGAACTAGTAAATCTTTTTTGTTTGCTTTCTTAGGTAGGGTCTTATGCTTCTAGTTCGTTTTCGTCAGCATCTTCTCCCTTTTCGGCAATCCAAGCGACCGACACCACTTGTTCCTCTTCGCCAGTATTGAATACTTTTACCCCCCCGGCAGAACGAGAGCGAAACGAAATCCCTTCTACTGGCACACGGATTGATTGTCCATTTGATGTAGCGAGCATAATTTGGTCCTCTATTTCTACTGGAAAACTGGCGACCAAAAGACCACCTCGCATTTTTTTATCTATCGCCGATACACCCATACCCCCTCTACCTCTAACTGGGTAATCATGGCTTGATGAAAGTTTACCCGACCCACTTGCGGTTATAGTAAGTATTAAATTTTCAGCAGCTGACATCTCTGCATATCTTTCCGGTGTTATTGTTGCGTTGGCATTAATTTCCTCGTCTTCTTCTTCTGGTGAGCCCACTGCATCATCTGACATTCCTGCCACTGCTCTCCTCATTTTTAGATATGCAGATCGTTCGTCTGGTGAGGCCTCAAAATGCCGAATTATTGACATTGAAACTACTTTGTCATCTCCCAGAAGTTTAATCCCCCTTACGCCTGTAGACTTTCTTCCCTTAAATACTCTGACAGCCGTAGTTGAAAATCTAATAGCCCGGCCACTATCTGTAACCAACATCACATCATCATCTTCATTTGCAATCCTAGCATTAACCAATGTTATATCTTCTGGAAGATCCATTGCGATCTTTCCATTTGATCTAACATTTGTAAAATCTGACAGTGCATTTCTTCTAACATCGCCTGAAGACGTGGAAAAAATTATTTGAAGCTTTTCCCATTCTTCCTCTGGTGCATCTACGGGCATTACTGCTGCTATAGAAACGCCTGTTTGAATTGGTAAAATGTTAACAATTGCTTTTCCTTTGGCAGTGCGGGCACCGAGTGGTAACCTCCAAGTCTTAAGCTTGTAAGCCATTCCATCAGTGGAGAAAAATAATAACTGCGTATGCGTATTCGCTACAAACAAAGTAGTCACAACATCTTCATCTTTTGTTTGCATGCCAGCTAGACCTTTGCCACCGCGTCTTTGAGCTCTAAAATCTGCCAAGGGCGTTCTTTTTATATAGCCGCCAGATGTAATAGTAACGACCATGTCTTCTCGCTCAATAAGGTCTTCATCCTCCATATCGCCAGCCCAATCGATTATTTCAGTTCTGCGATTTGTGGAAAACTGATCTTTTACTTCATTGAGCTCAGATGATATTATCGCCATTATTTTTGATCTTGATGCGAGTATTTCTAAGTATTCCTTTATTTTCGAAGATAACGCCTCCAATTCATCTGTAACTTCCTTCACGCCGATCTGCGTGAGACGTTGCAGGCGAAGCTCTAAAATAGCTCTGACTTGAGCTTCTGATAAATTATAGGTTCCATCATCATTTATTTTGTGTGTTGGATCATCAATCAAGGCAATATATTCTTGAATTTCGTTAGCTGGCCAACTTCGTTGCATTAACTTTTCGCGCGCTTCTGATGCGTCGGATGACGCTCTTATAGTTGCAACTATTTCGTCAACATTAGAAACCGTAACTGCCAGCCCACAAAGAATATGGCTTCGCTCTCGGGCCTTCCTCAATTCAAATGCAGTCCTTCGAGCAACTACCTCCTCACGAAATGCGATAAAATTCGTTAGAAATGTTCGTAGCGTGAGTTGTTCTGGGCGGCCGCCATTGAGAGCTAGCATATTGCAACCAAAGGATGTTTGCAGGGGCGTAAATCTAAATAACTGATTTAATACTACATCGGGCGTAGCATCACGCTTTAGTTCAATAACGACACGCACACCATTTCGATCGCTTTCATCTTGTACATGGGAAATCCCTTCAATCTTCTTTTCCCTAACCTGTTCAGCTATTTTTTCAATCATTGACGCTTTATTGACTTGGTACGGGATCTCATCCACAATTATTGCATAACGGTCCTTTTTAATTTCCTCTATTTTAGTTTTTGCCCGTATTAAGACACTGCCACGACCTTCAGTGTAAGCTTTCCGTGCGCCAGTTCTGCCAAGAATTATGCCTCCTGTTGGAAAATCGGGGGCAGGTACAAACTCTACAAGGTTTTCACTAGTTAAGTCTGGATTTTCAATCAAAGCCAATGTAGCGTTGATCACTTCACCAAGATTGTGTGGTGGAATATTGGTAGCCATCCCAACCGCGATTCCCCCAGCTCCATTAACCAACATATTTGGATATCGGGCTGGTAAAACCGTTGGCTCTCTATCTTTTCCGTCATAATTATCTTGAAAATCAACAGTATCTTTTTCAATGTCTGCGAGTAGAAAACTTGCGGGTTTATCCATGCGAACTTCTGTGTATCGCATTGCGGCAGGATTATCTCCGTCCATTGATCCAAAATTACCTTGTCCGTCTAGTAGCGGAAGAGACATAGAAAAAGGTTGGGCCATCCGGACAAGTGCGTCATAAATCGCACTATCTCCATGAGGGTGGAACTTACCCATAACGTCACCAACGGGACGGGCAGACTTTCGATAACCTTTGTCGTGTGTGTTACCACTATCGTGCATTGCGTATAAAATGCGTCTATGTACCGGTTTTAAGCCGTCTCGCAGGTCAGGTATCGCACGACTAACGATAACACTCATCGCATAATCCAAATACGACGTTTTCAGTTCCTTCGTTATCGAAACGCTAGGACCGTGATAGATGCTGATAGGCTTTTCATCATCGCTTGAGGTATCTGTATTTTGAGTCTCGTCGGTCAAGTTTTTTTCACTTTTTTATAGGTAAAGGCCATCAGTAAATTTAGCATGCGAGTTACAAATTCATCTTCTTTAATATCGATTTTGATCAATGTTAAACTCTACTCTTTTTGCTGTTATCGAAAAGCTATAAAATTAGTCACGGTATTATTTTTGTATACTTTGTGCCTTCAATGGTTGCTCCAATTTTGAAGCCGGCCTCACCAAAAACCAAGCCGATGATTGGTGAGTTTGCTTCTGTTGTATTGGCTCTGAAACTTTCTCCTGATCGTCTGTATGCGTACTCAATGTCACCTCCAGCTGACCATCCACTAGAATTTCTAAATTCGTTCAATGCGCTTTCTGTCATGAAAAATAGAACATGAGCGTATTGACTTGCTCCAATTTGCAACCCGTAGCTTGCATTTGCTGCAGAATAATAATCAACCGTCGCTTCGTTAATTAACAGCGCACCTCGTCCATACCCGACACCGAAACCAAAGCCTCCCTCGGTAATCAATGGCATTATAAGCATTCCTGCTGCTTGATTTTTTAACTCTAAAGTTTCTGGGAATTCCGCCTGCATTTGCTGAATTGTTTGCAAAACACGTGCGTCTATTTTATCAGCACCATCTTGTCGGTCACGTGATCCACTAAATGGTCGTAGAGAACAAGCGCTGATTGTTGCTGACAACAATCCCAGTATTAGTGCGTTTCTACGTGTTATATTTTTCATTTATTTACTGCTCCAAATGTACCCATGAAACATATTATAGCAGTACTTAGATCTCGACGCTAGATGTAGCGTTAATTATTAAGCTCTTTGGCAGCTATTGGGGCAAAATAAGTCAAAATACCATCACATCCTGCTCTTTTGAAGCAGTATAGGCTTTCCATAATAACCTTATTCCCGTTGAGCCAACCATTCTTTATTGCCGCTTGAAGCATCGAATACTCTCCTGAAACTTGGTAAGCAAATGTTGGAGCTCCAAACATATCCTTTGCTCGCCTACAAATGTCCAAGTAAGGCATTCCTGGTTTAATCATAATCATGTCTGCGCCTTCATCAAGATCTCTCGCTATTGTTCGGAGTGCTTCTTCTCCGTTGGCTGGATCCATTTGATAGGTGCTTTTATCTCCCTTAAGTGCCCCGGAAGCTCCAACTGCATCTCTGAATGGGCCATAAAAACCACTTGCATATTTGGCAGCATAAGAAAGTAAAATTACATCATGAAATCCTTCAGTTTCTAAAGCAGTACGTATCGCTGAAATTCTCCCATCCATCATGTCTGACGGGCCGATTATATCTGCGCCTGCTTTTGCTTGAGATAGTGCCTGTTTTACTAACGCTTCAACGGTTTTATCGTTAACGATACGACCATTTTCTACAAACCCATCATGGCCGTCTATACTATATGGATCCAAAGCGACATCAGTCATTACAGCTATATTTGGTACCGCCTTCTTTATTGCCCTCGTGGCCTTATTGGATAGGTTTTCTGGATTCCAAGCTTCAGCACAGTCTTTGGTTTTGAGCTTTGGATCTGTGTATGGAAATATACATATAGCAGGAATACCCAAATCTGCTGCAAGTTTAGCTTTTTCGACTAAAAGGTCTACACTATATCTGAAAACGCCCGGCATAGACTCGACGGGGACCTCAAGGTTTTTACCCTCGCAAACAAATATTGGCCAAATCAAATCCTCAACACTAAGTTTATTTTCTCGCGATAAGCCTCTAATTTCAGGAGATTTTCTTAAACGTCTATGTCGAGTTTTAGGATACGGTGCTTGTCGAAGATTCATTCATAGGTCCTCTCTTAAACTTAGTTCCTGAAAAGTGTCACGCTTTGGGACTCGTAACAAGCTTGATTAAATATCTTAACAGTTAACTTGTCTTTTGGGTAACATACACTTTATTTTATGAATACTATAAACGGATATAAACGGTGCCATTTGAATATCTCTTTTTAACATCAGTCAGTTCCATTTGGTTTTGGTTATTTTTAGCTATGATCTGGTACTTTTCAATTAGCAATGTGTTTGGTGTACCTTATAGAGCGTGGTTTATCGCATCAAATAATGAAGACGAACTAGCAGATCTTTGCCGCTTTACACGATTTATTGCTGCTCATTTCACTAAAAAGTATCGAATTCTGAACCATTGGTGTTACATCTTGCTTATTGCTTTTTTAATCACTTTTCTCACACTAACCGGATTTCTTTATAAGAATGAATTCTTACAATTATCACTGTTTTTATTTGTTCCAATTATAGCCTTAATCCACTTTAGGCTAAATTTAGCAAAAAAGTTTATTGCACAACAATTAACGCCCTCAGAATTACATGTTCAAATTTTTTTATACAGGCGGAACACAAAAATTTTAGGATTTTTATCCTTAATTACTATTTTTTGCTGGTTTATGTTTACAATTATCAAGCATCAAACTATTTGAAATTACACTATTTTAAGATCCGCTATTGCACCTCGACAATGCAAGATAACAATAATGTATACCAAACTATAAGTGGCCAAACCTCCTGATGTCTACTGAAATACTGGTGAGCGGCACCCCAGAAGGGTACGATGCCAAAATAATTTTGAATGAAATAAAGCATCAAGGAAACTCAGTGATTCATATCGCTAGAGATGACAAACGCATGCGCGCTATGGGCGATGCGCTTAAATTTTTTAAACCTGACCTTTCGGTTTTCGAGTTTCCCAGTTGGGATTGTTTACCCTATGATCGGGTTTCTCCAAATTTAGAGATATCATCGGCCAGAATGGGAATACTTTCTAAATTTGCAGATAATATAGCCAAAGAGTATGTTGTTTTAACCACTTTGAACGCTGTTTTACAGAAAGTGCCGTGTAGTTCCGTAGTTAAAAGTTATGGTTTCAAAGCAGTGGTGGGGCGAAATATTAATGAAAGTAATTTAAGAGAATTTCTCGTGAGGATGGGTTTCACCAAATCCTCGACAGTTAGGGAGGCTGGTGAATATGCAATTCGTGGAGGAATTATTGATATATTTCCTCCAAGATATTCGAACCCAGTCCGCTTAGATCTTTTTGGAACTATTTTGGATGGTGCTCGTCTTTTCGATCCAGAAACTCAACTGACAATTAAAAAACTGCATGAAATTGAATTAGCACCCGTTTCAGAAGTTATTCTTGATGAATTTTCTATTAGAAATTTTAGGCAATCTTACAGAGCTGAATTCGGATCATCTCTGAGTAATGACCCTTTGTACGAGTCTGTTAGTGCGGGTCGGAAGTATCAAGGTCTAGAACATTGGCTACCTTTATTCTATGAAAAACTTGATACTTTCTTTTCTTATTTTCCCTCAGCAACAGTAACGATGTACAAGAATCTCGAAGCGGATCTCTCTTCACGTTGCAAGTTAGTGGCTGATCAATATGAGGCCAGAAATTTTGCAAATGACAATAAGCCCACAAAAGACTACGCATACAAGCCATTAAAACCCACAGCATTGTATCTCGACGAGGCTGATTGGGTCAATTTGATTAAAACGCATCGAACCTTGATTTTTGATCCTCTTACACAACCTTTGGGGCCGAACATTATAGACTCGGGCGGGCGGGCTGGAAGGAATTTTGCGCCTGAGAGGCAATCTAATAATCTTAATCTCTTTAGCAGTTTGGCTGATCATTTGAAAACTAGATTGCAGTATGGGCCAGTACTAATTGCATCCTATTCGGAAGGATCGCTGGAGCGGCTATCAGGACTTTTAACAGATGAGGGGCTTGATCGGCCAGTAGCCGTGTCAAACTGGAGTATGGTTGCGAGCTCAGTCGTACACATGAGCGTTTGGCCACTAGATCAAGGTTTTCAAACTCCTGAATTTACAGTGATATCAGAGCAGGACATTTTAGGTGAGAGGTTAATAAGGAGGCCAAAAAAGAGAAGACCAGAAAATTTTCTTACGGACGCTCAAAGTCTCTCTATTGGTGGGCTTGTTGTTCATATTGATCACGGCGTTGGCCGCTACATGGGTTTAGAAGTGTTAGATATCGGTGGGGCTGCACATGAATGTTTGCTGATCGAATATGCTGAGAATTCTAGACTTTATTTGCCAGTCGAAAACATAGAACTTTTAACATCCTATGGCCACGATGAGGGCCTTTTGGATCGATTAGGAAGCGGTGCCTGGCAAGCTAAAAAATCCAAATTGAAGGACCGAATAAAAGACATAGCCGAAAAACTTATTCGTGTAGCAGCCGAAAGATCGCTGCGTCGTGGTCAAATATGTGAACCTGTTAGTGGAATGTGGGAGGCTTTTGCTGCAAGATTTCCATATGAAGAAACAGATGACCAATTGGTGGCGGTAAAAGAAGTAATTAGTGATCTTGGATCTGGCAAGCCAATGGATCGGTTGATTTGTGGCGATGTAGGGTTTGGTAAAACTGAGATAGCGATGCGGGCAGCTTTTGTCGCTGCTATGTCTGGTTTCCAGGTTGCATTGATCGCACCGACTACACTGCTTGCCCGACAGCACAAAAGGAGTTTTGAAGAGAGGTTCAGGGGATTCCCTGTTGAAGTTCGCGGATTGAGTAGGTTTGAAAGTTTAAAAGAGAATGAGCGAACTAGAAAGGAACTCACGGAGGGCCATGCTGATATAGTAATAGGGACACATGCCGTTCTGGCAAACTCTGTAAAATTCAAAAATCTTGGATTGCTGATAATTGATGAAGAGCAGCATTTTGGTGTGCGACATAAAGAGCGATTAAAGCAATTAAAATCTGACATCCATGTTCTAACACTGACGGCTACTCCTATACCCAGGACTTTACAGTTATCACTTTCGGGAGTTCGAGATCTTTCAATTATTGGGACACCACCAGTCGATCGACTCGCAATCAGAACTTATGTAAGTGAATTCGATGCCATAGTTGTAAGGGAGGCTTTACTAAGAGAACACTACAGAGGCGGCCAGTCTTTTTTTGTTGCTCCGCGCATATCTGATTTACAAGAAATAGAAAATTTTCTGACGGAGCAAGTTCCAGAAATAAGATTTACTAAGGTTCACGGCCAGATGTCTTCATCAGAGTTAGATGAGCGCATGAATAAATTTTATGATGGAAAGTTTGATGTTCTCGTCGCCACTTCAATAGTGGAATCTGGGTTAGATATTCCTAGAGCTAATACTTTAATTGTAGGTAATGCTGATATGTTTGGGCTGGCTCAATTATACCAGATCCGGGGTAGGATAGGTCGTTCTAAAACCAGAGCATTTGCATTTTTAACCACAAAGCCCAGAAAGAAACTTACAAATGAAGCAGAAAAAAGATTGAAGGTAATAGCGTCTTTAAGCACATTGGGAGCTGGTTTTACTCTAGCTAGTCAAGACTTAGATATTAGAGGAGCAGGCAACTTGCTGGGTGACGAACAATCGGGTCAAATACGTGAAGTTGGCTATGAACTGTACCAGTCTATGTTGGAAGATGCTCTTAGTAAAATGAGATCTGGGGAACTCGAGGGTTTGTCGGATTTTGACGATAATTGGGCACCGCAAATAAATTTAGGGGTGCCGGTTTTAATTCCTGAAAAATATGTTTCAGATCTTGATACAAGACTTGGCTTGTATCGTAGATTATCAGGTTTGACTTCAAAAGTTGAACTTGAAGGATTTGCTGCAGAACTTATTGATCGATTTGGGGAGTTGCCTAGAGAGGTGAATACATTGCTTCTGGTTGTTAGAATAAAAGCGATGTGTAAAAGGGCTCAAATTTCTAAATTTGATGGCGGTCCGAAGGGAGCAACTATTCAATTTTACAATAACAAATTTAAATCACCTTCAGGTTTGGTTACATTTATAGATAACGAAAATGGTTATGCAAAAATTCGTGATAACAAACTGGTGGTTATTCGAAGTTGGGCAAAAGATCGTGATCGAATTAGAGGCTCCTTCAATTTAGCGAAAGATCTAGCCAAATTGGCTCAGGCTAAAAATTAAGCACTAAGCCTGTCAATTTTTTAGATAAATCAACGTGTAGTCTCAGTTAAACGTCTTTTAACGTACGAGGTTACTGTGTCTAGCATTTCGTCCATATAAGGATCTTCAAAAAAATGGCCTGCTCCCTCCATTTCATTATGCGTTACTGTAATACCGCGCTGTTCTCTTAATTTTTCGACTAGCTCAACAGTTGCTGAAGGTGGGGCAATTCTGTCAGCTGCGCCGTTTATAATCATCCCTGAGGATGGGCAGGGAGCTAGAAAAGAAAAATCGTACATGTTTGCGGGCGGAGACACTGATATAAAACCGGTGATTTCAGGTCTACGCATTAATAATTGCATCCCTATCCATGCACCGAAACTAAATCCCGCAACCCAGCAATGTTTCGAATTGTTATTCATTGACTGCAAGTAGTCGAGGGCAGAGGCTGCGTCCGATAACTCTCCCACGCCTTGGTCATATTCTCCCTGGGAACGGCCAACACCTCGGAAGTTAAATCTTAAGACCGTAAAACCCATATTGTAAAATGTATAGTGCAAGTTATAGACAACCTTATTGTTCATCGTACCCCCAAACTGTGGGTGAGGGTGCAGTACAATAGCGATTGGGGCATCTCTATCCTTTTGTGGGTGGTAACGTCCCTCGAGACGCCCTTCAGGTCCGGGAAAAATTACCTCAGGCATACACTAATACTCCAAATAAGCTTTCTATTACGTTGACAGTGTTCGGCATAAACTTTAGAATTATTCTAAACTAGACTGATGCGCTGCCATACAGTGCACTTAAGCATTGTTTGAGTTAACGTCAATGAATTTAGAAAGGCCGGTTGATGAAGCTAAGCACCAAAGGACGTTACGCGATGGTAGCATTATGCGATATTGCTCTCCACGGTGGCTCTGACTTAGTAACTCTGTCAGATCTTTCTAAGAGGCAGAAAATTTCTTTGGCCTATCTTGAGCAATTATTCGTAAAACTTAGACGGGCAGAGTTAGTTATTGCTTCTCGCGGTCCCGGCGGCGGTTACAAATTGGGTAAAACTGTTCATGAAATTAGAGTTTCAGATGTGCTAGAGGCGGTTGATGAGTCGTTGAACGCTTTGCATACCGGAGCAGGGGCTAAGGGCGCTGTTTCTGGCAGTAAAGCCCAGTCTTTGTCCAATAGGTTATGGGAAGGTTTAAGTGCACATGTTTATGTATTTTTACATCAAACGAGACTTTCAGATGTAATTGAAAATGAATTGGCTCCTTGCCCAGCTGTCCCAGACCTGATCTCTATCGTAGAACCAGCAGATTGATTTATGGATCTAAAGTGTATGCTTTATTTGATGTGAACCAATGCAAAGAGTATATTTAGATCATAATT
>JBJLGG010000003.1:0-69663 GCA_045564995.1 Paracoccaceae bacterium | reverse complement strand
GTCAATAGATAGAAAAACTTTAAAAACCGCCATCTCAGACGCAATGGTTGAACTTAAGGCGGCAGCTTTGAAAGCAGGTGGCAATACGATCGTTGGTTATGATATTCAATATACGAATGTGATGTTTAACTCTAAGGAGCACGTTATTGTATCCGTTTCAGGCACATCGGTCGAAACAGCTTAGAGCCATTTCAACCAAGTGCTAGTAAAATGATTTTTAGTTTCTTGCTTATAGGCCCTTTTTAGAATGACAATCAAAGAAGTGACCAGTTAGTGTAGTAATTCCAGAATGCTCACGCCAATTAGTTATTGATAGGGCATTTGCGCCTGTAACCATAGCTCTGTTTCTGAGTGCAATCATTGTTTGTGTATAGGCCAAAGAGCTACTAAAATTTAGAGCAATTGTTCTGGAACAGTGATCACTGCCTCTTGTATAAGAATATGCATGAACACTCACCTTCTCGGATCCTTTAAGCGGGTGTGCTTCGTAGATTGTTAAGGCTGCAGACTCCGTGTAAGGTTTAGCTGAAACGTTTGATGTTGAAACGGGATGAGTTAATGTATGGCATCCGGCTAGAAATAAAGCTGATGTGATTATACCAATAACAGTTTTAATTTTCATTTTACTATCTTTCTTTTATTCGATCCCTTTTTTAAACGACACCAATGACATTTATTTTAGTTTTAAGCATTTTTTAGTAATCGAGGACGTAGATATTTATGTTAGGGTTCAGTTTCTAATATATCAGTATGTTTGAGATGAGGTTTGTTCATGTTCCGAAGCATTGATAGTAAAATAGCAGAAATTTATAACCAGAGATTTCTGAAACTCGGTCCGTCGCCTGAAGCTAGCATGTGGTTTTCAAAAAAACGACAATTTACACGATTTGATATAATATTCAACGAGATAAAGCTACTAACTAAGCGTAATGAGAGCTCAATAATAGATATAGGGTGCGGGTATGGTGCATTTTTTGAGTTTCTGTCGGAAAGGGGTGCTGATGATATATGGAGTTATTATGGCTATGATGTTTCCAATGAAGTAGTTAAATTTTGTAAAGAACAATATTCTCACGGAGCTGTATTTTATACTGGGTCTGTTCCTACTTTTACAGCAGAGTTTATTATTATGTCTGGAACATATAACTTTTTCCCGTCGAAAGACTATAATTCTTGGAGGCTTTATTTCCGGAGATCTTTGAAAACACTATGGTCAAAAACGATTTGTGCAATGATTTTCAATTTACAAACATCGGATCAGGAAAAGATTACAGATGGCGGGATTGTTTATAATTCTAAAGAAGAGATAGAAAATTTTTGCAAATCAAACTTTGGTAACGTGAAGGTTGTGATTAACCCTGCTATACCGAAGGATGTTACTTTTGTAATAAAAAAATGAGCGTAGCTGTAGAATATTTGTAAAAAATTTAATTGTGAAATAGGTCAATTAATTGGCATAAAGCTTGCTGCCTTTATTAAATAAAGTGGAGTGATGTATGTTTAAAATGGCTATAGTTTCAGTAGTAGCGGCGGTTGTTGGAATACACTCAGCCGGTTTTTTTGTAAGCAGCGAAGAGAAAAAGAGTTTTATTTCCAGAGTTACGCTTGAAGAGCACTGTGACTTGGAGGCGAGTGCCTTCGCTGTGGAAAATTTAACAAATGGTGAGATCCGGCCATTTAAATATGGTGAGGCTTTTATTCGAGCAAAAGAGTCTGACTGGCTTAAAGTTGTACTTAATAAAGATTTTAGCGCTGTTTACTTTGATGGAGAAAAAATCCGAGCGGGTAAGCAAGTAAAAGTTATCCAAAACTGTTCGTCAGAGACAACTCTTGATAACATTTTTGATAGCTTTAACGACACTTTTTCAACTGACTAATATACCCCAAGTATGTACCTGTGCCACTTGAAATTAGAATGTCTTAGATCTAATTCGTAAATTGTCTTATTTTAGAATTAATTTAAGAAGTCTGCCCGCTCCTCCGTCTTCTAATGCCCATAAAGTGAAGTCATGGCCAATGGTTAGTGCACGTATGCGATTTCCAATATAAAACTTTTCCTGATGGATTACCTGATTTTTTTCTATTTCCAATCGAAATATAGCTTTACTTTTTAGTCCAGTCATAATTGCATTGCCAGACCAATTGCTATCCTCTGTAGTCGGCACGAATATTAGTGACGAGGGTGCAATGGTTGGTACCCAATATTTTACAGGAGGAGTGAAGTCGTCATTGGTTGAGTGGCTTGGTATATGTCGACCATTATAATGATTGCCCTCTGAAACTAGAGGCCAGCCGTAATTTTCCCCTTTAGAAATCAAGTTAAGTTCGTCTCCATGTAACGGTCCCATTTCATTTGCCCATAGCTCTTTATCTGGAGAAAATGAAAGTCCTAAAACATTTCGATGCCCTAAGGTCCAAATAGTATTTGCAGGAAATCCCATGTTAGCATACGGATTATCGACTGGTATACGCCCGTCATCATGCAGTCTGATGATTTTACCCAAATTATTATCAAACGTTTGAGCTGGCTGCATAATTTGTCTATCGCCAGATGAAATAAACAGCATTCCTTCATGTGAACTTCCTTTGGGACCAAAGGCCAAGCGATGCGAAAAGTGACCTCGCCCTCTTGTATGAGGAAGTTGTTCCCAAATTAGTTGAGGGTTGATTAGTTTGCCATTCTCTAATTTTGCCCTGATAACATTCGCTCCACGTGTTCGCCCATTATTTTTGGAGGTGACAAATGAGAGATACAAAAGATTATTCTGGTTAAATTTTGGGTGGGGTAAGATATCGCCTAATCCACCCTGACCACCGTAGGCGATTTCTGGTATTCCCTCGATTAGAGATTTTTTACCATCTTTTTGTACCGACCACAGTTTACCCTTTTTGGTTGAAACTAATAGCTCATCTTGATTTAAAAATGTTAACGCCCACGGTTCATCAAAAACTGCAATTTTTTCAATTTTTATTGCACTTTTGCTAGATCCAATAATTAATGTTTCAGCGATCGCAGCATTTAAAATGGTAAAATAAAATCCAAACCCTACGAAAAGATGAAAATTCATTGCCCTTAAAATCTGGATCGATTTGCTTAGTTGCATTTTTTGGTCCTTTTTTTTGATAAAATAAATTAAGTATATTTAAATTCAACAATAGGAGATTTCACTGATACGTTTATTTACATTTTTTATTCTTGCTGTTGGTATTTCTGTTTTAGGAAATGATTCACAGGCAGACGATATTTCATGGGGCGAGTTTTTAGACGAGACTAAACTAAATGTTGTTTTTCTTAGACACGCTCTTGCACCTGGGTATGGTGATCCTAGTGAATTTGATGTCAGGTTTTGCAAAACCCAACGAAATCTAAACGATGTGGGACAAGATCAGGCAAGGTCCATAGGTATAAAACTCAAAATGATAGGAGTTTCATTTGATGCGATCTACTCTAGCGAAT
Organism: Paracoccaceae bacterium; assembly: GCA_045564995.1. GTDB lineage: Bacteria > Pseudomonadota > Alphaproteobacteria > Rhodobacterales > Rhodobacteraceae > Salinivivens. The sequence continues at coordinate 66,206 of JBJLGG010000003.1, read as the reverse complement.
GGTGTCGCTGCATTGAGACCGCAAATCTATTGAACTTAGGTAAAGTGCGTACTTTTATTGGATTAAATTCTTTTTTTGAGCACCACTATGATCGAGAAGAAACACTAAGGCAACTTATACATAAACTACAAGGTCTAGATAAAACTGACCGAGTGTTGATGGTAACTCATCAAGTTGTGATCTCCGCAATTACAGGAATAAATGTTGGCTCAGGAGTGGCTGTTGCTTACAGCTCGTGGAATGGATCTGCACATAAAATTTCTAGGGAATAATTTTGAGTTTTCAAACCGCTTCCATAAGCTTAGGAAAAATAATAAAACTTGTTAAAATAATTAAACCTCCGTCACGTTGGCTGTCGAAACGTTAGTTACTACGTAAAACGACTGGGGCAAAAAGAATGGATATTACAAAATGACAACTGAATTTTTTACTGGCATAAGTCCAATAGTTTACAAAGGTGTGGAAAGTACTGACCCTCTGTCATTTCGCTATTATAATCAAGATGAAATTGTTCTTGGAAAACGAATGGAGGATCAACTGAGGTTTGCAGTTGCGTGGTGGCACAGCTTTGCTTGGGAGGGGGGTGATCCGTTCGGGGGGCCAACTTTCATAAGACCATGGCATCCACAAGATAACATGGAGCGTGCTAGATTAAAGGCCGATGTTGCGTTTGAAATGTTTAAGCTCCTTGGAACTCCATTCTTTTGCTGGCATGACGTGGATCTCCGCCCTGACCAAGGAAACTTTAAGGCCAATTTGGCCACTTTAGACGAAATTACTGACTATATTGGTTCGAAAATGACCTCAGACGGTCCCAAATTGTTATGGGGAACCGCCAACATGTTTAGTCATAGGCGGTGGATGGCTGGAGCCAGTACCAATCCTGACCCAGATGTTTATGCATTTGCCGCAGCGACAGTAAAGTCGTGTATGGATGCAACCCACAAGTTGGGGGGGCAAAATTATGTATTATGGGGCGGTCGTGAAGGCTATGAAACTTTATTAAATACGAATTTATCTAAAGAGCTCGACAATATGGGCCGTTTTTTAAGTATGGTTGTGGATTATAAACATAAAATTGGTTTTAAAGGTACAATTTTAGTAGAACCAAAACCGCAGGAACCTTCGAAGCATCAATATGATTTTGACGTGGCTACCTGCATAGGATTTTTACGGAAGTATGGATTAGAAAACGAGGTGAAGTTAAATATAGAACAGGGTCATGCCATTTTAGCTGGACACTCATTTGAGCATGAGATTGCCCTTGCTGTAGCTGAAGGAATGTTAGGCTCGATTGATATGAACAGAAACGACTATCAATCTGGGTGGGATACAGATCAATTTCCAAATAATGTACCTGAGGTCGCTCTTGCTTATTATCATATTCTTGGTGCAGGTGGCTTTAAAACCGGAGGTACAAATTTTGACGCAAAACTTAGACGCCAATCAATAGAACCAATTGATCTTGTAGCCGCTCACGTTGGTGCGATGGATATTTGTGCTCGTGGGTTGAAGGCTGCGGAAGCAATGATAGAAGATGGCGGTCTCGATGCAAAGCTGCAAGAAAGATACCAGGACTGGTCTAAACCTGAAGCCTTGAAGATGTTAGGAAGTGACTTTGACGCGATTACTATGCTTGTTTTAGAAAAGAATATAAATCCGCAGCCGCGATCAGGTAATCAAGAAATTTTAGAAAATTATGTAAATCGGTTTCTGTAGTTTGGGTAACTGCAGGAAAATAGTATTTATTTACTATACCTTACTTCGGTACTCCATAACTTGCATTTTTCAGCAAGCCGCTGCTCAAGCTTGTTATCAGTAAAGAAACAATCAACTTTGGCTAATGAAGCGATTTTGATTGGGGCTTTACGCAAAAATTTTGTATGATCGGCGACCAAATATGTTTTTTCAGCTTGGCTTATTATACTCTGGTTAACGAGGATTTCTTGAGTGTCAAAATCTAACATGTTGCCTTGAGTGTCTAATGCTGAGCACCCTATGATCGCCAAATCAAACTTAAAATTCTGTATGGTTTCTAGTGCTGGTTGGCCGATTAATGCGCCATCTGATTTCCGTAGATTTCCTCCTGTGATAACCACTTTACTTTGAATATTCTTCTTCAAAATATTTGCTATATTCAGATTATTAGTAACGATCAGCAAATTTTTATGTGCTAAAAGTAATTTGGCTGCGGTCTCAGTACTCGTGCCAATACCCATGAATAGACATATATCGTTTGGAATTTCCTTTGCGCATTCTTGTCCAATCGACTGTTTTCCCAGGAGGTTTATACTTTTTCTCTGCTCATACTTAATGTTTTCTATGTGAGAAGGGATTATTGCTCCACCATGGACCCGTTCAAGTTGGCCATCTGAGCAAAGTTTATTTAAGTCTTTTCTTATAGTTTGTAGAGATACGCTGAAAAACTCCGCAAGCTCTTCAACTCTTACAATTCCTCTTTGATTTGCCAGCTTAATTATTTTGGGTGACCGTAAGTTATTTACCATCCTGATATGCTCATAAATTCGCCTCCTTAACAATAAGCCTAAACGCAACGATTACCAAGAAAATACTTTCTTTTTAGTTTGAATATTTTCGTTTTAAGAATATTAATATAAAAATAGAATAAAAACGAAATAAAAAGAAAAAGATGTAAAATTGAGAATATGCAGTGAAAAGAAATGTAAATGATTTGTTTATTATTGGTGGTGGTGTAAATGGATGTGGCATCGCCCGAGATGCGGCTGGACGTGGGTTATCAGTAGTTCTTGCAGAAATGAATGATTTGGGCTCCGCCACATCATCATCATCTACAAAGTTATTTCATGGTGGACTGAGATATTTAGAGTTTTTTGAGTTCAGGTTAGTAAAAGAGGCTCTCAAGGAGCGTGAGGTACTATTAAAAGCCATGCCTCATATTAGCTGGCCAATGCGATTTATATTACCTTTGGACAAATCTCAACGATTTGAAACATCTACACCTACTTCAAAGTTACTAAATAAAATATTTCCTTTCTATAAAAATAGGCGCCCCGCTTGGTTAATTCGGGGCGGTCTTTTTTTATATGACCTTATGGGTAGTCGAACAATTTTACCGGGAACTTCAAAACTAGATCTTTCTGGCGCAGTAGAAGGAGAGCCCCTTAAGAAAAAGTACCGAAAAGCCTTTGAGTACTCTGATTGCTGGGTTGAGGATTCACGACTAGTTGTTTTGAATGCAAAAGATGCCGCAATGCTTGGCGCAAAAATTCATGTGAACACAAAGGTCATTTCTGCAAGAAGAGAAGATGGATTATGGCGGGTAGAAACAAAAAATCTAGTGACCAACGAGCAAGAGGTGTTTTTATCTAAGGTTTTAATAAACGCAGGAGGGCCATGGGTTAGTGACTTACTTCTCAATGTTTTGAGGGTGAATTCATCCGAAAAGGTCAGATTAGTTAGGGGAAGCCATATCGTAGTTTCAAAAATGTGGAGCCATGAAAAGAGTTATTTCTTTCAGGGAAACGATGGTCGCATTATTTTCGCAATTCCTTATGAGACAGATTTTACATTAATTGGTACAACAGAGATTGACCACTTAGACTTAAATGAAAAGCCAAAGTGTACTGAGCTTGAGAAAAATTATCTAATAAATTTTGCTAACCAATATTTTGACCCTGAATTGAAAGTTGAGGATATTGTATGGACCTATTCAGGCGTGAGACCGCTACAAGATACTTCTGAGGATAATGCAACTTCGGTGACGCGTGATTATAGCATTAAGGTAAATTGGGAAGAGGGTGTGCCTTTAATAAATGTTTTTGGTGGAAAAATAACGACTTATCGAAAACTTGCTGAAAGTGTTATGGATGAAGTTGGTTTATTTCTGCCAAAAATACGGGGACCTTGGACGGATAAAGCCCATCTCCCTGGTGGAGATTTTGCAGTAGATGGCTTATCAAAACTAATTTCTGATCTTTTGACGGCTTTTCCATTTCTTAATCCTAAGTGGGCAACGCGTTTGGTTAAGGCCTATGGGAACGAAGCCTTTGAAATGTTGGGTTCAGTCCGTAATGAAGAGGAGTTAGGTGTAAATTTTGGAGCTACATTAACTCAGAAGGAAGTCGAGTGGTTATTAAAAGAGGAGTTTGCAACTTCTGCTGAAGATATTCTTTGGAGGCGCTCAAAATTGGGTTTGCGTTTGAGTGAGGTACAAGTCAAGACTTTGCAGGATTGGATAGATAATCAAAATTAAAAAATGTCTATCTTCTGACAAACTTGATTATATGCAAATATCTAATCTAATACATCGTGATCCATTATTTTCTAACGATATAACTCATGGTTAAAGTTTTTAAGAGAAGCGAAAGTTTATGCACATAGAAAACTACCCGAATTATCCGTCAAGGAGATCTCCTGTAATCGCTCAGAATATGGTAGCCGCAAGTCAACCATTGGCAGCTCAAGCAGGATTACAAATGCTTAAGCGCGGGGGTAATGCCGTTGATGCCGCCTTGGCAACCGCTATTACTTTAACTTTAGTAGAACCAACAGGATGCGGATTAGGCTCAGATGCTTTTGCAATTATTTGGGATGGCAACTGTCTTCACGGCCTAAATTCTTCTGGAAGATCTCCGGCATTATGGACTAAAAATCGGTTTTCTAATTTCGATGCAATGCCGTATAGAGGATGGGAAAGCGTAACGGTTCCAGGAGTGGTAGCCGGTTGGGTAAGTCTTTCAGAAAAATTTGGTAAACTACCATTTCAAGAACTTTTTGAACCCGCTGTTCAGTACGCTGAGTCAGGGTTCGCTGTATCGCCAATAATAGCGCAGCAATGGAGCCTTGGAGCTGGAGAATTGTCTAAACAGCCTGGGTTTTCTCAAAATTTCCTGCATAATGGAAACCCTCCTGCAGCTGGTGAAATTTATACAAACATTGGATTCTCAAACTCTTTAAAACTGATTGCTGAGACAAAAGGAGAGGCGTTTTACTCAGGTATCCTAGCTGAAAGAATTGATGCCTACGCCAAGGAACATGACGCTGCGCTACGGTTAAGCGATTTGGCGGAGCATCGACCAGATTGGTCAGGGACAATTTCGAAAGATTTTCATGGCGTTTCTCTTCACGAAATTCCACCGAATGGGCAGGGGATCGCTGCACTAATGGCCTTAGGAATATTAAGTCATACGCCCCTTGATGAATTAGAATGTGACAGTCCTCTGTCGGTGCATCTTCAAATCGAAGCTACCAAAATAGCACTGGCCGATACTTACAAGTATGTATCGGATATTAAATTTATGAAAAAGGTAACTGTCTCCGATTTATTAAGTGACGATTATTTAAAAGAGAGAGCAGGTCTTATAAAATATGAGCAAGCGGTAGATTTTAAAGCGGGAGCTCCAAAAAGTGGAGGAACAGTATATTTATCAGCGGCAGACCAAGATGGTATGATGGTCTCATTTATTCAGTCCAATTATGCGGGCTTTGGCTCAGGAGTTTGCATACCAGGTACGGGCATTCATTTGCAGAATCGAGCCGCAGGCTTCTCGCTTGATCCAGATAGTCCGAATGTGGTTGGACCGAAGAAAAGGCCATTCCATACGATCATTCCGGCTTTTTTAATGGATAATGGAAGTCCTTTGATGAGTTTTGGAGTTATGGGAGGGCCGATGCAAGCTCAGGGGCATATTCAAATGGTTGTGCGGAACCACCTGTGGCAACAAAATCCGCAGGAGGCTATCGATGCACCCAGATGGAGGGTTGAGGGAGGGTTGGATCTTGTTTGTGAAGCGTCGATGAATAACCAACTTCTATCTTTTTTATCGGAGCTCGGCCATAAAGTTTATACCAAGACTTCAAATGATGCATTTGGTTTTGGGGGAGCGCAATTGATACGGCGATTGAAAAATGGGTTTTACATCGGTGGCTCAGAGTCCCGGAAAGATGGGCATGTCGTTGGCTTTTAATAGTCTAAGCCTGTGCCTTGGGCTGATTTTCAGATCGTAAGAAATTCTTTATTGATTTCGCTAAATTTAAAGTGCTACACGATCCATGGACGATCTAGAGCCATGGCAAATCTGAATACCCCCCGATTGCCATGGCTCTCGCATAAAAGCAGAAGAGACAGAACTTGAATTTCTTCAGGTCCTGCCTCTCCTTGGATAACTACTGTCCCCTTCTGCTTCATCTAGCACAAAAACAGAGTTTTTCTGCTATCTGACATGGAAAACACTTTCTGTTAGACAGGAGTTGTTATCCAACTTCAAGCTCCGATCCAACCAAAAGGTTGTGGACGATCTGAACTCTATGCTTCTGGGGTTGGTTTTGTCCGTATTCGAAATTTATAAAAGCCGAAACTCATTATATATTTCTTAACTTCTAATACCCCCCAGTTATTATCCTTGTTAACACGTTGCCACTAAAATTGTAGAGCTCAAAATGAATTTTTACATATCCACACCTTGCATCGTAGTTGTCCACAAGATTTTATAACTTATCCCCAGAACAGGTCAGTAATGCTTAAGTAAATTGAATAGAAAAGTTATTTATTTGGCAGAATCACTTCAGGATTTTTTTAATTCTGTGTCTAATAATTTCTGACCATGCTTTTTAAAGATCCTAAATCTTTAATCAATTGGCAGGCCTTTATAGAGATAGTCATCCGTTGATAAGTTACCAGTCCACACATAAACAGACATGAATGCTTTGTTTTCTGTTTTTGATGAGTGCGGCATTAGAGATGGATGATAAGAGCGTTCACCTGGTAATAGTATTTTGTACTTATCATTTCCGCGTTTCCAATATGATACTCCGGCCAAGGCAATATAAATTTCTTCAGCTGGATGTGTTCTAATCCCATATTCGGACTGGCTGAGCATACCATACAGTCCAATTCTCACCATATCAGATTTGATAAGTCCATTTGGCCCCAATATTTCCACGTGCGCTTTTCTCTTACTGTGTTCTATATATAGTTTGTCAGTTGAGGTTTTTGGTGGACACCAATCCAATTCTGCTTTCAGAATACTTTTGCAAATTTCATGAGCTTGTTCCTCTTGCATTACATTAACAAGCTCTGTTGGTAGGGAAGTGTGTTTGCTTGGTTTATAGTCCTGAAATGAAGCATTTTGGAGAGCTTCTATTGCCTTTCTTTCAATCTCTAGTTGGTCTGAAAATATCGACTGGAGTTCTCTAAAAATAGTTTCCAAGGACATTGTAGGCTCCTAATTACTAATGCGCTCGTTTATAATCTGAGGATCATTAATAATTTCAAGAGGTTTCTATTTGTCGTGATCGTTTAACTTTATTAAATGCGTAAAGATTTGAAATTAAGAGAGTAAGAACGATAATCGTACCCCCTACAAGGCTCCAGATGCCGGGATATTCATATAGAATAGCCCAAACTAATAATGGTGCGAGTATAGTCTCGAGAAGTATTAGAAGTGATGCTTCAGGTGAACTTATATATCGAGGGCCTATTGCTAGAAAGCATGTCCCAATTGCTATAAATCCACCATGTACAAAGTACAACGAGGCATTTACCTCAAATCCTGCAAATGGATCTGTTAAAAAGAATAAGATTATGGCAGAACCCAAGTAAGCAATTGGTACAGCTGGTAACATCGAAATACTTTTTAGCTTCCGTATAAACGTCAATGCGGCTGCATAAGAAATACAGACATAGAGAGCAAACAGATCACCTATCCAATTTGATGTTTCATTTTCAGTAGAGCCATAGGCAATTAAGCTTAAGCCTAGAGTGACTGAAATAATTGTTTTCTTCACTCTTGTAGGAATGGTTTCGCCAAGCATAAAATAACTAAATAATGCAGCAAAAATGGGCATTGCTGCGAATATAAAAACTACATTTGCAACACTAGTATTTTCCACTGCGCAAACAAAAGCTGGAGAAGTAGATCCTATCAAAAAACAATAGAGCCAGCCTAATTTACCCATTAGTAATAGAGATTTTAGATTTTTAAAACCTGCGAAAGTGATTAAGGCGACTAAAATTAGGAAACCCGCTGCGAAACTTCGCCAAAAAGCAATTGTCAAAGCATCCGATGATATAAGGCGAACAAATAATGAATCTGGCGTTACAAATAAAACGCCAAAAAACGTAATTATTATTCCTTTTTGATAGTCGGACATTTAGGGTATGGTCTCTTCAACTAGTAAGTGGTTTGGAACGACGTGTTAGCCTTTAAACAAATCATTGCTATCATTTTCCTTTTCTTCATGATTAGTTCGAATACGCTGGATGAGCCTTAATGGGTGGTTAACAAATATCCAGCTTTATTAAAGGAAATTCTTTTGAAAGTAGAGTCTGTTCAAAAAGCTTCATTTTATGTTTTTTTAGGAATGCTCTGTATATCAATTAACGATTTAATCGTGAAAAAGTTTTCTAGCGATTATCCACTGCACGAAATTATATTTTTTAGATCCTCAATTGCAATTTTGTTAACGCTGGTATTAGTAAGGATTGAGGGTGGGTTAACCATCTTAAAAACTGCGCAACCCAAGTTACATGCTTTACGAGCTCTTACAATTTTTTTGTGCAACATGATCTTTTTTTCGGCCATCGCAACGCTGCCGCTAGCTACTGCCACTGCTCTTTTCTTTGTGGCACCTATTTTTATCACCCTTTTATCGATCCCGCTCCTTGGGGAAAAAGTTGGAATAAGGCGTCTGCTAGCTGTTGTTTTTGGGTTTTTGGGTGTCTTTATTATGATGAAGCCAAATACTTGGTCTGTATCTGAGATACACCCTTTTATATATTTTCTTCCTGTCATCGCAGCAATTTTATATGCGCTAATGCAAATAATGACCCGTAAACTTTCTAAATCTTCCAAACCTTCCGCATTGGCATTTTATATCCAAGTAACCTTCATGGCTTTAAGTTTAATTTTTGGACTGATTTTCGGGGATGGAAAACTAGCTGATGTAAGTTCAAATACCAGTGTACAGTTTATCCTTAAAGGCTGGATTATTCCAAAAGGAACTGATCTCCCATATTTTTTTACTTTAGGTTGTTTGGCTGCTGGAGTTGGCTACTTTATGTCAAAGGCATATAGTACGGCCGCCGCTGCAAGCGTTGCTCCATTTGAATATGTTTTGTTACCACTAAGTATTTTTTGGGGATGGACAATTTTCGGAGATATCCCTGATATGTATATTTTAACGGGTATTATATTTGTAGTAGGTTCGGGCTTGTATGTGTTTATCAGAGAGAAGAAAAAAGAAAATATTACCGCACCTATGCCAAATCAAAATCTTGAAAGCTAATACGATCATATTAAGAAGATTTGATTATTTTCCGGGCTTTTTATTTGATTTAAATGTTGTAACGTGAAAAATCATATAAAAAGTCCGTTCAGGATGAGGAATAATTTTGGCTAGTTCCATTAAAAAATTAACAGAGATCAGGCACGAATTTCACCAGTATCCTGAACTTGGTTTTCAAGAAACAAAAACAAAAACAAAAATTGCAAAATTTTTGAGAGCCAAAGGACTTGAGGTTATTGAAGGAGTCGGTGTGATTGGTGTCCTCAAATCAGGATCAGGAAGTAAAACAATTGGTTTAAGAGCTGATATGGATGCTCTTCCAATTCAAGAGACTTCTAAGCACACATATTCGTCCAAGCATCCTGGCGTTATGCATGCTTGTGGTCACGATGGCCACACGACTATGCTGCTAGGCGCTGCTGAAGAATTGGCCAATAGCTTAGATTTTGATGGTACAGTGATATTTATTTTTCAGCCTAATGAAGAAAATGGCTTAGGCGCAAAAGCAATGTTAAATGAGGGTATATTATCAAGCTTCCCAATCTCTGAGATATTTGCTCTGCACAACTTACCAGGTACTGAAACTGGCCGTATCATCACAAAAAAGGTTTGATATGCTCCTCAGAAAGCCTTTTTGAAATAAGTTTGAAAGGTCAAGGAGGACACGCCTCAATGCCACACGTTGGACGTGATACGATTTCGGCAGGGTGTGAAATTATACAAAGTCTTCAAAATATCATTTCTAAGAAACTTGCGCCTAGTTCGGGTTCTGTACTTTCAGTAACTGAGTTTACTTCTGATGGGGCGCGCAACGTCTTGCCTGGAAATAGTTTGATAAAGGGTGATGTTCGATCAAGAAATAAAGAAGATAGGTTAGAGATTAAAAGATTAATGATTAGAATAGTTGAGGGAATTTCAGATGCACATGAAATTACTGGTAAAGTTTCCTTTGAAACTGAATTTGTGGAAACAATAAATTCCAGTGATCAAACCGAGACTGTTATCGCCGTTGCGGAAGAACTCGGTTTAAGTCTTGACGGAAATTGTGAGCCCATGAGCTTTTCTGAGGATTTTGCGCATTTTTCAAATGTTGTTCCTGGTTGTTTTTTTCTTTTAGGCAATGGACAAACTGGATGTGCTTCAAGTCCCCTACACTCAAGTTCTTACGACTTTAATGATGAATTATTGCCAATTGGAATTAAAATTTGGAGTAGACTAGTACGCAAAATCTTACCGATTACTGAGATGTAACCTTGAAAAACCTTTTCCAAGCAAGACTAGCAGATCTTAAAGACCGTATGTGTGAGCGGGATATTGATACAGCCTTGGTCACTGATGATGATAATATTTTTTACCTTACGGGTTATTACGATTACCTTCATATGGATTTTGGACGGCCAACTATTTTTGTAGTACATCAACACGGTCCGAGTTTATTAATCACTCCACAGATAGATGAAAATTCTGCAAGATCTCTCGCGCATTGTGATGAAATTTTTAGTTGGAATGATGGGATGGGTGGTGAGTGGCGCGAAAAGTTGCCCAACCTAATAAAGTTATCAAAAAAGATTGGTATTGAGAAAGATAGAATCCCTCAAATTGTTTCGTCCTACCTGAGTTCGCTTAATTCAACTGAAAAATTTTTGAATTTTTCTGAAATTCTGGAAGAAATGAGAATGATTAAGTCTCCAGAAGAACTTCAAGTTGCTCGTCACGCGGGGCAGGTGGCAAATGCAATGATGAAAGCGGGTCGAGAGGCAATTAATGATGGAAGACCAGAATTTGAAGTTGCCATTGCAACCTCTGCTGCTGGAACACGAGCAGCCGCAGAGCTATTGGAAAAGCAGTATCCATCAAGCGATATGTCCCCGAATACTCATTTTTTACAAATTATGGCATCGGGAGAAGATATCGTAAAAACTCACCATAGAGCTTCTAATCGCATTATGAGAATTGGCGATCCAGTTTTTTTATGCTTTTGTGGGATGACGAACTTTTACAAATTCAAACTGGGTTTCGATCGAACATTCTGGATCAACTCAGCGAAACCAGAGCATATAAAGGTCTATGAAACTGCTTTATCAAGTCAGGAAGCTGCTTTATCAGTATTAGGCCCTGGTGTAAAAGCAGAGCAGGTGCATGAAGCATATGCGGAAGTAATTCAGGAGGCGGGTTATGATTATCCATTTCGTTGTGGTCGTGCAACTGGATACAGTTTTTTAGAAAAACCTTTTTTAATCAAGGGTGATAAAACAATTTTGCAACCTGGAATGGTATTCGCCGTTGATGGTTCGGTGTTGACCAATGATTTTAGAGCGCAAGTTGGAGACAGTTTTATTATTACTGAAACCGGTTATGAGCAAATAACTCATCATCCTAAAACGGTGGATGAAATTATAATTTGAAGTTACGAAAAGATAATTTAGCTTATAGTTTAGTGAACAGAGTATAAATTGCTAGTTGAAGGAAAATTTCTTGGACTATAAAATGGTTGTGCGTATATTTATTTTATCCATTTTTCTAATCATTCCGAGTGCGTATGCCTCTGAAGACATGTTAGAAATTACATATGTGAAAACCAATACCGACATAAAAGACTTGATTTGGGAAAAACGCCCGGTGCTAGTTTTCTCAAATTCACACTTGGACCCAAACCTAAAACAACAAATTAAAATGTTTGGGTCGGATCCAGATGCGCTTTCAAGTAGAGATGTTAAAGTGTTCGTTGATGATAAGCCTGAGCCCAACTCAAATTTGAGAAAGCAGTTTAGACCAAAAGGATTTTTGATAATTTTAATTGGTAAGGACGGACAAATTAAATTGCGAAAGAATAGTCCTTGGAGTGCGAGAGAATTAACAAGAATAATTGACAAGGGCTCATAATAAAAATCTATCTGAATTAAATTTAATGATTTAGAACAATAAACTTATAAAGGCTTAAATAAATTTCTTTATTTTTACCTCAAGCCACGAAATTCAAAGAGCATAGTGTCTTTCAAATGCGAAGTACGTAGCAATTTACTTGATGGGTTAATTAATTTTATGACTAATTTTAATCTATCTAGGCGAAGTTTTGGGCTCGGACTAATAGCCCACGGATTAACAGCCTGTGATAGAGTAGAAAATTATGCTATCCCAACCAAATTCGCAGAGCAAAATGTTCCAGTAACTGGCAAGATATTAAACTTAAACGGTTTGCCTGTGCATGGATACATTGAGGGCAATGGAGCTCAAGATATCGTATTTATTCATGGAGCTTTTGGGAACCTTCGTGACTGGGTATTTGCAACTCGTGCTCTTTCAAAATTTGATAGAAGAATTATCTATATTGACAGACCTGGCTTTGGATATTCTGAACGGGACGAGAGTAATTGGGATGCGGAAAGGCAGGCAGATCAGGCGAGAGCTTATTTAAAAAAAATAAAAGGAAAAATCCTATACTGGTCGGCCACAGTTGGGGTGCATTAGTAGCTATGTCATGGGCCGCAAAATATCCGGACGAAGTAAAGGGCGTAATTTCTGTAGCGGGTTTAAACATGCCTTTTTCTGGAGTTTCAAAATTGGCAAACGATACCGGTCTGATAAATATAGCTTACGAATTATATTTTACCAATGTTGTCAGTAAAGTTGATAGCGGTTCAATAAAAAAATTTGCGGGCCGTATGTTTAAACCGCAAGATATTCCAGAAGGTTATCTAGATTATATTGGTTCGGATCTGTCTAGACGTTTATCTACCATAAAAGCAAATAAAAGTGACTTGAGTGTCACCTCTAGAGCACTCGAAAAAAACTTTGCTTTTTACGACGATATGGAAATGCCAATCGAGATAATTCATGGTGATAAAGATTTTTTAGTGCCCGTAAAAAGTCAGGCTGTTGCATTTAACGCAGTAATGCCAAATTCTCGCCTTCGTATATTACCTACAGTAGGGCATATGGCTCATCATTTTGCTTCTAAAGAAATTTCTGATTCAATCAGCTACATCAGAAATTTTAGTTAGACATTGGTTGAATGTATTCCTTATGTTCCAGGTCCTCATTATAACTGATGACTAAACCTCCCACAGGTTTCCAGCCGTCATTCATATATGTAGTTACCGCCTCTTCTAAGGCGGCGTCCGTCAACTCTCGCAAAATAGCGTATCGACTTTTTTCAATCTTTTTCATTGCAGCCCTCCATTATTGTAATGAGCAAAACTATATCATGCTAGTATGTGATTTCTCCAATGTGCATTATTTTGAACATTTTGGAATAGACAGCGTCAGATAATCTATTCTAGGGGGATGTTTTTGGAGGCGGGTAGGAGAATCGAACTCCTGTACACGGATTTGCAATCCGCTGCGTCACCACTCCGCCAACCCGCCTAGAATCAAAAAGTTGAAAAGTGATTTGAAGAGGGTGTTACTTAAACTATTTCAATATGGCAAGTCGTTGCTAAAAAACCTACAGAAGATTATCTTTTACTTGACTGGATAACATCCTTACGAAGCTATAAAGCAAAACAGACTCGAAATTTAAAAATTTCAAGTGTTATTCTAAGCCTCTTTTTTTCTTTTGTGATGATACAAAAAGCTCAACCTCATTTATGGACAGATTCGGGTATTGTTTTGATATTTCGAAGATTTTTTCGGAATGTGTCTTTTCCGACCAACTACCTGATGGTCCGCCAGTTAAAGTACTTGTCATAAAATCTATTGGGTTAAACCAATCAAAAGGCCCATCTCGGTACATTTCATAGATGTCTTCTTCAAGAGCCATAATTCATTCGATCCATTAATTCCTTATTAAAATCCAAATTACTGGCGACTAAAGATCCAATTTGTGTTGGTTTTTCATCGGACGCAAGATATCCTTGTTTTTGAGCATGTTGCATAGCAAGGATAATATTGTCAGTTCTTATTGACCGGCGCGAAAAATCTATAAGAGGTTGTGTTGTTTTTGTATGATCAAAAGGATTCATATTTATCTCAAATTACATTAAAGATGACTGATGATTAGATATAATAAAATATCTTGAATAAGAGACTTATCAAGAGGTGTTTTGGACAATAATACTTTTTGTAATGAAAGGTTCCGGTACTTAATTTTTTTGAAAAAGACTAATATAATTCTAGCTCAGATACTGTAATATCGGCAATATAGTCTTTTCCATATGCAACTATTGCTATTGTCTTTATGGTTTTTTGGTCGAGTGCACTTTTCATGAAATTTGAGGATTTTTTAAATTGTTTGAAAGGAATTTTCACCTCTCTCCAAACTGTATCTGACTTGAAACTAGCTTGATAATACTGCCAAGGAAGTCTTGAGCTCTTATTCCTGATATGTAGGTAATATTCTTCACCATTACCTTTCATCTTGATCTTTATGCCCTCATATCCAGCTAAGCGTCCGATTGAGTAAGGCATGCGTACCTGTATAAAGCCTCCATTATTTTCAGTGGATACGTTACCGTAAAGCCTGATTGCTTTACCCGATGGTACTGTCACATATTCAGATTTTCCCTCTGATATTCCTCCCATTACATTATCAGCAAAGTAAATCCATTTACCACTTTCTATAAGGTTTTCTGCATTCAAATTTAATGTTCCAGTTATAATAAGGGAGAACGTTATTAATAAAATTTTAAAACTACGGGCTTTTATTTGCATCAATTCAAATACCTCCTAATCGTCGAGGTAGCTTGATCATGCAATGTAGCAACAGAATTATAGAGAACCCATTTTATAAATTTTTATCAAACTGTCTGCGCAGATTTCTAGTGCTTTCTGCCAATAATACCATGTCAACTCCAACGGCTGTAAAAGTAGTTCCCGCAGAGATATAACGCTTAGCACTATCGAAATCTAATGTAAGTATTCCTGAAGGAATATTTAGTGATTTCAACTTACTAATTGCATCCATTATCACTTTTACGACCTCTGGATGATTTATCTCACCTGGATAGCCCATGCTCGCGCTGAGGTCTGCGGGCCCAATGAAAACTCCATCAATTCCAGGAGTTAATGCGATAGCCTCCAGCTGATCGATCGCCTGAACCGTCTCAACTTGAACTATTAGGCAGATTTCTTCACTAGCTTTTTTAAAATAGTTTTCGACGGTGCCATATCGTGTTGCTCTGGTCATTCCTGCCATTCCCCTCATACCATTTGGACCGTATGTTACGTATGATACGGCATCCTTTGCCTCCTGAGCAGTTTGGATGTATGGTAATAGTAAAGTAAGGGCTCCCATATCGAGTATTCTTTTTATTAAAATGGGATCATTCCCTGCTGGTCTAACAACCGCAGAAACATTTTCATATGCGGAAATCGAATGCAAACTACTTTGAATTTCTACAGTTTCAACTGGTGCATGCTCGGTATCAATTAGTACCCAATCAAATCCACACGTCGCCAAGAGTTCTGGGACTGAGTTTCCAGCTATGGAGTTCCAAATTCCAATTTGATGTGTGCCAGCTTTCAAGGCTTTTTTAAATTTATTTTTTGGTAAGTCCATACATTCACCTATTAATTTTTATTAATCTTTTCTCGCCATATAATAACCAAACCTGCTGCAACTATAAAAAGAACGCCAGGTAATAATGTTTCTACTGGGAATTCACCAAAAATTACCCAGCCTAGTATAAAAGCCGATAATATCCCGAAATAGTTGAATGGTGCAATTGCTGAGACTTCTGCAGCCCTGTAGGCAATCATGAGGCATACTACACCAAATCCCCCGCAGAACGACATTGATAATAGCAGCGTCGCATCAAAGTAATTTTGAATTGGTGTGAATGTGATTGACAAGCTGGCATATACACCCGCACCAAATGCTGCCGCAATTGCGGAGTATAAATATAATATAGAGTTTGAAATTTCTCGTTTAAAACTGCGAAGGGTCACTATTGATAGAGCATAACAAAATGATGCGCCGATGGGGAGTAGTGAATTCCAGGTAAAAATATCACTTCCTGGTCTGATTACTAAAATTGCGCCAAAGAAACCAGTAAAAATAGCTGCCCATCGCCAGATGCCGACATACTCTTTATAAAGCACTATTGCTAAAATCACAATGAATATAGGGCCCGTCTGTCCTAAAGTTGCAACTGTTGCGAGTTCTAGTTTACTTATCGCGGTATAGAAAAGTAGCTGAGCAAGTGCCACTACAAGTCCACGAAAAAAGGCAAGCTTCCATTGCTTAATTTTATAATCTTTGAAGTTTAATGAAAGTTCGGCGGTTATATAAAGTAGTAATAAGCTTGGGATAAGGCCGAGAGTATTTCTATAGAAAGAGAGTTCTTCAGCGGTATAAGTGTTAGTAAGATATCGAATATGAACTGCCATAAGGTCGAAGCAGATGATTGAAAATATCAACCAGGTTATTGCTTTAAATGTTCCATCGTTAGTCAATTGACGTATATCCAGACATATGAATGGGAATTTGTCTCTTTAGAAATTAACCAACTCATTCTGGTTATGGACTTTGATTAAACCCTGATAATTCAAGTTTCATTAAACCATATAACGATGTGAAATAGAATACTTGTTGCTTGATACATCTAAACATAGATATTTAAATTCAATCACACGGTTTATTTTACAACGATTTTAATTCTATATTATCCAAACTGTTATCAAACCAACTATTAGTGTTACTGAAACGGATTTGGTTAACAATGCACATGCAACTGCTATGAATGCTGCTACTAGTTTTCCCACGTCATAGGACATTTCGTGACCATTATGGGTGACAAGGCTGCTTGCTATTATTGCTGATAGTACTGAAATAGGTACATAACTAACATATCGATGAAATGATGGTGGTAAATGGATATTGCGAAATCCAGAAAACATAGAAATGCGAAATATAAAATTAATTAACCCAGTCAAAACCATAACTAACCAAATCATTTTCTGGGTTTCCATTTTTCGATTGAGGCACCGGCCAAAATTCCTCCAAGAGCAGCCACTATTATCCACGTGTTCCAAGGTAATGATTGACCAAAAATAGCAATTAAGCAGGAGATTAGTGCACAAATAATAGTGGGAGTATTGTTTAACAATGGGACCACTATTGCTATAAAGGTTAGGGGTATAGCAAATGCAAGTTCCCAATTTTCAGGTATAGTGGAGCCTGCAATTACTCCCGCAATTGTCGAAATTTGCCATGCTAGCCAAAGAGTAAGGCCTGAACCAAGCATGAAAAAATGAACGGGTCTACTTTCACCGTGAGTGCTTAGTCTTTTTATGGATACTGCAAATGACTCATCAGTCAATAAGTAGCCTAGAATTATTCTCCATTTAAAACTTAGCTTTTTAAGGTATTCAGCTACTGAAGCACTATATAAAACATGTCTCAAATTAATAAGTGCTACTGAACTGCCAATTACAAAATAAGCAGAGCCAGCAGCCCACAATTGTACAAAAACAACCTGACTAGCTCCTGCAAAAACAATACTCGACATTAAGATAGTTTCAGTTTCTGTGAGGCCACTGCTTATACCAAGAACTCCAAAAACCAAGCCGAACGGTACAACCCCCAGTAATAGAGGAAGCATAGCGGTTACGCCTAAAAAAAACTCTTTTTGGTTCATTTTTTCTGATTTGAGATATTTTTTCTCTTTGGCATCCACTAAAAGAAAATTTTAACTTGTGCAACTCAGCAGTGCCTGACATTTTGGTTTATATTAGTCAGCTTAACCTGGATGTAACCAATGCCAATCAAAAATCGATTTGCCGAATTATTCCCTCAGATTGTAAACTGGAGACATGATTTTCATAGAAACCCTGAATTACAATATGAACTGCCTAAAACTGCGGGCAAGGTTGCAGATCTATTGAGAGAGTTTGGTTGTGATGAGGTGGTTGAAGGAATTGGAAAGATGGGTGTTGTTGGTATTGTTTGTGGTCAAGTTGATAAGTCAGGTCGTGTGATTGGTTTAAGAGCTGACATGGATGCACTCCCAATCGCCGAAAAGTCGGGCGTCTCGTACATATCGGAAATACCTGACGTAATGCATGCCTGCGGCCATGATGGTCATACATCGATGCTTCTGGGTGCCGCCAAATATCTCTGCGAAACGAGAAACTTTGATGGAAAGGCAGCAGTAATTTTCCAGCCGGCTGAAGAGGGGGGCGCAGGAGCCAAAGCTATGATAGATGATGGACTTGTCAGTAGATTTGGTATTGATGAGTTTTATGGCATTCACAATATGCCCGGTATTAAAACTGGAACATTTGCAATAAGAAAAGGGCCCATAATGGCATCGGCAGATCGTTTCAAAATTATATTGACGGGTAAGGGCGGACATGCAGGAATGCCACATTTGGCAGTGGATACCACGTTAGTAGCTGCTCAAATCCTTGTAAGTTTAAATCTAATTGTATCTCGGTCTGTCGACCCTTTAAAACGTGTTGTAATTACGGCTGGAACCTTCAAAACAGATAGTAGCGCACTCAATGTTATAGCAAATACTGTCGAACTGGAAGGATCTGTACGCAGTTTGGATGAAGATATGCGCGAATTAGTTCAAGAGCGCTTGTGCGAAGTGGCAGAGGGTACTGCAGCTGCAAACCAATGTGAGATAAAGATCGAATATGAACGAGGTTATCCCATAACAGATAATAACGACGCAGCCACACAATATGCTATTGCTGTTGCATCAGCTGTGTCTGAAGTTGATACGGACACACCACCGATTATGCCATCAGAAGATTTTTCTTACATGTTAAATGAAAAACCTGGTGCATTCATATTTTTGGGTAACGGAGACAGTCAAATGCTCCATCATCCGGAGTATATATTCGATGATGAAGCTATACCATTTGGGTCGAGTTGGTACGCTGGGATGGTAGAAGAGCGGCTTCGATTGAATTTAAAATAATTTGTTTGCTCTACACCGTAAAAGATAAATAACAAGTGAATATTATTGCATGAATTGGATTGATACTCTGTGGCCGTTGTGCCAATAACTAGTTGAAATTTAACTTTTGAGGCTTTTCATGTCAGATTACGCAGAGCGTCGTCGGATGATGGTTGATACTCAAATCCGCCCATCTGATGTTACTAAATTCCCAATTATAGAAGCGTTTTTATCAATAAAGCGCGAGTACTTTGTACCAACGGAAAATAAAGATACTGCCTACGTTGGAGAGCACATCCAAATCGGAAACCATAGGGTAATTTTGGACTCTCGTACATTGGCAAAGATGCTTGATGCAGTGGATGTAACTGATTGTGAGCTAGTTTTGGATGTCGGCTCAGGTTATGGATATTCTGCTGCTATTATCGCGCATTTAGCAGAGGCTGTAGTAGCTTTGGAAAGTGAAGATAAACCAGCCAATGAAATGCAAAACGCTTTAATTGACCATGGCATAGATAATGTTATTGTCGAACGCGGGCCATTGTTTAGTGGAGCAGCAAGTCACGCGCCGTATGACGTAATTTTTCTACAAGGCGGAGTTGAGCTTATACCTAGCGAAATATTAACCCAGTTAAAAGAGGGTGGTAGAATAGTGGCCATTTTTATGCAAGGATCACTTGGTAGTGTCAAAATTGGATATAAATTGAACAATGAAGTAAGTTGGCGTTTTGCTTTTAATGCTGGAGCACCTGTTCTAGAGGGTTTTAAAAAAGAAATGACCTTCACATTTTAAAATTAGTGAATGCTAAAATAGTAGATAGTTGGGTAAAGAAATGAAAGTTAGTTTAAAGTCTATAATCGCCTCAGTTACTTTTTTATTTTATTCCATTCTTTCGCCATTAAATGCTCAGACTCTCTCGGAAGCGTTGGTACAGTCATATAATAATTCAGGATTACTCGATCAGAATAGAGCTTTGCTGCGTGCTGCTGATGAAAATACGATTATAGCATCCTCTGCACTACTGCCAATTGTATCCTGGGCTGCTAATTTTTCAGGAAACTGGTCTGAAACTGACACTGCTGGTAGTTCGACAAGTGATGTCGTCTGGCGAGGTAGCGTTGGATTGAACTCATCATTAACAATATATGATGGGGGTACTAATAAACTTGCAGCAGATGTAACAAAACAAAACGTTTTGGCCACGCGTCAAGGCCTTATAGCATTGGAACAAAAAGTTCTGAACGGTGCCGCAAGTGCTTTTATGGGGGTGCTGGAAGGTAGAGAAACAGTTAGGCTAAGGGAGAATAATTATTCTGTAATTCAGGAAGAACTGAAAGCTACCAGGGATAGATATGAGGTTGGCGAAATTACCAGGACGGATGTAGCACTAGCAGAAGCTAGGCTAGCATCTTCTTTAAGCTCACTTGCAGCGGCTAAAGGGCAGTTAGTTCAATCAGAGGCAGTTTTCAAAAATGCTGTTGGAATTTCGCCGCAAGCTTTGATTTCACCAATGGAAATGCTGGTTTTGCCAACAACGGTAGAAGAAGCGGTTTCTATTGCCTCTTCGTCGCATCCTGAACTAAAACAATTACAGTATCAAATCAAGGCAAGTGAATTAACTCTAAAGCGTATCAAAGCCTCTTCGAAAGCCAAGATGACTTTGAACAGTGATATCGGACTTTCAGATAGTGACGTTCAACCTGACACGCTACAGGCCTCTATTGGCCTAAGCTTAAGTGGTACAATTTATCAGGGAGGTTCAGTACCTGCCAAAGAGAGGCAGGCACTTGCTAACCTGCAGGCTGTTCGATCTTCACTGCATGTGCAAATGGATGCGATAGAGCAGAGCATATCTTCGTCATTTGCCATGCTTGAAGTTGCCAAGGCGAGTAGGGCAGCAATCGAGAAGCAAATAGAAGCTGCTGAGGTTGCCTTTAATGGTGTCAAACAGGAAGCTTCTCTTGGGGCAAGGACAACTTTGGATGTTCTTAATACTGAGCAAGAACTACTGGACGCAAAGTCTCAGCTTATAAACGCAATTTATAATGAATATTTAGCTGGATTTGACGTTTTATCGGCATCCGGTCTTTTGACAGTTGAGCATCTTAACTTGCCGGTAGCGCGTTACAACCCTGAAGAATATTATAAATCTATTGTTAATAATCAGGACAAAGGTTCTGAACGCTTCAAAGCTATAAAAAATTTATTACAAGAATTGAATAAAGATTAAATTTTACTTAACGTTTAGGCTGCTTCAGCGTGATCTGATGCTGCGCTACGTCTTTCACTTTCTTCCCTTGATAGAGCTACAGAAGTTCTCACGCCCTTCTCGACAAACTCCATTAACCCACTAACCACCCGTTCATTTGGATCAATGCCAGCGCATGATAATACTTCACGTCCATCACGCGATCGAGCCCACCGAGCTATCTGCTCAGGACCATTTCCATATTTTCTATCATCTGCTATCGCGTCGTCCAATGCCGCCAGAACAACTGCTGCAAATAGCTTTCTAGCACGGTTTCCCTGCTCTGTATTAAACGCTGATGCGTCAACGAAATCTTTCATCTCGTCGTCCTTCATATTTTTTTCTGGCGTAACGAGGCTTATGTATCAAAATAACTGATTCGGGTAGCCTAAAATTGCATAACTGATATGACAAATTTGCATACCCTATTAGTCGATGGTACCGTAACCTTGTTTCCAATCTTATTTACAGATAGAGCTGCAGTCGAAACAATCAATAAATAGGTTATTTATCAAAATGCCAAAGATAAATGGAAATGAAATAAAACCTGGTAATGTACTTGATCATGATGGTGGGCTTTGGGCTGCAGTTAAAGTTGATCATGTTAAACCCGGAAAGGGTGGGGCTTTTGCTCAGGTGGAATTAAAAAACCTTCGCACTGGAACGAAACTTAACGAGCGTTTTAGAAGTGCAGATAAGGTCGAGAAGGTTCGCTTGGAGCAAAAAGATCAACAGTTTTTGTATGAAAGTGATGGTATGCTCATTTTTATGGATACAGAAACGTTTGAACAAATTGAACTACCTTCAGACCTGCTTGGTGAACGCAGACCTTTTTTGCAAGACGGTATGCAAATTGTGGTGGAATTTTATGATGAGGAGGCACTTAATGCTTCTTTGCCTAGTAAGGTGGTTTGTAAAATCGTTGAAACAGAGCCTGTTGTAAAAGGGCAAACAGCAGCAAACAGTTTTAAACCGGCGATCCTTGATAATGGGGTAAAAGTAATGGTACCACCATTTATTTCTCAGGACGAAGCCATCGTAGTAAATACTGAGACAATGGAGTATTCTGAGCGGGCTTAATTAGACAAAATTCAGTCTTTTACTATTACTATTTTTTTGGAATTTTTTGTAGAGAGTATAGCATCTCTATCCTTAAGTCTGACGTATGCTAAAGCCGACTTTCCATAAGTGGTCAGAATAGATCCTATCGACTTGTCATCTAAAAGCAATTCCTCTCCATTTGAAATCTCATGCTGTGAGAGGATCTTTACCAACCCTTTGCGCAATTCTGTTTTATGTTTCATCCTGGCAGTAACTTCTTGACCTACGTAGCAGCCTTTTTTGAAATCGACACCGTGGAGTCTTTCAAACCCCATTTCCAGTATATAACTTTCTTCGGTTAACTCGCTTCCATACTCCGGTATAACGTAATCAACTCTCAATTTTGTCCAATTTACCGGTTGATCAAATTTCTTCGCATCCTTGCCATAAAAACGCCATCCTAACTTTGGATGTCGCGGATCACCTAAGGCTCCCTCAGGAGGGTTAGTTAACCCCAAAGCAACGCCAATATCTGCTTCTTTAATTTCAACGTCTGATCGCAGTTTGTAAATGTTCAATCTATCAAGTAATGTTTTAGCCAGTTCTGCATGAACATCAATTCTCATCCCGTCGTCTATTGGGACTACAAAAAAATCAGCAATGTACTTGCCTTGTGGTGTAAGCAATGCGCTATAAACTAGTCCTTGATCTAATAAGTTGATGTCATTACTTACTAAATTTTGTAAGAATTTCTTACAATCGCTTCCTTTAAGTTCTAAAATTTTTCGATTATTAAGCGGCGTTACCATTTCAAAAGCTCCTTTTTAAAAACTTACCGCACATTTACCATATGGAAAGCTCATGCGTGCACCAATATCAATAGTAATTCCAACTTTGAACTCACAAAAAACCATAAAAAAAACTCTTGTGAGTCTATTTGAAGGTATTGAGGCTGGTATCGTCAGAGAGTTAATTGTTGTAGATGGTGGTTCGAGCGATAAAACAAAGGAGATTGTCTTGGCTTGCGGTGGACAATTTATTGTAAGCAGGGCGTCTCGTGGTTTCCAACTGAGTAACGGGGTAAACTTAGCCAAAGGAGATTTCATATTTATACTGCACAGCGACTCAGTACTTGAGATTGATTGGAGTAAAAATATAAAAAAATATTTCAATCGAGAGGCTGGATATTATTGTAGATTATCATTTGATATCAAGCACCCACTTGCTTTGTTGACTTCTACTTGGGCGAACGTTCGATCAAAAATTTTTAAATTGCCCTACGGTGATCAGGGATTGTTGATACCTAGAAAATTGTTAATTGAAAATGGTGGCTACTCATCTATCCCCATCATGGAAGATGTAGAGTTAGCCTTGCGTTTAAAAGGAAAATTATATGGTATGCCAATAGTCATAACGACGTCATCTAGCAAATATGGCGAACAAGGCTGGTTCCGAAAAGGGAGAAAAAATATCATTATTTTAATACGTTTCTTATTGGGAGCAGATCCAAATAAGTTGTATAATGACTATTACCAAAGCTAAATTAATTTTCCGTCAGTTAACTTCACAACTCGGTCCATCTGATTAGCTAAATCTATGTTATGGGTTGCTATCAAAGCAGCCAAGTTTGTTTGTTTAACGATCTTCTGCAAAGTCTCAAAAACTGATGACGTGGTTTTCTGATCTAAATTTCCAGTTGGCTCATCGGCCAAAATTATTTTGGGCTTATTTGCAAGTGCTCTACAAATTGCTACTCTTTGTTGTTCACCTCCCGAAAGCTCAGAGGGTCTATGATCAGATCTTTTATCGAGATTTACCAAAGCTAATAGTTCATTCGACCTTTGCTGAGCCTCTTTTAATGATGCTCCATTAGAAAGTTGAGGTAGATCAATGTTTTCTCTCGATGAGAACTCAGGCAACAAATGATGAAATTGATAAACGAAGCCAATTTCTTGCCTTCGTATCATGGTAAGTTGATTATCACTTTCGTTTTGTATTTCTGTTCCGCTTATTAAAATTTTGCCGCTCAGCGGTTTATCGAGTAACCCAGCAATGTGTAAAAGTGTAGATTTACCTGCACCAGATGGAGCAACTAAAGCAACTGTTTCTCCCGGGAATAGCTGTAAATTTACTCCCTTTAGCACTTCAATTTTATTTTCACTGCCCTTGGAATAGCTTTTCTCAATAGCGATTAGCTCTAGCACGGGTTTATTCATATCGAAGAGCGTCCACTGGGTTGAGGCTGGCGGCTCTTTTGGCTGGAATAATTGTAACTACAAAACTTAGGCCTAACGATAGGCATGTCGCCTTGACTAAGTCCATAAAGTGTAATTCTGCAGGCACTGAGTATATTCCTCTAATTGACGGATCCCAAACGCCACCACCGGAAAGAACATTAATAATAGAAAAAATTGGATCAATATAAAGTGTGAAGAGGCTCCCCAAGACTAAGCCCAAAAAAGTACCTAATATTCCAGTTGAGGCCCCACATATTAAAAACACTCGCATTATTGATCCTTTTGATAATCCGATAGTGCGCAATATACCGATATCTCTACCTTTATTTTTTACCAACATGATTAAACCAGATATAATATTCATACTGGCTATCATTACCAAAATTGACATTAGAACAAACATTACATTGTCTTCTATCTCGAGCGCTCTCAAAAAACTGCTTGAAGCATCTCGCCAAGTCCACAGCTGAATATTGGGATCCACGATATTTTCGATGTGGGAAATAGCTTCAGTCAGATTACTTGGATTATCCAAAAGAACCTCAATTTCGTCTGCTAACCCTTCTCGATTAAAATATTCTTGTGCAATGCTGAATGGTAGGTAAGATCTGGTTCTGTCGATATCATACCTCCCAGCTGTGAAGATATAAACTATTTCGAATTGTTTTACTCGTGGTGACGTACCGAAAGCGGTCCTTACTCCATTTGGTGAAATAAGTTTGATTTTATCACCGACTTGCACACCTAATTCCCTAGCTACTCCTGATCCTATGGAGATACCATTTTCGAAGTCATTTATGTCACCAGAGTATTGTTCTGGTTTGGCAATTCGTTCCAGGCCAAGCAGGTTTTTATATGAAATACCGAAAACCTCTAATCCAATATTACGATTGTCATATGTTGCCATGATCTGACTTCTTATGAGGGGTGCACTCCGTTTTACACCTGGTAATGAAAGTAGGCTAGACGCCACCTCGTCATAGTCTTCAAAACCCCTATCAATATTTCCGTACTGATCCTTCGTTAGGGTTTTATATAATGTGATATGTGAGTTTGATCCTAATATTGTATCAACAATCTCGGTTCTGAACCCAGATCTCACTGATAACGTAGCGACTAAAGCAAAGACTGCGAGCGTAATTCCGATGAGGCTTATCCATGTCATTACACTGACACCACCTTCTGCTCGCTTAGCTCGTAGGTACCGCCAAGCAATTTTCCATTCGTAGCTTGCAAAGGGTGGTGCTTTTTTCTTCAATAGTAGGGCCCTCAATCATAAATAATCGCATTATTAACAGACTGTAAATCGGTTATGTTAAATCTGCAACGGCTCTTGCTTCCTTGAAAAAATTGGTTTTGTATCCCATTATGAAAGACAATCGGTTAACAGAAATTGTAAAGTCGCTTCCGGCAAGTATCCCGTTTGTTTCACCGGAAGAACACGAACGCTCTGTGAGACAATTATTTGCAGCGCGAATTGGTGCTAATGAAAACTGTTATGGTCCGTCGCCGAAAGTACTTGAGGCGATAAAAAATGTGTCGTGTGATGTTTGGAAGTATCCAGATCCAACAGCTTATGATTTAAAAAACGAATTAGCAAAATTTTATAATATTTCTGATCAAAATATTATTGTAGGAGAGGGCATTGATGCTCTGTTAGGCTATTTGGTTCGTTTATTTATTCAAGTAGGTGACAATGTAGTAACATCAAATGGTTCCTATCCAACTTTTAACTATCACGTAGAGGGTTTTGGGGGGCAAATTTTTAAATGTGACTATCGAGACGATAAGGAAGATCTACAATTACTCATTGATAAAGCTAGTAAAAATAAAGCTAAACTATTGTACTTTTCTAACCCCAATAATCCCATGGGAACTTGGATGCGTGGTGATAAAATCGTTTCCCTATTAGAAAAACTGCCGGATGATTGTTTGCTGATTTTGGATGAAGCATATGCTGAATTTGCACCTAATGAAGCAAAAGTTCCAATTTTGGTTGATGATCCGCGTTTAATTAGATTTCGTACCTTTTCGAAAGCGTATGGTATTGCTGGTGCCCGAATAGGATATGGTCTTGGAAGTAGAGAGTTAATTGGTGAATTTGATAAAATAAGGAATCATTTTGGAAATAGTTTACTGTCTCAGGTGGCAGCAATAGCTGCTATAAAAGATCAAAAATATCTATCAGACGTTGTGAAAAAAATTTCACTTGGTCGAGAAAAAATATACCAAATTGCCAAATTGAATGGTCTCACTGCGATTCCGTCTGCCACAAACTTCGTTGCCATTGATTGTGGTAAGGACGGTAATTTTGCAACCCAAGTTATGAATGGTTTAATTGAAGCGAAAATTTTTGTGAGGAAGCCTGCTGTAGCTCCACTTGATAGAACAATTAGAGTGACTGTCGGAAGAGATGACGATATAGAGTTATTTAAGAATGTTTTGCCGCAGGTTCTTAAAGCTTCGCAATAACTGATGCAGCTTCGTTAATGGCATTTTTGCCATGAGGCACCCCTACTGCGATCATGGCGGTTTCTAGTGTCGCAATTAACCCCATAATCATTTGGGCGTTTACGTGACCCATATGGCCTAATCTAAAAAACCCATCTCCATTAGGGTCTTCAGGAGTTGCCATTCCTAAGCCTATGCCGATTGTTAATCCTGTATTTTCCTGAAGCCATTTTCTCAGATGAGTGCCTTTTGGTGTCTGGACTTGAAGTGAAGTTACTGCATTTGATCTAAAATTCTTATCTCTAATGTTAGCCTTTAATTCCCCACCTTTCTCCCATCCGTCAATCGCAGCCCATATGGCAGACGCGAGCACTTCATGCCGTTTCCAAACCATTTCGATATTTTCGTTTAAAATCATATCTAATGCTACATTAAGTCCGTAAAGGTGATGCGTCGGTGCTGTTCCTCCAAAATACCTATAATAATAATCTGGATTTATGCGCGGCCTCCAGTCCCAATATGAACTGACCATTTCCAAAGAATTTTGTAAATACTTTGCTTTTTCGTTGAAAAATACAAAGCTAACGCCTGGAGGAACCATTAAACCCTTTTGACAGGCCGCTACCATAACATCTGCACCCCAATCATCCATATGAAATTCATCACAAGCTAGTGAAGCAATACAGTCAACTAGTAACAAAGCATCATGATTAATTTCATTTAATAATGCTCGTATTGGGGCAATTTCGTTTTTAACAGAAGTTGAAGTATCAACATGAGTGACCAAAATGGCTTTGTAGGTTTTATCTTTTTTGAGAGCAGTTTCCAGCAAGTTCAAATCTATAGTGCTACTGGTTCCAAAATCTAAAACTGTTGTGATCAAGCCATTTTTCTGAGCGATTTCTGACCATCCGTGTCCAAATCGCCCTGTTGCGGCAACCAGTATTTTATCTCCTCTATTGGTAGTATTTGATAGAGCGGCTTCCCAAGCACCATGACCGTTAGATATATACATTGCCACGTTGCCCTTCGTTTTGGCGACCTGACACAATTTAGGCACAATATTATCAGTTAATTCAACAAGTTCTCCTTCATAAATATTGGGCGATGAACGATGCATCGCCTGCAGAACTTTCTCGGGTATTACAGATGGCCCTGGAATAGCCAGGTATTCAATGCCGTTACTTAGATTCATATGTTTTCCCTATTTAGAATAAAAGTGATAGCTCATAGGTTGACCACGTCAATCCACATAGGCATTATTTCTTGAAATTCATTATCTTAATTAAAAAGACTTATTTGTCCGAAACAATTTAAGTTGTACTAAAAACTTTGTACTGCAAATTTGATCATAATTGCGCCTATATTAATTTGAAATTTCCTTTATAGATTTAAATCAGGTACCTCGAAAATGTATATTACTTTAATACAAATGAGTGTGAGGATTACTTAAGATCTTTTGCTTGAATACTGAAAGGTTAAAAATGGCTCAAATATCTGTTACGAATATTTTTCGGCACTCAAAGGCAACGCTTTTGCAATTTGGAGCAATCGACTGGATAGCAGGCGCGGTGGCAGAAGCAATCGCAAAATCTGAGAGCGTGGGTAATCGGATCTGTGGTCTTTACTATCTGGAGAGTTATTGCCTCCAACTTCAATCGGGTAGGGTAAAGGGTGACGTTGAGCCAATCGTCTCTCAAGAAAGAGCAGGAATAGTGTGTGTTGACGCCCAGTTCGGCTTTGCGCAACCTGCATTTCAAAGAGGCTTAGCTTCAGCTTGCCTAGCAGCAGTTGAAAACGGTATTTGCTCGTTAGCAATCGGGCGTGCTCACACTTGCACATCACTTGGTTATTTTACTGAACAGATTGCAAAGAAAAACCTGATTGGTATTGGATTCACAAATGCTTCTCCGATTGTGGCGCCGCCGGGTGGTAAATCGCGTATTATTGGAACAAATCCAATTGCATTTTCAGTGCCTGATGGAAATGGAAAGACTGCAATTCATTTTGACCAATCTACAACCGCTGTTGCGTTAGGAAAAATTACGATGGCCAAAGCAGCCGGTGAAAAAATACCTGTGGGTTGGGCTCTTGATAAGAATGGTAAACCAACCACCGATGCAGCGGCTGCCCTACAGGGCTCTTTAGTTTCTAGTGGTGGGTACAAAGGTTGGGGATTTGGACTTATGGCTGAAGTTCTGGCGGCAGGTATTGCCGGGGGCTTAGCTTCTCAATTTGTGCAACCGCTTAAAGCTACCAATGGAGAACCGCACAACTTGGGACAATATTATATTTTGATAGATCCTCAAAAGTCCAATTCGTTTGAAAATCTTCTTAGTGATCTGGAGGCTGCGGTATCTCAAGACGAGGGCACGCGTTTACCAGGTCAGGGTAAAGTAGAGGAAGAATTTGTTGCGGTGCCCAATGACCTTTTGGCATTGCTAGAGCAACTTAGTGGAACTGATTGGAAACACTAGACGTCCAGTTCGTTTACAAAACGAGCGTTGCTTTGAATGTATTGGTATCGCAATTCAGGTTTTTTGCCCATTAAACGATCAACCAGATCCCCAGTTTCACCTGGATGGTCCTCATCTATTGAGACCCGAATAAGCTTCCTGCTCGTTGGATCCATTGTCGTTTGCTTGAGGTCTTTGGCATCCATTTCCCCGAGACCTTTAAACCTGCTGACTTCTATCTTACCTTTGCCACCCAAGCCTTCTGAAATCCATTTATCACGTTCAATTTGATCTTTGCAGTAGACGCGGTTTGAGCCTTGAGTAAGGCGAAAAAGTGGGGGACAAGCGAGGTAGAGATGTCCTTGATCTATGAGTGGCCTCATTTGTGTAAAAAAGAATGTCATCAAAAGAGATGCAATATGAGCGCCGTCTACATCTGCGTCCGTCATGATTATAATTTTGTCATATCTAAGATCATCAATATTGAATTTGGACCCAAGGCTTGTTCCCAAGGCTTGTGTAAGGTCATTGATTTCTTGGTTAGTCCCTAGTTTTGAGCTTGCAGCACCAAGCACATTCAAAATTTTTCCTCTTAATGGTAAGAGTGCCTGTGTTTTTCTATCCCTTGCCATTTTTGCAGAGCCACCCGCGCTATCTCCCTCAACGATAAATAATTCCGTACCGTCTCGAGTGCTCTCTGAACAATCAACAAGCTTTCCTGGCAACCGAAGTCGCTTGGTCGCTGATTTTCGCGCTGTTTCTTTTTCTTGTCTTCGCCGCAGTCTTTCTTCTGCTCGCAATATAAGAAAATCCAAAATTGCATTAGCAGACTTGCTGTCAGAGGCAAGCCAATTATCAAAATGATCGCGTACTGAGTTTTCTACTAGTTTTTGGGCCTCTACTGTCGCCAATCGATCTTTAGTCTGTCCAACAAATTCTGGCTCCTGTATAAAACAAGATACGAGGGCGCAGCTTCCTAATGTTAGGTCCTCACGCGTAATATCTCTTGATTTCCTGCTATTTATACGTTCCCCATAAGTTTTAATACTTTTTAAGATGGCCGCCCAGAAGCCACTTTCATGTGTGCCTCCTTCGGGTGTTGGGACCGTATTGCAATAGGATTTAACAAAGCCGTCTCTCGATGGGGTCCAATTTATTGCCCACTCAACTTTACCTGGGATTTGAAATTTTTCATTGAAACCAACGGAGCCTGCGAAAGGGTGATGAGCATATGTGGATACTCCATTCAGAGTTTCGTTTAAAAAATCTGAAAGACCACCAGGAAAATGAAAGGTGGCATCCGTGGGGGTCTCTCCGTCAATTATCTCTGATTTCCACCTTATTTCTACACCAGAAAATAAGTAGGCTTTCGATCGAATAGATTTAAATAATCGGGAGGGTTTAAATTTATGATTTCCAAATATTTCTTTGTCAGGCAAAAAAGTTACATACGTTCCTCGCCTATTTGATGCATTCCCAATCTTTTCTAAGTTCCCGAGAGCAATGCCGCGAGAGAACCTTTGTTCATATAGTTCCTTATTTCGGGCTACTTGCACTACCATAGAGCTAGAAAGTGCGTTAACAACCGAAGCGCCTACACCATGTAATCCTCCAGATGTCTGATATGCCTTTCCTGAAAATTTTCCTCCGGCGTGTAATGTGCAAAAAATAACTTCTAATGCTGATTTATCTGGATATTTAGGATGTGGATCAACTGGAACTCCTCTTCCGTTGTCTCTAATAGATATTTCATAATTTTCTTTTAGTTCTACCTCTATGCGATTGGCGTGCCCCGCAACCGCCTCGTCCATAGAATTGTCTAAAATTTCAGAAACCATATGATGAAGAGCGCGCTCGTCCGTGCCGCCTATGTACATACCGGGACGCTTTCTCACAGGTTCCAGACCCTCAAGAACTTCTATTGAAGATGCGTCGTACTCTGTATTTTCTAATTCCGACAATAGGTCAGTCATTCGCGGCTGCTCTTTTTTATTCATTTCTAAATCTGCAAGAGTAAATAAACAAGAGTAAGAATAATTTTTCTATTTACTAAAATCGAATTTGAACAAGGAAATTATGAAAATATCTGCTGTGAATTTTCAGCCCAAAAAAGTACACTCATCCAATTTATAATTGACTTGAAAGCGATCTGAGCAAATGCAATGGGTATTCCATGGATTATGATCAGACTTTTCGAACTAGTGGGAAAAATCTTGTTAAATTAGCAATACCACTCATTGGCACTCATCTCGCCAATGTGGCGCTTGGCATCACGGACACTATAATGATGGGTTGGTACTCGGTACCTGCTTTGGCCGCGTTAGTTTTAGGGAATGCATATTTTTTTGTATTTTTTTTATTTGGCGCTGGATTTTCTTTTGCAGTCCAACCCCTCGTTGCTTCTTCATCAAGTGCTGGAGAGTTTATACTTGCGAGACGATATATGCGGATGGGCTTGTGGTTATCTTTAATATACGCGGCTTTAATTTTACCATTTTTTTTCAGTACAGGGAAAATTCTTATTTTACTTGGGCAAGCCAGTGATATATCTGAATATGCTGAAAATTATACTCGTATTGTGGGGTTTGGACTAATACCGGCTCTTTGGGCTATGGTTATCCGGTTTTTCTTATCTGGTTTGCATCTGACCAAAGTGACTTTGTTCATTACTTTGACTACAGTGCTTTTAAACATCCCCCTAAATTATTTACTAATTTTTGGAAATTTCGGCTTTCCTGAACTAGGAGTTACTGGAGCAGCAATTTCTTCGGTTATAGTTCAAATTATTACGGCAGTGTCTATCACTGCATATGCGCTTGGTAAATTACCGAAATATAAACTATTAACGAGGTTTTTTCATTTTGACAAAGTTGCATTCCTCAAGGTTGCTAAATTAGGGTTGCCGATTGGAACAAGCATTGTTGCAGAGGCCGGTTTGTTTACTGCTTCATCTATAATGATGGGCTGGTTTGGAGCAGTGACGCTTGCAGCTCACGGTATAGCACTTCAGATAGCATCTGTGATGTTTATGGTCCACTTAGGGTTGGCAGAAGCCTCTACAATTAAAGCTGGAAATGCTTGGGGCGATAAAAACATATTATATTTAAAGAAAGGAGCTAAAGTTGCGGCCTCATGTTCTATACTATTCTCTCTTATTGCAATGACTTTTCTAATGGTCTTTGGGGATGCAATTGTATCAATTTATGTCGACATCGATGATCCATCGAGAGAGCAGATAATTCATATTGGTGCGCTACTACTAATTGCTGCTGCACTTTTCCAATTTGTAGACGGTGGCCAAGCCATGGCCTTGGGCTTGCTTCGAGGCATACAGGACACCTCAGTTCCTATGATAATAACAATTTTAAGCTACTGGTTGGTTGGCATTCCATCAGCGTATTTATTCGCGTTTGTTCTTAATTGGGCACCTTTTGGAATATGGGCTGGTTTAGCAACAGGTTTAGGTTCTGCCGCCTTGTTACTGAGTGTTAGATTTATTTTTCTTATAAATTCAAGTCGTAAAATAACGCTTTGAAATTATATTTCAATCGCTGAGACGGTCACAAAAGGAAGATATGCGATCGCAGGCAGTTTCAAGGTCAAGCATAGATGTTGCAAAACTTATACGGAAATTTGGTGACAGGCCGAACGCGGCTCCAAATACAACGGCAACATTTTCCTCTTCCAAGAGCGATAATGCAAATTCTTCATCGTTAGAAATAATTTTTCCTGAGCATGTTTTTTTACCAATTAATTTGTTGATTTCTGGGTAAACGTAAAAGGCCCCATCTGGAATTGGGCAAGATATACCATCGGTCGCATTCAGTTTTTTTACAACCAAGTCACGACGCTCTTCGAAAATAAGTTTATTTTGCTGGATGAATTCTTTTGGTCCAGTTAGTGCAGCGAGTGCGGCCCATTGACTAATCGTGCATGGGTTTGAGGTTGATTGCGATTGGATTTTGCGCATTGCGGAAATAATTTTTTCGGGTCCACCAGCAAAACCAATACGCCATCCGGTCATAGCGTAACCTTTAGAAACGCCGTTGCATGTTAGCGTTCTAGGATAAAGTTTGGGCTCTACTTCAGCAGGCGTGACAAATTTAAATCTGCCAAAGGTAATATGTTCGTAAATATCATCTGATAGAATATTAACTTTTGGAAATTCCAAAAGCACATCTGTTAACATTTTTAGTTCTTTGAATGTATAAGCTGCACCTGTTGGGTTAGAAGGTGAATTAAATATGAGCCACTTAGTATTTTCAGTTATAGAAGCCCTTAAATCATTTGGCTGTACCTTATAATTATTTCTCGAAGCTGTTTTTATAATTTTCGGAATACCGCCAGCGAGTTTAACCATATCTGGATATGAAACCCAATAGGGCGCCGGTATAATGACCTCATCTTCTGGGTTAAGTGTCGCCATCAAAGCATTGTATAAAATTTGCTTTCCACCAGTTCCTACTGATATTTGTGCTGGCTCATATTTTAGATTATTCTCAGTTACAAATTTTTGAGAAATAGCCTCTTTTAACTCAGGCATCCCATCTGGATTTGTATATTTTGTCTCACCGGCCTTTATAGCTTCAATGGCGGCTTCTTTAACATGTTTTGGTGTCCCAAAATCTGGCTCTCCTGCTGATAAACTTATTATATCTTTACCCTCTGATTTCAATCTGTTTGCAAGAGCTGACATTGTAATCGTTGCGGAAGAATTAATTTTTAAAACTGAATTTGACAGAGATACCATAATATACCTATTTGAGTTTGATTTCTATGTGTCATATGCTTCTGATATTAACCATTCAAGAAAATAATTGGAGTATGTCATGATCGATGATTTGGATTGGTATGGACCTGAGACAGCTACCTTTGGTGATCGACTATCTGCAGCCATTGAAAAATCTGGCATGACGCAAAAGCTAGTCGCTAAACGCCTAGGCATAAAAGTAGCAACATTGAAATCTTGGGAGCAGGATATTAGTGAACCTCGAGCTAATAGATTGTCGATGTTAGCTGGTTTACTAGGTGTATCTATTATGTGGCTTTTGCATGGGGAAGGTGATGGAGTGGAGCATTCGGATAACGAGACCCAGGTCACACCGGAAATCAATGATCTATTATTTGAAGTAAGAGCGCTTCAGACGGGGCTTTTATCATCTGCGGATAAATTGGCCAAGCTTGAGAAACAATTAAGGTCTAAATTGAAGGACATATAATGTCAGAGGTAAGAGAGAATAAAATAAAAAAGCTTAAAATAAGGTCAATGAGACGTGGTATTAAAGAGATGGATGTTATCCTCTCTTACTATAGCGATATTTGCCTGGAAAAGATGTCTGAAGTTAAGTTGGAGCTATACTCCGACCTTCTATTTGAG
Source organism: Paracoccaceae bacterium (assembly GCA_045564995.1). Classification (GTDB taxonomy): domain Bacteria; phylum Pseudomonadota; class Alphaproteobacteria; order Rhodobacterales; family Rhodobacteraceae; genus Salinivivens. Next base: position 31,283 of record JBJLGG010000003.1, on the reverse strand, counting down.
AACGACCAGGACCTGTACAGCTGGTGTTCTGGGCAAGCAGTCCCAAAAGGAAAATATTCAGTTATTATTGCCGAGATAAGAGCTGTTCTTAAAGAGAAGAAATTCAATTATCATTAGCCTTTAGCTCTCTCTCTAATCTTTACTTTCAATCTTGAGTATTACCAATGACCAATATTCGGCATAGAAGTCCATGGCTCACATGGTTGTAACGCTTCACCGTGTTGTAGTAGTTCAATTGAGATATTATCTGGGGATCGTACGAATGCCATTCTTCCATCACGAGGAGGTCTATTGATTACAACGTTGTTTTTAGCTAAGAACTGACACATTTCATAAATGTTTTCGACCTCATAAGCTAGATGCCCAAAATGCCTGCTGTCAGACGGGAGTTCATCATCACCATCCCAATTGAAAGTTAGTTCTAGTGGACATTCATGTTGGTCTTCAGGAGCAAGAAAAACAAGCGTAAATCTTCCCATTTTATTCTCATTACGTTTTATTTCTTTTAATCCCAATAAATTGTAGAAAGTAATCGATTTCTCTAGATCCTTTACCCTAACCATTGTATGTAAATATTTAATTTCCAAATTTTTTCCAATTCTTTTGCTATCATAAGTACTTAGCTCAAATAACTTTGATAAAATTTCAATGCAAGGCATCGTATCAAGTATTTATGAATGATCAATTTGATTAGAATCCACAATTTACTTAAAATGTTTCTTCATGTTGTGGTTTATTCACGGCTAATCTCTAGATATAGTAAAATTTAAGTGATTCAATAAAGGACCGGAAAATGCCGCTATCCCCCGAACAGACGGAAGAAATCAGTGCTCAACGCGAGCAGACAGCTAAAACGCGCAGGGTTGTAAGTGCTGGTATGGAGGAAAAACTATATACAGCTTTTCAGGTTCTTGATCATGGTTTTGTGCGGGTGGTCGATTATATGGGCGATGACAGTGCAATATGCCAGGCTGCGCGGGTCAGTTACGGGAAAGGTACCAAATCTGTTCAAAATGATGAAGGTCTTATCAGGTATTTAATGCGCCATTGGCATTCCACGCCATTTGAAATGTGTGAGATTAAATTACATGTCAAACTACCGGTTTTTGTTGCTCGACAGTGGATCCGACACCGAACAGCAAATGTTAATGAGTATTCTGCACGCTACTCGATCTTGGATAGGGAATTCTATATACCCAGTCCTGAGCATGTTGCTGCGCAATCTATCATTAATAACCAGGGTAGAGGTGAAATCTTAGAAGGTGCCGAAGCTCAGACTGTTCTAGAGCTTCTGAAAGCTGATAGTGCACGTTGCTATGATAATTATGAGAAAATGATTTCTCAAGATGGGCAACAGGGTTTAGCGCGCGAGCTAGCGCGAATGAACTTACCTGCCAATATATACACACAATGGTACTGGAAAGTTGATCTGCATAATTTACTGCATTTTTTGAGACTGAGGGCTGATCCGCATGCTCAGTACGAGATAAGGGTTTACGCTGATGAAATTTGTAATTTGGTCAAAGATTGGGTGCCGTATACTTACCGAGCCTTTGAAGATTATAGACTTGGCGGAGCTTCCTTATCCGAAACTTCGGTAAATGTTTTGCGGAGAATGATCAAAGGTGAACGGGTGGAGATGGAAAGCTCAGGCATGAGCAAAGGAGAATGGCAGGAGTTTCAAAATATTTTTTTTGATTAAGGTGACACGAAATCAACTTTGATCTTTTGAATTTGATTTCCAGCCTTATCATAAATCAAGATTTCATCTTGATCTGTTATTATTGCGTACCAATTCTTTGTTTGCGTATAGGCTACTGGACTAACACTGCTTGGCAACTCTATTTTGGCTGGCATTGGAATAGCACTTGTTCGAAAGTTTAAAATAAACAGGGAAACTATGATAACAAATCCAATTATCATCACACCAGCTAATACAGTGACAAGAAGCTTTAAGAACTTTATAGTTGGTGCTACTAAAATTTCTTTTTGAGGGACAATTTTGTCTTCTTCTATAATATCTTTTTTTGTCACTGCGAATCCTCCTGGGCGTCTTGATAAAGCTCTTTCGCGTGATGCACCAGTTTCAGCTAGTCTATCAAGGTCTCGACTTCGCAAACTTATAGAGCAGGGCGTTGTGCGCGTAGACGGATCAGTTGCAACCCATGTAGATGCCTCAGTATCTGAGGGGCAATTTGTGGAAATAATAGTTCCTCAAGTAAAAGAAATTGATAATTCCCCCGAGAATATCCCCCTTAACATTATTTATGAGGATGAATATTTAATCGTTGTAAATAAACCAGCTGGAATGGTCGTCCATCCGGCACCTGGCTCCCCAAATAAGACTTTAGTTAATGCATTGCTGCATCACTGTGGTGATACTTTGTCTGGGATTGGTGGTAACAAAAGACCTGGCATAGTTCATAGAATTGATAAAGATACCAGCGGATTGCTAGTTTCCGCAAAATCCGACTTCTCTCATCAATTCCTCGCAAAGCAATTTGAAAATCATTTGGTTGAAAGAAGCTACCTTGCTTTATGTTTTGGAGTGCCAGATGCTAACGATCCTCGATTGCGGGGTATTAAGGGTGTTAGTTTTGAACTTGGCAACATTTTAAAAATTACTACTAACCTAGCAAGACACAGAACGAACCGACAGAAACAGGCAGTAGTTTTTGAGAAAGGGCGTCATGCAATTACTAGAGTAAAAGTCCGCGAAAAGTATGGACCCTTGTCAAGTTTAGCATTGATAGAGTGTCGTCTAGAAACTGGTAGGACGCATCAGATACGTGTTCATTTAGCTCATGCTGGGCATGGTTTGGTAGGAGATCCATTATACGGCGGACGGAGAAAAATCCCGTCAAAATCTTTTTCGGAGGAAATTGTTACTGGAATATTATCTTTTCCTCGGCAAGCATTACATGCTGCTAGTCTAGGTTTTATTCACCCAAAAACAAATGAGACTTTAAATTTTGAAGCTCCTTTGCCAGCTGATATGAGTGACCTTATTAAACAGTTGAGCTAGGTTTAGGTCTCAATGTCGGTAGGCTGGTTGCAGATTTAACTCAACATTTCGCTAAACTTAAGATAGAAACTTGAAAAAATAGGTTTTGATTACTACATGTCCTCCAACGAGGATTTTTATATGACGAATTATGCAAACTTACCTGCTCCCAGTCCAGAAGCTGGTCTCAGCCGTTACTTACAGGAAATACGTAAGTTTCCCATGCTTGAGCCCGAAGAGGAGTATATGCTTGCAAGACGCTGGGCTGATGAACAAGATCCAGAAGCTGCGCACAAATTAGTGACTTCGCATTTACGTTTGGCAGCTAAAATTGCTATGGGGTACCGTGGTTATGGTTTGCCTCAAGCTGAAGTGATCTCTGAGGCAAACGTCGGCTTAATGCAGGCTGTTAAGCGCTTTGATCCAGAAAAAGGGTTTAGATTGGCGACTTATGCCATGTGGTGGATTAGAGCTAGTATCCAAGAATATATCCTTCGTAGTTGGTCGTTAGTTAAAATGGGTACTACGAGTGCTCAGAAAAAACTATTTTTTAATTTAAGAAAAGCGAAGGCACGAATTGGAGCTTTGGACGAAGGCGATTTGCACCCTGAGAATGTGAAAAAGATTGCCACTGATTTGGGTGTGTCTGAAGATGAAGTGATTTCAATGAATCGTAGATTAAGTGGCGGGGATGCCTCTCTTAATGCAGTCGTTTCTTCTGATGGTGATGGATCAATGGAATGGCAGGATTGGTTGGAAGATGAGTCGGCCGATCATGCTGCAGACTTCGAGAATAAAGATGAAGTCGAATTTCGTTTGGATCTGCTAAAAAAAGCGATGAGCTTCCTGAATGAGCGAGAACAGGATATACTCCATAAACGCCGATTACAGGATAAACCTTCGACTTTGGAAGAGCTCAGCACAGAATACGGTGTTAGTAGAGAGAGAATACGGCAAATAGAGGTGCGTGCGTTTGAAAAACTTCAACTTCAAATGCGTGAACTAGCCTCTGAAGTATCGGTCGTTAGCTGATACTTGTAATAATTTCTTTAATCTCTGTTAGCGTAATTCCTAAACTCTGAAAGTGTGGTTAATTGTTGTGAATTCGAGTTTCAAATGGGGAATACTAGGTGCTTCTAAATTTGCATTTGAACAGATGGCGCCAGCTATTCATGCGGCTAAAGGCAACTCACTGGTAGCACTTGCGACTAAGGACTCAAAAAAGGCTAAAAAATTTCTAGCACTTTCAGACACGCTGAATATTCATGATGATTATAATGACTTATTAGAAGATCCTAATATTGATGCAGTATACATACCATTGCCGAACCACCTTCATATTGAATGGGCAACGCGCTGTCTAAAAGCTGGAAAGCATGTTTTGTGTGAAAAACCAATTTCAATGGTAGCCGAAGAAATAGATGGTCTAATTGAATTGCGCGATAGAACGCAGCTTCTAGCGGCTGAAGCTTATATGGTAGTACATCATCCACAGTGGCAGTTGGCAAAAGAGTTCGTAAATTCTGGGAAGTTAGGAAAGTTAGTACAGATCGATGGGGTATTTAGTTACAATAATGCAGATGACCCGATGAATATACGCAATCAAGCACAGTATGGCGGAGGTGGCATTCCTGACATCGGTGTTTATCCTTATGGTGTAAGCAGATTTGTTACAGGTCTTGAACCTAGTGAAATACTTTTTGTCGATATAGTTTTTGAAAATGGAGTTGATACTTGGGCAAATGTTTCAGCTCAATTCCCTGGTTTTAAAATGCAGGCAGTGACTTCAATGCGATCTGCTCCTCGGCAAGAAATGACAATTCAGGGCACAGAGGGATTTTTGAAACTTACGGCGCCCTTCAACCCTAATGTTTACGACATTGCTCAGATTACATTCAGAAAAGGTAATGAAAAGGAACAAGTTTTTAAATTTCCGGCAGCAAATCACTATGTTAATCAAGTTGAGGCCTTCTCTCTGGCAGCCAAAACCGATGAAGCTTATGGCTGTACTTTAGAGTTCTCCAAAGGTACGCAAACTATGATTGATATGGTTTTTGAGAAGAATAGAAAACTTTTACAAGAGTGATCTAGTAGGTAACTCACCTACTGATTTCGATCAATAAAATCTAACACTTTTGGCCTTATATTAGTTCTCCAGTTTTTTCCTGCAAATATACCATAGTGACCGGCATTGGCCTCAACATGAATTAATTTTTTTTCTAGTGGAACATTTTTGCAAAGAGCAATGGCCGCTGAGCATTGTCCTGGTGCTGATATATCATCTTTACCACCTTCAATAGTCATTATGGCAACATTAGAGATAGTACCGATGTCAACCTGCTTTCCCTTTATTGAAAACTTATTTTCAGCTATCTCTCGTTTTTTAAATATTCGATCCACTGTCGATAAATAGAACTCTGCTGTCATATCCATTACAGCTAAATACTCATCATAAAAATTGTTATGTTTGTCGTGCTCAGTGGCTTCTCGTTGAGCGACTTTAGTTATTTGATCTGAAAATGCTTTCGTATGTATCTCTGCGTTCATAGACATAAAAGACATTAGCTGTAACAGGCCAGGATAAACTTTCCTTCCAACACCCGCATACTTAAATCCTACTTGTTGAATTAGCGTCTGTTCTAAGTACGCCAAAGTCGCTTTATTGCCAAAGTTTGTGATTTCAGTTGGAGCCGCTTCTGGATCAATCGGACCCCCCATGAGAATTAAAGATTTTGGTAGAGAATCTTTCTCCTCCTGTGCAAGAAATGCTGCTGCTGCAAGGGCTAAGGGCGCCGGTTGGCAGACGGCGATCACATTGATTTCTGGGCCTAGGTATCTAATATAATCGATTAAGTACTGGGTATAATCTTCAATATCAAAGCTTCCCTTGGAAACTGGAATATCACGCGCATTGTGCCAATCTGTGACGTAAATTTCACTATCCATGATTAAACTTTTTACGGTTGATCTAAGTAAAGTTGAGTAGTGACCTGACATGGGTGCTATCAATAAAAGTTTCCTTGAAGCTGGATCTCTTCCTTGGACATTGAAATGAATGAGATCACCAAAATCTCCAACTATTTTTCTATCGATCTCTACTAAGTGATCTCGACCATCGTAACATGTTATACTATCTATGCCCCAGTCAGGTTTTATAGCCATCCTTTCAAAGGATCTTTCGGTGACTTCTCCCCAAGCCGCGACCCAGTCAATGCTCGGGTTTGGAAAAGCTGATATTGCTGGGTGTGAGGCTGCGGCTTTTGCAGTCGCTCCAAGCCACTGGTTTGTGTTACGAATTGCTTCGAAGTAATCGTAACTTAGCATCTTATGCATTACTATTATCCTAAATAAGCGGTGCGGTAAAAAGGAGCATGGTAATCTTTGATCTTTTTGTTATGCTGCACTGCAGCTACGATAGTCGGAAAAGTTTCACATGACAAGTTCAGATAAAAATTTACCGTCAATTGATCCGCAATTGAACGCAAATCTGCAGAAGCTAGAAGAATTGTCAGCACGATTTTTCGAAATTTTGAGTAGTAAGAAGCAGATCAATCCTGCCTTAAACGGTCCGGGGCACGATATTTTTGTGAAAACTGCCGGAGCTTATTTGAAGAGCATGGTTCAAAACCCCACTTATATAATGGAGCAGCAGATCTCTTATTGGGGGAAAACTTTAGAGTATTTTGTGGATACACAAAGGCAGTTTTTTTCCGAGAAAGATAAGAACGATGACATTGGGTCTCTCGATAAACGTTTTAAGCATCAATTGTGGAGGAGCAGCCCATTTTTCAAGTATGTCCTAAGTCAATACCAAGCGAATTCTGACATGATTAAAAGCGCAGTTTCACAGGTAGAGGGTTTATCTTCAAAAGATAAAGCGCGCTTGGAGTATTTTTCTGGTCAAATAATCGATATGATGGCTCCTACTAACTTTTTTGGAACGAATCCTGATGCGCTAGAGAAAGCTTTTTTGACTAAAGGGCAATCTCTTGTGCAAGGTTTAGAGAATTTGATTAGAGATTTAGAGGCTAATGACGGCGAACTATTAGTCCGTTTAGCAAATGAAAAGGCTTTTAAAGTTGGATCAGACTTAGCTTCTACTCCTGGTAAGGTTGTTTTTCGTAACAGACTTTTTGAATTAATTCAGTACTCACCCTCAACTGAGACGGTTTATCGTATCCCGTTACTTATTTTTCCTCCATGGATTAACAAGTATTATATCTTAGACTTAAAGCCACATAATAGTTTGATACGTTGGTTTGTTAATCAGGGCTACACGCTGTTCGTGGTATCGTGGGTGAACCCGGATTCTAGTTACTCTGATGTTGGGCTTGAGGAGTATATTGAGGAGGGATACTTTCCGGCGATTGCACAAGTAAAAGCTATTTGTAATGTCAAAAAAATAAATGCTTTAGGGTATTGTATTGCTGGGACCATACTTAGCCTTGTTATGTCAATCTTGAGTAAAAGAGGTGATAGATCTATAAATACGGCCACACTTTTTACGACATTAACCGACTTTTCAAATCAACGCGAATTTACTCCTTTTTTACAAAATGACTTTATTGACGCTATAGAAAGCGAGGCTTACGATAAAGGTATTCTAGAAAGTTTTATTATAGCGCGGACATTTAGTTTTCTACGCTCTAATGATCTAATCTATAGTCCGGCGATTAAAAGTTACATGATGGGCGAGGCACCTCCCTCATTTGACTTACTTTTTTGGAATGGCGATGGGTCAAATTTACCATGTAAAATGGCAGTACAATACCTAAGATATTTGTGTCAGGATAATCAGTTCGCAAAAAATGAATTAGAAATGTTTGAAGAGACAATTGGCGCTGCAGATATTGAAACGCCTATTTTCGCAGTAAGTTGCGAAACTGATCATATAGCGTCTTGGAAAGACAGCTTTAGAGGTTTACAAAACTTTAGCTCCAAAGAGAAGACTTTTGTCCTGTCTGAAGCGGGACATGTTGCTGGTATTGTTAATGCTCCAGGTAGCGGCAAATATGGGTATTATTTTGGGAAAGGTGAATATGAAGATGCAGAGCAATGGAAGAATGGTGCAGAATTTGAAAAAGAAAGCTGGTGGCCGTTTTGGGAAGGATGGCTGAGGGAGAAATCAAAAGATCTAGTTGAAGCTCGCATACCCAAGGCGGAATTTGATTTAGATCTGGGAGATGCTCCGGGTTATTATGTTCATCAAAGACCAAGAGGTAACCTGCGGTTATAAAAATGCTGCAATGCAGAAAAATGTCTTGCATTGCTGCGGTGCAGCATGTATGTAAAGGTAGTTTACATTTTTACAAGGGATATTTGTGATGGTGAGTACAATAGATATGAATAAATTTTACACAGATTTTATGGCTTCTTTGCCTACAGACACGTCGCTTCTCGATGATGCAATTAAAAAGCAAACAGAAATCAGTGAAAAGTACTATGATTTATTTTTGAAAGTGGCAGAGAACTCTGCAGCCGTATCACACAAGTGGGCAAGTGATACGATTACCAAAATGCAGGAAGCTCCAAAATATGATGGTGATCCTTCAGGGTACACTAAATCTTTAGGAGACTTCGTGTCGGCACAGGCTGACGTTACAACTGAAAACTTGGCAGCCTACGCTGAAATTGCAAAAAAGGCCCAGATGGACTCAGTATCTCTGTTTCTTTCGTCCGCCAAGGAAGTGCAGAAGGAAACAGCAGCTGCAGTAAAAAAGGCTGCCAACGATATTAATCCAGCTAAGACAAAAGCGTCTAACTAGCTCCTTTATTGCTGACTTTTTCCAATTTTTCATACCTGAAAAAAGAGGCAAACAGTTGCCTCTTTCTTTTTTTCTGCAGATGCTTAATAATTGCTGCAACGCTGCAATGAGGCGATTGGGAGATCACCGTGGAAAAAAAGTCAAGTGCTTTGCTTATTAAAAGATATGCTAGTCGCCGTCTTTATAACACCGAAACAAGTGATTATGTTACCCTCGATGATATAGCCGGTTTTATTCGATCTGGACGAGACGTGCAAATAATTGATCTAAAGTCTGGTGATGATCTCACTAGGCAATATTTACTCCAAATAATTGCTGAGCATGAAAGTAGAGGAGAAAATGTACTTCCAATTGATGTTTTAACGGACCTAGTTAGAAGCTATGCGAGCCAAACATCGTCAGCTCTCCCAGAGTTTTTAACTATGTCCTTGGAAATGTTTCGTGAGAGCCAATCTCAGTTTATGGAGAATATGAATAATGTTAACCCATTGCAGGGAATGCCTGGGTTTGAGAACTTACGGGCTCAGCAAGATGCGTTTTTGAAGGCATTTATGGGGGGGTTATCTAGCTACAATGCTAAGAACCCACCAAATGCAGAAGAAGATAAGCCATCGAATGGATCAAAAGATGACCTTGAAGCAATCAAAATGCAATTGAGTGAGCTTCAAGAAAAGCTCAATAAGTTGAGTTAAATTCTATAGCCCAAACTTATCCCTCAGTGAATACCAGGTCATTGCCATGACCAGCAAAGGTGACCTAGCGAAGCGACCTCCCGGAAATGGTATGGAGGGTACTTCTGCCATAGCATCAAAGCCAGTGCTATCTTGATTTAAAATGGTTTGGGCAACAAGTTTTCCGGCATAGGTAGCATTACCAACGCCATGACCAGAAAAGCCGGAGATGTTGAATTCATTATCACTCAAACGTTTGAAAAATGGCATTCTACGCATCGTAATTCCCAAAGTACCACCCCAGGCATAATCAATTTCCACGTCGTTTAATTGTGGAAAAATTTTTAGTAGCGGTATTCTCACTTTGGCTGCGATATTTTTAGGAAATCTATATCCATAACTTTCCGTCCCTCCAAATAGGAGCCTATTGTCATGAGACATCCGAAAGTAATTCACAACAAATTTTGAATCAGCAACTGCTATGTCTTTAGTTAAAACTTGGTGTTTTGCTTCATTCAGCGGTTCAGTTGCTACGATAAAGTTATTTATTGGCATAACTCTAGCAGCTACCTTGGTTTCAAGGTTTCCAAGATATCCATTGCAAGCATAGATTACATATTTTGCTTTAATGAAAGCTCTGTTTGTTTTTAATACAACAGGATTACCTTTTAGTATTTTTTGCACTGGGGTTTGTTCGAAAATTCTTAAACCGCTTTTCTTGCCTGCTCTTGCGAGCCCCAGAACGTAACGAAGCGGGTGTAAATGCGCCGCATTTTTATATAAAATACCTCCTTTATACTCATTTGACTTACAGAGTGCTAAGCTTTCTTCTTTACTAATAGTATCTATATTGCCAAGCTTGTATCTCTTTTCAAGAAATTCTGCGTAATAATGAAGATCGGATGTCTCAGTATTTGAATTCCCTAGATTTGCCACTCCTGGACGAAGAAAACAATTAATTTCATTTTTTGCTATAAGGTTTTTAACGGTATCTATCGCATCTTCCGCTAAAAACCATAGTTTATCTCCTAGATTATCGCCCACTAACTTAATTAAGTCGCGTTGATCCATACGTTGACCAGCACCCAACTGTCCACCGTTTCGTCCGGATGCCCCAAAGCCTACTTTCTGTGCTTCAAGCAAGACAGTATTAACACCTGCTTCAGACAAGAATAGGCCAGCGCTTAATCCTGCATAACCGCCTCCAATAATTGCAACATCTGCGGATATATCATTATTTACCGGCTCAAAACTATCTAGTAAATCTGAAGTTGCCGTATACCAACTATTCTGAGGATATCTGTTGGTTTCATCATTTACATACAGTAAATTCATACGTTTAACAAAAGATGTTCCCTCTCCCAGGGACTTATAACTTGTAAAAATTCATCATGTTCTGCTCTTTTCACAATAGAATAAACGCGACAAAATTCTGTACCAAGTATCTTATGTAATGGGGTCGCTTCCTCAAATAAGTCCAAAGCCGATCCTAGCCCCCGCGGGATGTCCTCGGCACCCTCATAAGCATCGCCACGGAATTGCTTAGAGGGACGGATCTCGTTTTTTTATGCCTAAATAACCGCAAGCAAGAGAAACTGCGATTCCCAAATAAGGGTTACAGTCCATACCGGCTATACGATTTTCAACCCGTCTTGCAGAATTGCTCGAAAGTGGCACCCTTATACCAGTAGTTCTATTATCTCTAGCCCATTCCAGGTTGATTGGCGCGGCATGGTCTTTAACATAACGTCTATACGAGTTCACATAGGGAGCTAGTACTGCAATTGCTGCAGGTAAGTATTTCTGTAGACCTCCAATAAAGTGGTAAAACATATCAGTTTCACCGCCCTGTGGTCCGGAAAATAAGTTTTCCCCAGTGTTGGTATCTAAAATTGAATGATGAATATGCATGGCGCTTCCAGGTTCATCCTCAATAGGTTTGGCCATAAATGTAGCAAAGCAGTTGTGGCGTAACGCAGCCTCTCTTATTAATCTCTTAAAGTAAAAAACTTCATCGGATAATTTAAGAGGATTCCCATGTTGAAGGTTGATCTCCAATTGTCCCGCCCCTCCTTCTTGAGTAATCCCATCAATTTCGAAGCCCTGAAGTTCTGCAAAATCATAGATGTCATCAATTACAGGTCCGAACTCATCAACCGCCGTCATTGAATACGCCTGTCGTGCAGCGGCTGGCCGACCGGATCTACCCATCATTGCTTGGATTGGTGTTCTTGGATCGGAGTTTCTACTCACCAAATAGAATTCCATCTCCGGTGCCACTACGGGAGCCCAACTTTCTTTTTTATATAATTCTAAAACTTTCTTTAAGACGTTCCTAGGTGCAAAAGGTACTGGCCTTTCCTTCCTATCGTAGGCGTCATGAATTACCTGCAGGGTCCAATCTCCCGTCCAAGGTGCTGCAGTGGTAGTTGAATAGTCTGGGTTTAATATCATATCTCGTTCAATAAAACCCTCTTTGCCTGCAGCCTCTCCCCAGCCACCTGTTATCGTTTGAAAGAAAATGGAATCAGGTAAATGAAAAGTTTTTTGTCTGAGAAATTTTTGAGCTGGAACAGCTTTGCCGCGCGCTATTCCAGGTAAATCGGAGACAATACATTCGACTTCATCAACCTTTTTCCCATCGACGTATGCTCTGGCCGCATCAGGAGCTTTGCTTAAAATATTGGAGAATGTCTTCATCTTTGAATTCACTTTGCAAAAAACGACATTATTTTAGATGCGAGTAGCTCGTTATCGTTTGAGCTATTTAATTTTGATTTGGCTGCGACAAGAAGGTTGTCGGGGACAATGCCTTTCCCCCTATTTTCAATTAAACCATCTATATAATCCGAATTGAACTCAGGGTGTGGTTGGAAAGTAATAATTTTGTCATCATAATTCAGTCCAGCAAATTTACAGAATTCACTGCTCATAATGGTTTTAGCATTAGCTGGTGGCACAACTACTTGGTCTTGGTGCCATGCGTTTAAGATCACATTTCTATCTTCGTATTTATATTTGGTTGAGCCAACGGACCAACCACCTTGAAATTTTTCAACCACGCCGCCTAGTGCTTCTGCTATAATTTGGTGGCCAAAACAGATGCCAACCAGTGGAGCCTTTTTTTTATCGATAAGTCTAATAAATTTGCGAAGTGGATCTAGCCATTCATGGTCTTCATATACTCCATGGCGTGAGCCAGTTATCAGCCAACCGTCGCATTCATCCGGTGATTTTGGAAATACCATTTCCAAAACAGGGTATGTTTCAAACGCAAAATCTTCTGAACTCAAAAAACTTTTGAACAAGTCTGGATAATCGCCAAATTTATTCAAAAGGCTTTCATGGCTTTTACCAGTTTGTAAAATTCCAATTTTCATGAATTTTTCCATAATATAAAGTCATATGCTGTTAATATAGTATTTCCACTTATCTGCCGAGGTTATTTTATCAAGTTGCTTAAACTCTTGCTTTTTTGTTAAAACTAAGTTTGCGACTAAGCTTTCAGGAAATATATTTTTTATAGCATCGTCATTTTCAAATAATTCAATTGCAGTAATCCAATTTTTTGCCAATTGCGGCAGATTTAATGAATATGCATCTCCCTGAATCGGCTTTGGTGCATCCATTTGATCCTCAATTCCCTTTAAAGCTGCACCGAATATGGCTGTAAATAACAAATATGGGTTTGCGTCACCGCCTGCAACTCTATGCTCAATTCGTTTTGAAATGGGACTACCCATCGGTATTCTTATTGCAGCAGTTCTATTTTCGTAAGCCCAAGAAACTCCCGTTGGAGCGTGAGCTTTTGGGGTTAAGCGTTCGTAACTATTCTCAAATGGCGCAAAAATCAACGTTGAGGCTTTCATTGCGGATATACAACCACCAATGGCATTTTTTAAAAATTTAGAGCCAGAATTCCCACCGTTGCTAAAAATATTTTTCCCATTGTTATCTAATATAGAAAAATGCACATGCATTCCATTGCCTGGTTGGTCAAAATATGGCTTTGCCATAAAAGTGGCGGTTAATCCATGTTTAATTGCCACGCCTTTAGTTATGATCTTTAGGAAAAGCGCATCATCTGCAGCTAACAATGCATCGCGATGCTTTAATGTCACTTCAAATTGACCACAGCCTGACTCCGAAGTTATACTTTCAAAATCAATTCCTGCTTCAAGGCAGGCTTCCTGAATTTCACTGAGAATGACCTCAAAATCATTTAAGTCTTGAGTGGAAAGCACATCCGCACATATTAATTGATTTTTTGTTTTAGGATTAATTGGAGGTTTTAGTGAGTCATTCCTAGCATTAACTAAATAAAATTCCATTTCAGTTGCGGCGGTAACAGTCCAACCTTTTTCCTTGTATTCGTTCAAAGTTTTATTCAGAGTATGTCTGGCATCGCCAAGAAAATTTTCATCATCATCTGTAAACATCCAACATGGATAGAACAAAGGTGTATTTTCTAGCCACTTAAACCGAAAAGGTTCTCTCCCGGTAGAACTAATATAACCATCGGTGTCGCCAGACTCAAAAACGAGTGGACTATTCTCAATATCCTCTCCTAAAAGATCCACATTTAATGCAGATAAGGGCAATCGGATTGACTTATTTTTTAATTTTTTGGCATTCTTGCTGAGAAGTATTTTGCCTCGAAGAATGCCGTTTAAGTCGGCAACTGCTACCTGAATTGTTTTCGCCGATACTCTCGACATAGTTTCACCATCAATATTTGCTTAGACAATTTCACTCAATTTTTGATTTGTCTACAAAACTTTATAGTCAGCATTTAATGATGCTCAAAATTTTGAGTTTCAATTTTAAATACTCTAATCACTCATAAGTTTTGTTTAAATGCTCGCAGATTAATAATCCACTTGGATTTAAAATTACTTTCCCGTTTCTCTTGTCTGAGCCGATTTTCGTGCCTCGGCGCTTTCCACGTCAGTTACTCCTAGTAAGTTAGCGGCTAGGCGAATTATTGCATCTTCTTGACTATCACGAGCACCGTCCGCTAATGCTACTTGCCACAAACCTTCAATAATTTGTCGACGGCTCTCATAAGGTATAGTATTCTTCAGTGCTCGTGTGAAACGTACTGTATCTGGAGCTTCAGCCTCCATCTGTTCTGCGATTTCAATTGTAGAAGTAGACTTTTCTTCAGACATTTTAAATTGTTTTATCAGAACACGTTTTATTGTTTCTACTTCGCTCTTATCGTATTGTGAGTCAGATTTTGCAATTCGAACCAGCAAAGCCGCTAAGGCAATATGTGCGTCTTCACCTGAGACTGGGTCTGGTTGTTCAGATAATATCGATCGCAGAAAATTTGAAATCATAGAATACTCTTTGTTTTAAAATTGGCTTGTGAGAAATACTGATATAGACACTAAGAATGATTAGACAAGTCGCGAAATATTTTTTGCTGCTTTTATGAAGTCTCTGAATAAAGGATGGGGATCAAAAGGCTTTGATTTTAATTCAGGGTGAAACTGTACTCCGATGAACCATGGATGGTCACTCAGTTCTACAATCTCCGGTAGTCGCCCATCGGGGGACATGCCAGAGAAAATTAATCCGCTTTTTTCCAGTTCTTTACGGTATTTAACATCTACTTCGTAACGATGCCTATGGCGCTCTTCTATCGAAGTCGAGTTATATATTTTTGCAACACATGAGTCCTCTGCCAGTACAGCAGAATATGCTCCAAGACGCATAGTTCCTCCCTTATCATCTTCTACTTTTCGAGAAACCTTGTGATTTCCTTGAACCCACTCTTTGAGGTGATAAATAATTGGTTCGAAACGACGCTTTCCTGCCTCATGATCAAACTCCTCTGACCCAGCATTTGATATTCCGGCCATATTTCTAGCAGATTCAATTACCGCAGTTTGCATACCCAAACAAATTCCCAAATATGGGATTTTATGTTCTCGAGCAAACTTAGCCGCCATAATTTTGCCTTCCGTTCCGCGCTCGCCAAATCCACCAGGTACGAGGATGGCGTGAAATCCGGACAAATAAATTTCGGGATCCTCTTTCTCAAATGTTTCTGCATCTACCCAATTAATTTTCACTTCAAGCCTATTAGCCATACCACCGTGAGTCAGCGCCTCGGCGATAGACTTATATGCGTCTTCTAATTGGGTATATTTTCCAACTATAGCAACGTTTACGTGTCCTTCGGGGTTGTTTAGTCGATCTTTAACATCTTCCCATTTTGACAGATCAGGCTTTGGAGCAGGAGTTATAGTAAAAGCATCAAGGACGGCTTGGTCCAGGCCTTCATTATGATAAGATATTGGAGCTTCATAAATGGAATTCAAATCTTTTGCTGAAATCACGCTCTCGGGACGAACATTACAAAATAGTGCTAGCTTTTCACGCTCTTTTTGGGGTATTGACCCTTCGGATCGACATACCAAAATATCTGGTGATATTCCAATTGAACGGAGTTCTTTAACGCTATGTTGGGTTGGTTTAGTTTTCAATTCTCCGCTTGCTTTTACATATGGAAGCAAAGTCAAATGCATGAAAATACATTCGCCCCTTTGCTTGTCTTGTGAAAATTGCCTAATAGCTTCGAAGAATGGTAAGCCTTCAATGTCTCCAACAGTCCCTCCTATTTCGCAAAGCATAAAGTCAACTTCATCCTCTCCAATCTTAATGAATTCTTTTATTTCATCAGTCACATGTGGAATAACCTGTATTGTTTTCCCCAAGTAGTTGCCACGACGCTCCTTTTCTAGGACGTTAGAGTAAATTCTTCCTGAAGAGACAGAGTCTGTCATCCTTGCGGATACTCCAGTGAATCTCTCGTAATGGCCCAGGTCAAGGTCTGTTTCGGCACCGTCATTTGTTACGAATACTTCACCATGCTCAAATGGGCTCATCGTTCCCGGATCAACATTTAAATAAGGATCAAGTTTCCTTAATCTTACACTGTACCCTCGCGCTTGCAAAAGAGCGCCCAATGCAGCTGAAGCTAAACCTTTTCCAAGAGAAGAAACCACTCCGCCTGTGATAAAAATAAATCGTGCCATTAACGAAGTTCTCCCATGGTATTTGGTCTTACAATACAGCGGCGTAAGTACTGCAATAACTCAGTAAAACCACAAGTATCACGGGATTAAAGTATAACAGGATTCTTAACCTGTATGCAAGTTATACTGATCCATATATTGATACTATTTAGTAGTAACCAACAAAAAGTTGTTAATCTGAGCTGGGTACCAGACTTTCTGATGCCCCCTCTGTAGGCGGCAAGAGTGACTCTATATCATCCATAGAAGTGTCAGGCTTTGTATCGTTGTTAGACGTAACACCCAACCTGTCCATTACTGAAGTTTCTGAGGATTTGTTGGCCGCTATTACGGTTAAAGTGATTGATGTGATGATAAATGCTATTGCAAATATCCAAGTTAGCTTCGTTAGCGCACTTGCTGCAGCTCTACCGCTCATGACACCGTCGCCACCACCGGACCCCATACCTAAGCCACCACCTTCGGATCTTTGGATAAGTACAACGCCGACTAAAGCCAGAGCTAATAGAAGATGAACCGTTAAAACTATATTTTCCATTAATCCTCAACCTTATGGTGATCTTTGTGGTAGATAGGTAAATTTACTGCGTATCGCAAGAGCCAATTCTATTAGTTTTGAGATTATATTATGTGTTCCTCGTTTTGTTTAATCAAAATCAAAAAAATAGCTTTATTTTTGCATTACAGCTTTACAGCCTACCCCTAGGCGTTATACCGACCCCGTCACCGACTTACTAGAAAGGTTTTCCGATGGCAAATGTTGTTGTTGTAGGCGCGCAATGGGGTGACGAGGGTAAAGGTAAAATAGTTGACTGGCTGAGTGAAAGAGCCGACGTAGTCGTAAGGTTTCAAGGCGGACACAATGCGGGTCACACCCTAGTGATTGATCAGGAAATATTTAAATTACACGCGCTTCCATCCGGCGTAGTTCGTGGAGGAAAATTATCAATAATAGGCAATGGGGTAGTCCTGGACCCATGGCACTTACTAAATGAAATAGAAACGATTAGAGCACAAGGTGTCGTTATTAATGCTGATACGTTAAAAATCGCAGAAAATACCCCCTTGATCTTGCCAGTGCATGGTGAGTTAGACAGGGCAAGGGAAGCGCAAACTGGGATCGCGAAAATTGGCACAACTGGGCGAGGTATCGGACCAGCTTATGAGGATAAAGTAGGGCGAAGGGCAGTAAGGGTTTCCGACTTGGCAGACAAAACTACTTTGTCTAATCGAATTGATAGGCTGCTTCAGCACCACAACACCCTCCGAAAGGGAATGGATCTAGAGCCAATTGATAAAAGCAGTCTTTTAAATAAACTACTCGATGTGGCGCCTCTTATTCTACAATTTGCAGCACCAGTGTGGAAAATTCTAAATGATAAACGAAAGTCGGGAAAACGCATTCTTTTTGAGGGTGCACAAGGAGCATTATTGGATATCGATTTTGGCACGTATCCTTTTGTTACATCCTCCAACGTGATTGCTGGTCAGGCTGCCACTGGTTCTGGACTTGGGCCAGGGGGTATTGATTTTGTTTTGGGGATAGTAAAGGCTTACACTACGAGAGTTGGAGAGGGGCCTTTCCCTACGGAACTTAATGATGATTACGGTAATAAGCTAGGAGAGCGCGGGCATGAGTTTGGAACGACCACTGGACGAAGGAGACGCTGCGGTTGGTTTGATGCGGTCCTGGTTCGACAAACTTGCGCCACTTCCGGGGTAAACGGGATATCTCTAACAAAATTAGATGTATTAGATGGGTTTGAAAAAGTTAAGATCTGTATAGGTTATAAGCTTGATGGCGAGTTAATCGATTATTTGCCAACGGCCGCCGATCAACAAACCCGCTGTCAGCCAATCTTTGAAGAAATGGATGGTTGGACGGAAACTACAGAAGGTGCAAGGAGTTGGGCTGAATTGCCGGCTGGCGCAATTAAATATGTAAGAAGAATTGAGGAGTTGATTGAATGCCCTGTGGCGCTATTATCCACCTCACCTGAAAGAGAAGATACAATACTTGTAAGGGACCCTTTTGAAGATTAATGGCTATCAGATACAAAAACAGACGACGCATTTCGCTATTATTACTCCTCGTTGGCCTACCAATGTATGTAGTTTTTGCGGTAAATATAATAGCTTTATTTGAGCGACCATCTATTTTACTTGAGTTTGTAATCTATTTAGGTCTAGGAATTCTTTGGGCTTTACCATTCAAATTTATCTTTAAGGGTGTAGGGCAAGCTGATCCCGAGCAGACTGATTAATCGACCTGCCTTTCAAATAGATTTTTTATTCATGAAAATAGCAATGATAAAAATCAAATAAGGTTTAAATCAATTTATGAACAAAACAGCCTTATCATTCGAAAACCCGATAACGCTTGTTGGTGGAGCTGAAGTTTCGGCTGATAATTTTGCAGAGAGTATTAAGTTTGCGTCCAATGTTGTTGCTGCGGATGGAGGAGCAAATACCTGTCTTAAATACGGAGTAAAACCTAAAGCCGTAATTGGTGACATGGATAGTATTGATGAAAATTCAAAAACTCAAATTGGCCAAGATTCAATCCATTTTGTGAGTAGTCAAAACGATACTGATTTTGAAAAATCCTTAAATAGAATTAATGCGCCATTAATTCTAGGATTAGGTTTTTTAGGAGATAGATTGGATCACCAAATGGCGGTTCAAACTGCCTTGGTGAAACATTATGATAAAAAGGTACTTTTAATTGGTAGTCATGATTTAGTTTTTTTAACACCTCCAAAGTTCTCAATTAATCTAAAAAATGAATGTCGTGTGTCGATTTACCCAATGGGAGAATGCTCTGTTGGTTCAAAAGGTTTGAGATGGAAAACAGATGATATTGTCTTTTCCCCGGTAAGCACAATTGGCACTTCAAATTGTACCACTGGAGATAAAATTGAGCTTTATCCAAGTAAGCCGTTAGTACTAACAATTATTCCCAGAGATTTTTTTATTCCTACTTGTTTAGCCTTATTAGCCTCAAAACCCTGGCGTGCTAACTAGATCCAGCACACTAAACGTTTAATAATTCAAAATTTAGGTTCTATCTTAGCAATTAGGCACGTTAACAGCTAAGCCACCCATCGATGTCTCCTTGTACCTTTCGCTCATGTCTTCACCAGTTTGACGCATTGTTTCAATGCAAACATCTAAAGGAATGATGTGTGTTCCGTCACCTCTAAGAGCCAGGCTAGCAGCAGAAATTGCTTTAATTGCGCCCAGCCCGTTTCGTTCGATACATGGCACTTGGACCAGTCCTTTTACAGGATCGCAGGTCATTCCTAAATGATGCTCGAGCGCAATTTCTGCTGCATTCTCAATCTGTTCTGGGGTTCCTCCGATGACTGCACAAAACCCTGCTGCGGCCATAGCACTTGCTGAACCTACCTCTGCCTGACAGCCTGCTTCCGCTCCACTAATTGAGGCGTTAAATTTTACCAGCCCGCCAATTGCAGCGGCCGTTAATAAAAAATCTTCTATTTTTGATGGTGAGCTTGTGGGAACGTGGTCCAAATAGTAGCGCATTACTGATGGCACAACACCAGCCGCGCCATTTGTTGGGGCAGTAACAACTTGTCCTCCTGCTGCATTTTCTTCGTTGACCGCCATGGCGTACACACTCATCCAGTCGTTAGTTGTATGTGGAGGCGTTAGGTTGTTACCTTTTTCTGAAATCAAAGCATCATAAATGCTCTTAGCCCTTCTTTTTACGTGAAGGCCTCCTGGAAGCTCTCCAGTACTTTCTAGGCCCCGCTTGATACACATATCCATAGTATTCCAAATTCTTGCGAGCTTATCTTTTATTTCAGTGTTTGTGTGTACGACTTTTTCATTTTCCCTTTTCATTTCCGCTATGGATTTGCCAGAATGTCTTGCCATTGCAAGCATTTCAGCAGCGGATTGAAAAGGATAAGGCACTTCCGCCTCCTCTTCATATTGAGAATGTTCTGAGAATTCGGATTTTGTGAGGATAAACCCTCCACCAATTGAGAAATAAGTTTCCTCTAATATGATATCCCCCTGAGGGTCGGTTGCATATAAAATAAGGCCATTTGAATGCTCTGCTAATCGTGGTCCATAATCAAAAATTAGATCTTCAGATATATTAAATTTTAGTTTCTCAAGTCCATCTGGCTCTAAAAAATGTGTTGACTGGATTCTGATTAGAGCCTCACCAGCTTTTACTTCGTCATAGTTTTCTGGAGTAAATCCTGCCAGGCCCAAAGTGACTGCCCTATCCGTGGCATGACCCACGCCTGTGAATGCAAGTGAGCCATGCAAACGACAACGCAAGCCGTTGAACTTAAATGGCGATGCGCGCAAAAGATCCAGAAAATTATTTGCTGCTACCATTGGGCCCATAGTATGAGACGATGATGGTCCAATCCCAATTTTAAACATGTCAAATACTGAAACAAACATCGGAAAGTTCCTACACTTTTTATCTTTGCAAAAGAACTGAAATATTTTTGCTTTTTGTTAGTCTTTCATAACTATATTTCTATTACAAATCTTCACTAAAAATTAACTTTTTAATCCTAAAGTGATAAATCTTTCAATTTTGTTACAGAAACGACTATTACTGATCTAGAATTGTCAATATAGAATGAGTTTAGTAAAATATTATTAAGAAAATTTTTGTAAAATCAGTAAAAAGGTAGACAATGCGTACGGAATTATCACCGAACGAACGCGCAAAATACTTATGTGCAGAAAAAGCCGCAGAATTTGTTTCGTCCGGAATGAAAGTTGGCTTAGGTACGGGAAGCACGGCCTATTGGCTAGTAAAGCATTTAGGACGCAAAGTGCGTGATGAGGGATTGAATATCAGGGGTGTGCCTACCTCTTTAAAAACAAGTGAGCTCGCTAAATCAGAAGGGATCCCAATCTGCTCATTGGATGAAGCAGGTTGGCTCGATATTACCATCGATGGTGCAGATGAAATAAGTCCTGGTTTTAATTTAATTAAAGGTGGGGGCGGAGCGCATTTACGGGAAAAAATAGTTGCGATGGCGTCCGATAAGATGGTTGTAATCGCCGACTCCTCTAAAAAAGTGGCTGAATTGGGTTCGTTCCCGCTACCTTTAGAAGTCATACGATACGGTTGTGAGTCAACAAAAAGTCAGGTTGTTCAATACTTAACGCAGAATGGATATAAAGACCCGCGGGTAATGTATCGAACGTCAAAAGACAAAAGATTTATTACAGACGAAGGAAATTTTATATTAGATCTTCAACTAAATTTTATTTCTGACGAGTGTATACTCTCAAATGACTTAAATTTAATTCCTGGAGTAGTAGAAAACGGTTTATTTGTTAATATTTGCAATTGCGTTGTTGTTGCCGATGAAAACGGACAGGTCACTGTGGATTGGAAGAAAAATGAAGATCAGAATTCGTAAAATGCCAATACAAGGCATTGCTTGAGTAAATATAATGAACTTTGACTATGATTTATTTGTAATTGGTGGTGGGTCTGGAGGGGTTAGAGCCGCCCGCGTGACTGCTGCTTTAAATAATAAACGCGTCGCTCTGGCCGAGATGGATCGGTATGGTGGCACTTGTGTAATTCGAGGGTGTGTGCCCAAAAAGCTTATGGTGTTTGCGTCAGAATTTTCTTCAATATTCAAAGAATCTATATCCTATGGGTGGGATGTGCAGAAAGATAATGGACTGAATTGGAATTTTTTTTCAGAAAAACTTTCTGCTGAAGTATCAAGGTTAGAGCATATATATCTAAATTTATTAAAAAATTCAGGTGTGCAAACCTTCGATCAGCATGCAAAAGTTATTGATGAGCACACAGTAAAGTTGGCAAGTGGAGAGCAGTTTACCTCAGAGTATATCCTGCTGGCTACAGGTGGCAAACCAGATCTTCCGACTATACCAGGTATTGATCATGTATTGACGTCAGATCAGATTTTTTCCTTAAGCACGTTACCTCAGAATTTATTAATTGTTGGTGGTGGTTATATTGCATGTGAATTTGCCTCAATCTTCACTGGTTTCGGCACTAAAGTAACACAGTTTTGCAGAGGTGAGACCATTTTAAGAGGTTTTGATAGTGAAGCTACTACTCTCGTTGCTAACCAAATGAAGTCGAATGGCGTTGACTTACAGTATGGTGTAAATGTAGTTAAAATAACCAAACAAAAAAAATAGTTTCCGGGTTGCCGATAACTATGATCGGGTTCAAGACTTCGATCAGATACTATTTGCTACAGGGCGTGTTCCAAACTCCTATGGTTTGCAGCATGGTTCGGGAGGATTATCCGTTGGCGATAACGGGGAAATTATAGTTAACGAATATTCTAAATCATCAATTGATTCAATTTATGCAATCGGTGATCTTACAAACCGAAAGCAACTCACGCCTATTGCCATCAAGGAGGCGATGGCTTTTGTTCAAACTGCGTTTTTTAATAACCCAACATGTTTAGATTATTCGAGTATACCCACCGCAATCTTTACAAAACCTGAAATGGGTACAGTAGGGTTGAGCGAAGAAGTGGCTGCTGAACGTGGCCCAGTTGATATTTTTACAACATATTTCAAACCAATGAGAAGTGGTTTTGCTGATAATGAAGACAAATCTTTTATTAAGTTGATAGTTTGTAAAAAAACAGACAGAGTTCTAGGGGTGCATATCGTCGCACCTGGAGCTGGTGAGATGGTTCAAATGGCAGCAATTGCGGTTAAAATGGGGGCTACAAAAAAGGACTTTGACAACACAGTGGCCGTTCATCCCACAATTTCAGAAGAAATAGTAACGATGCAAAAACCAGTGCGTAGTAGTTGAAATTTACTTATTACTACCCAGTTATGTTAGGTAGCGAACGCTAATAAAAAGGAAAGATTGATGGCAGGTAATTCTGGCGGCCCTTGGGGTGGTGGATCTGGGGGGCCGAAGCGTCCCGGCAATGGAAGTAATGGCGAAAGACCTCCTAAGAATAACAATCAAGGACAAATGCCTCCTGAAATCGATGATATGCTGAAGAAGGGTCAAGAGCAGTTACGTGTCCTTATGGGAGGAGGCGGAAGAAGAGGTGCCCGCGGTTCAGGTGGTTCTGGTGATGGCGGCCTGGGAAGGAATGGCTTTTTACTAATCTTCCTTTTTCTTGCTGGTTTATGGGCTTTTGCGAGTTTTTACACGGTGAAGCCAGAAGAGAAGTCGGTAGAGTTATTTTTAGGAAAATTTTCTTCGATCGGCAATCCAGGCCTTAACTTTGCCCCTTGGCCTTTGGTCACCAAAGAGGTTCTGCCAGTAACCCGAGAGCAGAATGAGCAAATTGGCGTCGGTGGTCGTGGATCGGATGCAGGATTGATGCTAACCGGCGATGAGAATATTGTTGATATTGACTTTGAAGTAGTCTGGAACATAAAAGACCCGGCACAGTATTTGTTTAATTTGCGTGATCCTCAGATTACGATTAGAGCAGTTGCTGAATCGGCAATGAGAGAAATTATAGCACAGTCAGAACTAGCGCCGATATTGAACCGGGATAGAGGGTCGATTGCGTCTAGATTGCAAGAATTGATACAAGTTACATTAGATAATTATGTAAGTGGAATAAACGTTGTGCGAGTAAACTTCGACAAAGCTGATCCACCAGAGCAGGTAATAGATGCCTTTAGGGAAGTTCAGGCAGCTGAACAAGAGCGTGACAGGCTCGAAAAGCAGGCAGACGCTTATGCCAACAGAGTTTTAGCTCAGGCCAGGGGCGAGGCAGCTCAGACCTTGGAGCAGGCGGAGGGTTATCGAGCTCAGGTCGTCAATGGAGCAACTGGTGAAGCCAGTAGGTTCACAGCCGTACTTCGGGAATACAAAAAAGCGCCTGAGGTTACGAGAAAAAGACTATATATTGAGACCATGGAACAAGTGTTCTCTGATGTAGAAAAAGTTATAATAGACGAGAGTGGGGGCGGCCAAGGTGTTGTTCCATATTTACCGCTCAATGACTTGCGTAGGGAGAATAAGTGATGCGTAAAATTTCATATATAATTCCTGCAATTGTAGTTGTTTTGGTGCTAGCATTGTCCTCGATCTTTATTGTAGACGAACGCAATAAAGCGCTAGTTTTGCAATTTGGTAGGGTAGTTGCAATAAAAGAAGATCCTGGTTTGTCATTTAAGTTACCATTTATACAAAATGTCGTTTACTATGAAGATCGGATATTGAGTAGTGTTGTTGACCCACTAGAAGTGACGCCTTTAGATGATCGCCGTTTGGTGGTTGATGCATTTACTCGATACCGTATTTCAGACATCAACCAATTTAGAGAAGCCGTCGGTACTGGAGGTGAATTAGCTGCAGAAGGTAGGTTAGATGGGATTTTCAGAAATGAGCTCAGAGAGGTGCTTGGTTCGGTATCGTCTAACGATATTTTAAGTTCTGATCGTGCCCTTCTGATGGATCGAATTTTAAGTGGAGCTAAAATAAAGGGCCGAGCAATAGGTATTGAAGTGATTGATGTTAGACTAAAGCGAACTGACTTGCCTAGGCAAAATCTCGATGCGACTTTTGCACGAATGCGCGCGGAACGAGAAAGAGAAGCGGCTGATGAAATAGCAAGAGGAAATGAGGCTGCTCAAAGAGTTAGAGCATTAGCCGATAGAACGGAAGTGGAAATAGTTTCTGATGCTCGGCGCGATGCAGAGATTATTCGTGGTGAGGCTGACGCCGAACGGAACGCGATATTCGCAACTGCGTTTGGTGAAGATCCAGAGTTTTTCGAATTTTACCGATCTTTAACAGCATATACAAACGCCCTTCAGGGTAAAAACTCAACTATGGTAATATCTCCAGATTCGGAGTTTTTTGATTATTTGAAGTCAGATATTGGTCTCAAATGATATTAACCCTGCTTTGGGGTATAGGGGTTATTATGTTAGTCGAGGGCCTGGCGTATATTATTGCACCTTCTTTGATTGAACGGGTTTTGAAAATATTAGCTGGTACCTCAATCCGTCAAAGACGAATGCTTGGCGCCTTGATGGCTTTGACTGGCAGTTCGCTATTGTACCTGATTAAATTTTTATAGCACGGTATACGAAATGCTTACTGAATTTTTTTTTGCTGCTATTGTCGTGAATGGTTTCTCACCCTATCTCTCAAATAAGACATTTTACTTCTTCTCGAAAATTAAAAGATTAACAGTTTTGGATGGATCGCATGGCTATTAAATCGTTGACAAAAAACCAAGTGTTTTCACTAGTATTGCTTTGTTTCTTTTTGATTTTTCAGATGATCGCAAATAATGTAAAAGCGGCGCCTGAGAGCCTCGCCCCTTTAGTTGAAACGGTTAGCCCAGCCGTGGTTAATATAACGACATCAACTACTGTAGCTGCTCCGGTGGGCCCACAAGGAATTGTTCCAGAAGGAAGTCCTTTTGAAGATCTTTTTCGTGACTTTCAAGATCGTAATGGGGGTAAAGGTGCTCCGCGAAACTCATCCGCCTTAGGTTCAGGTTTTGTCATTTCTAGTGATGGTTATGTAATAACAAACAATCACGTAATAGAAGATGCTGATGAAATACGCATAGAATTTAGAGATGGTATGGAGCTTGAAGCAAAAGTCGTTGGAGTCGATAAAAACGTTGATATCGCGCTTTTGAAAGTTGAGCACAAGGATGCGCTCCCTTACGTGCAATTCGGGGATAGTGATATTTCGAAAGTTGGAGACTGGGTTATGGCTGTGGGAAATCCCTTGGGGCAAGGATTTTCGGTGTCTGTGGGAATAATATCGGCCAGAAACAGGGAGCTTTCCGGTGCCTATGATGACTACATACAAACTGACGCAGCAATAAACCGAGGTAATTCTGGCGGACCTTTATTTAACATGGATGGTAAGGTCATTGGCGTCAATACAGCTATTCTGTCCCCGAATGGAGGATCGATTGGTATAGGGTTTTCAATGTCTTCGAATGTTGTCGCGCCAGTAGTAGATCAACTTCGAGAATTTGGGGAGGTTCGGCGTGGCTGGTTGGGAGTTAACATCGGTAATGTTACGGAAGACATGGCTGAAGCCCTTGGTTTGGTTGATACATCTGGTGCAATTGTTCTGGATGTTTTTGATGGTCCGGCTTTAGATGCTGGATTAAAAAGCATGGATATAATTATATCCTTTGATGGCCAAGATGTGGGAAGTTCTGGCGAACTTGTGAGACTTGTTGGAAAAACCGCAGTTGGCAAAACCGTTAATGCGATCATTGTAAGAGAGGGTTCCAAGCAGACCTTATCAATCACACTGGGCCAGAGACCTGATCCGGATGCTCTAGCCCAGAGGCAACAAACTCCTCCAAAGCAAGAAGAGGCTCCCGAGACTATTCTGGGCATGTCATTGTTGGAGATAACCGATGTCCAAAGAAAAGAGATGGAACTTCCATCTGACAGTGCAGGTCTAATAGTTATGGAAGTTTTGGAAGAAAGTGTGGCGTTTGAAAAGGGAATCAGGCCGGGCGACATAATTAGTGATGTTGGACAAAAAGCAGTCTCCACATTGGATGATTTTCTTGCTCGAATTGATGAAACTAAAAGTTCTGGTAGAGAGTCTATTTTGCTACTAGTTCGGCGAGATGGGCAGCCTAGGTTTGTAGTGCTGCCAATAGAAGGCTAAATTTATTTAGTTCTCTGTTGGTTTTATTGGGAAATTAATTGATCCAAAAGATCTGAAATATCTTCAATTTTTTCAGCTATTACATGGGTTGTATCTCCTTCATGTTGGAGCTTACCAGTTACTCGTAATAACCTTCCCGATATTATAGCACGTCTGTATTTATTATATATCTTGCGCCAAACTATTATATTTGAGTAACCTGTTTCATCCTCTAATGTAAGGAATATAACTCCTTTTGCCGTTCCTGGTCTTTGGCGTAAAATTACCAAACCTGCGACACAAATTGGTGTCAAATGGGTCGCCTTTTTAAGCATACTTGCGGGACAAGCGCTGGGTGGCTTTGGCCAATTATTAATCCCCTGATAAAGCATAGAACAAATATAGAACATTGTTATTTTGTCGCAACATATAAAATGAGGGGTCGCAAAATTTCTTTTTGAAGGCTAAGTAGTTCTTTATAAGGACATATGCAAAACTAAGAGAGTGACCAATGCCTAAGATTACATATATTGAGCACGGCGGCAATGAACATGTTGTAGAAGTCTCTAGTGGCCTGACAGTAATGGAGGGCGCCAGAGATAATAATATACCCGGTATTGACGCTGACTGTGGAGGTGCATGTGCATGTTCCACCTGTCACGTTTATGTTCATCCTGATTGGGTTGCAAAAATACCAGCGCGTGAACCTATGGAAGAAGATATGCTTGATTTTGCTTATGAGCCTGACCCTGAAAGATCAAGACTCACGTGCCAGCTTAAAGTCACAGATGCATTAGACGGCCTGATAGTTCAAATGCCAGAAAGGCAAATATAACTTAAAGTTACTTATTATACCAGATTGCTGCATTCCCGTTAATTAGCTAAATTACAGCTCTCCACCCAATATCAGTCCTATAGAAACCTTCCTCCCAATCGATGATCTTAACCATGTCGTAAGCGCCTGATTGTGCTTCAGCCAAGGTTTCTCCTCTTGCAGTGAGGCTTAAAACTCTTCCGCCATTTGCGACTATATTTCCAGATTCTTTTACAGTTCCTGCGTGAAAGCACATTTGGCACGAAGAGCTTGTTAATTTTTGCAATCCATCGATTATAGAACCTTTTTTTATTTTTCCTGGATATCCATTGGATGCCATCACTACGCATAAAGCGTGGTCGTCAGCCCAATTTATTTTGCAATCTTCTAAGTTACTAGTGCTTGTGGCTAATAGTAAGTCCAAGACTTGTGCTCCTAATCTCATCATTAGCGCTTGGCACTCGGGATCGCCGAACCTAGCATTATACTCAACTAAACGGGCCTGCTGATCTTTAATCATTAACCCCGCATAAAGTACGCCTTGATAAGGTTCACCTCGTTTTTTCATTTCCCGCAAAGTAGGTTCAATAATTTCCTTTATAACGTTTTCCTCAATTTTCTTTGTCAAAACAGGGGCAGGTGAATATGCGCCCATTCCACCGGTGTTTGGTCCTGTATCGCCATTACCAACGCGTTTATGGTCCTGAGCTGTTCCCATTGGTAATATTTTTAGTTCGTCACAAAGCACAAAAAAGGAAGCTTCTTCACCTTCCATAAATTCTTCTATAACGACTTTAGTGTCCGAATTGTGATTGCTGGAGTTGAATATATCCTCTAGTGCTTTATACGCAGTTGTCAGATCCATTGCGACGGTAACGCCTTTTCCGGCGGCGAGCCCATCAGCCTTTATCACAATTGGAACGCCTTCCTGTGCAACATATTTTTTCGCAGATAAAAGATCATTAAATTTTGAATATTTTGCAGTGGGAATATTCACTGTCGTACATACATCTTTCATAAAGCTCTTCGAAATCTCTAGTTGAGCGGCGGCTTTGCTTGGGCCAAAGACAAGAAAACCATTATTTTTAAGTTCATCTGAAACGCCAGCAGCCAGGGGTGCTTCTGGGCCTATTATAACAAAGTCTATTTTTTCTTGAGTTGCTAATTTTACTACTTCATCGCAATTTTCAATGTTGATCGTTGAAATATCAGCAATATCTGCTATCCCAGCGTTTCCTGGAGCTACAAGTAGCCTGCTACATTTTGGGTTTTGTTTGACAGCCCAAGCTATAGAGTGTTCTCGAGCACCATTGCCAAGTATAAGGATATTCATGTTACAAGACCCCTTGGACTCAAAGTATCAGCGTTTTATGCTTGCCTTAATAAGAAAGCAAGAGGGGTAGATGTCTGAGGTAATTGAGAACAATCTCGTGGGCGATAACAGACCTGAATATAGCGTAAGTGAAGTTTCTGGCCTAGTTAAAGGCCTTATCGAAAGCGAGTTTGAATACGTTCGAATCCGAGGTGAAATTGGTCGAGTTTCAAATCCCAGATCTGGCCATATCTACCTCGATTTAAAAGATGAAAGATCAGTTTTAGCAGCGGTTATTTGGAAGGGTAATGTCCGAAATCTTACTGCTATGCCCGAAGAGGGTTTAGAGGTTATTGCATCTGGTAAGTTAACTACTTTCGGTGCTCAATCAAAATATCAACTTATTGTCGAAAAAATTACTCATGCGGGTGAGGGCGCTTTAATGGCTTTACTCGAAAAGCGTAAGGAAAAACTCAAGCAGGAGGGTTTGTTCGATGTATCAAGAAAAAAACCCTTACCCTATCTGCCAAATGTTATTGGCGTTATAACGTCTTCATCTGGTGCAGTAATACGTGATATACTTCATCGCCTAAGGGACCGCTTTCCTAGGGAAGTTTTAATTTGGCCTGTTTCAGTTCAAGGTGATAGTTGTGCGGTAGAAGTTTCAAGGGCTATCGATGGTTTCAATGGTTTAAAAGACTCTGATCAAATCAAACGGCCAGATCTTTTAATTATCGCTCGGGGTGGCGGGTCGCTGGAAGATCTATGGAGCTTTAATGAAGAAGTTGTTTTGCGGGCAGTTGCAGCGTCTCAAATACCTATTATTTCTGCGATCGGTCATGAGACAGACACTACGCTAATTGACCTTGTGTCCGATATACGGGCTCCAACGCCAACTGCTGCGGCAGAGATTGCAGTTCCGGTTCTTAGTGAGATATCTAATGTCTTGGATAAGATTGGAAATAGAAAATGGCAACGGCTTAAGCATAAGCTTTCACACTCAAAACAGAGGCTGGCAGATATTTCAAGATCGATGCCTAGAAGTGAGGAAATTTGTGCTTTAGCAGTTCAAAGATTAGATGTTTCGTCTGAGCGATTGCCTAGAGGTCTAATTAGTTTAATTCAGCGGAATAAATTAAAAAGTGCTAAGGTTTTTGCAGGTTTACATCCACGATTTTTAAAGCAAGCGGTAGAGCTAAAGCATGAAAGGACAGTAACATATTTTGAGACTTTGAGTACAAATTTTCAAAGAAATTTAGATAATAAACTTATCAATCTACAACTAAAAGTTACAAAGTTAAGTTCCAATGATTTACATAGAGAGACTAAACGAAAAGAGCAAAATTTTAATCAAATGGTTAATCGTCTTTCAAGCTTAAAATCTAAATTGATAGCTCCAAGATTGGAAAGTTTAAATAAACTAGATCGCTTAAGAGAAACACTTGGCTATAAAGAGACTTTAAACCGTGGGTACTCGGTAATACGGGCAAACGGTTCAGTTATGACTTCGGTTTCAGCAGTCATTGAAAAAGTTCAGCTTGAAGTAGAATTCAAAGATGGAAGGATTGGGGTTTCTGTTTCTGAGAAAGTTGATAGCAAAAAAAAACAGCCTAACAAGCAAAAAAATAATATAAAAATTAAAGGCGGGCCTCCGAAGCAGGGAAGCCTTTTTTAGTGTCACTCAGAACTTTTTTTCAGTTAATTTAAGAAAAAAGAAGTATGCATAAAGTTGTAAGAATTATTTTTATTTAGCAGATAGAAAATTGGGATGAAATTGCCTCAGGAGGCTTAATGTCTTTTTTTAAAAAACTTAAAGATAGGTTATTCAAGTCATCTTCAAAAATTGATGAAGGCCTGGAAGCTATTGTTCAAGAAGCAGCAGATGAGGCGCCAGCTAAACAAGACCGAGAAGAGGCTCAGGTGCTGCGAGATAGTATTGACAGCCAAAAAATTATAGAAGATTTACCTCCAGAGCCAGAGCCAGAGCCAGAGCCAGAGCCAGAGCCAGAGCCAGAGCCAGAGCCAGAGCCAGAGCCAGAGCCAGAGCCAGAGCCAG
>JBJLGG010000002.1:0-18568 GCA_045564995.1 Paracoccaceae bacterium | reverse complement strand
TTCGCATAAAGCATGACCGTTGGATCCTGTGTGCGCAATAGTTCTTTCATTGGACAACAGTAGAAATAAATTTAAATTATGTCGAGGTCACACTGAGGAAAAAATGGCGTCAGACAATAATAACAAAAGACCGCATGATTTACTTTCTGAACTACTGAAGGAAGAGTTGGAGGCCGTGAATAAGTTAATTCATGAGCGTATGACATCTGAGTATGCACCGCGAATACCCGAAATAGCATCGCACCTTATCAATGCTGGCGGGAAAAAGTTGAGACCACTTTTGACCCTGGCTTCAGCAAAAATGTGTGGATATGAAGGGCAATATCATATTCACTTGGCCGCCATAGTGGAATTTATTCATACCGCAACCCTGTTACACGATGACGTCGTTGATGAAAGCGAAAAACGTCGAGGTAGGCCTTCTGCGAATCTTTTGTGGGATAATAAATCTTCAGTTCTTGTTGGAGATTACCTGTTTTCAAGATCCTTTCAATTGATGGTTGAAACAGGTTCATTACAGGTTCTAAATATCTTAGCAAATGCATCCGCTACAATAGCAGAAGGTGAGGTGCTACAACTAACTGTATCTAGAGATATTAGTACTAACGAAGAGATCTACTTAAAAGTTATACGCGGCAAAACAGCAGCTTTATTTTCTGCCGCTACTCAAGTGGGAGCTGTGATTTCTGAAGCTGACGCAAAAATAACTAATGCCCTTTACAATTACGGTGACGCACTTGGGATTGCGTTTCAAATAGTCGACGATCTTTTAGATATTGAAGGTGACAGTAAAGTAATTGGTAAAAATAATGGAGACGACTTTCGTGAACGCAAGCTAACTCTACCCTTTATAAAAGCTATTTCGAGCTGTGATGCAAATGAAAGAGAGTTTTGGAAGCGTACTATTGAAAAAGGAGAGCAAACATCTGAAGACTTTGATATAGCTCTCGAATTAATGAACAAATATGGGGCAATCAAAAAAACTAGATCAGATGCACTTGAATGGGGGAAGATTGCAAAGGAATCCTTGGAGGCTGTTCCTGATAATAATATTAAATTATTACTTATAAATTTAGCAGATTATGTTGTAGATCGCGTCAAATAAGTTCACCTGCTTCACACCAAAAAGAGGGAAACTCTTTCATAATTTTTAATTTCGCATCCTGCAAGAGATCAAAATCTTCAAATAAGGCAAAACAAGTAGCCCCAGAGCCAGACATTCGAACAACCCTAGCGCCTTCACACGTGATAAGTTTATCAAGGATAAACCTAATATCTGGTATCAGATCTATTGCGGAAGCAGTAAGATCATTTCTCATTGAATTAATCCAGTCAAACCAAGAATCTAGGCTTTTCTCACCTGAGCCTTGCAAATTTAATCCTGAGTTATTTTTCTCTTTTACAGCACTGAAGACCTTGGCTGTTGATAAAGCTTTACGAGGATTGACCAAGAGAATCCCCACCTTTGGAGCAGGCGATAAATTGATAATCTCTTCCCCAACACCCATCATCCGAACAATGCCTTTTTGCATGCATACCGGCACATCAGAGCCTAAGGAAATTAGTTTTTCAACCGGAAGGTCTGGCTTATTATAGAATTTGGAAAATAGCCTAACTGTCGCAGCAGCATCTGCTGATCCACCCCCAATACCTGATGTCACTGGAATATTTTTTTCTAAAGTTATCCGAGAAAATTTAATGTTATTAAATAAGCGAGCTGCTTTTAAAACTAAATTGTGATTTGACCTAGGTAGATCCTTTGCAAAGGGACCAGCAACTTTTAACTTGCCAGACTTGCCCGGTTCTATACTTATCTTATCACCAATATTTACAAAAGATACAATACTATCAAGTAAATGGTAACCATCACTTTTTTGGCCCACAAGATGTAGTGACAGATTAATTTTTGCTGGCGCAAATTCACTTATCATTTGCATATAAGTCAGATGTTGGTTTTAACCCTTCATTAATTAAAACCCTATCAAGCCCAACTCGTAACTTTTCTCTTATTCTGTTTGCATCCTTTAATTCAGGATCAAAAGATAAGGCACGCCTCCACTGAAATTTAGCCTCCAACTGCCTACCGACTGCCCAATACAGATCACCCAGATGATCCGTTACAATTGGATCTACAGGCATCAATTCAGCGGCCTTTTCAATATGAGGAATCGCAGTTTCATACTTACCTAATTTAAAAAGTCCCCAAGCCAAACTATCTACAATGTATCCACTTTCAGGCTGTAGGCTAACCGCTTTTTCAATCATTGTCATTGCCTCTTCAAGCTTCTCACCTCTATCAATTAGAGAGTATCCTAGATAGTTTAAAACGTTTGCCTGATCTGGCTTAATTGTGAGCGCATTCCTAAAGTCCGATTCCGCTTCATCCCATTCTTCTAATCTTTCATGTGTTATGCCCCGTGCGTAAAGAACAAGCCAGGTAATATTATTGTTTTCCCTATATATCTCTATGGCTTTGTCATATGCTGATTTCGCTTCACTATAGCGCTCTTCCCTCCTTAAAAAGTCACCCAATGAATTGTGTACAATGCCATTATCACCAAATTCTCTTGATAAAAAATATAAAACCTCAAGAGCAGCTTCAGTCTTACCACCCGCTCTAAGTGCTCCCACCCGACCCAATTCTGAGCTGAGAAAATAAGAACTTGATGAGGAAATTTTTGAATACTCTGCAACCGCTAAATCATATTGCCCCATTTGCTCCAATAAATCAGCCGCCAACAAGACAGCTTTCTGACTATTTGCATTTAGATATTGGGCGAGGCGAACATATAAAAGCGCAGTATTTGGATCTGCCTCGTCTTTTAGGATGTCTGCAATGGCATAAAATGCATATGAGATTCCCGCCTCCAATGAAAGACTGCTATCTATGGATGGAGCATCTACATGCTTTTCTATTTGCGAACGCAAACTCAGTGCATCAGAACCTGCTCCCTCGCCAAAAAATTTTGAAAAATAGTCAGCAGCTTCATCTTTCTTATTGAGCTTCAAGAGCAATTGGACCTTCATTACTCGGGCATCGACGGAAAGTCTGCTCGAACTCATCTCTAAGTTATCTAAAATGCTTAGAGCACTTTGATACCGACCATAGGCAGCCAACATCGATGCTTTTTGCATTTGAGAAAACTGTGCAAGTGACGAGCCCTCACCAATTTTGTCAAAGATAAGTTTTGCATCTTCAAAATTACCCTCTTCGGCTAATGCCCATCCAATTACTATTTTATCCAGCAACGGATTAATACCTTGGTCATTATTAATCTGACGTTTTGCTTTACCATAGTCCCGTGCATGTAATTGGGTTGCGACTTTTACCATATTCGATAATTGAGTCTGAACATTAATAAGATCTAAGTTATCTGCGGAATGCTTAGCAGCGGCAATATTACCTAGTGAAACCTGAACACTTATCAGACCATTTAAAAGCTCTGGATTTTCTAAATCGTCTTTAATAACCCTGGATAAATAAGTTGAAGCTGCATCAAAATCTTTAGCCGAAAGCGCATGCCGCCCTGCTAAATACCCACCAAAGCTAATTTCTGCATTAACTACACCTGCGAAAAGTAACCCTATAACTAGGCAACTGGAATAATGAAAAAATTTCAACTTTTATACTTTCTTGTTACTTCTTGCAAAAAAATGCACCTTTACCTACTCTTCATTAAGATGAGTATGAGTGGCATTATAAGTCGTGAACAGCACCAAAATGAACATTATTACATATTTGGATAATTGGGCCCATCGCCTCCTTGGGGCGTTGCCCAAGTAATATTTTCACTTGGGTCTTTGATATCACACGTCTTACAATGAACACAATTTTGAAAGTTAATCACAAATCTATTTTCATCATCTTCTTTTACAATTTCGTATACACCAGCTGGACAGTACCGTTGCGCCGGTTCAGAATAATTTGGTAGATTAAAATTTGTTGGAATTTTGTTGTCCGCCAGCTTTAAATGCGGCGGCTGAGATTCCTCGTGATTTGTCATGCTAAAGGAAACGTTTGTTAATCTATCAAAACTGAGTAATCCATCCGGCTTGGGATATGATATTTCTTTATGATCCTTAGCTTTTTCTGTACTCTGTGCATCTGACTTGCCATGCCGTAAAGTTCCAAGCAGTGAAAAACGAAAAATAGATTGGAACCACATATCAAAACCACCAATCAATAAACCTGCTAACGGACCGAAACGGCCGTTTAAAGGTGCTACGTTACGGACCTTTTTTAAATCCTTGCCAATAGGACCATTTTTAAGTGATTTTCCGTAGTCATGAAGAATATCGCCCGATCTACCAGCACTTATCGCTTTGAAAGCTGCATCGGCGGCATCAATTCCCGAGTGCATGGCATTGTGATTACCCTTAATTCGTGGGAGGTTTACTAAACCTGCAGAGCACCCGAGAAGTGCTCCCCCGGGAAACACAACTTTCGGAATTGATTGTATACCACCTTTAGTAACAGCTCTTGCTCCGTAAGCTACGCGTTTTCCACCTTTCAGCAAATTTGCAATTTTGGGATGATGCTTGAAATTTTGAAATTCCATGTAGGGAAATAAATATGGGTTTTTATAATTCAGATCCACAATATAGCCTACGTAAACTTGGTTATTATCCAAATGGTAAACAAATGAGCCACCGGAATTCTTAAATCCAAGCGGCCAACCAAGTGTATGGGTCACTTCCCCCTCATTATGGTTTTCCGGAAGGACTTCCCATATTTCTTTCATCCCGAGTCCAAATTTAGGTGCGTCACTCTCTGAATCTAACGAGTATTTTTGTATTAGCTTTTTTGATAATGAACCTCGTACACCCTCTGATAAAAATACATATTTACCATGTAATTCCATCCCTGGTTCATAGGCATCGCTTGGCTTACCATCCTGCCCTAGCCCAAATTCTCCTGCAACGACACCCTTGAGTTCATTATTCTCACCAAAAACCAAATCAGAACATGCCATGCCAGGAAAAATTTCTACGCCCAGTTCCTCTGCCTGCTCTGCCATCCATCTACAGACGTTACCCATCGATACGATATAATTGCCGTGGTTATTCATTAACGGAGGCATTAAGAAATTTGGTAGCCGTATTTGCCCTGCTTCACCCAAAATATAAAAATTATCTTTTTTCACGGGAACATTTATTGGAGCATTACGATCCCGCCAATCCGGCATGAGCCTATCCAAACCAGATGGGTCCAGAACTGCTCCAGATAATATGTGAGCACCAACCTCAGAGCCCTTTTCTAGAACAATAACATTTAAGTTTTCGTCCAGATGCTTTAATCTAATTGCTGCTGATAAACCCGCAGGCCCTGCTCCAACGATAACAACATCGCATTCCATCATCTCACGTTCTACGACTGTCACGGTCTCAACTCCACTAAATTAAACTTCTTATTGTATTTATGGTGCTTATTTATTGTGCGTCAATTGCTGTTGCAGTTAAAATTAGCTTTTGCGGCATTGTAGCTCAAAATATTAAGAAATTGTTTTGAATTTTACAATTATTATGCATTTAATTACGAAGATATATTATTAGTTTAAGAACTGGCCAATTTTAGATTTAAAAATCACGATGTTATAAATTAAGTTATTAAAAATTACTGTTGACGAAAGAAAATGTGAATGGAAAAAATACCCATTACACCCACAGGACATACAGCTCTAGAAGCTGAATTAAAGCTTCTCAAATCAGAGGAGCGTCCAGCAATAATTAGAGCCATTGCAGAAGCCCGAGAGCACGGCGACTTATCTGAAAATGCTGAATACCATTCAGCCAGAGAAAAACAAAGCTTTATTGAAGGGCGAATTAAAGAACTTGAAGCTATCCTCTCACTGGTAGAAGTAATCGATCCAAAATCTTTATCAGGATCAATAAAGTTTGGAGCAACTGTTACCGTCGTTGATGAAGATACAGACGAGGAAAAAACTTGGCAAATTGTTGGCGAGCATGAGGCTAATATTGAAAAAGGGCTTCTAAATGTAAAATCACCTATAGCCCGGGCATTAATAAGGAAAGATGTAGGCGACAGTGTTGAAGTCAGAACACCCGGTGGTGAAAAATCTTATGAAGTTTTGAGTATTGAGTATAAGTAGCTAAAGATTATTCCTGTTATACTTTAAGTACTATTTTTCCGATGTGAGCCGAACTTTCCATCCGCAAATGCGCCTCTGATGCATTAGCCAAAGGGTATTCACTATCAATTTCAGGCTCAATACCACCTGGGCGCAATAAGGGCCAAACTTTTTCCCTCAAATCATTTGCTATCTGAGCTTTTTGAACATTTGACTGGGGTCTCAATGTACTCCCAGTAAATGTTAGTCGGCGCATCATTAATTGAGCAAAATTTACTTCTGCTTTGGCACCATGGAGAAACGCTATTTGGACTAATCTTCCATCTTCATTTAAGCATTTCAAATTTTTCGCAATGTAATCACCCCCTACCATATCTAAGATTACATCGACTCCCCCTATCTTTTTAATTTCTTCAACAAAGTCTTTTTCTTTGTAATTTATAGCGACTTCAGCACCTAATCTGATACATGCTGATACTTTTTTATCGTTGCCAGCAGTTGCGAAAACCCGTGACCCCATCTTATTTGCAAGTTGGATAGCAGTAGTTCCAATCCCGGAAGAACCACCATGGACTAAGAAACGTTCGCCTGCCTTTAGTTTGCCGCGTACCATTACGTTTGACCACACTGTGAAAAAAGTCTCAGGTAAACAAGCTGCTTGTTTCAACGAAAAACCGTCTGGAATAGGTAAACAGTGAGCGGCTTGTGTTATTACATACTCAGCGTATCCTCCGCCAGGTAGTAAGGCACATACGGCGTCACCAACTTCTATTCCGCTTACAGCATTACCAATTTCAACAACTTCACCTGCTGCCTCTAACCCGGGCAAATCTGAAGCGTCACTCGGCGGCTTGTAAAGACCTGCTCGCTGCAATGCATCTGGCCTATTCACGCCAGCATAGGCAACCTTTATCAAAACTTGCCCAGTTGCCGGCTTTGGACTAGGTCTAGTTGATAATTTCAAAACGTCCGGGCCACCCGGTTTTGTTATCTCAATTACGTTCATTGATACCCTAACAAATTATTTACGTTCAAAACTCAGCGAAAATCACCTGGCTTGGGTGAGTCATGGTCAATAGGGGATTTAATACCAGACACAGATTTGCGAATTAAATCATTAAATGGCTTTAACGCCGGATTTGCTCGAAGTGTACTCTTAAATTTTTCAAAGCCCATTACATCTGCTAAACGTCGGTCCACAAACTCCCATGTTTTCTCACTTTCAGAGGAATTATCACCGAGCCAAAATAATACCACCGCGCCATATACTGCTGAGAGAGTAGTTCTTTTGGTATACCAGTTAATATCGTTGGAGGTATCAC
This sequence comes from Paracoccaceae bacterium, assembly GCA_045564995.1. GTDB lineage: Bacteria > Pseudomonadota > Alphaproteobacteria > Rhodobacterales > Rhodobacteraceae > Salinivivens. The sequence goes on along the minus strand of JBJLGG010000002.1, from coordinate 11,157 downwards.
CCGCTATCTTCCATATAATATCTGAGGTTTCCCAGATTAACTTTAATCCTGTAAGATTATTCTGAGGCAAAGCAAATAAAGTAGTGGCACGGCGAACAAGTTCTTTCTCCTCAACAAGTTCTAACCGAGCTTTTATTAAAGTGCCTACTTTATCTCTCAGCCTGGCCTCACCCCAGTCTCGCGATTTATTTTCCCCTAGCAGTTTTTGATCACACAAACGATGGTAGTAAATCGCAAGATCCAATCCACCACGTGGACAATAAAGACGCGCTATTTGAGGATCTAAACCAGCATCTGCACAACTTGCATTGAAAGTCACATCTCCCCATCCATCAAAGGGGATGTGAAGTTTTGCAGCTGACAAAAGCTTTTCTAATGTTCGTGTTTGCTCTGACATGACTATCTTTTATTATCAATTTTATACTATGGACAAAATTTTCATTTCTTGGTAACCAACCACTTCCTGCGATAAAGCGCAACTCAAAATTGGAAAGGTGGTGACTACCACATGCAGGTAAGTGTAAGAGATAACAACGTAGACCAGGCTCTTCGTGCTTTAAAAAAGAAATTACAGCGAGAAGGTGTATTTCGTGAAATGAAGCTGAAACAGCATTTTGAAAAGCCCTCTGAGAAAAAGGCCCGTGAAAAGGCTGAAGCGATAAGACGGGCTCGAAAGCTGGCGCGTAAAAAAGCACAACGCGAAGGAATGCTTTAGATTATTTCACTCAGGCCCCCACTAATGATGGGGGTTTTTATTTATCTTAAGAACCTCAATATATTTTTGGAACATAGAGCTTGTCAGGTAGCACTCGTCTTTCATAGTCAGGATTAAAAACCCTTTCTGGAAGCTCGATTTTTTGATTATCAACTTCCGAATATGGTATTTGACTTAAAATGTGCTCGATACAATTTAAGCGCTCTCTTTTTTTATCATTTCCCTCGACGATATACCAAGGTGCCTCAGGTATATTTGTCCTCGAAAACATTTCTTCTTTTGCTTTTGTATAGTCTTCCCATCTTACCCTACTCTCAAGATCCATCGGTGAAAGTTTCCACTGCCGCATGGGATCGTGAATTCTCATCATAAAACGTAACTGCTGTTCTTCGTCTGAAATTGAAAACCAATATTTTAAGACGATTATTCCAGATCGCACTAACATCCGTTCAAACTCCGGCACATCTCTGAAAAACTGTTCCACCTGATCGTCAGATGCAAACCCCATGACACGCTCCACTCCAGCACGATTATAATAAGATCTATCAAACAACACGATTTCACCGCCTGCAGGTAGATGTGGTACATAACGTTGAAAATACCATTGCGTCATTTCGCGTTCAGTGGGTTTAGGCAGAGCAACAACACGTGCAACCCTTGGATTTAAACGTTGTGTAATTCTTTTTATCACACCCCCCTTTCCTGCTCCATCACGACCCTCACAAATAATCAGCACTTTTGATCCAGTATTCTCCACCCAGTCTTGTAATTTTATCAACTCCATTTGGAGCCTCAATAAATTCCGAAAATAGGTTCTTTTTTCAAGGGTATCTGGACGCTCACCTTTATATATTTTCCAAAATTCGTCCGGAAGCATCGGCTCAGAAAACTCAGCCTCAAACATTTCATCGTATGTTTCATTTAGTTCGGCCTCTAGCCAACTAAAGTTATCCTTCTGATTTTTTCTCATTTTTTATGTCTTAATGTCTGTGGTTTTATAAATAATATCCGCTATCGAAAACTAAATGAATGACAGGGCATAAAAATTATCGACTAATGCATTTAAATGTTATTCAAAATTCTAAAATATTCCATGTTTAATTTTTTACGATTTAATTATCCTCACGTCACTTTAAATTGGCAAAGCTGTAGTTTTAAATACAGTGCGAAGAGCAAAAGAACTTTGCATTTGTGCAACTCCGGGTAGTCGCGTTAGATGTTGTCTGTGGATCCTTGAGTAATCTTCAGTATCTTCGGCAACTACCTTCAGAATATAATCAGCTGAACCTGCCATCAAATGGCATTCAAGCACATCAGGGATTTTAGACACTGCTTTCTCGAACGCATCAAGTATTTCATCTGCTTGAGCGGTAAGTGTAATCTCTACGAACACAGTGGTTGGAACCCCTACCTTCCGAGAATCTAGCAATGCCACATAATCTTTGATAAATCCCCTCTCCTCTATCCTTTGGATCCTTCTGTGGCATGCTGATGGAGATAAATTTATCTCATCGGCAAGCTCCGCGTTGGTAATTCTACCCCTGATTTGAAGAACCTTTAAGATTCGTAAGTCTGTGCTATCTAACTTGTCTTTGTCGAATTTCATTTTAATAATTTATCATAAATTAGAATTTTCTTGCGTATTTAGTTCTTTTATCAGCAATATTTGCCATAATTTTTTATCAAAAGCAACGTATTATTCTTTTGATTAAATTAGGGAGATGAGATCATGAAAGTTGGTTGCCCAAAAGAAATAAAGCCACAAGAATTTAGAGTAGGCTTAACACCAGTTGCTGTCAGAGAATTGGTTGGTCGCGGCCATGTTGTAACGATAGAGACAAATGCCGGACTTGGAGCAGGTTTTGTTGATAGCGATTATGTAAAAGAAGGCGCTGCTATTGTTGGAACTGCAAAAGAGGTTTTTGATGAGGCTGAAATGATCGTTAAGGTTAAGGAACCTCAGGCAGTTGAACGACAAATGCTTAAAAGCGGGCAACTTTTATTTACCTATCTTCATCTCGCACCAGACCCAGAACAAACTCATGACCTTATTGACAGCGGATGTACGGCAATCGCTTACGAGACAGTAACAGATATAAACGGGGGCCTTCCACTATTGGCGCCGATGTCAGAGGTTGCAGGCCGTCTTGCACCCCAAATGGGAGCTTGGACTTTACAGAAGGCTAATGGTGGTAGAGGCGTTCTTTTGGGAGGGGTTCCCGGAGTAGCACCTGCAAAAGTTTTGGTTCTTGGTGGCGGTGTGGTTGGTACTAATGCAGCAAGGGTTGCTGCTGGAATGGGTGCCGATGTTACCGTCTTAGATAAATCATTAGCTCGTCTGCGTTATATTGATGATGTTTTCGGTCATCTTTTTAAAAATGGATATGCATCACAGAAGGCAACGTCTGAGCTTGCCTCACAAGCAGATTTAATCATTGGTGCCGTTCTAGTTGCAGGGGCAGAGGCCCCAAAACTAATCAGCAGGGAACAGTTATCTACCTTAAACTCTGGCGCCGCTTTAGTTGACGTTGCAATCGATCAAGGTGGATGTTTCGAAACATCACGTGCCACTACCCATGCTGATCCAATATATGAAATAGATGGCATAATGCATTATTGCGTTGCAAACATGCCAGGAGCAGTCGCTCGCACTTCAACTTTAGCTCTAGGAAATGCTACGCTTCCTTTTATCATGTCCCTTGCAAATAAAGGATGGGTAAAGGCTTGTTCGGATGACCCACATCTATTTAACGGGCTCAATGTACACGATGGAAAATTAACATATGCTGCAGTCGGTGAAGCATTAGGACTGGAAACTGTTAAACCTGATCTTAAAGCTTTGAGTGTTCTACATTAAAGTAGGTAAAATAAATAGCCCGGTAAATACCTTAGCCAGCTAAGCTGGCAATGTACCTTTTTCTATGTACTCTAGTATCTCCACAACCTGTTGGGAGGTTTCTACAACTGCCAATGCCGAAGCGTCTACCTCTTTTAATGCATGCTGATGGTCTGCTCCATGCATAACAATAATTGACTTACCCAATGCCGCAGCATAACCAGCCTCAAATGCAGCATTCCACTGCTTATACTTGTCGCCAAAACGTACTACAACGACATCCGCTTCCTCTATATACTTTCTTGTCCTAATCGCATTCAGTTTTGCACCTTTATGGTCGTGCCAGAATTTCAATTCTTCAGAGCCCATTATTTTGACACCACAATCATCGCTGGCTTCATGATCAGTTACGGGAGATGTAAACATTACATTAAAATTTTGAGCGCCTTCAGCTATCTCTTCCCGCCAATTAGTATGAATTTCACCAGCTAGATAAACACTTAGCATTTAAGTCTCCTTTTACCTCTTGAAATAAAATTTCAAATTTTTCGATTTCAGAGTAATTGAAATCATGTCTTTTTTAACTGCGCAAAATGCCACCAGTGGCAGACTCAACTCGGTCTATAACGCTTTTGCTTACTTCTTCGATCTCCGCTTCTGTAAGAGTATTTTCAGTGGGCTGTAGTCTTACAGTAATTGCAACTGACTTATTTCCATCACCTAAATCACCTCCAATAAACTCGTCAAAAACTCTGACATCTTCGATGATATCCTTTTGAGACCCCATTGCTGCAGTTGTTATTGATGACGCTTCTACCTTTTCGCCTACAACAAAAGCAAAGTCTCGTTCAACGGCTTGCAAAGATCTTGCTCTCAATGGTGGACGAGTAGTATTTGAATTCCGAGGTATAGGAATATTATCAAGAAAAATGGTAAAGCCAACTATTGGTCCTTTTAAGTCAAAAGAACTTAAAACCTTGGGATGTATCTCACCAAATACCCCAAGAGTTTTCTTTGGGCCTAGGCAAATACGTCCGTGCCGGCCCGGATGCCAATAGGATTCTGCGCCACGTAAAATTTGGAATTTAGATGGTGCTCCAATTGAAAATAACACGTTTTCTATATGGGACTTAACATCAAAAACATCTACTTCCCTATTCTGCCCATGCACATCTTTCGAAGTAGTTTGTCCAATCAGCACACCGCTAAGGTTCGTTGTCTGATTTTCAGGATTACCTCCATTGAATACAGGTCCTATTTCAAATAACGCCATATTAAAGAAACCTCTAGCTTGGTTTCTTGAAGCAGCCTGCAACAAACCTGGTAATAAATCTGGACGCATATGACTCATCTCGCTAGAAATTGGGTTTTCTAGCTGAGTTACAGTATCACCTCCACCAAATAACTTGGCGCTTTTCTCATCAATAAAACTATATGAAACGCATTCATTATACCCCAGTCCTGCCGCGGCTCGCCTCGACGTTTGCTCTCTAAGCTGCGCTGCACTTAAGACAGGTTTTGGAACGGAGTTACTAACTCTGGGAAGCGGTATACCCTGCAGCTTTTTTAGAGATACTACACGCGCTATCTCTTCCACAAGGTCAGCCTCACCCTGCACATCTGGCCGCCAACTCGGCACTCCAGCGGTATCGCCCGTAATAACGAAGCCCAACTTCTCCAGAATTTTCAGTTGATCATCTGGTGGAATTACCATGCCTACTAGGGACTCAATCCTTGCAGTATCTACTTTGTATGCTCTCCCATGGTTAGGAATTTCACCGGCCTGAACAACCTCAGATGGTTCTCCACCACATAACTCAATAATCATTTTTGTGGCTGCCTCGATACCAAATACTGCCCACTCTGGATCTATCCCTCTCTCAAAGCGATATCGGGCATCCGAATTTATCTTTAATTCCCGTCCGGTGTAAGCGGTCGTTATGGGATTAAAGTACGCAGCCTCAATAAAAACATTTTCTGTCTTATCAGTACATCCAGAACCACTACCTCCCATTATGCCTGCTAAACTTTCTACTCCCGCATTATCAGAAATTACTGTCATGCCTTTAGACAAGACATACTCTTTTTCATCTAAAGCGTTAAAAATTTCCCCCCCCTTTGCGTCATGTACTCTAATAGACGAGCCATTTAACTTATCTGCATCAAACACATGCAACGGACGGTTATTATCGTAAGTAAAAAAATTCGTGATATCTACTAAGGTAGAAATAGGCCGCAACCCAATTGCACGTAATTTATTCTGTAACCATTTTGGTGATGGGCCGTTCTTTACCCCTCTTATCAGTCTACCGTAGAAAACCGGCGCATTGATTAGAGTATCAGGCTCAATGGATACAGATATTGGACATTTAAATTTTCCAGGAATGGGCTGTATATCCATTGGCTTCAAATCACCCAAGCCTCTGGCCGCCAAATCGCGGGCAATTCCTCTAACGCCCAATGCATCTGGCCTGTTAGGTGTAATGGCTATTTCAACAACCGCATCAACTTTTTCAGGATCGTTTTTTAATAGCCAGTTACCATACGGTTCACCTATCTCGCCCGAGGGAAGTTCGATTATACCATCATGCTCATCCGATAGCTCCATTTCTCTCTCAGAGCACATCATTCCATGGCTCTCTATTCCCCGGATTTTACCGACTCCAATTGTCGTATCAATTCCAGGCACATATACGCCTGGCTTCGCTACAACTACAAAAATTCCTTCTCTAGCATTCGGTGCACCACAAATTATTTGTGTTTCACCATTATCGGTATCGACTTTACAAACACGCAATTTGTCCGCATCCTCGTGCTTCTCAGCCTTGATAATTTTTCCTATTGTAAAATCATTTAGTTTTCTTATGGGATCACTTACTTCCTCCACCTCTAGACCCAAATCAGTCAAAGCATCTACAACTTCATCTAATGAAGCTGTAGTCTTAAGATGCTCTTTTAACCAAGAAAATGTAAATTTCATTGTGCTCGTCCATGATTATTTTGGGTAAGTATCTTTAAAAGATTATGAAAAATTGTCAGATGCTTTGTTAACATAATAAGATTTTAATATATTTTCCCACTTAGCGACTTAGTCCGGCATGTAAATTAGGTTGATCCAATGAAGCAAAACCATAATGTCGTAACCACCTTAGATCACTGTCAAAAAATGACCTTAAATCTGGAATTCCATATTTTAGCATCGCAATCCGATCTATTCCCATACCAAAGGCAAACCCTTGCCAAATATTAGGATCAATGCCCCCTGCGCTTAGCACTTTAGGATGCACCATGCCGGAGCCAAGTATTTCCAGCCAGTCATTACCTTCCCCTATTTTTAATTGTCCATCATTCCACGAACATCTTATATCGACTTCGGCAGATGGCTCTGTAAATGGGAAATGAGACGCTCTAAACCGTAACTCAACATCATCTACTGAAAAAAAGATCTTTACGAATTGCTCAAGCACCCATTTTAAGTTTGCCATTGATAAATCTTTATCGATGGCCAAACCCTCAACCTGGTGAAACATTGGCGTATGAGTCTGATCGTAGTCAGCTCGATACACTCCACCAGGGCAGATTACGCGAATTGGCGCGCCACTCTTTTCCATTGTACGAATCTGTACAGGACTAGTATGCGTTCTTAAGACGTGAGGCGGCCTCTCATCATCTGAATTGCGTTTCATGTAGAAAGTATCCATTTCCGCTCTGGCTGGATGATGACCGGGTATATTCAATGCATCAAAATTATACCAGTCCGTTTCAATCCTTGGCCCCTCAGCAACTGAAAAACCCATATCTGCGAATATCGCAATAACCTCTTCTGTTACCTGCGAAATTGGATGAACAGACCCAATATTTGTAGCCCTTGATGGTAAAGTTACATCTAACCATTCGGTTTCAAGGCGCGCATTCAAAACGGCATCTGCTAAAGCAGTCTTTTTTGCATTAAGTGCTGAGTTAAGTTCATCTTTTAGTGCATTAAGCGTGGGTCCGGCCACTTTGCGCTCTTCAGGTGTCATCTTACCAAGTTCGCGCATCTGCAAACTGACCTCACCTTTTTTCCCAAGAGCCGCAAGACGAACATCTTCTAGAGCATTTTCATCTCTCGCGTCAGAAATGGCTTTAATATACTTTAAACGTAAATCGTCCATTTGACCTCACTACCCAAACGCTACCGTGCTATCATGTATAGATAGATTGACAAGTTTTTTTGCATCCAGTGAAAGAAAAAAGCCGCGCGCACTGCACGGCTTAATGTGCAAATTGTATTGTAGGCTAGGCTGCTAGTGCGGCTTTAGCTTGATCTACTATTGTGCAAAATACTTTCGGCTCATGCACTGCTAGATCGGCAAGTACCTTCCTGTCCACCTCAATGCCAGCCTTCGTCAATCCATTTATAAATTTACTGTATGACAAATCTTCATCGTGAGCACGCACTGCTGCATTTATTCTCTGAATCCACAATGCTCTGAAATTTCTCTTTTTATTATGACGATCGCGGGTCGCGTACTGATTGGCTTTATCGACTGCCTGTGCAGCTACTTTGAAAGTGTTTTTACGCCGCCCGTAATAGCCTTTCGCCTGATCAACAATTTTTTTGTGTCTGGCGTGTGTAACTGTACCACCTTTTACTCGAGACATGTTAACTCTCCTTATCGTGCGTAGGGCATCATGCCCTTAACGATTTTTTCATCAGGGGCGCTAAGCATTGTAGTCCCTCGGGCTGTACGAATAAATTTGTTTGTACGCTTTATCATTCCGTGCCGCTTTCCGGCCTGGCCAGTTTTTACTTTACCAGTTGCGGTCACCTTAAATCGCTTTTTACAGCTAGATTTAGTCTTCATCTTAGGCATTTGGTTCTCCTTAGGAAAAAGTTAACACGAAACTCGGCATGCCATTCGCCGGACCCGCGAACTCGACATACCTTCAGTTAGTATTGTGTGCAAGCCCAATTTTTATTAATTTGAAGACCTAGATTAGTATAAATAAAATTATCGTCTTTCAGTTAAATCGCTATTCTGGATCCATAGAGTAGATCATTCGCTCGTTACATGGCGCTACTCTCAAAATATTTGTTGTACCAGGTATATTAAATGGAACACCTGCCGTTATTACTATTTGATCATTTTCTAAAGCATAACCCTCTGATAATGCACCTCGAACTGCACTCACAACAGCTTCCTTAAAACGTTGTTTCGCTCCTGACATCAAAGTGTTCGTACCCCAAGTCAGTGATAATCTCCGCGCGGTTTCTATTTCAGAAGTCATCGCAATAATTGGAACACGGGGTTTTTCTCTGGCGATTAAAAGGGCGGTTGTTCCAGATTGGGTATAGCAGCTAATAGCTTTAATATCGGTTGTTTCTGCTATTTCTCGCGCTGCTGATACGATCCCATCTGCAACAGAATTACGGCGTGCATTTCGGGATGCCTCTATGATTTCTCGATATGTGGGGTCACTTTCAACTTCAACTGCAACATTATCCATGGTTTGAACCGCATCGACAGGGTACAGACCAGCCGCGGACTCCGCTGATAACATGATTGCATCAGCCCCTTCATATATGGCAGTAGCCACATCTGATACTTCTGCCCGAGTAGGCACAGGACTTTCAATCATACTTTCCAGCATTTGCGTGGCAACTATTACCGGCTTTGCTGCTGCTCGGCATGCGCGAACTAACCTTTTTTGAACTGGTGGGACGTTTTGAACTGGTAGTTCAACTCCGAGATCACCGCGCGCAACCATAATACCATCCGAACATTCTAAAATATCATCAAATTTTGAAAGTGCGGCCGGCTTTTCGATCTTTGACAAAATAGCTGCTCGCCCTTTTGCTAGTTCACGTGCCTCTCTCACGTCTTCAGGCCTTTGCACAAAGGAAAGAGCCAACCAGTCAATACCCAAACTACAGGCAAATTCTAAATCTGTTCTATCTTTGTCAGATAATGCAGCTAGCGGAAGAATTACATCTGGAACATTCACGCCTTTACGATCAGAAATCACTCCACCAGCTTTTACTATGCAGTCTGCAAAATCTTTGCCGAATGATTTTACTTCTAATTTAATTTTGCCATCATTTACCAAAAGAACCGACCCATTAGAAAGAGCGGCAAAAATTTCAGGATGCGGAAGGCTAACTCTTTTAGAGGTTCCCAGATCTGATTTTAAATCAAGACGAAATTCCTGCCCCTCAGTAAGGGTTTCAAAGTCATTCTCAAATTCTCCAACTCTCAGTTTTGGTCCTTGTAGATCAGCTAATATTCCAATTGGACTATTTAATTCCTCCTCAATTATTCTTATGGTTTTGTGGCGTTGCGCTATATCATCATGGGTTCCGTGGCTCATGTTGAGACGGAAGACATCGGCTCCAGCCAAATGAAGTGACTTAATTGTAAGGTAATCGTCTGATGCTGGACCAAGGGTTGCAACGATTTTTACATTGCGATGACGTCTCATTAACTTTCCTTCATAGCATTAGGATCACTAAGAATTGTTAGCGATAACATAAGGCCTCTATGAACTATTATAGTATTCAGTGCAACATTGATATGTGCAGAGAAATTGTAAAAATTTACAATTCTTACAAATAAACTCTCAATAATAAAATTACTAAAATAGTCCACTAAGAGATTTTTTATGGTTTCTTCAAATCATTGTATATAGAGAAGTTAAGTGCTTTAATTATTATTAAATTTTAGGGATAATTTTGAAACTATATACCGAGCGGGAGACAAAATGGACGATCAAACAAAACTTGAAATAGAAGCTGCTGCATTTCGCTCATTAAAAAACCATCTAATGGAAAAGCGCACTGATGTTCAAAACATTGATTTAATGAATTTAGCAGGTTTTTGTCGAAATTGTCTTGCAAGGTGGTACCAAGAAGCGGCCAACGAGCGCGGAGTGTCTATGGATAAGGAACAAGCTCGGGAACTATTCTACGGGATGACTATGAAAGAATGGAAGACAAATTATCAAACCGATCCAGACCAAAATCTTTAAAGGCTATGTTAAGAATCTACGGTAGATTTTTACAAGAAGTTGTTCAGAATTAAAATTTATACCTTTGCCTTTATTATTTGTAGGAAGGGTAAAAACGCCGACATATCAGGCCCATGCTCTTTTCCCGTGAGTGCCTTTCTGAGAGGCATAAACAAATTTTTACCTTTTCTGCCCGTTTTCTCTTTAACTGATGCAGTCCATTGACCCCATGTCTCTGATGTAAATGGCTGTGCGGGCAGCAAGGTCAAAGCTTCTTTGACGAATTCTTTATCTTCCTCGTCAATAAATGGTTCTGCACCCTCTTTGCAAATTATCCACCACGCAGCTAAATCAGAGCGCTTCTTAATGTTTTCTCGGACAACATTCCAAAAAGGTTTTGCTAAAGTAGAAGGTACACCAGCACTTATTAAATCATCTTCTATTGCTTCAAATGGCAAATTTTGAATAAAGCGTTGTGTTAAAGGTTTCAGATCATTTAGATCAAACTTTGTGGGTGCAGAGCCAAAATTTGATAAATCAAATCCTGCTGCCACTTCTTCAAAATCAGAATATAATTCCACAGGCTGGCTCGACCCAAGCCTTGCAATTAAAGATATTA
>JBJLGG010000001.1:0-73301 GCA_045564995.1 Paracoccaceae bacterium | reverse complement strand
CTGTAAAAGACAAGCCATTTTTATCAGCCATGACATTTCCTCCGGAAATAATTTGCTGACGCCACAGCACCCCTGCGGCCGGGTCCCTCTAAAAGCATTTGCTTCCTTCGGGGTCCTGTTCCACCGATACGGCAGAGCAGATATTGATCCTCAACCTTAAACATTAGGCTGAGAAAATTACGGGCGTGATCCGGTCAGCCTCAGCTCTTGAGCGAGCTATAGGGCCATCCACAAACACAGATTTTTTTCGAAACACCTCTGCAATCCAAATTACAGTCGAAAATGGGATTGCGAGTACAAAAATTATACTAAAATACAGTATGAATTCGAAAGAGCGACGGGGCTTTGCTCTGAATTTCCTAGTAGATTGATAAACATCTGTCATTATCTTAAGTTCCTTTATTTTGCATAGCACCTGAGCCATCAAGAGCTATTACCGTTTCCTTTGTCACTCGGTCGTGACCGGCATTAAGGGTCGCTATTTCGACTGCATCTCTGAGCCGCTTAGCTGCCGATATTCTAGTTAAAATTGGATGAGTTGATACTATTCTATCTAATTCTGCTTGCGCCTGAGCATCCCATTGAAGGTCTTTACGTAAATTGGTTGGAGTGGCCTCAGCGGCATCCATATCACTTGCCAAGGGAAGTATGTGGAACAAAGCATCAAACAGACCATTGCATACTTCTTGAAGTACATAGGTAGCGCCCGCATACCCCATCATCGGAGTTCCAGTTGCTCGCCTGATGGCCGCCCCTGGAAATGAAGCAGGAATAAAAGCCGGTTGAGGTCCATGACCATTCTTAAGCTCAGCCAAATACATTTTTTCGTTAATAGAACCAAAAATTATAAGAGGCCGTTTTTGCTCAATCAGCGAGCGAACTTCTTGATTATTTGTCTTTTTCCCGCGAACCCGAGCAACAGAGAATGCGCAGGGAAACCCTAAATCAGTTTCAAGATAATTTCTTAATCCTCGAGCATAAGTTTCATTAGCCACAACCCCAAAACTTGCAGTTCCAAAAAAGTCTTGAGTTACAGAGCGCCATAAATCCCAAACTGGTTTAATAGTTGAATGCTTTTCTTGCTCAATGAACGGCTCCGGGTCTAAATTAAGTAGCTCTCCCAGGGACCTAAGAAATTTTGTAGTGCTCTCAACGCCAATTGGCGCCTGAAGATATGGCTTGCCTAAAACTTCGCACAAACCGCGACCAAATTCCCTATACATACAAATATTGACATCAGCATTAACAAGACTTCGCATTTCTGCTAAGTGGGCACCCAAGGGCATAACCATATTTACTTCGGCACCAATTCCCGTAACCAAACGACGAATTTCCTGCAGGTCACTTGGCATGTTAAAAGTTCCATACATGGGTCCAAGAATGTTTACCCTGGGCTTGGCACCCTCCTCACGTTTCTTTTCGGGAGGCATTCTACCCTTGGTCATTCCAAATTCAGTGAATATCCAAGTCATAGCTCGATCCGCTGACTCCCATTGGTCTTCATCTATTGTCCGTGGCAAAAACCTCTGAATATTAGTACCTTGCGGTGTTACACCACCACCAATCATTTCAGATATAGAGCCAGTAACAACAACAGCTGGAAGCGCTGGATCTAGAGCCTCCCAAGCCCGTCTCATGGCGCCCTCTGTTCCATCACGGCCCAACTCTTCCTCGCCCAAGCCTGTAACTACAATTGGCAATTCATGTGGGGGCAAAGCATCGGTATAATGCAAAACGGAAGTAACGGGCAAATTCTCACACCCAACCGGTCCATCTATAACAACCTGGAGCCCCTTAACAGCACAGAAAGCATAAACAGCACCCCAATAGCCGCCTGCACGATCATGATCCTGGATCAACATCAGATCATCTCCTGTGCTTTGGCGGCTTTGGCGGCCTTATCTAATTTCTTCTGATGTTGCGCCCGGAATTCTGGACGGAGATTAGGTGATCCTTCCCAGACACCAGATGTATCATCAGAACCTACACCTTCAAAGAAGCCCTTCAAATTTGCCATTCGATCACGATTGCCAATGGCAGTATTAATTACTTCAGCCAAGCTTCCCGCACCGGCAACACCCATAAGAGGACGGGCGGAGACTAGATTAGTAAAATATAGGCCAGGGCGTCCCTGCTCTTTTGCATGTTGCACCACCGGCGTTGTGCCTATGGCGAGGTCTGGTTCAAATGCATCAATTGCCGATAAATCATCTTCAAGCGAAGCTCTAAACTTTACTGCTACACCCTTTTGACTGAGCCAAGCGGCGTCTACCTTGGACATTTCCGTTTTTGGACAAGCAGTCCCAACGTATGGCACCTCGGCACCACTTTCTATTAACAGTCTTGCAACCAATAACTCACTACCTTCATACCCTGATAGTGTGATGCGTCCCTTGATAGGAGTCTTCTCAAGGGCCTCTTTTATCGCTGGTAGAAACATATTCTGAGCTTGAGCTACTTGTTTCTGGGGTACAGAAAATATTTTTCCAACATTTGCGAGCCAATTTGCTGTTCCATCGTATCCGACTGGAGCACTTCCTAAAGCAGGACGCCCAGCTGCATCAAATTCTCGTAAAGTTGCCGTATAAAATGGGTGTATCGCCGCGACTGCCTCACACCCCAGGGCGGCGTATAATTCTCTCCACTCACGGGCTGGTAAAACTGGACCAGCAGATAGGCCCATGGGGTCAAGCATTGCCCCAATTACCATTGGATCGGCTGGAAACATTTCTCCAAGTATAGCTAAACTAGGTCTGTCATTCTTGCCACCTTTAGGTGCCTGAACGGGACCTGCTTCAACTTCTTGTCGCGCAAAATTAAGCATTGCACCGGCCAAGATATCTTTCGCCTCTGCATGAGTTGGAACACCAAAACCTGGGACATCAATGCCAATAATGCGTACACCATTTATTTCATTTGGAAGGAGCCTTAGAGGAACTCCACTCGCAGTCGGTACGCAAAGATTTGTAACGACAACAGCATCGTAATGGTCCGGATCTGCCAGCTCGTGAACAGCATCTCTGATGTCTTCAAAAAGTTTTCCAGTTACTAGTGTTTCCGAATTGAAAGGAACGTATCCAACGGAGCGCCTTGCACCGTAGAAATGACTAACAAACGTAAGCCCATAAACACAACAAGCCGATCCTGACAATACGGTCGCCACTCGTCTCATTCTCAGACCTACTCTCAATGAGCCAAAAGCAGGACACATTGATTGAGGCTTATCATGCGGACCCATCGGATAATCAGCCGCATATTTTTCTAAAATCTCAGAGTTTTGACTATTTTCTGCAGCCGTTTTCATGGTGGAACCCGAGTGACAGCCGAGCTGGGCATCAACTGGCATCTCCAGAGCTCGAGGTTCCACGCTCGAGGCTTCTTCTGGATGCCCTCGAATTACTTCTGTATCTGAGGCTTTATCGTATTTTATTTCCTTACTCATCTCATGCCTCGTCGTAAACGACCTCTAAAGACTTCTTCGGCTTAGCATGTTTTCCGCGCATATCAGTGTCTGTTGCCGGCACTAGTACAAAATCACCCCCAGTGTCTTTGCTATCAAAAAGATTAAGAAGCCCGTCTTGATCTAATGGCGTAGGCCGAACAGGAGGAGCTTCTCCAACTGCCTCAGCTAGCTGAGTAAACAAATCTCCCCACTGACCTTGCTTTGTCCCAACAATTTGATAATTGGCAGATTTTTTTCTTAAATCATCGTCTTGGGGTATTGCAGCTAAAATGGGAATTTTAGCTTCTCGCGCGAAAGCAGCTGCCTCCCCGCTTCCATCGTCTTTGTTTATAACCAATCCGGCAACGCCAACATTACCGCCCAATTTTCTAAAATATTCAACAGCAGAGCATACATTATTGGAAACATATAGGGACTGCAGATCATTGGAAGCGACTAATATAACTTTCTGCGCCATATCTCTCGCAATCGGTAGGCCAAAACCTCCACAAACGACATCCCCGAGAAAGTCCAACAGAACATAGTCAAAATCCCAATCATGGAACCCTAATTTTTCAAGCAACTCAAAACCGTGAATTATACCTCGACCACCACAGCCTCGACCAACCTCAGGGCCACCAAGCTCCATGGCAAATACTCCACCGCGCTTGAAACAGACATCACCGATTTTTACCTCCTCACCGGCCAACTTCTTCTTTGTGGAGGTCTCTATGATCGTAGGACAAGCCTTACCACCAAACAATAAGCTTGTGGTGTCAGATTTGGGATCACATCCTATTAGCAAAACCCTTTTACCCATTTCCGCCATCATGTGTGAAAGATTTGCTAATGTGAAAGACTTCCCAATACCGCCTTTTCCATAAATAGCTATAATCTGTGTGTGTTTTGTGGGTTCAGTGGCCTCACCGTCAGATTGTATATCCGCAAGGTCCATATTCGCCTCATCCCTGAGTCTTTGCGAATAATCCTTTAGATTCGGGACATCATCTTTCATTTCATATTGCTCCAATCTAGCATCATTTTACTGCAATCGGCTGTTTCAAATGCTGTTCTATAGGCTAAATCTGCATTTTCCGCTGATGACCTATGTGTAATCAATCCATCCAAAGAAAGCGCACCACTCTCTACCAGTGCGCGAACAGCAATAAGGTCCGACTGAGACCACTCAGCTGCTATTCTTATCTTAATTTCCTTCATAAAGGCTGGAGGAAAGGCAAAGTTGATTCTCTCGCTGTAAAATCCTGCAAGCACTATTTCAGCACCTTTTTGGCACTTTTGAATCCACTGGTCTAAAATATCAGAACGACCAGACGCATCAAACACAGCTCGATAATTATTGCTTTTATCCATATCGGGATGGATAACCTCATAACCTGTGGCTCCGTCTCTGCGAGCTTCATCTATCTCCCAGACGGTGGGAGGCTCCCCGCCAGCAGCAAGCGTAAGACGAGCTAACATCCGCCCTAGGACCCCGTGACCTATAATGAGATCTGGCAACCTAACTTCCATTCCCGCAATCGCATGGCGGGCAGTTGCTGCCAGAGCAAAAAGAGCGCCCTGCTCACCCAAGCCTGAGTCAATTTTAATTGTTCTATCACAATGGGTTACAAGTAATCTTGCCGATCCCCCAAAGAGACCGAAGGCGTCTTTAAATCCATTCGATCCGGGTACAAAGACATGATCACCAGGGGTGACTGTTGCCCCCTTTTCTGCATGAACAACCTCACCAACTGCTTCATAACCGGGAACAAGAGGATATCCCATACCAGGAAAAGGCGGCATCGTGCCAGACCATAGCAAGCTTTCAGTACCAGTTGAAATTCCAGAGTGACTTACCTGAACAACGACATCGCCGTCAGTAGGATCTTTCAAGCCGACGGGCTGGATTGAAAGTTGCTTAGCACCCTCCAATAAAACTGCTGATGTTTCCATCCTTATCCCTTATCCCTGACACTTGCTTTATCGCTACAATAAAAAGTCGTAATAAGTGTCAGTTTAACCTTACATTCGAGAGTGTCAATTTTTTTTGACATTTTTTGTAATTTAACTTTTACGAGCCTCTATTACGGTCGTAATAAAGGGACGTCTGGATTTATGAATTTTAATATCCACAAAACCTGCAGCTTTAATTAAGTCAGACACTTGGTTGGGAGATCGTGTCTTCCCTGTACGCATGGCCAGTGTATAAATAGCAAAATATACATCGCCCCATATTGATGGTCGATCAGGGCCAAGCATTGGCTCAGAAACTATCAAGCGACCACCTGAGCCGAGTGCACGATGGACTTTACCAAGTAAGCTCTCAATTGTTTTATCACGATGATCATAAAGTATACGCACTAGAGAGATTACATCATATCCTTTAGGCAGCTCATCTTCCTTGAAAGACCCAGTAATACAAGTGTGCTCTGCATTCTCGGAATGCGAGCCTGGCAGATCAAAAACTGCCGCATCAACCTTCGGATAAGTTTTACTCAACTCACCCACAAAGGTGCCCTTACCGCCACCCACATCTAAGAAACGACACGTTGGTGGTATGTTGACTGAATTAAGCGTGTCAGCTGCAACCATGTACTGAGACTCGCTCATTAAATTACTGTATTGCTCCACCTCATTAGGACTTAGGTCCATACCGCCGCTAAAAACATAGGGCCAAAATTTTGAGAGATGCGTTTCCTCAACCCCTCTAAAAAAATCTAATGGGTTCAGCAAGTCTCTGTAAAGAATCTTATGATGCTCAATGAGATCCGCCACACCAGGCAAGCCGATAATTACTGCCCCCTTGCGCGTTAGGCGATAACTACCCTTATTTTCTTTAACAAGTCCAATAGCCTCACCGGCGCGGCATAAAATTTCGGTACGCTCTAGATCAAACTCCCAAAATGAAGATAACATTTTAGCACTATATGGTTTTCTATCTAGTTTCTGCAGCGCTCCTGTTTGAATCCAAACAAAAAGAACCTGTGTCGCGACAAAGCCAGACATCAGCGTAAAGATATCTTCACCCTCACGCTTTGCTACGCCCGAAAGAATTGGTATCTTGCCAATAATTCTATGAAATTTCTGATTTTTAAATAAATTATTTTTAGCCCTCATCCAAAAATGTGACTTAGGAACTTTGCTGAAACCACTTTCAGGACTATCAACTACCATAGTTTCACGCCACCGGCTTCATGTGTTCCTTCGGCAAGAGGCGATTTGATTGTAACTTTACCATCTCTGCAAGCTTTGCCTCACCTGGACAGGAAGGAATAGATGAGATGGCCCCACCCAGTATATCTCTGAGTTTCTGCTTTGCACCATCTACACCATATGCACTAACGGCATTTGGCCGTTGATTTATTAAATCTTGACCAGCAGGCTTACCAGTTTCGTCTTCCGAACAAAGAACATCTAATAAATCATCAGCAACTTGAAATGCCTCTCCAATACGAGCCCCTAACTCAAACCATGGCTCAGGATCATGACCTGCACTTGCCGCCCCCATCTGCGTTGCAGCTATAAACAATGCACCTGTTTTTGTTTGATGATAAGCAGACAAGTCAACATTCGTTTCAGTTTCCCAGGCTTGCCCAGCACAAATACCATTTGGAAATCCAGTATACTTAGAAAGTAACGAAATTAGTTTCGTCGCTCGTACCGGGTCCTTTTCTGAAGCCTTTGCGATAACACCAAACGCATCGGCTATTAAACTGTCTCCTACTAGTACAGCTGTAGACTGTCCAAATTTATTATGCACAGACGGTTTCCCACGCCTCGTCTCTGCATTATCAAAACAGGGCAGATCATCATGAACCAAACTGGCGCAATGAATCATCTCCAGTGCTGCAGCAGCAGCATCCGCTAGGCTGGGAATATCATCACCACACGCCACCGCCACTGATAGCAGTATTGTTGGCCGAATTCGCGCGCCGCCAGGAAATACAGAATACTGAATTGCCTCATCAAGAGACTGTGGCACCGAGAATTTTTCGCCGCGAACCCCAACAACACGCCTTATGGCGGCCTCAATTCTCTTATCCAGCAAAGCAATACTCCGATTGTGACAATTATTATTTACATATGTGTAAATTATACTGGACATATTATCTATTCGAGTCAACAATTCAATTATGACCCTTCATCAGGTACCAGTAGCAAATAAGGATAAAGTTATAATAGTAGGGGCTGGTATTGGTGGCCTTGCATCATCACTACGCCTATCACACTTGGGCTATGATGTAAAAGTAATCGAAAGAGCCAACGGTGCCGGCGGCAAACTTAGAACAATTACAGGCTCTACAGGTGAGATCGATATAGGGCCTACAGTTCTTACACTTTTGCCAATTTTTCAAAAATTATTTAAATCAGTTGGTGAAGATATTTTTGAACATGTTGACTTGGTAAGGCAAAAAATTATCGCTAGGCACTGGTGGCCTGACGGAACATCTCTAGACCTACATGACGACTTCGAGACATCAAGAGATGCCATAATGAAGTTTAGCGGATCCAGCTCCGCCATAGAATTTGAAAAATACTTTTGTGACACAAGAGATTTATTCGCATGTTTTGACCTACCTGTGATGCAAAATCCAAGACCATCGATATTAGACATGAATCGTGCAGTTCTCTCTAATCCAAAAATTCTGCCCAAAATGCATCCACTTCGCACGCTAAGTAGTTTACTTAATTATAAATTTCAAGATATTCGCTTAAGACAATTATTTGGGCGATATGCAACCTATGTCGGAGGTTCACCATTGGAATCCCCAGCCCTTCTTTCACTTGTTTGGCAAGCAGAAGCACAGGGAGTTTGGTCAATTAAGGGTGGAATGAGAAAACTTGCACGGGTGATAGAGCAGCTGGCCAAAGCTCGTGGCGCGTCTTTTAATTACGGGACGGACATAAAAGAATTTAATACAAAAGGCGATAGAGTCGTTTCCATTACTGATACTTTCGAGAAAAAACACGAAGCTGATAAATTTATTTTTAATGGAGATCCACGAGCACTAGCATTAGGAAAACTTGGGCAGTGCGTGAAAAAAGCTGCAGCGAAAGAAGCTACTGGAGAACGAAGTCTATCAGCATATGTTTGGGGCTTCGATGCTAAAGTTTCTGGCCCAGATTTAGTTCATCATAATGTATTTTTTTCAGATGAACCTAATTCAGAGTTTTACGACATAAAACAAGGCAAAATGCCAATTGATCCATCCATTTATATTTGCGCTCAAGATCGAGGCAAGAATGCACCATACCCAAACACTGAACGGTTTGAAATAATTTTGAATGCTCCGCCCGTTTCAAAACGAAAAGACACTGCAGAGGATTATGAAAAATGCAAAGAAATAACCTTCAAACGGCTGGAAATGTTTGGCCTGAACTTTCAGTCAAAGCTAAAAAGGGCGAACCTATCAACACCTCACGACTTCGAGGAACTTTTTCCAGCATCGGACGGGTCGCTCTACGGTCGGAGCCCTCACAGCCTACTAGCGACCTTGAAGCGACCCAAATGCGTAACGCCCCTGCAAAACCTTTTTCTAGTGGGGGGCGGAGTACATCCTGGAGCAGGAGTTCCAATGGCAACGCTTTGCGCCCAGCTGGCGGTCGAGGAGATAACAAAGGGCCAAACTTCAATATCGACGTTCCCTCAAATGGATATGCATGGTGGTACATTGACGGCATCGACCCGGTAAGTGGAAAAGCAATTTCAATTATTGCTTTTATTGGCTCAGTTTTTTCTCCTTGGTATAAATGGTCAGGAAGAAAAGTTCCACAGAATAACGTCTGTATAAATGTTGCAACCTACGGCCCTGGTGGTCGATTTACAATGACGGACCGAGGGAGTTCTGCTTTACAGCAATCTAAATACAGCCTTACAGTTGGCCCTTCTTCTATGATTTGGGATGAGGTGGAGAAAAGTTTAGTAATATCTATAAATGAAGTCAGTAGCTTACCTTTTGTATCGCGTGTTAAAGGTACAATTATTGTTAAGCCAAAGTCAGTCACCGATGTAGAGTTACCTTTAACTTCTTCAGGCACCCATATTTGGAGGCCGTTCGCCCCAACCGCAGAAATTGAGGTAGACCTAAACATGTCGGGCTGGAAATGGTCAGGGCACGGCTATTTCGATGCAAATTTTGGCACTCGAGCACTTGAGCAAGATTTTAATTACTGGACATGGGGTCGATTTCCTATTTCTGGCGGGACAAAATGCTTCTACGATCTTGAGCTCAAAGATGGAAAAACGGAGAGCTACGCGTTTGATTTCGATGCAGATGGGCAGGGATCTTCGATTGTAGATCCTCCTCCAATCAAAAAATTTAATCGCAGCCTTTGGTCTATTAAACGCAGCACTAGATGTGATAAAACTTATGAACCGAGGCAGATTAAAAATATGTTAGATGCACCATTTTATAGCCGGGCTGCAGTTGAAACAACCCTTGACGGACAAAAAACTACAGGCGTCTTTGAGGCTCTAGATCTTCATCGGTTCCGCAATCCTGTGATTTTAGCAATGCTCGCCGTGCGCGTTCCTCGACGGAAGCGTTGGACCTTTAAATAATTGTTTAATTTAGCCTAAATACAGCCATATTTAATGCAGCTGCAAAGGTTACCCAAGCTAAATACGGTAAGAACAGCAATCCAGATAGAAAGGAATGCATCCAGAAAACATATGTACAAATTGCAACAGACAGAAATAAGAGAAGTATAATAATTAGACCAGCTTTTATGTTTTCTAATCCAAAAAATACTGGGGTCCATAAGGTGTTTAGAGCTATTTGCAGCGCCCATAATGCCAACGCAGACCCAGCACCATCAATATTAGCCAAAGTTGCTCCACTGTAAGACATGCATAGGTAAAGAATTGGCCAAGCAACGGGAAAAATCCAGTTGGGCGGGGTCCATGTTGGTTTATTTAATTCGGAGTACCATTGTCCTGGTGGGAAAAGTGAACCTGTTAGGCCTGCAGCCATACATGCGAATAAAAAAATAAAAAAATCTAACCAAAACATAGCATTACAAAATTCAGAAAATCGTATTTGCTATGTGCCATATTGTTCAAGATCTCTTTGACGTAACTGCTCCAATACAGAAATAAAACGATCACTCCAAGCAGAGTCTTCCGGCTTCCTTAATTCCGCAGCAGTAACAAGAAATTTTGTTTGGTCCAACGGGGGAGCATAAAGGGTAGCAGGGCCTGGTAGCAACAAACTAGCACTTGATTGTGCACAGGATAATAGAAGCAGCCCTAGCTTTTTTCTGCGCGTTGTTTTAGCACGCTGACTAATACTATCGAAGCCATTTTTTCGAATTTCTTGGCCAATTGCAGCGTAAATATGACGTGCAGAAAACATTGCAGGCCGTACCGTTCTTGGTAAGCATACTATCCCTGATTCCGATCTTTGGTATAGAATTTCTGCTTTTGATAATAAACGATGTGCCAGCCCACGTATTTCCGACGTTGGAGCAGGAGCCTTCAAAAATAGTTTAGGATTGACTCCAACTTCTTTCATCCAATCCAATGGGATATATAATCGTCCCTCCCGAGCATCCTCTCCTATATCGCGAGCAATATTAGTAAGTTGCATCGCCACTCCCAAGTCGCATGCGCGTGCAAGCACGTTGGAATCACGTTGACGCATAATTACACACATCATTACTCCAACTGCTGAAGCAACCCTTGCTGAGTAAGCGACTAATTCCTCAAAAGTTTTATATCGGCGCTCCATTGCATCCCAAACTAAGCCCTCTATAAGCGCTTCTGGCAAGGCTTTCGGCATCTGGGTTTCCTCAACCATTCTAGTGAAAGCACGGTCCATTGGGAGATTTCTTGGCTTACCAGAGTAAACCTGGTCTAACCTTTCAACGAGGTCATAAACTGAGGCAGATTTATCCTCCTTTAAATCTACTTCATCATCGGCTAATCTGCAAAAAGCATAAAGAGCTAAACAAGAATTACGAACATTACGCGGCAAAAGTTTTGAGGCTGCATGGAAGCTGAGCGAACCATTTTTAATGGCTCGTTCGCAATAGTCTAAATCATCTTCTCGGCCATTTGACATATTAACTACCTTCCAAGACTGGATCAGCAACCAGCTGCGCTAAAACTTCTGATGATGTTACAACGCTTGGAATACCTGCGCCTGGATGGGTTCCTGCCCCAACAAGATACAGGTTTTCAATTTCTTCGCTAATATTATGAGGTCTGAACCATGCAGATTGAAAAATCCTGGGCTCAAGAGAAAATCCAGAGCCAAAGGGGCTTAAATAACGGTTCTCAAAATCTTTTGGAGTTAATATATGCTCTGCAACAATGTGATCAGAAAAACCAGGGATTGTTTTTTCTAGAACACTTCGCATTTTCTTTTTATAACTATCTATTTCTCGGAGCCAATCGATTGGAGATTTCGTTTTAAGATTGGGAACAGGTGACAATGCATAAAAACAGTCATCACCTTTCGGTGCTACGCTTGGGTCTGTGACTGATGGACGATGAAGATAAATTGACATATCTTCCGCCAAAAAACATTTATCAAAAATGTCACTCAACAACCCACGATAACGAGGACCATTGATAATTGTATGATGTCCAACATCCTCCCACTTTTCTCTGGTATTTCGAGTGCCGAAATACCAAACAAAAAGTCCCATTGACCACCGTGAGTTATTTAACCTTTTTTCAGACCACCGCTTTTTTTTATGTCCCCTAAGAAGTTTGTTGTAGGTCCAGCTAGGATCTGCATTTGAAACAACAATGTCAGCATTCAGGCGCAACCCATTTTCTAATATGACACCAGTAGCCCTCTGATTATTTTGAATTATAGTATCAACACTCGAATTTAATAAGACCTGACCACTCTGCTCCTTAACCACACTAGCCATTGCATCGGCCAAAGCTTGAACCCCACCCTTGACGTAATGAACACCAAAAGCCTTTTCCAGATGACTAACCAAAATATACATTGAAGTTACATTCCTTGGGTCTCCACCAATAAAAAGCGGATGAAAGGACAACGCCATCCTGAATTTAGGATCTTTTACTCTAGTGGACACATGCGCATATACAGATCGATCAGCTCTCAATCTTATAAATCCAGGGAGTTCTTTTAATAAATCCCAAAGCTTGTTCATCGGCTTTCTACCCAAGCCCTCGAAACCAAAAACATATCGTTTTTCACAATCTTTAAGAAATTTTCTGTAACCCTTTAAATCTTTCGGAAAGTTTTTAGAAACTTCCGCAAGCATATCTTTTTCGCTACTTCGAACTTGAAAACAGGTTCCATCTTGCCACCGTATTTCGTAAAAAGGATCCAAGGGCACTAAATCAACATCTGCTGCAAATTCCCTTCCGCAGTCTTGCCAAAGCTTTTCAAAAACTTGAGGAACTGTCAGTATTGTTGGCCCTAGGTCAAATCTAAAACCATTTCTTGAAACCGATGAACCTCTGCCACCCACTCGGTCCAATCGATCAACTACTGTGACAGAGTACCCCTTTGAACCCAGTCGCATCGCAGCCGACAAACCTCCCAATCCAGCTCCTATTACTACAGCGGAAGGTTTAGCAGGTGACATCACAGGTATTTTAAGATTTGGCTCTAAACGTGTCATATTAAATTGACAATACATCTGTCCATTTTATTTTACAATAGATGTCTTTTGTGGTTCACTACGGGCAATCCCTGCTATGTTTTGTTAATCGGAGGCATATTATACAGACGGTAACTATAAGCCTTTATCGTTTCGACGGGGTAATGCGCCAACTTTGGGCCTTTGCCATGATGGGACTCGCTAGGCAAAAACTCAAAAAGTTGAATAATTTACGTTTCTGGAAGCTATTAGGTTCCGGGACAGACCAAGGATTCACGCCAATTCCTAATTTAGGGGTCTACGCTATATTGTGCGTGTGGGATACCCCAGAGGAAGCGTTGGAATTTACAAATAATTCTAAAATATTTTTGCGGTATAAATCACAATCAGTTGAATATGCAACAATCTATATGGAGGCTGTCTCCTCTCGTGGCAAATGGTCTGATAACGAACCATTTTCTGTTACCTCTACGGCAATAAAAGGTCCAATTGCGATCTTAACTAGGGCTACTGTTCGTTGGACAAAACTAATAAATTTTTGGCAGCAGTCCCCTTCGATTAGTCAAAGAATAGGAAATAACACTGATGTAATGTTTAAAGTTGGATTAGGTGAGGTTCCATTGCGCCAACAATTAACTTTTTCGATCTGGCCTAATTTGAACTCGATGAAAAAATTTGCTCATTTGAGTGGACCTCATCGTGAAGCAATCGACAAAGTCAGAAGTGGAAATTGGTTCAAAGAGGAATTATACGCTCGATTTCGAGTTAAAAAAGTTGAAGGATATTGGCCGGCTCTTGGCGAATTAAATAATCAGGAAATATAAAGATGAATACTCCCTTTCCATTTTCGGCAATAGTTGGCCAAGATAATATGAAGTTAGCGTTAGTTCTAACCGCCATTGATCCAAAAATTGGCGGTGTTCTAGTGTTTGGAGATAGAGGAACCGGAAAGTCGACGGCCATAAGAGCTTTTGCTGATCTTTTACCACCTATTAAAGTAATAACTGGCTGCCCAGTGAACTCAGAGCACCACATAGACGTCCCAGATTGGGTAGATACAGCGTCAAAAAAAACACATAGAATAAATACTCCTGTAGTCGACTTGCCACTAGGTATTAGCTCCGACCGCATAACTGGTGCTTTGGATATAGAATACGCTTTAATCGAGGGTAAAAAGAGGTTTCAAACGGGTCTACTAGCGAAAGCAAATCGAGGATATCTCTATATAGATGAAGTAAACCTGTTAGAAGATCATCTTGTAGATTTACTCTTGGACGTCGCTCAATCAGGTGAAAATGTTGTGGAACGAGAAGGTTTATCTATCCGGCACGCGTCGCAGTTTATTTTAATCGGATCAGGAAATCCAGAAGAAGGAGAACTTAGGCCTCAGCTTCTTGATCGATTTGGATTATCTGTTGAGGTTTTAACACCAGATACCGTTGATGAGCGTATTGAAGTTATAAAAAGAAGAGATGATTACGATAGCAATCCTGATGAATACGCAAAATCTTGGGACAAAGAGAACAAAAAATTAAGGACTAAAATTCAGAGAGCAAAAAAAAATCTATATTCCGTTTCTGTGGACACTAGTATTCTTGAATGTTGTGCAAAAATCTGCATCGAGTTGGGTAGTGATGGTCTAAGAGGAGAACTTACCCTAGTCAGAACCGCAAGAGCATTAGCGGCACTAAACGGTAAAAAAAGTGTGGATATTGGGCAAGTAAGAAAAATCGCCCCTATGGCTTTAAGTCATAGATTGCGAAGAGATCCACTCGATGACGCTGGATCAGGAACAAGGGTAGAAAGATCAGTTGAAAAAATAATAGGGTAAAAATGCCAGAAGATTACATGGACATTTCTAAACTCACGGAAACAGCACTAAATTTATGCTCATCAGCTCCGCAAGCCTTCGGAGGAATAGTTTTTAAAAATGCCAGTGAGGCCCATATGTCTCATCTTAGGGGCCTCTTCAAATCTGAAAAAATACCTACAACAATCCTCCAACCTTTTTATACACTGAAAGATCTCACAGGTGGGATAGACGCCATTTCCACGATGTCAGAGGGTAAACTCGTGACCCAGTCTGGCTTATTAGAAAAACCGGGTTGGTTTATTCAAGTTATGGGTGAAAAATTACCCTTAGAAAATCAAGCCGTAATGTGCAAGCAAATGGATGAAAAAAAAATTGGTCCCATCTTAATTTTTGATGATTCCCGGCAAGATGATCCTAACGTTTTACATAAGATTTCAGATAGGCTTGCGTTCCAGGTTGATTTGGTAAACGTAAGGCATTGTGACTTTGAACCGTCAGAACCTTCAACATTTGATAGCAATATTCGTCGCACGGCAATAACCGATAACCAACGCAAAGCGCTTGTACTTTCAGCAATAAAGCTTGGTATATATAGCATCCGGCCCGTTATCATGGCTCAAAAGGCTGCGCAATTTTTGTCACTCCTTGATGGCCGTGACTTCGTCTCTAATAGCGACTTAGAACTCGCTAGTGTTATGGTCTTAGCTCACAGAGCTATAATAATGCAAAGCGATGAGCCAGACCAAACCGATGATACTAATGAGGAAATCGAAACATCTGAGAGGGATGAAGGCGATGACTTAACGCATGATGATCAAACGAAACTTTTGCAAGATATGATTATTGAAGCGGTAAAAGCAAAACTACCCAGCGATTTGATTAAACACCTAAAAATTCAAAATAAAAGAGCATTAAATAGTAGTAAAAACGGGTTTGGCTCTAAAATAAAAGCTAAAGTTCGCGGACGTCCGAAACCATCTACCAATGGCAGGCCAAACGGCCAAGAAAGAATAGAAATCTTATCCACATTACGAAATGCAGCTCCATGGCAAAAAATGAGAAAAATGCAGCAGCCAGGCCGAAAAGGGTTGATTATACTTCCAGGGGATTTACAAATCCAGCAATTTCACAATCGGTCAGAACGCGTAATTATTTTTGTAGTAGATGCATCTGGGTCAGCAGCAGTGGCTCGGTTGGCAGAAGCCAAAGGTGCCGTAGAGCTCATGCTTGCTAATGCATATTCAAAAAGAGACTTCGTTGCTTTAATTGGGTTTAGAGGGCAATTTGCACAGGTTCTACTAGAACCAACACGTTCCTTAGTTCAGGCAAAAAAGAACTTGTCTTCTTTTGCAGCTGGGGGCGGCACTCCTTTGGCATCCGGCTTGGAAAAGGCTCTAACATTGGCGGAGCGCTCGCGGCAAAGTGGCAAGACGCCTGTAATGGCTGTACTTACTGACGGGAAAGCAAACATAGATCTGGCCGGAAACCCAGGACGCAATCCAGCGATGGATGATGCCCAAAAAATAGCCAAAGTAGGTTGTGAAAATAAAATTTCTGCAGTTTTTATTGATGTAAGTCGAAAATCAAATCCAAACCTTTCTGATTTGGCAAATTTGATGAATGCACAGTATATAAATCTACCGAGAGCCAATGCGAGAGATCTTTCAGAATCGCTCAAAATATCTTTGGAAAAAGCGTGATAGAACTTATACCAAACTGGTGGCCAAACAGAGAAAAGTCCAAATTCATTGGCGTAGATAATTACGCTTGGCACATTCAGAAATTTGGAGCTGGCAGCACACGATTATTGCTTATTCACGGCACTGGAGCTTCTTCACATAGCTGGTTTCCATTGACTGAAACTCTTAAACTAGAGTTCGAAATATTATCCTTGGATTTGCCTGGACACGGATTCACCAGGGCACTCACAAGACAAAAAAAACAACTGAACATTATTGTTGACCAGATTAATTCTCTACTCAAAGAAATAGATTTCTATCCCGATTTAATATTAGGGCATTCCGCCGGCGCAGCCATTGCGTATGAACTAGCTAAAAAAATGGGAACCAAGACAAATACTATAGCTATTAATGCTGCATTTGGGCAATTTTCAGGACTGGCCGGCATAGCCTTTCCTTATTTTGCAAAAATTGCTGCCTCTACGACTATTTCAGCAAGATTGTTAAATCTACTCGCGAATAAGGAAGAATTAGTCAGAAAGTTACTTGATAGTACAGGCTCCATAATTCCAGAAGAGCAAATACGTTGTTATCAGTACCTCTTTAGTAGTCCCGAGCATGTAGATGGCACTCTACAACTTATGGCAGATTGGGATCTTGGTAATTTTCTTGATCAGCTACCTCAGGACACTGAGCCTATTCATTTCTTAGTTGGAAGGAAAGATAAAACTGTTCCGTCACACATTTCAAAAAGTTGGAAAAAAGTAATGCTCAACTCGATGCTTACGGAATACAAGGATCTGGGACATCTAATGCATGAAGAGGATCCCAGCGTAGTGTCATCAATACTTAGGAGCACTGCTTAGTAAACTTTTCAAATTAAAAACTTGTAAAATTATTTAGAAATGGACTCCAAATAAGCCCAGATATTAAGTGCATCAGCCTCGTTCTTTAATTTATAAGACATTTTGGATCTAGCTTTTTTATCATCCAGTTTATCAACTAGATACTTTTTAGGATCTGCTACATAAGCAACAAACTCATACTCTGACCAAACGAAACCTGATTTTCCTAAAGTTGCCAGACTCTTTCCATACTTGAAGCCATCAATGCTACCTGCCGTTCTTCCAAAAATACCATAGAGATTGGGACCATTCCTACCACCCTTGACAATCGTCCTTCCGCTATCATCAACTATCATGTGGCAAGATTTACACTTTTTGAATTTTTTCGCGCCTTTTGCGATATCACCAGCAGCGACTGGGCTAAATGGAAACAACAATAGTACCGTGAAAATATTCAAAATTTTCTTCAATTAACTCTCCACCATTCCATAGCGGAAAATTAGCATTCATTGCATAAAGTCAACGTTACAAATTATTAGGCAACCGCTCTTGATACAGCGCATTGCTTCCAAAGTGTACTTAACGCGTATAACAGATTTTCTATATCGATATCGGAATGAAGAGGTGAGGGCGTAAACCTTAATCTTTCGGTTCCTTTTGGGACCGTTGGATAGTTTATAGGCTGCACATAAATACCGTATTCATGCATCAGTATGTCAGATATCTGACGGCATTTTATTGGGTCCTTGATCATCACAGGAATTATATGCGATGAGTTTTCCATATGTGGAATGCCCGCTCTATCTAAGCCTGCTCTTAATTTTGCAACCTGTTCTCGCTGACGCGATCTTTCCTCTCCAGAAATTTTTAAATGAGCTACAGAAGCTCGTGCCCCTGCTGCTACGGCTGGAGGAAGAGCGGTAGTAAAAATAAACCCGCTCGCAAATGAACGAATAAAATCACATAAATGCTCAGATCCGGTAATATAGCCGCCCAAAACACCGAAAGCTTTTCCCAAGGTGCCCTCAATTAGCGTGATCCTATTGGACAGTCCTAGTTGTTCAGATACTCCTCCACCCCTGGGCCCATACAGTCCAACTGCATGTACTTCATCGAGGTAGGTCATTGCACCATGCTTTTCTGCAACCTCTACAATCTCCTCCATTGGGCAAATGTCTCCGTCCATTGAATAAACAGATTCAAATGCAACAATCTTGGGACGATCTCGATCGATGGCAGAAAGCTTCCTGTCCAAGTCATCTGGATCATTATGCCTCCAAATTACTTTTTCAGCTCTTGAATGCCGTATACCTTCGATCATACTCGCATGGTTTGCTGCATCAGATAGAATAACAGCCTTTGGTAAGCGAGCCCCCAAAGTACTCAACGCTGCCCAGTTGGACACATATCCGGAAGTAAATAAAAGCGCAGCCTCTTTATGATGGAGATCCGCCAACTCCTTTTCTAGAAGTAAGTGATGGTGGTTGGTACCAGAAATATTTCTGGTTCCACCTGCACCACAGCCACAAGAATCAATTACATCCTTCATCGCATTCTGCACTATGGGGTTTTGTCCCATGCCAAGATAATCATTTGAGCACCAGACAGTCACTTCGTTTGGTGCATTATCATCATAACTCTTTGCCTTTGGAAATGCTCCAGACTGACGCTCAAGTTCTGCGAAAATTCTGTAATTCCCTTCCTCTTTTAACTTATCGAGTTGGGCGGCAAAAATTGCATCATAATCCATGGTAATCCTTTCGACGAAAGTGTTCTTCTTTTTGTTTTTCTTGAGGTAGCATCCACCGCCAAAGTTTGGCATCTGGAATGGGTAAAACCATTACCCAATGTTCTAAAAGTGCCATCGCTGTTAGAGATGACAGCAAGGTAAAGCCTATGACTTGATTGAGCAGATCAACTGATAATAAGCGTTCAATCCAACAAGCCAATGCAAAGGTTAGAATTGTAACTGAAAATGGGAAAAACCAGTTTAAAGCTGATATTTTAAAATGACTTGTTAAGTGAGCAAGGGTTGCAGGTACAAATTCGACATTTACCCTAGGCACACCAAAAAACAAATTTAATTTAGCACATATTCGAGCGAAATATAGAATTACGAAAGTCCAAACACCAAATAAATTTTCACCAGACCAACCCAAATAAACTATCATACCAAAAGCAGAAAGAAGTGCTATTTCATGATAGGCCAACGTGCCCCAAGCTCTGATAAATCTTTCTCCATTGGATACATTTTTGGGACAATTTGATATGTTCGGCCCAGTTATTATGCCAATTAAGAAAACATATTCAATCCAACCCCATACAAGCATAGCACCAAGATATGATATATAGACTGCTGACACCGACGAGAATTGTGCTGAAAAATATACTAATAAAAAACCGACTAAAATAAAGGGTACTGAAAAAAGTGCATAAAGCTGTCTGATCCGGTAATTTGCACTGTCTGAATAGCGGACAAGGAGCAGTATAACGCCGGTAAAAAACCACCAACTAAATACTGCTACCAGGCATGCTATTACAATAGGATTGGACATTAGTATGCTGGCTCCAAACTTGTGACAGTAGGAACAGAGTGCTTTTTACTCGGTATAGTAAATAACATTATGAAGGCCACACCAGCTCGTATGCTAGAAGTTAATTGAGCAAACTTTTTACCCTTGGACTTGGCATCTGCAAGATCTTCATTCGCCTTTTGAATACTTGCAAGACCCCTTTTCCAGCGTGGATTTTCAATATCCAGCGTTATAGGAAAAATCTGTTTAGTGAGCTTGGAAGTTTTTGTAAAAACTTCATGAGCATACCAGTCAGGATCCACTCCCAATGCCGCATGGAATGCTGGCCTCTGATGATCTCTAATATACATTGTCGCATAAACCGCGGTAAGGAAAAACTTTATCCACCAAACATTTATGCCTTTAGTAAGCTTTGGATCGGCCTTCATTAGAAGAGCAAATGCTTCTCCATGAGCAAATTCATCATTACACCACTCTTCGAACCACTTAAAGATTGGATGAAACCGATGCTGAGGGTTTTCCTGAAGATGCCGAAATATTGTAATATAGCGAGCATAACCAATCTTCTCAGACAAGTAGGTCGCATAATAAATGAACTTCGGTCTAAAATAAGTATATTTCTTTTTCTGAGTTAAGAATCCAAGATTAACTGCTACTCCAGCCTCTCTTAGAGCATCATTAATGAAGCCAGCATGCCGAGCTTCATCCCTAGCCATGAGTTGGAATAATTGCGTGATTTCTTTATTAGATCCACGCCGTTTCATTTCCTTGTATAGAACACAACCAGAAAATTCGGCGGTGCAAGAACTGATTAGAAAATCTATAAATTCTTTTTTTAGCTGCGGCTCCATATTATCCCAGTCTACCTGGTCCCAGTCATCATTTTTTTTGAAATGGCCCTTGTTTGGATCGCTTAGCATTCTTTCTATCAATGGATCCCACTCAGATCTGATATGGCTTACGTCAATTGCATCAAGTTCATCAAAATCTGTGGTATAAAACCGTGGAGTCAGCAAAGTGTTTTTCATTGCCACTTCAGTGGCCATACCACTATCTAAAGTCTCTTGAATGGCTAAAGCTTCCTCTGCGGTCGTAGCGTCTGCACTGTGCTTATTCATAGCGTCGCCTCCTCAGAAAAAGAAAATTCGCATAGCTCCATTACCTCAAAATCACCAGTAGCTCTCGTCCACAAGCGTTCAATAATGCTTGCCCTTAAAATTATCGCATTCCGATCTTCTTGAACAACTTCACCAAAAGGTGCCATTATTTCTGGACCTTCAACAAGCACTTCATCACCTGGGTGAACGACTGCTCCATTATTAAAACGTACATGCGCGTGGAGGCTCTCAAACTTATGACTGATTTCCACAGTACATGGTACTTTTTCTTTTTCTCTAGTAAATATTCCCACTTTATTCCCCTTTCTTTGCTTCGGCTAAAAGCATGGCAAAAGCGCGTGAATTGTCAGCGCCAAATCCCATCAAGTCCGCTTGCCATGCGGTCGATGGATCATAGACAGATATTCGTCCATTTTCTCTCCAGATTACTTCTACTGGCGTATTCAACTCAACGCCTTGTTTTCTACGCTCTTGGTCAACGGCTCGGGCTACACCAGATACAAATCCACCCTCCTCACCACTCAAATTTGCGAGCAGAACACCGTCAGAGCTCAGAACTCTAACTGCACCATTTTCCTCATTAAGAAAATATAAAGAGGCTTTCGCTTGGACTTCTGACTGGGGTGGTGTCCCCATAAGCGACAAACCACTAACTCTTGCAAAACTAACAGCAATGAGAATGAAGACTACCAAAGCAAACATCACTCGAAGCATTGCTTTAGGAATTTTTTCTGACAGACGGTTTTGCATAGCGATATTATTCATTTTGGTATCTAGTTCACAACCACACCCACCCCAGGAGCATTGGGTTGGGAATGGTTTTCCTTCTCAATTATTCTTGATTTTGCAGCTTCCCCTAGAATTGAGGACACCTTTTCAATCTCAGGGATACATCGGAGGGTAGGTTGTGGCTTTCCAAAATGCCAGGATCGAGCGTGTGGCCAAAGGACAAAATAAGAAAACTTTGTGCTTCCCGAGGTCTCAAACGCTATATTGCCAAAACCCCCACGCTTTTTTGCCACTGCAGCATTATCAATCTTTGTAAAAGGTAAGTTTAATGTAATAGTTAAAGCTGCTCCAATTCTCATTACTACTCTTTTGTTAGTTATTGTGTACAAAGTTGCTTTTGCCTGAACATAGCCAACAATACACAGCAAGAGCCCAGCAAAAGCCGCTATAAATAAAAATGGTATAATTACAGAAATCGCAGTCCCTAGTGGCATATAATCAATGACCGTAAGGAATCTCCAAGTTGCTAAAAGGCCAAAATACCCAATGATCCACCACAGATTCAACGACTCTATGGTAAGTTGCAACCAATTCGGTCTTCCCTGCCAAAGTATCACTTCTCCTTTTGGTAAAAGTTCTGGCAATCCCTCTATCGGTTCTACTGCAAAATCATCTTCTGACATTTTGGCCCTCCCATTAATTTCCCTATATTTGTGGCTCCAGTCGCTCAGAGGATGCATAGAGAGTACCTCCAGCGTAATAAGCTGAAATTTTCTCTTCCTCTAACAAAGTCACTTGATTAGGTGACTTATGTTTTGGAACATCTCCAAAATGCGATCCAAAAATAGACTTTACTGTAACACGGTTAGAACGAACTCTGGCCAATGTCATTGGCACCAAACGAGTACCATCTCCATGCGCTGGCGATAGTTCTATTTCGAGATATCTCACCAGTTGTTCAGGTTCATCCACCCACATATCTGCAATTTTTCCAACTATTGTACCATCTCCAGCCTCGACTGGCAGATCTCTTGGATCCCTGCCACCTGAAACAGAAAATTGCCCACTAGCAGACATTGGTATGATTTTTGGATGGCCGTGCGCATCTAACTCTGGCACATCCCGTCTTGCCGCCCATGAGGCTGGACCAACCCCATCTTTCATTGGATCCCCAGTCGGCTCAAAAGGATAACCATTCGCCTTACTAGTTTGCTCTAGGGCAATCTTACGATTTTCGCCATTCGTATTTGGCACGCTTACCTCGCCACGACCGTGAGGTAATTTAAATGTCTTAGGATCTGGCATAGGATACATGCCTCGATTGGGTGCATCAGTTCCATCATCATTTTCCGCCGGATAACCTTCGCGCATATTTTCACGCTGTATGTAAATGATTAGAAGTGCGAAAAAAATCCAGAAAAGCCATATGGCGGCACTCGCCAGATCAAAATTTGCAAAATATGTAGGTGTCATTTTAGTTTCCTTTCTAGGGTCACTCTGATCACATTGGGAAATCTGCAAGCCGAATGCCAGCAGACCCGTGATCAGTTTTTGAGGCAATATGCTGCCCTTGCCGAATTAGTGGAAGAAGAACCAATAATGTGACAATGAGCAAAGCAATCTCGCTATGATAAACAAATGAATATCCCGTAGCAGGCGTGGCGAGCGCCTCTCCCCATGCACCACGCATTGCGTGGTAATTAATAAAGTCTCTTAAGAAACCTCCCAATGCAATTGATATACCTGCAGCCGTGGCTTGGGCTGCGCCCCAAGCACCGATCGCCAAACCACGACCGGCTATACCGGAGATTGGAATTGTCATTGCTAAAATTAAAGTAGCAACTGAAAACAACCCAGCTCCAAATCCAATTAATAATGCGCCAATGAAAAATAATAATGCCGATCCTAATGGCGCAGAGAATATTACTGTTGGAAAGGCAACCAAACCAACAATCAAGCCTCCTCGCATCAGTCTAGTTGGATCACCATTATGATCCAACCGGCGGGCAGCATAGGCCAAACCAAGCAGAGCTCCCAATGCCCAAGAAGCGGACAGCCAGGTTGTTTTACCCACGCTAAGACCTAAAACTTCTCCACCGAACGGCTCCAGTAAAACATCCTGCATATTGAAGGCAATTGTTCCCAAAAAGACAACACAGATTAGTCGAGCGGTTTGTCCACTTTTTATAAGATCTGACCAAGCGTCACGGAAAGCTGGTTTTGGCAATGATCGGTCTTCTTTGCTCATTGGATTAATACTTTCCTGTTTCCAAAGAGCTATTAAATTTAGGAGCAAGCCAACTATTGCAGCACCTTGCACAACCCTAATCAATAGTAAACTTGAGAAATCCCGAAGCAACCACCCGATTATTAAAGCCGAAATCCCCATTCCGACAAGAAACATTACATACAGTAATGCTACTACCCTTGGACGATTTTCATCACTAGCTCGGTCACTGGCCAGAGCCAATCCTGCAGTTTGGGTCATGTGCAAACCTACTCCAGTCATAATAAAAGCCAGAGCAGCTAAAACTTCACCCGCCCAACTTGGGCCCAAAGTTTGATCGCCTGATAAGACCATAAGAGAAAATGGCATTATAGCCAAGCCACCCATTTGCCATAGTGAACCAAACCAAAGGTAGGGCACCCGCTTCCATCCAATTGCAGATCGATAATTGTCTGATCTGAAGCCTAAGAGAGCCCTAAAAGGTGCTATCAGAACGGGCAGTGCAATCATACTTGCCACGATAAGAGCTGGCACACTCAGCTCAACTATCATTACACGATTTAATGTACCTAAAAGCATTACACTAGCCA
This sequence comes from Paracoccaceae bacterium, assembly GCA_045564995.1. Taxonomy (GTDB): domain Bacteria; phylum Pseudomonadota; class Alphaproteobacteria; order Rhodobacterales; family Rhodobacteraceae; genus Salinivivens. The sequence continues at coordinate 48,736 of JBJLGG010000001.1, read as the reverse complement.
TACCAACGGATATTTGGAATAGGGATAACCTCAACAATTGACCAAGCGGAAAATCTGTACTGGCTGCATCTGAGAATGGAAGCATTCTCCGCGCTAAATTTGGTAAAAATTGAGGTGTACGATGCTTCATGTTCTACACCCAATTGCATGTGATATATAAAAGCCAGAATTAACTATTCCAAGATCAGTCAATTCCAATTTGGCACCTAATTCTTTACAGATTGACTTGAAAGAGTGAGGAACCATAACCGGTGATCGATCGCCACTTGGAGCTAGTTTGCCAATATACCACATTAGCATTAAGAGCATAGTTTTTGGCGCTAATGTAAAATAAATTGACTGTGATGTCCTTGATGACAGCTCAATTAATAAAGACCCTAAGTCTGTTCTAGTATAGTAAATCAGACTATCCATTGCGATAACATAGTCAAAATTACCAAGCTCAGGGCTAACCATATCTCCTGTAACAAATTCTATATTTTTTTGTAGGTGAGTTGGAATTCTTGAGCGTGCTACTTGAATAAGTGAGGGACTTATGTCAGCTGCAACCACTTGGCATCCGCGCAAAGCTAACTCCTCGCTCAGCTGACCGGTACCACATCCTGCATCTAAAACTCTTGCTCCAGATAAATTTTTTGGGAGTTGCGAGATGAGTTTCATTCGCATTTCGTCACGTCCACGTCGAACGGATTGACGTATTCTAGAAACCGGCGCCTTCGAAGTTAAGCGCTCCCAAGTCTTCAGGGCAGTTTTGTCAAAATACGTTTCAACACGTGAGAGTGTCTGATCATAGTTCATTAATCGAATCCTAGTAACTCAAAAATATCCCTGTCTTCCATCGGCGCAGGCGCAAGCGGTTCCGTTCCATTCCATAAAGTTTCTGCTAATTTTATATACTCGGCTTGTACCGCGATAACCTCTTCATCAGCATCCATTTCGAAAAGAGTTTTCTTTTTTAGACGAGAGCGCCTTATCACATCCGCATCTGGCATATGCGCGATACGGCTAAACCCCACCGTTTCACAGTAGCGATCAATCTCATTTGTTTCTCTCGATCTATTTGCCACACATCCGGCAAGACGGACCTTGTAATTAGCAGATTTGGCCTGCACCGCTGCAATAATGCGGTTCATAGCGTATATGCTGTCAAAGTCATTGGCAGTAACTATTAGAGCCCTGTCTGCATGTTGTAACGGAGCAGCAAATCCGCCACAGACCACATCTCCTAAAACGTCAAAAATAACTACATCCGTATCATCCAATAAATGATGCTGCTTAAGGAGTTTTACAGTTTGACCAACTACGTAGCCACCACAACCCGTGCCGGCAGGTGGGCCCCCGGCCTCTACACATTTTACACCGTTAAAACCTTCAAAAACAAAATCCTCTGGCCGTAATTCCTCAGGGTGGAAATCAACCTCTTTAAGAATATCAATAACCGTGGGTACTAAAGAACCTGTAAGAGTAAAGGTACTATCATGTTTCGGGTCACACCCAATTTGCAAAACCCTTCTACCTAGCTTTGAAAAAGCTGCCGATAGATTGGAACTGGTTGTAGACTTTCCTATACCACCTTTCCCGTAGACTGAAAAAACTTTTACACCATCTATACTTACACCGGCATCTTGATGTACTTGCACAGATCCCTCTCCATCCTTACCACGTAATTGTGGGGCTGCTTTATCTAGTGGGCTCATTATCAGTGCCTTTCATATTACATTTCATTTCATTCATTCTGCGGCAATACCTTCCATCCTATCTTCGAGAGAGTCAGCTGCATTTTGTAATGCCTCAATTGTTTCTGCGTCTGGGCTCCAATAGGAGCGTTCATTTGCTTCAAGAAGCCTATTAGCCATTCTGGAACTGGCAGTAGGGTTTAAGTCCGCAAGACGATTGCGCATCTCCTCATCCAGAACAAAAGTTTCACTTATTCTTTGGTAAACCCAAGGCTCCACTTTACCAGTTGTGGCCGACCAACCAAGCGTATTTGTTACGTGCGCCTCAAGTTGGCGTACCCCCTCCGCACCATGGTCGAGTAAAGCTTCATAAAATTTTGGGTTAAGAGAGCGGGACCTAGTTTCAAGCGAAACCTGATCTGATAAAGTACGAATTTTGCCAGAACCTTTTGTATGGTCTGAAATAAACACCTCAATTTCTTCGCCCCCACGAGCCCTTTTAACTGCTCTAGAAATTCCTCCTAGAGTATCAAAGTAATGATCGACGCTGGTAACACCTAATTCGACACTTTCAAGATTTTGGTAAGCCATTTCTACTTTTGATAGTGCTGCTTGAAGTAGTTTCTGATTTTTCTGAGGTTTTCCAGACATACCATAAGCAAAACTTTTCCTAGCTTCGTATGCGTCTGCAAGCTCATCCTCGTCACCAAAAGATGAGCTATCCACTAACTGGTTTACATTAGACCCGTAAGCACCCTCCGCATTTGAAAAAATTCTCAAGGAGGCTGTCTCCAAATCTGCACCAGTATTCTTCATGTACTCCAGTGCATTTGCCCTGACGTAATTCATAGTTGGATCTTCGTCAGCGGATGCGGCTTTAAAGGATGCCTCGGCCAGCATGCGCGTTTGCAAAGGGAGTAAATCACGAAAAATTCCCGACAAGGTCATAACTACATCAATTCGTGGCCTTCCCAATTGCGACAACTCAATTAGATCAGCTCCACATAGCCTTCCAAAACTGTCAAACCGTGGCTTTGCACCAATAAGAGCTAATGCTTGAGCGATTTGGGTCCCATCAGATTTAATATTATCCGAGCCCCATAGAACTAGTGCCAAGCTTTTAGGAACACTATCATATTTATCCAGTAGCATTTGCGCTTGCTCAGAGCCTTGTTTACAAGCAAATGCCGTTGGCATCCGAAATGGATCAAAAGCATGAATGTTGCGGCCGGTTGGCACGATTTCAGAAGACCGTACTAGATCGCCACCAGGCACAGGCGGTATATAATTAGCATCCAAAGCATTGATAATAGATGGAATTTCACTGTTCAATCTTAAGTTTTTAGCCAATCGCTCTCTGCCTTCAGGCGATAAATTTCCCGAAGCATTTATGTAATTTTCGACTTGTTCATCTGTTAGGGATCTACCTACTACGTGCAGGCCTTCCGGGATTAAAGCATCTTCTGTTTCTAAAAGCTTGACCCATAACTCTTCAATTTTTTGATTTCCAAGATCGACGACTTCTGCTTGCTCTGAAATTAAAAGCTCTAGTTCCTTGCGCAAAGGATTTTTATCATCCATCTCGCGCCAGCGCACTAAGCTATCTTTCAGCTCTAAAAGGCCCTTGTAAAGTCCACCAGAAGTCAAAGGCGGCGTTAAATGACTTATTATAGTTGCACTGCTTCTACGTTTTGCCAGACTAGCCTCAGAAGGATTATTGCATGCATACAAATAAATATTTGGTAAATCACCTATTAATCTATCTGGCCAATCTTTTCCATTTAAACCAGTCTGCTTACCCGGCATAAATTCTAGAGCGCCATGCATGCCAAAGTGTAAAACGGCATTTGCTTTAAAACCCAACTTTAACCATTGATAAAATGCTGAAAAGGCATGCGTGGGGGCGAAACCCTTTTCAAACAATAACCTCATAGGATCACCTTCATAGCCGAAAGTAGGTTGAACACCCACAAACACATTTCCAAACGTTTTTCCAAGGATAAAAACTGAGCTTCCATCTGACTGAATTCGACCAGGCGCTGAACCCCATTGGTCTTCCAATTCAGATAGCCATGGAGTGTTTTTCACGACCCAGTCAGCACTAACCTGATTTTCTACATTTGCTTCTTGTCCGTAAATTCCGGCGTTCCCAGCAAGAACCTCTTCTCTTAAGTCAGCAGATGATTTTGGTAAGTCAATTTGGTAACCAGCATCTTTCATCGCTTTTAAAGTATTAAATAGAGACTCAAAGACCTCTAAATACGCTGCCGTACCAACCGCTCCAGCATTTGGGGGAAATCCGAATAAAACAATGGCGATTCGTCGATTAAACACTTCGGAACGTCTTAACTCTGCCGTTTTAACGGCACGGGCAATCAGCGCATCAACCCTTTCATTGTGTGGCAACATAGCCTTCGAAGACACGGCGTCCCCTTGTCGACCTGCATAGACTGTTGGTGAAGTAGCCCCATCAAGTTCTGGTAGAGCCACAAGCATAGTAGTTTCAATCGGGCCCAACCCAGTCGAAGAATTTTCCCATTGAGATAAAGTTTGAAACTCAAGAGGATGCGCAGAAATGTAAGGCACGTTTAGTTTTGACAAGGTTTCTACAGCAGCCTCTGTATCATTGTATGCTGGACCACCAACAAGAGAAAACCCAGTAAGAGAAACCAGAGTATCAATAGATGAGCCAGAACTATCAGAGAAATATTTATCAATTGCTGGTCTACCATCTAAGCCACCCGCAAAAGCTGGTATAATGCGAATATTCCTTTCCTCGAAACCCCTTATAACTCTATCATAATGCGCGGTATCACCGCTTAAAACATATGAACGCATCAATAATAGGCCGATTGTCGCCTTAGGGTTTTTAACTACTGGAAGATCTCGCAGATCTTCTGATATCCGACCCTTCAGACTAGGATGATAGACACCTACATTTGGATACTCTCTAGGCGGTTCGGCCGAAACTCCTTGCCAACTATCAACATGTGAGTAACGCGAAATTAAAAACCTCAACATTGCCTCAATGTTTTCGTCAGTACCCCCTAGCCAGTATTGCATTACCAAAAACCAAGCCCTTAAATCTTGGGCTTTGCCAGGAATATATTTTAATATTTTTGGTAACCGGCGCAGCATTCGCATTTTTTTCTCGCCAGTTTCCGAGGATGGTTTCGAAGAACCCCTTAATTTTTTCAATAATGCAACTGCCCCGCTCTCTGGGGCTTGCATATCTAGCGATCCCATCCGAGTCAGTTTTACTAAATCAGCGTCGCATACCACGCCGATCATAGCGTCACATTCCTCACGTCTGGCCTTTAATAACGGCAAAATCGGTTGGATATGATCTTCTAAGAAAAGAAGATTTACAATAATTATGTCCGATTTTCCAATTGCGGCTTTTGCTTCTTCTAAAGCACTGGGATTTTCGCCCCATTCAGCTGCTGCAAAAATCGATAACTCTAAACCTTTAAAATCTTGCACTAAATTAGACAAGGCGCGCTCGCAAGGCATCGCATTATGGGAATCCAGAGTAATTATCGAAATACGATATGATATTTCATTGGGAGGGTTATGGAAGCGACTATCTAGCATAATGAGCTTTCGCCTCGTAAAGTGTATCAATTGAAATTTCCAAAACGCCGTTATCCGCAGCATAGCGCTCGGTATTTCTTTTAGCCTTGCCACGAACAAAGAAGGGAATTTTTCGCAATTCTTTCTCAGCATCTGTCATCCAGATTACATTTGATGAACTTCCTTTTGACAAAGCTTCTTCAGGCTCAATGTCTTTTGGTGCAGCAGCTGGCTGATGCGCTGCATGATGGCTTGGGCCATTTGCATCCGAAAACTCAAAATCCTCCCTAAACATTGTAAGCAAATGCTCTTCGAGGCCCATAACAAGTGGATGTACCCAAGTATCAAAAATAACATTTGCACCCTCTGGCCCCATTTGAGGAGAGTACCGCGCAGGGAAATCTTGAACGTGAACCGGTGCTGAAATCACTGCGCATGGAATGCCAAGCCGTTTGCCAATATGCCTCTCCATCTGCGTTCCTAGAATGAGCTCTGGCGCTAACTCTGCGATCTTGCTCTCTACCTCTAAATAATCATCGGTTATTAAAGCTTCGATATCTAAAGATTTTGCAGATACTCTGACAGGACGTGCCATCTCTCGATTGAAACAACCCATTCCAACGACCTCAAACCCGATCTCCTCTTGGGCAATTCTAGCCGCAGAAATTACGTGCGAACCATCACCAAAAATAAAAACTCTTTTTCCAGTTAAATAGGTGCTATCGACTGACGCGGAGTACCATGGCAATCTTGAATCAACTTTATTTTGTAGATCGTTAAGCCCCGTTATACCCTCAACTTCCTTGATAAAGTCCGAGAGAGCACCGACACCGATGGGAACAGTTTTTGTAAATGGTTGGTCAAGGCTTTTCTCGAGAAATCTACATGCACTTTCACCAGTTTCCGGATACATCAAAACGTTAAAATGGGCTGCCCCTAAATTTACAATATCTGAAGGTTCTGAACCCATAGGAGCTACAACGTTGACCTCAATTCCTAGGTTTTGGAGTACTTTTTCTAATTCTTCGACATCATCTCTATGCCGGAACCCAAGGGCAGTGGGTCCAATTAAATTACAGCTTATATTTTTCGTTCGGGGCTGCGGAGAGGCTAATTTCTTTACAATTTGAAAGAATGTTTCATCTGCACCAAAGTTTTCTTTTCTTTGATAACTGGGCAATTCTAGCGCAACTACAGGAACTGGTAGATCAAGGGCCTCTGCTAATCCGCCAGGATCATCTTGAATTAATTCCGCGGTACATGAAGCCCCCACCAGCAAAAGATCCGGTTTAAATCGATTATATGCATCATGACATGCCGACTTAAACAAACTCGCCGTATCAGAGCCCAAATCACGCGCTTGGAAAGTGGTATAGGTTACGGGCGGTCTATGATTTCTTCTCTCAATCATTGTGAAAAGTAAATCAGCGTATGTATCTCCTTGAGGGGCATGTAATACGAGGTGGACTTTTTCCATCCCTGTAGCAACTCTAATGGCACCTACATGGGGGGGGCCTTCATATGTCCAGACAGATAACTTCATTCTATGCGCTCACCTTTAACAGCTTTGCGCGGTTTAGCGGACGCGCGAATAAGCTGGCTAGATCCGCGGCCTGCTCATAAAAATGGATTGGACTAAATACTAATTCTATCGCCCATTTTGTTGAAAGACCTTTCGCCTCTAATGGATTTGCTAACCCCAAGCCACAAACTGTAAGGTCGGGATCGTAGTCAAACACCCTATCCAATTGCTTATCAACATCTTGGCCCTCTGAAATTTGGGTTGAACTCGGAAGGTCTTCCAAATCGGCATAAACCAAAGATTTATGAATAAATGGACTTCCTACTTCCGTTAGTTCCATTCCGCACTCATTTGACAAGAACCTTGCTAATGGAATTTCAAGCTGGCTATCAGGAAAAAAGAAAACTGATTTCCCTCGAAGGTCATTTGCAACTGCTTCAATCGCTTGCTCCGCTCTCAATTTTGGCGCCGCCACTACCGCGTCGAACACTGCCTTTGAGACACCAAACCTTTCTGCTATTGCCCATAGCCATTTTGTTGTGCCTTCAGCACCAAATGGAAAATTTGCAGAAATTGGTATAGCACCTCGTCGGACCATTTCCTCATAGCTGGCCCCCAAAAATGGTTGAACGCATATGAAATGGGTATTTGGCCCCACAGACACATCATCATCGAACTTTATTTGAGGCAAGACAAAAATATTTTCCAACCCAAGCTGGTTCAATAATCGCATCATTTGATCTTGCACGATGTCTGGGAGTGCCCCCAAAACTGCTAGTTGGGTCTTTTCGCTGGATGGTAGTGATCGAATCACTGCCTCCAAACAGGCATCTTCACCTTGCGTAAAGGTCGTTTCGATACCCGAACCAGAAAAGTTTATAACATTTACATTTGGGAAATACTTTTCTGATAATTTTTCTGCAACTGTTGCTAGATCTAATTTTATCACTTCCGAGGGACACGAGCCGACCAAGAAAAGTCGCTTGATGTCAGGCCGCCTTGACAGTAATTGACTCACATTACGGTCAAGCTCTTCATGCACATCAGCCATGCCAGCTAAATCTGTTTCCTCTAAAATCGCCGTTGCAAATCTTGGTTCTGCAAAAATCATGACCCCAGCTGCACTCTGAAGCAAATGTGCACAAGTTCTCGAGCCGATAACCAAAAAGAATGCATCTTGCATTTTTCTGTGGAGCCAAACGATAGACGTCAAACCACAAAATACTTCGTGTTGGCCTCGCTCTTTAAGAACGGGAGACTTTGCACACCCAAGTTGTGGGATATCTTTAGGCATAGCTATCCCCCAGATTTGATTGAATTTTTGCGGCTCTAAACTTCATTAAAAACTGACCCGCATTCACAATATAGGCAAAGTAAGCAACCAGCGCCACAATCATAAGAGTCTGTTCTGTATGGTAGTTTAGCCAAAGCAAACAAACATAAACCACATGGAGGAATATGACAAAAAAGCTTACTATATCCTCCCAAAAAAAAGCCGGCGCTAGTAAATATTGACCAAAAACAACCTTCTCCCAAATTGCCCCAGTTACCATAATTGTCAGCAGAAGTGCGGTCTTTATAAGCACGGAAACTGTAGCAATTTGATAACCCTGACCAGTCCATAGATAGTAGATTACAAGAAGTGTGGAGACGGCAAATGCTATAAATTGGATAGGCGCAAGAATTCCCTGAATAAGAGTCCAAATGCTTTGGTCACGCCGCTTTTTTTGCTCAGACGTGTAGAGTTGAGGCGTCCGCCCCGTCTCCCAATTTTGTTTTCGCATGGGTGTCCCCCAAGGCCGCTTTTACAGCAAGGTTATTGCCCTACGATACTGAATGTCAATTAAAAGTTACACTTTTTGACTAAAGAGTGTATAACTACATTTACATGGAATGAACGTGCGTGAATTAGCTTACGTTTGGAGTTAGTAAGTATGACAAGACACTTTTTTAATTTTACCGAGAAATTTAAGCGTATAAATTTGACAGAACGCATGCGTTCTGAAAGTATGCAAATGGGACAATTAAGTACGGTGAGTGAGAAATTAGCCCCTCTCGAGCTGTGCACTGAAAGCGCTTCAATGTCGAACAGGGACATACATTCGACCTTTACGAGCGATTTGAAAATACAAATCGACAACCTGGCAAAGACTGCTTTGTCTGGTGTGCGGCAGAAATTACAACCAAGCGATCAGAAGAAGATAACCGAAACCGCAGCCTGGTTAACACAATACTGTGTATCCGGAAACTTCGATCTTGACTCTGCACTAGATGTTCTAGACCAAAAATTAGTCCCATCGGAAGTCTTAATTGACCACTGTATACCACTAGCGGCAGAGGAACTTGGAAATGACTGGGTTGACGACCTAAAAGGTTTTGGCCAAGTCACATTAGCGACGTCAAGACTTCAAATGATTTTGAATAACTTGATTACTTATAGAAATAGCGAAGCTGAAATTGCATCTCGCTTTGGTCTTATGCTCATAATCTGCAAGGACGAACAGCATACACTCGGACCATCCATACTAGCTGATCAGCTCAGAAGACGTGGCCAATCTGTAAAACTTTTACACTCCGCCGACTCCAATGAGCTTATAAACTTATGTAAGTCGCATGACTTTTCGGCGGTCTTGTTTTCTTGTGCCGGCCATCATTCGCTTGATTATATAAACAAAAGCATTAACTCCATGTCCAACAACTTGGTTCAAAGGCCGTTGATATTTGTAGGCGGTAAGATTCTGGATCTTGAACCAGCAATCAAAGATAAGGTTGCAGCTGATGCTTTTACTAACGATATCGAACTTGTTATTTCTAAAGTACGAACATACAGATCTGGTAGAATATCTCCAAAGAACAACAAACGGAGCTAGCAGATGAAAACTAGCGCCAGCACATTTTGGGATTTCGGTTCAATTCCAATGATTGAGCCAGAATTCTTAGGAAATATTCTCGCGACTTCGTCAGACATAGCGGTGATGATAGACCTAAATGGTTCTATTAAGTCAGTTTTAGTAAATCAATCTGAACAATATTATGGGGATTTATCACATTGGGAAGGTAAAAATATAACCAAGTTCCTGACCAGAGAAAGTATACCGAAATTTGAACGTGCTTTAGACAAACTCAACTCAGGCAAAACCATACTTCATTCTATTGAATTAAATCATCAAGACAATGCTAAGTGGCAATTTCCAGTTCGATATAATGCCCATTTGGTGGGTCAAAACAATAATGTATTATTGTTGGGTAGAGATTTAAGAACTATATCTGAAACGCAGCAACAGCTCGTAAAAGCACAAATTGCAGTCGAAAAAAGTCATGAAGAAAGAAAAGAATATGATGCTCACTATCGATCTTTATTTTCTACTGCAAGTGAACCAATCTTTGTTCTAGATGCCAAGACGGGCAACATAAGGCAAGCAAATCCCGCAGCATGCACATTGCTTAGCGAAGATATAGATACCTTGCCGGGACAGTCATTTAGCAAGTTCATAGCTAATAAAGATAAAAAAGACCTCAATGATAAGATGGCGACAGCCGCTATGAGCAGAACAACTCTAAGCGTTACAGTGACTCAGAAGCGCCAGGACGTTGACGCACATTTACTCCCAGTTATGTACAGAGCATCAGGCCAGCAAGTACTCCTTGTTAGGATGAGCCTTCAAATAGATAAAATACCCCAAAATGATACTCTATCTCAAAATCTGGTCGCGTTGTATAAAAATGGAACAGATGGCATTGTATTCACAAACCAAAATGGGCTCATAACCTATGTTAATGAAAGCTTTTTGGAGCTTATAAACGCCGTTCAAGGATCAGAGATCGTTGGAAGAAGCTTAGGAGATTTCCTGTCAAAAGGACAAATTGATCTCGCAGTTATGTTAGAAAACGTCCAAAGATCAGGCCCAATGCGAATATACTCAACTGATCTGAAAAATGATTTTGGGCTAAAAACTGCTGTTGAAGTCTCAATGACAAAAATTCCCAGCGATAGAACTGAACAAATTTCATTTGTTATTAGAGAGATTTCTAGAGCAGAGCAACCAGAACCTATTAGACCAGCCATTTCATCAAGCAATAACAACCCATCCGTCACGGAGTTAGTTGGAAGCGCCTCACTTAAAGAAATTGTGGCAGAAACCACTGATGTAATTGAAACAATTTGTATTCAAACTGCCATTGAAACCACAAATAATAACAAAGCTGCCGCCGCCGAAATGCTTGGCCTCTCCAGACAAAGTCTGTACGTTAAACTACATAAATACGGTTTAGTCGACAGTGAAGATGGGTAAGTTATCAATTATTGATATAAACATACTACTCGGTCATCACTGATCGCAGGTTTTTCTTGAATCAAATTTAATTGTCAATAGTATGTGACACATGAGTGTCAATTCTATTAAACAAAATCAGTCGATTTCCAATCCTTTGGCAGTGCTTGAACTTATCAAGCCTATAACTTGGTTCCCTCCAATGTGGGCATATGCCTGCGGCGTAATATCTTCTGGAATGGATATTGTAACGAATTTAGGGCTTATAATCTTAGGCATCATTTTGGCAGGCCCAGTCGTCTGTGGGATGAGCCAGGCTGCCAACGACTGGTGCGATAGACACGTAGATGCAATTAATCAACCCGATAGGCCAATCCCGTCTGGCCGTATTCCTGGACTTTGGGGGCTATGGATCGCAATTACTATGAGCGCAATCGCATTGGTCATTGGATGGCAAATTGGCGTCTGGGGATTTTACGCCACTATAATTGGCGTTGCTGCTGCCTGGGCTTACTCTTGCGAACCAATAAGATTAAAAAGGTCTGGCTGGTGGGGGCCAGGTATCGTGGCTCTATGCTATGAAGGACTGCCCTGGTTTACTGGTGCGGCGGTAATGTCTCAGGCGTTTCCAAGCTTAAAAATAGTTCTAATCGCTGCACTTTATGCTGTTGGAGCTCACGGCATTATGACATTAAACGACTTTAAAGCTCTCAAGGGAGACAGACAAACGGGAATAAATTCTTTGCCGGTTCAATTCGGGCCAAACAAGGCTGCAAAAATTGCCTGCTGGGTCATGACTATTCCACAATTACTTGTCGTAATATTGATGTCCAGTTGGGGTGCTCTCCAACCTGCTGTATTTATAGGCTGCCTAGTGCTTGGTCAATTCTTGGCTATGCGAAAATTATTAAAAGATCCCCAAAAATTTGCTCCGTGGTACAATGCTACTGGCGTTTTAATGTTTGTCTTAGGTATGATGGTTTGCGCATTCGGTCTTAGAAATTTTGGAGCATTTTAAGATGACACTTTCTTGGCTCTCTATCGTTCGATTGGGTTTGGTCCAAATGTGCTTAGGAGCAGTAGTTGTTCTTATGACATCAACTCTAAATAGATTGATGGTGGTCGAACTTTCATTAGCCGCTACGCTACCTGGTGCTTTAGTAGCAATACATTACTTAGTTCAAATTTCTCGACCTAAGTGGGGCTTTCTCTCGGATATACAGGGAAACAGAACTAAATGGATTATTTTAGGAATGATTATATTAGCGGTTGGCGCAAATTTGGCCGCACTTTGCATACCTCTATATTCGTTTAATGCTACTGCTGCTACTATTTTATCATTTTTCGCCTATACTCTAATTGGCATTGGAGTTGGTGCTTCGGGCACCTCTCTACTTGCTCTCTTGGCAACTCACACAATTCAACACAGACGAGCCGCTGCAGCAACTATAACTTGGCTTATGATGATTTTTGGAATTGCTGTAACCGCTACGGTTGTGGGAAAATTACTTGATCCTTACTCAATAGAAAGACTTATTAAGATTGTATTTGGACTTACTGTGATAACAGTCGCAATAACCTTTATTTCTACTCTAAACATTGAAAGAGGCCTTTCAACTGTTAATAAAAATATCAATAAATCCCAATCTTTTCTTACCGGCTTAAAAGTAATTTGGGCCAACAGTCAGACAAAGCGCTTCTCCGTATTTGTATTCCTTTCAATGACAGCATATTTTATGCAGGAGCTTATCCTGGAACCTTATGCCGGAATAGTATTTTCCTTTACACCTGGCCAATCAACCTCCTTATCAGGCATGCAAAACGGTGGCGTGTTTCTCGGAATGCTGGCAGTTGGCATAGCATGTACAGGTTTTAAATTTGGCGCGTTAAAAAATTGGGTTTGGGCAGGATGTATGGGATCTTGCATAAGTTTAGTTCTTATTGCGCTTGCCGGACAGTCCCCTGAAATTGTTCCGTTAGCTCCACTAGTTTTTGGGCTTGGAATTTTCAATGGGATGTTTGCAGTAGCTGCAATCGGTTCAATGATGTCTCTAGCAAGCCAAAATAATGATAGAAGAGAGGGCACACGGATGGGATTGTGGGGAGCGGCCCAAGCCATCGCTGCTGGTTTTGGCGGCCTGCTAGGAACAATTCTTGTTGATCTTCTTCGACTTACAAACTTCAGTCATGCTGACGCTTACGGAACTGTATTTATCTTTGAAGCCGCCCTATTTGCTCTGGCGGCAAGTATAGCAACTAGAAGCATAACCACCGCATTTAGCGGGACAACTCAAATGGTGGGAGAGTAATATGTTTGATGTAGTAGTTATTGGTGGGGGGCCATGTGGCTCAACGGCAGCAAAATATTTGGCTAGCTTAGGGCATAAAACGGCGCTACTAGACAGGGCTGGCAGAATTAAACCCTGTGGCGGAGCTATACCACCGAGGGCAATAGAGGACTTTGAGATCCCTGATGAGCTATTGAAAGCAAAGGTCACCACTGCAAGGATGGTTTCCCCAACTAATCGGTCAGTAGATATACCAATTGAAAATGGATATGTTGGGATGGTCGATAGAGAAGAGTTCGACGAATTTTTACGAGAACGCGCAGCCAAAAAAGGTGCAAAAAGATACACTGGAACGTTTGAGAAAATAACTCGAGACAGTGCAGGAACAACAGTACACTTTCGAAATCATGTAAATAGGACTGTGGAACAGCTCAAAACAAGATATATAATTGGCGCTGATGGAGCTCGTTCAAACGTGGCAAAGGCAGAAATTCCTGATAGTGAGAAGATACCATATGTCATTGCATATCATGAAATTATCGAAGCTCCAGAAACGACAGGGAAATATGATCCCAAACGATGCGATGTAATTTATGATGGGACAATATCACCCGATTTTTATGGATGGGTATTCCCGCATGGCAAAAGCGCATCAGTAGGTATGGGTACTGGGCACCACGGCTTTGACCTAAAAACAGCAACATCAGAACTACGAAGCAGAGCCGGCTTAGATAAATGTAAAACTATTAGAAAAGAAGGAGCTCCAATACCCCTCAAACCACTAAAAAGATGGGATAATGGAAGCGACGTACTTGTAGCGGGAGATGCAGCAGGGGTTGTGGCGCCAAGTTCAGGTGAAGGTATCTACTATGCTATGGCTGCAGGACAGATTGCAGCAGAAACAATGGTAGAAACTATAGTATCAAATTCTCCAGCAAGCCTAAAATTAGCAAGGCAACGTTTTCTAAAAGAGCATGGGACCGTATTTAACGTCTTGGGAGCCATGCAAAACGCATACTATAAATCGGATAACAGGCGAGAGCGGTTTGTATCACTATGTCATGATGTAGATGTGCAAACACTTACATTCGAGGCATACATGAATAAAAAGCTGGTGAGCGCAAGGCCTTTGGCGCATTTAAAAATTATGTTTAAAAATCTTGCTCATCTGACCGGAATAGTATCGAAAGAGTTCACATGAATATCATGATACCGGCGTGGGTAGATGGAACACTTCAACCCGTAGAAAAGCTTGAAGCCCATAAACTTGGCTTAAAACACAAAGCCATATCGGTTTTTGTATTTCACGAAAATAAAATATTGCTTCAAAGACGAGCCTTGAGTAAATATCATACTCCTGGATTATGGGCGAATACATGCTGCACTCACCCATATTGGAATGAAACAGATGTAGACTGTGCAAGCAGGCGTTTATTCGAAGAGTTGCACTTAACCGACCTTCACTTAGAAAATAGAGGGAAAATTGAATATCGCGCTGATGTCGGCCAGGGACTTATTGAACACGAACTTGTTGAAATATTCACTTCTAACTGCTCAAACCTTCCAAAAGTTACTCCAAACCCAGAAGAAGTTATGGAAGTGACATGGTTAGACCAAATTGAATTGGCAAACAAAGTTAAAACAAACCCTGATGAATTCACGCCATGGCTTCGCATATATATGTTAAAGCATTTTGAGCAAATATCTGGGACAGTAACTGCTTAGTTTATAGGTAAAATGAACTGCAGCTTTATTTTATTTTTCAAAATGTAATGGTGGCTATGTTTGTAAATAAAGTACTAATCTTAGGCTCTGGCCCAAATGTTATTGAAATATTGGAACAAGACCTCTCAAGCTATAATAAAATAGTTGTTATTAATAATGCTTGGAAAGTTATTGATGGGTGGACAGATCATATTTACCCTCATGATTTTCCAAACCAAAACAAACCTACTGCCTTCAAATCGTCACAACAGAAAGTTGATGAAAAGCAGTTTGTAAATATTCAAAACCAATATGGAGGTTTCGTTTATGCAGGTGGAACAATGGCATTCACCGCACTTTACTGGACACTTGGCCACTACAGACCTCGTTCGATAGATATTTTAGGGTGTGATATGGTTTATCCCAAAACAGGTTCAACCCATTTTTATGGCACAGGTACTGCAGACCCTTTAAGGAAAGATATCTCACTGCGGTCACTGAAAGCAAAATCGGCAAGGATCTACGCAATTGCACTAAGACAGGGCTGTCAAATAGCTAATTTATCAAAGGCTGAAAGCGAACTGGTTGCTCCAAGACGAAACTCTGTAAGTTCAAATGCTCCCGAACCATTCCAGTTAAATGAAAATAAATTCAATCAAGCAAAACAAAAGGAGGCTACACTGGGCTATTTTATAGAAGATGGAAGATATTGGGAGAAAAGTGATAGATTTGATACCGATGAAATTGATTTGCTAGATGCTCTTTGGATAGATGCAATCTCAACAAAATAATTTACTTGATGCTAAAAAGACCAAATTCTTTTTTTACTTTAGCTTGTGTAAAGGCCTGCTGTCTTTGCTCTTAATTTAATAATTGCCAACACAGTATCTATGGTTGGCGTGGGCGTCTTGGTAATTTGGCCTAATTCCTGAACTGAACCTAATATCGCGTCAATCTCCAAAGGACGAGATAGCTCTAAATCCTGCAGCATTGATGTTTTATGAGAACCTACTGCGGCTCCTCCATTTATTCTCTGCTCCACGTCAATTGGAAAATTTACACCTAATTTTTCGCCTATTTCTTTAGCCTCTAGCATCATAGTGCGGAGAACTTGTCTTGTATCCCGATCTTCACACAGAACATCGAGAGTGGCGTAGGTTAAAGCTGAAATTGGATTGAATGATAAGTTCCCCCATAATTTTACCCAAATTTCATCACGAATTTTTTTCCTTACCGGCGCTTTTAAACCGGCAGACCTCAATGCTTCCGAAAGTAATTGGGAACGTTGTGATTTTTCTCCGTTTGGTTCACCCAAGGAAAATTTATTTCCCTCAATGTGCCGTACTACCCCGGGTTTAATGACTTCAGCAGCAGGATAAACTACACATCCCAAAACACGGTCTGGCCCAAATACATCCCATTGTTTGTTATCAGGATCAACCGAAGATAATCTTGTACCCTCTAGCTCTCCGCCAATTTTATGAAAATACCACCATGGGATCCCATTAACGCCACTTACGATTGTAGTATCATCGTGGAACAAAGGACTCATACTTTCTGCAACAGATGGTACTGAATGGGCTTTCAAGGTAACAAAAACATAATCTTGAGCGCCAAGTTCCAACGGATCTTGAGCAACTCTGACCGTTATTCTTTTAGGATCCAAGCCGTCTTCTAGAAGGGTTAGCCCATTTTTCTTCATTTCCGATAAATGAGCGCCTCTGGCAACCATACTTACCTCAGCGCCAGCATCAGCAAGCTTTGCCCCAACAAAACCACCTATAGCACCAGCGCCAAATATACAAATCTTCAAGCCAAAGCCTCCTATCAAGCCAAACCAAGCTTCTCAGCTAATCCGATCCGCTGGAGTTTGCCAGTCGCACCTTTTGGTATTTCCGAAAGAATAACGATTTTTTTAGGTACTTTAAAGTCTACCATTCGATCTGAAGCAAAGCCTCTTAGGTCACTTTCTGTGACTTCTGAGCCTTCTTCCAAAACAACAGCCGCCGCTACATCCTCGCCGAGTTTCTCATGGGGCACTGCAAATGTAACTACTTGGGCTACGCTCGGGTGATCCATCAAAACTTCGTCTACCTCTAGGGGACTTATCTTTTCACCACCACGATTTATTATTTCCTTTAGCCTTCCAGTTAAGCTGAGGTATCCATCGTGGTCAAAAGCACCCTGATCTCCTGTACGGAACCAGCGTTCACCCTCAAAGTTAAAAAAGCTTTTTTTATTAGCTTCAAAATTATTTTCATAACCAGGTGTTACGTTTGGACCTGAGATAACGACTTCTCCAATGCCGTCGATTAGATGATTTTCTAATTCATGAGCAATTCGGATTTTCGGTCCAGCTTCAAGCCCAACAGAACCCGGTTTTTGCACCAATGGTGGAAGTGGATTTGAGGCCATCTGGTGTGTTGCTTCGGTCATTCCATACCCTTCAATTACTGGTGCACCAAATACTCGCTCCAATTCTTTCATAACCTGCGATGGTAGGGAAGCAGATGAAGATCGTAAAAACCTTAGTTTATTTTTTTCGATTGCATCTTTATTTCGCTTAGATCTAGCTAGAATTGCCTGGTGCATTGTTGGAACTGCAGTAAACCATGAAGGTGAGGCGTCATCCAACCATCGGAAAAACTTTAATGCATCAAAACCGGGAGTGCACCACACCGATCCACCGGCAGCTATGGATGCAGATACAGCCGCAATCAAACCGTGTATATGAAATAAAGGCATTATATTCATGCAAATATCTTCCTCCGTCAATCTGAGAGATCTTTTTATATTTTCTGCTGACGAAACAATATTTGAGTGAAGAATTGGTACGATTTTTGGCCGAGATGTAGTACCTGAGGTGTGCAGAATTAGAGCTATATTCGTTGGAGTGGGTAATTGCTCCGATGTCACAGGATTATTAATATCACAGCAGAGCTCAAATTCTCCAGCCGAATGCTTTCGATTTACATTCATTCTAATTACCAAAATATTCAACTGAATTGCGGCCGCAAGCGCTGCACCGTTGTAATCTTTTAATACTACTAGTGCTTTTGCGTTTAAGTCTTTCAGATAAAATAAATATTCTTCTTCCCTGTAATTAGGGTTTAACGGTGCAGTAGTACAGCTTTGGGCCATTGTTAAAAAGGCACTCGCCATCTCGGGACCGTTTGGTAATACAATGGCCACCCTATCTGCAACTGTCACACCATACGACCTTAGCTGTAAATTGACATACGATGAAAGTGTTTTGAGATTGCCAAAGGTAGACCATTTGCGGTCTGGTGCGCCGAGTAAGTTCAGGTCACTTTTTTGCGTATTTATTAGTGCATTAATAGTCTTATTCATAAGAGTTTACCTAAAATACTTTTGGGAGCCTCAAAATACTGCCAAGATCCCAGATGCAACCTGCTCATTTCCAATACATATTTTTGAGGTAGCATCATGTTTGAATAAGTCAGCAATTGAGTAGCTCTTTAGTCAATTAAATGGATCCACCTTCTACCATGAAATTTCCCGCTGTACACATTTTGGCATCTTCGCTTGACAGGAAGGCAACCATATTTGCCACATACTCAGGCTCTATTGGTATAGGAATACATTGCCTCTCAAGTTGTTTCTGCAATGCCTCGGGCGTCACCCATAAATCTTTTTGTCTTTTAGTCATAATCCAACCAGGAACAACTGTATTAACACGAATATTATACGCCCCTAATTCCCTTGCCATAGTTCGTGTTAATCCATGAACCGCGGACTTGGCAGTAGCATAAGCAGGAAAACCTGCGCCACATTCCCACCATGAATTTGAACCTACATTTACAATGGATCCACATTTTTCATCTATCATCCAAGGAGCAATCTGCTGAATAGCGAAAAACATATGTCGCAAATTAATATCCATTCGCTCATTCCAGTAATTTGCGTCTATTTCGCGCCAATCATGGCGATCATCACGTGCAGCATTATTTACCAAAACCTGCGCTTTTCCAATTTTTCTTTCAAGTTTCGAAATGGCTGAAGTCAACTCATCAATATTGCTTAAATCACATTGTACAAATTGATGAGGCCCATCTAGATCTGTTACGAGCTGATTGGCTGATGCACTATCAATATCTAATATTCCGACAACTGCACCCTGACGATCAAATGCGCGAACGGTTGACGCACCAATACCAGATGCTCCTCCAGTAATAAAAATTATTTTATCTTTTAGACTTGGATAAATTGCAGACCCTGACATTAGCCATCCCTTTCTAGGATCCATTCAACTTCAGGAGCTGGCAAAAATCGCCATTTCCTAAGGGGCCCCGCCATAACATTTAGATAATACATTTCAAAGCCGTACGGGGCTCCACATGGATGGTGGCCTTTTGGCACAAGAACAACATCTCCATCCTCAACGGGAATAGCCACATCTAATGACCTATCATCGGTATACACACGTTGAAAGCCAAAACCATTTGCTGGATTTAGACGATGATAGTATGTTTCCTCTAAATATGTTATCTTTGGAAAGTTATCCTCATCATGCCTATGGCTTGGATAGGAAGACCAATTGCCAGCCGGTGTATAAACTTCAGTAACAAGTAAGCTGTCACAAATATCAACATCTTCCATTGCTATATTGTTTATATACCTTGTGTTTACCCCCTTCCCTCTTTTTGTAAGCTCAATATTATCTGGCCCGACCAAACGCGGATCATATTGTTTTTTGCAGGGGGCGGAACATACTGCCAAAACACAATTTGTTGATGCGTCTGCTTCCCATTCGTTGTCACATGGAAGGTATAAACAATGTGGTGATGTTTTTTCAAAAACAGACATACGATCACCTAACACTCCCCAGTCTTTGCTGCTACTTTTGAGATGCGCCCTGCCCTCTACTAAAACAATAATTACTTCGCGGTCTCCTGTGCTACCTTTCGCAGATTGTCCCGGAGACAACTTGTACAAATCAAATCCTACATAGCGCCAATCTGCGTTTTCTGGCGTTATATTATGTATCAAACCGTTATTGGCCGTCGGCTTGCGATGTAAACTGCCCATGTAACGAATTCCTTAGTCTCGCGTTGATAAATAAGGTTAATTGATTGAAAGATCAGCCATTTTGCACACTTGGATAATATGTTCATATCCCATTTTTGAGTAATCATATGGTGGGGCCTTAGCGGGATCTTGTTCAGCCTCAACGACAATCCAACCCGAATAAGACATTGCCGCCAATGAATTTGATACAGCTTGAAAATCAATGCAACCATCACCAGGAACTGTAAAAGCACCAGCAATTACTGCATCCAGGAAGCTTTTATTATTTTTTCTCACATCTTCCACAATGCTTGGCCGAATGTCTTTATAATGAACATGATGGATGCGGTCACCCCATCTATCCAATGTTGCCAAAACATCACCTCCTCCAAAAAGTAGGTGACCAGTGTCAAAACATAAATTTAAATCACTGCTGGATGCGTCCATAAGCCAGTTCACATCATCCTCAGTCTCAATTATTGATCCCATATGATGATGATATGCCATCGGCATTCCTCGATCAGCACACCACTTGGCTACTTCGCTAATTTTTGAGGCATAAGAAGAAATTTCATCCCGTGTTAACTTTGGGCGTTTATTAACAGGCGTTTGTATTTCCCCCTGAACTGTATTTGAGCATTCAGAATATACGATGCATGGACTGGATAATTCTACGAATTGATCAACTTGCTGACTGATCGCCTCACACTCCTCAGAAAAATTATTTACGAGGCTATTACCGGAGCACCAACCACCGCAAAGTTCAATTTTCGCACTTTCGAGATAGGCTTTTAATCCCTCAGTATCATGTGGCATGCGTTGGCCTCTCTCAACTCCCGTGTAACCGATTTCTCTTGCCTCTATTAAGGCCTGCTCCATCGTAAAGTCTTTTGTCAATTTGGGAAGATCATCGTTTTGCCAAGCAATAGGAGATATACCAATTTTCACACTCATTTTTTTTAAATCTTTCTTATTTTTTGCTCGATATTCAGAAACTTTTTACTCGTTTCGTTCAGATTGTAAATTTTAATACTTAAGGTCAATTCTTTCACAGAAAGTTTGCTAGTTCGACCTCTGAGCCAGCTTTAGCTGAAACAGCTGCAGCTTCCGCCATTGCCAAAGCAGAAATTCCATCTGCTAATGTTACTGGGACAGGGGTTTTCATTTGCACAGCTGAGACAAATGCTGCCCACTCTTTTTGATAAGCGGCCTTGTATCGCTCTAAAAAAAAGTATTCAGGCTTCGAGCTTTGAACGCCCATCTCAGTTGACTTAATAATACCATCTTCAACAACATTTTGAACTTGTAGCAAACCTTTTGAGCCCAAGATTTCAATCCGTTGATCATAACCGTAAGCAGCACGGCGAGAATTCTTTATTACTACTAATCTACCATCAGCATATTTCAAAGTTGCAACAGCTGTATCATAATCTCCTAGTTCACTAATCTTTTTGTCAATTACTGAACTCGCAGAGACCATTATCGACTTAGGTAAGCCTTCAAATAAGAAATTCACCATATCAAAATCATGGATCATCATATCTTTAAACAAACCGCCTGATACCTTTAAAATATCAATTGGTGGTGGTGCCGGATCAAAAGAGGTTATCGCCAAAAGCTCTGCTTTACCAATTCCGCCTGCATCAAGTTCACTCTTCAAAGCAACAAAATTTGGATCAAATCTGCGATTAAAACCCAACATTATTGGCTGACCGTTAGGTTTTGTATTATCCAAGCACTGCTTTGCGCGAACTAAGCTTATATCAACTGGCTTCTCGCATAAAACTGCTTTACCTGCTAACGTCGCTTTTTCAATAATTTCAGAATGGGTATCGGTCGAACTTGCAACTAGAACCGCGTCGATCGATTTATCTTTATAAATTGCATCGACAGTGCAGGCTTGGCCTCCAAAATCCCTTGCTAGCTTTTGCGCATTATCCTCAATAACATCTGCAACAGCCACTAATTTAGAGTGCGCATGCATAGAAATTGTGCTCGCGTGCACTCGTCCTATACGCCCTGCTCCAATAAGTCCAACAGTCAACATTTCTTTTCTCCGAAACTAAACTTTAACTTTTGCCTCCGAAAACTGGAGGCCTCGCATCAACCCACGAACCATTTTTCTTTGCAGACGCAACTGCTGCATACACCGCCGCCATCGAGCGGAGACCATCTTCAGCGGTTGGCAATCCATCTCTTTCATATCCAGAAATTGCATCGGCTAAGTCCATATACATGTTAGCAACAGCTAGCGGGAAGCCTTCAGGATGTGCTATTGCCACCCTACTTATCCGTTTAGCATCGTCGTACAAATCAGCCTCACCTTTTTCAATGACTTGCGTTCGACCTGACAACGGAGTGTAGATCAACTGATTTGGCTGCTCAGAGGCCCAACGCAAGCCACCGGTTTCACCAAAAACTTGTATATCGAAACCGTGCTGCCTACCAATTGCCACAGATGAAGTCCACAAACGTCCAACGATCCCTTTACTGAGGCGAAAATTAACAAATGCATCGTCTTCTAAAATTCTTGTAGAAATAGTTGACGCAAAATCTGCACTCAAACTTTCTACGGTATCATCAGAGATAAAACTAGCCATATGCAATGCATGAATACCACAATCGGCAAACTGACCAGAAACGCCAGCCATCTGCGGATCGTACCGCCATCGCACTCGTGGATTTTCTGCATCTTCGGCATCTGCATGGTGCCCATGACTAAAGTTTGTAATTATTAACCTTAATTTGCCAATATCACCACTGCGCACCATGGCACGAGCTTGTCGCACCATTGGGTAAGCAGAATAGCAATAGTTTACTGAGAAGACCCTACCACTTTTATTAGCGATTTTATAAATTTCTTCGCCCTCTTCGACTGTCATAGTCATCGGCTTCTCACATAAAACATTAAAGCCAGCCTCTAGAAAAGATTTCGTTATTTCAAAATGGGTGGCATTTGGCGTCGCAACAGTGACAAGATCAACTGCATCATCTCTATTTTTCTCACCATTAAGCATTTCTGACCAGCTACCATAGGCTCTAGAACTATCAACACCTAGGCTTTCAGCAAATGCTTTGCCTTTTGCCGGCCTGTGATCAAAAGCGGCGGCAACCAACTCAAATCGGCCGTCTGCGATAGCTCCCAAGCGGTGTGCTGGACCAATTTGGCTTCCTTCTCCACCACCTATCATTCCCCATTTTAATTTGGTCATACTTAGTCTTTCTTAATGGTTTAATTAAATTCTCCAAAACTACTCAAATCAAACTCACACTAAATCAATCCACGCCCTCTGCTCTCCGGATTGGAGAGCAGCATTTACAACTCGAGAAACCTTTAAGCCGTCTTTAAATGATGGCCAATGAGACTTATTTTCCTCAATAGCTAAAAGAAAATCACGAGCTTCAATTATTATTTGATCCTGATAGCCGGTTCCATGACCGGGCCCTTGGCAAAAAGGTTCATAATCTGGGTGCGCTGGTCCAGTTAAAATTTGCCTGAACCCTCTTTCAGCTTCCGGTCCTTCTGATCGGTAGAGCCATATGGAGTTCTGATCCTCTTGATCAAAACGCACCGAACCTTTTGTTCCATGAATTTCATACGCGTAACCCATTTTACGGCCCGTCGCAACACGACTAAAGTACATGTGTCCCATAGCGCCACTATCAAATCGGCACATAATTTGGGCATGATCATCGTTACCTACGTCTCCACCTGGGCGCTCTTTGTGAACGGTTTCATATTCACAAAGCAGTGAGCGGATCGGTCCCATTAATGCAAGCGCTGCATTTATCATATGTGGAGCCAAATCTCCTAGGGTCCCATTTGACATGCCACGGCACCTCCAGGATGCAGGTGTCTGAGGGTCTGCTAAAAAATCTTCAGTATGCTCGCCACGAAACCAAGTTACTTTGCCGAGTTCACCGTTAGCTAATAGCTTTCTAACAAATTGGCTAGCAGGCGTCCGAATGTAATTAAAACCGACCATATTCGGCAAACCACTCGCTTCTGCAGCATCAGTCATCACTGTGGCATCGTTTATAGAAGAGCCCAAGGGTTTTTCGCAGAATACTGGCTTACCCTCCGCAAACGCGGCTATCGCAATTTCTCGATGCTCTTTTTGAGGAGTTGCAATAATGACCGCTTCAACAGCTGGGTCTTTTACTAAGACACGCCAATCAGATGTTGCTGTTTTAAAACCATACGCCTTCCGATATTTTTCGGCAGTAGAGTCAGTTCGAGCACAAATCATTTGAAGCCTTGGTCTTAAGTGGGTATCAAACACGGCTCCAACCGAAGACATTGCAACTGAGTGCGCTTTGCCCATGTAGCCACCACCTACAATGCCTATTCCAATCTCACGCATTTTTAGCTAGAACCTTTTTACAGACAAAATATTAGCTTTGTCGAAACGCGTATCACCAGTTCGGTATAACGGCAACATAAAACGTTTTGTATTTTATAGAGAAAATAAAGAAAGAAATTCTAAAATTATGAACGAACTATTTGAAGCCATAAAAGGTAAGAAATTTGCCGTTTTTGGAAGAGCAGGTATAGACCTTTTTTGCGATGAGATCGGAATAAAAAGTGAAAACGCTGTAAAATTTAGGTCAGACTTGGGTGGCTCATCGGCCAACATATGTACTGGACTGGTAAAGCTTGGCTCACAAGCAAGCCTAATTACCTCAGTTTCTGATGACGCAGTTGGAAGATTTGCCGTTAATCGCTTGAGAGATTACGGCGTGGACATCAAGTACGTAAAAAAGATTTCGGGAGAGTGTCGTACTTCTTTAGCTATATATGAAAACGTATTAGATGACTTTCAAAATGTCATTTACAGGAACAATGCGGCAGATTTTCAAGTACAAATAGAAGATGTAGACAAAGTAGAATATGGTAATTTCAATGCAGTTATTACTGCCGGGACAGTATTTGCCTCAGACCCTTCTCGATCCTCTACATTTCATGCAATTAAAAATGCGCGCCAAGCCGGATTACCTGTAATTTTTGATATCGATTATCGCCCCTATAGTTGGCCTTCTGGTGAAGTGGCTTCAGATGTTCTTTCCAGAGCAGGCATGAGCAGCGACCTTATTGTCGGTAACGATGAAGAGTTCGGTTTTATGGCAGGAGATTATGACCTCGGACTAGATAAAGCGAGAGAATTGGCTTCTTTGGGTAAAACTGTAATTTATAAAATGGGTGAAAAAGGTGCAATCTCGCTCAATGATAAGAATGAAATCAGAACTGGTATTTTCCCGACAAAAGCTATTAAACCTGTCGGCGCAGGCGATAGTTTTATGGCAGGCTTGCTGGCTTCGATAGCAGACGGCTTCAACCTTGAAGACTCCGTTATAAGGGGATCAGCATGCGCCGCAATTGTAGTATCGAAGCCTGGATGTGCCGGAGCAATGCCTACAAAAGGTGAATTAGAGACGTTCTTAAATAAAGGCTAATATTCAGTAATATAATACGAAAGCTCAATTATGCATATTGCACCTTATGACAACAAAAATATTCCAATAGTTGACGTTAATCACGATCTCGTACCGTTGAACTATTTCAACATTATCAAATTATCTAAAGGTAAAAATTTTAGCTACAGATTAAACCAATATGAAACGTGCATAGTACCGGCTACTGGCACCATCGATATTGATGTTGATGGTCAACATTTCAATTCGGTAGGAAATAGATCTATCGACGTTTGGGGTGGAGAACCAGAAGGTGTTTATGTCCCTACAGATACGAAAGTTTGCTTTGAATGTATAACTGATACAGCCGAGATTTTTATTGCTGGAGCAAAATATGAAAAAGTTTTAAAACCTTTTGCTGTAAGATCCAAAGATATTGATTTAGTTCAATACGGGTCAGACGATACAAAAACACATCGCAAAATAAAACACATCTTGGGTGCTAACCAGAGAGATAAAGTTGGAAGACTACTAGTAAGTGAACTTTACACGGTGGGCTCCGGCGGCTGGTCTGGTTTCCCGTCTCATA
The DNA here is from genome assembly GCA_045564995.1 of Paracoccaceae bacterium. GTDB lineage: Bacteria > Pseudomonadota > Alphaproteobacteria > Rhodobacterales > Rhodobacteraceae > Salinivivens. Next base: position 22,673 of record JBJLGG010000001.1, on the reverse strand, counting down.
AGCACGATACTGATCGTATGCCTCAGGAGACCCGACATGACGAAACCTACAATTTTAGATTTAAGCCAAATTATGGTTCCGGCCTACAGATGCTGCAGCGGGAAGATAACAAACCGGGGGATGCCTATCACATAATGGACGGCTCGACAGTCGTAATTGATAAGGGTTACCACCCCTGCTGTGCTCTACCAGGCTACGAAATGTATTACTTCACCATACTTGGCGGATTAAGCCAAAGGCCATTGAAGCAATACTTTCAACCAACACACGAAGAGCAATTAGCCACAATACCAGGCATAATGGATATGGTTGCAAAATTTAAATGACAATTGCTACACTAACCGACGTATTAAAGCCTGCCATGGAACAAGGATACGCAGTCGCCGGGCTGGTCACCCTTGGATGGGAAGATATGCGAGCCTATGTTGACGCAGCAGAAGAAGAAAATGTTGCAATTATCCTTCAAGCGGGACCATCTTGCAGATCTCATACACCCTTGCCGATCTTAGGAAAGATGTTCAATCATCTAGCTAGTGAAGCAAGCATTCCTATAGTCGCCCATTTAGATCACGGGTATACAGAGGAGGAGTGTAAAGAGGCTATTGAATGTGGATTTACTTCTGTAATGTTTGACGGCTCGAGACTTTCTCTGCAGGAAAATATTGACAGAACGGCACGCATCGCTGAATTGGCTCATGCCGCAGATATTTCATGCGAAGGTGAAATTGGGTTTGTAGGTTATTCAGATGGAGAGCAATCAAACGGCACAAATCCAGTAGAAGCAAATATGTTTGCAAAAGATACAAAAGTCGATGCAATGGCGATATCAGTTGGGAACATCCATTTACAAAAACACAAAGAGGGCAACCTGGACTTGGAGAGGATCAGACAAATAGAGCAAGTAACTTCTATACCACTAGTGGTCCACGGAGGATCTGGAGTGCCAGTAAAACAAAGATCTTTTTTATCAAGAAATTCAAAAATATGTAAATTCAATATAGGTACAGAGTTAAGAATGACCTTTGGCGACGCTTTAAGAAAATCTATAGTATCTCACCCTGATCAATTCGACCGCGTGGAAATTTTAAGAAAGACACATGAGCCATTGGTGCAAGCTACAAGAAAAGTTTTAAATGCATTTAAACCAAAGAGTGGGAATTAAAAATAACAAGATGAAGTATGTATTAGCAATCACTGCATTTTTAGCTTTGCTGTGCCCACTTACATCTAGCGCCAAGCAAATTAAAAATTATGAGTCAGAGCTCATAGTCATGTATGGCGATATATTGGCCACCCGAAACTTAACCAAGGAACCAAACCCAGACTTTATAGGTTGGTACATAAGGATCACACCTGATGCTGCATCAAAAATTAACGCAGCGCACTTTCAATCAGATAATGAGATGAAAGAAAAAATAAGAGCAGGCCTCTACTTTTGCAGCTCGTCATATTGGAAAACAGGAAATAACTTAACCATTTCGTGTTCAAATTCGGAAGCAAATAACTAGGGACAATATAAAATATTTTAAGACCATCAAAGTACTTTAACGTATACTTGGCCCTCCAAAAGAAAAAATATAGACCGCAGACGCCTTACAACTAGGTATCGGATAAAATATTTAATAGAGGATATTTAATCAAATCACAGGAGTAAAAAATAAAATAATTTTTTGACAGAAAAATAAAAATTAAAGGTTGCAAAATTAAAAATTGATATGTAGATGTTAGCGCTAACTGTTACTATTTTTTTTGGTAAAATTGGACTTAACTTGTCGTTTCAGACTTTAATAAAATAGAATCAGTTGTTAGAGTAACTTGGTACGTAAGTACTTATTGGGAGAAAATTATGAAAAAATTAGTTATGGCGGGCGCTGCGCTCGCAATGATGGCGTCTTCAGCAATAGCTGAGCGTTATGTTATGATTACACACACACAAGGTACTGACCCATTTTGGCCAGTAGTTGAAAAAGGCGGAAGAGATGCCGCTGCTGCAATTGGAGCAGACTTTGAATATAACTTTGATCCATCTGGTGACATGTCAGGAATGGCTAAGCTAATCGAAGCAGCTGCCGCTTCTAACCCGGACGGAATAGTTGTGTCTCTGCCTGACCCAGATGCATTAGGTGGAGCAATCCGCGCGGCTGCAGACGCAGGTATTCCAGTAATCACAATGAATTCAGGTTTAGAAAATTCAGCTAAAGTTGGTGCGTTGATGCACGTTGGTCAGCCAGAGCTTTTGGCGGGACAAAAAGCTGGCGAGCGTGCCAAAGCAGAAGGTGTAACAAACGGTCTTTGTCTGAACCAAGAAGCTTGGAACACAGCCCTTGTTGATAGATGTGAAGGTTATTTCTCGGGTCTTGGCGGATCGTTGAACATGATCGACGTGTCTAATGACGTACAGCAAATTGAAACCAGAACAGCAGCTGCATTGTCAGCAGACCCTTCAATTGATGGGATTTTGGCAGCTGGCCCACATGTATGTGATGCCGCTAACAAAGCTATCAAAGATGTTGGCGCAGATGTACATTTAGCATGTTTTGACATGTCAGATGCTGTGACTGCGATGCTTAGATCTGGTGATGCTTCATTTACAATCGATCAGCAACAGCGTTTGCAAGGCTATATGCCAATCATTGTGCTGCATCTATATAACACAAATGCCGGTATGTTGCCTGGAGCTAATATTCCATCAGGCCCTGGTTTCGTAGACGCTTCAAACATTGATAATGTTGCGTCTCAGGCAGGCATAAACCGCTAATATTTAATGTAATAGTAGGTAATTATAACAGGCGAGCGAAAGCTCGCCTGTTTACTTAAGAGACACTAAAAATAGATATCAGAGGTTAAAATGTCGGAACGAAATGAATCTGACCGTCTTCAAAATGAAAGCTGGATCCAGCGTATGATGAGAAGACCCGAAATTGGTTCTTTCATAGTCATGATCATAATTATTTTGGCCCTCGGCTTAGCATCTGAGGGAAAAGCTTTTAATGCTTTAGGCTTAAAGAACAATATAGCAATTATCGCCCAATTGGGAATAATAGCGGTTGGAGCTGCCTTATTAATGATTGCTGGCGAGTTTGATTTATCCATCGGGCCAATGATAGCCTTTGCAGGGATGTCCATGGCCATAATGTTGAAATGGGGTTTACCATTCGGCTTAGGAGAGGCAACGCCGTTTACGGCTTTTGCAATAACTATGTGCATGACACTTGGGTTTGGATGGCTCATTGGAACTATTGTGGTCAGGTCAGGCTTATCAAGTTTCATCGTCACACTAGCATTCTGGTTTTTTCTTCGTGGCCTTACCGAAGTTTGCTTCAGGCTGATTAACCAAAATACTAATGTTTCTGGGCTGCCAGATTTTAAACAAGAAAGCTGGTTTGCCGAACAAATGGGTGGTGAAGTTTTTGGTTGGCTTTATGATGCCTGGTTCTGGATTGGCCAAAAGGTAGCAGCCGGCTTAGAATTCACAGCTGGGATGACCAAAGACGAAAAAATTGATCTTATCAACTTTTTAAGCTTCCTAAACATAAACCGGAAAATGGAACAATGGGTTACTGGATTTGATGCAAGACTTCTCTGGTTCATCATTATTGCGGGCGTGGCTTGGTATGTACTTGCAAAAACACAGATTGGAAACTGGATTTATGCCACTGGGGATAACAAAGAGAGCGCTCGTGCAAATGGGGTTCCAGTAAACAGAGTCAAAGTTGGTCTGTTTATGTTTTCCGCTTTCTGCGCAACAATTTTTGCGGCATGCCAAGTCTTCGATACTAATTCATCTGATGCTGCAAAAGGGATGTTTAAAGAGCTTGAAGCAATTGCTATTGCGGTAGTTGGTGGCATCTTAATGACCGGTGGCTTTGGCTCAATAGTAGGCGTTGTATTTGGAGCGGTTACATTTGGCCTTGTTGCTAATGCCGTATTCTTTATCCCTTGGATAGATGGAGCATGGTTTAGAGTATTCGTAGGTACAGTTCTACTGGCCGCCGTTTTTGCCAACGAACGTATTAGGAAAAGGATTACCGGGGGAATATAAAAATGGCACCAAAGAGTTATATGCGGGTCGAAAATGTTACGAAGAAATTCGGCCCCTTCACGGCGTTGAATGGCGTAGATTTGGATGTTTACCCTGGTGAGGTCCACGCTTTGTTGGGTGACAACGGTGCCGGAAAATCTACCTTGATCAAAATTTTATCAGGAGTTCACCAGCCTACAAGCGGTACGATTTATATGGAGGAAGTTAAGAGATCTTTTCGAAGTCCTCGAGAAGCTTCTGCTGCCGGTATTGGAACTGTTTACCAAGACTTAGCAATCAATCAATTAATGAGCGTAACTCGTAACTTCTTTATGGGGCGCGAACTAACTTCTACTCTGGGCAAACTTAGAATAGATGAAATGAACCAAATTGCTCATGATGAAATGCTAAAAATTGGAATTGATTTTTCAGATCCATCTCAGGCAGTTGGAACTATGTCAGGTGGCCAACGCCAAACCCTAGCGATTGCACGCGCAATTTATTTCGGCGCAAAAGTTCTTATCCTGGATGAGCCAACTTCAGCTTTGGGTCAGAAGCAACAAATGGAAGTTCTTAAAACTATAAAACGCGTCAGAGCAAGAGGCGATATCGCAATTATATTCATTACTCATAATGAAATACATTCTAGACTAATCGCCGACCGTTATACCTTTCTAGCACTTGGACAGGTTATTGGTCAGGGAACTAAAGCTGAGCTGGAAGGTGGCGATATTAGGAGACTAATGGCAGGTGGAGCGGAAATTAAAGATTTAGAACAAGAATTAGCCAAGATCTAATATTTAACATCGAGGGTAAGATATAAACTACCAATCAGGACCAACTTATCTAGGTATTGACCTAGGCACATCTGGTTTAAGATGCTTACTTGTAACGCAAGAAGGCGAATGTTTGGACAGCGCTGATTATAACTACCCTGTTACAAGCATAGCACCTGGTTTTAATGAGCAAAGTCCAAGTGACTGGATAGATGCCCTTAAGGCTTCCATAAATGAGCTAAAAAATAGGAATGCATCGGCAGTTGCAAGTCTCCAAGCAATCGGCATTGCAGGTCACATGCATGGGGCAACATTGTTAGACAAAAATGGTAAAATTCTATACCCATGTATTTTGTGGAATGACACTCGCAGTTACAAACAGGCGTCAATATTGGATAAAGACGTAAATCTGCGCGAAATTACAGGAAATATTGTATTTCCAGGTTTTACAGCACCTAAGTTACTTTGGATCCAAGATAATAAGCCAGAACTATTCGAGGAAGTTGCGAAGGTTCTTTTACCTGCTTCTTATCTTGGATATTACCTAACCGGTGAATTCTTTATGGATATGTCGGATGCTGCAGGCACAAGCTGGCTAGACGTTGGAAATCGTTGTTGGTCAGAATACGCGCTAAAAGCAAGTAACATGCGATCTGATCAAATGCCAAAACTTCTGGAAGGAACTCAAGTCGCGTCGTCTATATCTAAATTCATTGCAGACGAATTAGACATTCCCAGTGGAGTTTCGGTTGTTGCTGGGGCGGGGGATAATGCTGCTGCAGCTTGTGGTGTTGGAATTACGAAGGAAGGTCAAGGTTTCGTATCAATCGGGACTTCTGGTGTGCTGCTAACTGCTAGAGATACGTATACTCCATTAGCCAATTCTGCAGTTCACACGTTTTGTCACGCAATTCCTAAAACATGGTATCAAATGGGTGTAATTCTGTCAGCAACGGATAGCTTAAATTGGCTATCAAGTGTTACCGGAAAATCTCCCAAAGCATTATCAGAGGGTTTGGGTCAAAAAATAAATGGACCTTCTTTCGAAAAATTTTACCCATACCTATCGGGTGAAAGAACTCCTTTAAATGATGCACATATAAGAGGAGGTTTCTCCGGTTTATCGACAAATAGTAATCGAATGAAACTCACTCAAGCCGTACTAGAGGGGGTCGCGTTTGCATTATGCGATTGCCTAGAGGCGTTGAAAAAAGCGGGGCCTTGTCCAGACCAATTATTAGCTATAGGCGGAGGTAGCCGATCGCGATTTTGGTTAGAGACTATAGCAACTACTTTAAATACAGCCATCGCTCGGCCCATTGACGGTGAATACGGTGCCGCTATGGGTGCCGCACGTCTGGCTATCCTGGGGAAAACCAGTGAGCCCCTTAATAATATTGTATCCCACCCAACTATTTCAGAAATCATTGAACCTAGAACTGATTTAAGTGATCTTTACTCTGAAGCGTTTAACTCATATCGAAGCGCACCGTCTCACCTAAAAAGTATCCAATAAATTTTAAATATTAATTTACAGATTTTAAGTCTTAGATCCCAATCTTGGTTGGCATCATTCTTCTCAAGTGCTACCTCTATATTAATATTTTGTAATGAAACTACGAGGCCATGCAAATGAAAACAGTGGTAAATAGTTGGAATGAATGGGATCCACTTAAACATGTAATTGTTGGTAGAGCAGATAATTGCCACATTCCCCCAGAAGAACCAGCCTTAGACGCAAAAGTGCCAGAAGACAGCGATATGCGAGGCCAATGGGGAAAAAGACCACAAGAAACAATTGTTCGAGCAAATGAACTTTTGGATAATTTTGCCTCACTCCTGACAAAACGAGGAGTAAAAGTCGATAGGCCAACGCCAATAGATTTTTCACAGCCGGCGACGACACCAGATTTTCATACAGAAAGTCAATTTGGATGTATGCCGCCCCGCGATGTTTTATTGACGGTAGGTTCTGAAATCTTAGAAGCAACAATGTCTTATAGATGCCGCTGGTTTGAGTATCTATGCTACAGACCACTTATGCAAAAATATTGGGAAGAAGATAAAAACTTTAAACATGAAGCTGCTCCCAAACCACGGCTGACAGACGCAGATTATCATCAAGATTACCTATCGGAAAAAATTGGTGTTGAAAAACGCTTAAAATGGACTGCTGAGAAATTCTTCGTTACCACAGAAGAGGAACCATTGTTTGACGCTGCCGATGTTTTGCGTTTTGGGAAGGATTTAGTCGTACAACATGGGTTTACGACAAATTTGAAAGGAATAGAATGGATACGTCGTCATTTTTCTGAGCACAGAGTTCACGCCGTGAATTTTCCTGGTGATCCATACCCAATACATATCGACGCTACATTTACTCCGCTGAGGCCTGGCTTGATATTAAATAATCCTCAACGCAGTCTACCTGACGAACAACGAAAAATGTTTGAGAAAAATGATTGGGAAATTATTGACGCTGCTCAACCAGCTCACAATACTCCTCCGCCGTTGTGCTATTCATCAACCTGGCTCAGTATGAACGTTTTAGTATTAGATCCCAAAACAGTTTGCGTTGAAAAATCTGAGGTATATCAAGCTGAACAGATGGATAAGCTTGGAATGGAAGTAATTCCAGTCGATCTCAGAGACGCCTACGCATTTGGTGGGGGTCTGCATTGCTGCACTGCAGATGTTTTTCGCGAAGGGTCTTGCGAAGACTACTTTCCAAATCAAGCTTAAAGTACGGAAACTAAATGATACTAAGTTGAAAGACAAAATGTTGAAGAACTGGTACCGGCAATAAGGATCTAAATGACCGCTAATTCAATTAGTATATTTGTTGATGCTGATGCCTGCCCGGTTAAGTCAGAGATCGAACGAGTGGCTAACCGACATAAAATGCAAACTTACATTGTAAGTAATGGAGGAATTCGTCCCTCCCAGAACCCTCTAATTAAATTGGTTGTTGTTAGTAACGAATCCGACGCTGCTGATATCTGGATATCTGAAAATTTGAGCGCGAAGGATATTGTTGTTACATCTGATATTGTGTTAGCAGCTAACGTAATTGAGAAAGGGGCCAAAGTAATCAAACCAAATGGAGAGGTTCTGAACAGTAAAAATATTGGAGAAATTTTGGCAATGCGTGATTTGATGTACGATATCAGAGCAGCCGATCCTTTTCGTCAGAGTGGTGGCTCCGCATTTAGCAAAAATGACAGATCAAAATTTTTAGACAGCTTGGAACGTCTCGCCAGAATAAGAGTTTAAACCAATCACCATTTGAAAAAAAATAAAAAGCAAACTATTTAACTTGCCTAGATTATTAATAAATATTGGCTCATCACATTGAACAGAAATAGTTATCGTATAGGTTTCTTAATTTTTGATGGCTTCCCAATGGCTTGCCTCACGTCTATGATTGAACCTTTGAGGGCTTCGAACGAGATATCAGATACGAAAAGTTTTGAATGGAAGTTATTTTCCGAAAATGCTGATAAAGTGGAGGCAAGTGCTAACGTAGCATTTGAAACTGATGGTAAAATTGAAGAAATAGAAAAGTTAGATGCTTTAATCTTACTTTCACCTCCAAATGCCGATTTTATAAATAGCAGAAGTGTTGGCGTCATAAGAAGATTAGAGAGGCATGGCTGCACAATTGGCGCTGTGTCAGGAGGCGTGTTTTTGCTAGCAAAAGCTAAAGTTCGGCCAAATATTAGATATTCTGTGCATTGGTGTTATGCCGCTGCTTTTACAAACCAATTCCCAAATAACATTTCTTCTGAACAAGTAATCGAAACTGATAGAAATATTATGACCGCCTCGGGGGCTGCTGCAGCATTTGATCTTGCCTTATTGTTGATACGGTCAAGACTAGGATCAAGTGTAGCAGCAGAGGTTGCATGCTGGTTTCAGCATCCAATAATGAGAAATCAAGACGTAAAACAAGTTATACCTAGTTTAAATGAGCTAGAAGGTTTAGAGGAACTGCCCGAATTAGCCCGAAAAGCTATTTCCTTGGTAAACCAAAAAATCAATTACCCCCTTCAAGTTAATGATATAGCTGATGAAATTGGAATTACTTCTCGGCATTTATCTAGAATATTTAAGGAAGCAACGGGAGAAAGTCCTCGTCAATATTTTCGCAAACTTAGGGTAAATGCTGCGCGACAAATGATCTTGTACACAAATGAAAAAATAGGTGAAATCGCTCTTTCGGTTGGGTTTTCCAGCGCTTCCATTCTGCGCAGTCATTATATTGATTTGTTCTCTTTGTCCCCTGAGGAGGAGCGAAAAAAAATTAACCTATTTAGAGTAAACGATAACTCTCCAATACCAGTAACCTAGTCAGACAACTGCCTTCAATGCTGTAATAATCGCATGATAAAGTGATTCAGCTGCAGACCTTGGAACCAGGATAGTGATATTTTTTATATCACGGCAAATGAGAAAACATCCCAAATGGTCCATTTGACAGCGTGTAACCTCGCCGCCTTTGAACGAAGAGACGTCTACATTACACAAAAGAGAGAGGGGCTTGGCTAATTCAGATCCTTTTAAATCGAGTCTACACCACGCGTCTGTTTGCTCAGTTATAGAGGCTTTTCCCAAAGAAACTTCGCTAAGCTCTCTCGCTAAATCTTCATGGATTTCGATTGGAGCTTCAATTAGCCATTGGGATGGTCCTATCCAAAATGAAGAAATGTCCCCAAAGTTAGAGTTCATAACATCCGGAAGTGAACTTCCTATAAACTGCTCTAATTTCTTTTTTGCATCGTTCTCACTTCCTTTTCTCAGAGAATAGGAAGCTAAAGAGTAAGCAGTTACTTCGGAAACGGTATAAGGGCCAACCTCCTTACTTATCAGCTCCCTATTGCCTAATGGTGACATAGGATTTAAATTATGCACGCAACCGCTCCCCTTCTGGATCAACAAAGTGAGCACTTACGACTTTAACATTATGATCCTGACCAGTTAGTGGACTGACAAGACGCACAACTTCTCCAATCCGAGTATCACCTGCCTTTAAAAATCCTATTCCAATATGACAATTTAAATTAGGAGAGAAGCAAGCGGATGTTATATAACCTTGATCGTGCCCAGCATCTACACGGCTTCCAGTGTTCATTAAATGCGCTCCCGCTGGAACAGGATCATCGGTTTTAACCGGTACAAATCCAACCAATTTCAGAGCGTCTTGAGCATTAAGACCTTCACGTTCTGACAAAACTGATCCAATGCTATCCTTCTTTTTTGACACCATTCTACCCATTCCTAAGTTTAAGGCTGAGGTGGTTCCATTGAGTTCGTTACCAGCCGCATGCCCTTTTTCGATACGCATGACACCGAGAGCCTCAGTACCATATGGAACTATATCAAACTCTTTCCCAGCTTTTATTATTTCGCGCATTAGAGAGTCACCATATCGTGTTGGAACTGCAAGTTCATACGCTAACTCCCCAGAAAAAGAGATTCTAAACAACCTAGCTCTGAGACCTCCACAAACAGTAATTTGTCCACAAGCCATGAAGGGAAATCCCTCATTTGAGATATCATATTCTTCATCTACGATTTTTCTTATTACATTTCGACTATTGGGTCCTGCGATCGCGAACTGAGCCCAAGCTTCAGTGGTGGAAATTAACTGCACATCCATTTTTGGAAACAAACATTGCCTTACAAATTCCATATGGCGATAAACTGAAACTGCATTTGCAGTTGTTGTCGTTACAACAAAATGATTTTCTTCCAAACGAGCTGCCGTTCCGTCGTCCATTGCAATACCATCTTCTCTCAACATCAAGCCATAACGCGTTTTCCCAACTGCTAATTTTGCAAACCCATTACAATAAATTAAATTAAGAAAACTAGCAGCATCTTTTCCTTGAACATCTACCTTTCCCAAAGTGGTTACATCGCATACTCCAACAGATTTTCTAGTTTGGAGAACTTCTCGGTCTACCGATTGCCGCCAATGAGTTTCACCCTTTTCTGGGAACCATTGGGCGCGCATCCACATTCCAACCTCAACAAAGACGGCTCCCCTTTCTTCTGCCCACCGATGGCTTGGAGTTTTCCTGACTGGCCTAAAGTCCTCATCACGCGATCTTCCCGCAAAAGCCCCAATCGCCGTTGGTGTATATGGCGGGCGATATATTGTCGTTCCTACTTCTGGAATTGGCTTACCTAGTAAATTAGCCATTATTGCTAGACCAGAAATATTCGCCGTCTTTCCCTGGTCAGTTGCCATTCCCAAAGTCGTATATCGTTTCAGGTGTTCGACAGAGGTAAAATTTTCTTGCTTTGCTAACTTTATATCTTTTGCTGTTACATCATTTTGCTGATCAACCCATCCGCGAGACGTGCCCTTCACCATCCAAAAGGGCTCTATATCCTGCGCAACATCCCCTTGCACTTTTGGCATATCAATACTTTTGAGCTTAACACTCAAGTTTTCAAGTGCTTGTTTTATCGCATCAGAGCCTGATTTAATAACATCCTCTAATTCCATAAATCCCTTGGCGGAACCTGCTACAAGCATACCGCTTGGGCAATTATCATCAGGTATGAATGACTGAATACTGTCTTTCCAAATTGGACGACCACGATGGTGACTGCTTATATGAATATTAGGGTTCCATCCACCCGAAACGCCTAAAGCTCCACATTTTAATGTCTGCTGGGTTCCATCTTGATGATCAATAGTAACACTGCTCAAGCCTAGGCGTCCGTAAGCATTAGAAACAACGGCATTAGAAAATATCTCATAATCGGGCGACTTAATTTTTTGATCTCTTGTGTCAATAACGGCTGCAACATTTACGCCTTTATTGAGCAGCGCGCGTGCGGTCTGATGACCATCATTATTGTTTGTGAAGATTGCCACATTTTGGCTTGGCGTGACTGCCCACCGATTGACATAGCTTCTAATAGCTCCCGCTAACATTATACCCGGCCGGTCATTGTTCTCAAAAACTATTGATCTTTCTGTAGCACCAGAACAAAGTATCGCTTGCTTCGTATAAATACGCCACAGGATCTGCCTAGGTTTTCCAGAAACTGGAGTTTTAAGATGATCGGAGACACGCTCAACTGCCCCGTAGATGCCATGATCAAACGCACCAATAACCGTTGTTCGAGTAAGAACTTTTACATTATCAAAATCGCTCAACTCGTCCGTAATACCCTTTGCCCATATACTTCCCGGTTGTTCATCCAAAATATAATTCTCTGCATTAAGTCTTCCGCCAGTGACAAAGTCTTCATCGACAATAATAACTCGGACACCCGACTTCGCGGCAGTAAGTGCTGCAAGCAAACCAGATGGCCCTGCCCCTATGATTAGAAGATCTGCATGAAGAAAGCCTTTGTCGTAACAATCTGGGTCCGGCTCCAAAGAAGCCGACCCCAAACCTGCCGCGCGCCGAATGACTGGCTCGTATACCTTTTCCCAAAAAACAGACGGCCACATAAATGTTTTATAGTAAAATCCGGCTGTTAAAAAAGGTGCTAATAGGTCGTTAACTCCTAAAAAGTCAAAATTCAGGGATGGCCAGCAATTTTGAGGGTTAGCGACAAGTCCATCATAAAGTTCCGTTGTTGTAGCTCGAGAATTTGGCTCTTTTCGATTTCCGGTTCGCAACTCTACAAGCGCATTTGGTTCCTCAGAACCAGCGGATAGCATACCCCTAGGCCTGTGATATTTAAACGATCGCCCAACTAACCGAATATCATTTGCAAGTAACGCTGAGGCAAGTGTATCACCCTCAAAGCCCTGCATAGATTGCCCATTAAATTCAAATTTCCGGGTATTGTTACGGTTAATTAGACCACCTTTTAGTCTATTTTTTTGTGTCATACTACCGACCCTCCTCGGTAGCCACGTCACTAGCCAATCTAACTTCTTTGATTTCATGACTTACCGTATCCCGAGTGACCACCAACCAGGATCTGTCACCATATTCATGGAACCATAACTCACGATGCAACCCAGCAGTATTATCCCGTAGATAGCCATAATCTACAAATTGCCTTACGGCATTATCCTCTTGCCAATTCGGACGATTAATCAAATTTGCATCTCCCAGATAAACAAATTCAGAGCTGTCACGCGGTCCCAGTAATGGATGATTGATAATCATAAAACCCCCTAGTGCAAATTTGGCTGGTTACCCATGCCCTTTTCGTCGATCATTAACCCCTTGGAAAATCTATCAAACCGAAAAGAACGTGCCGTTTTATGCGGTTCTTTAGTAGCCAACAGATGCGCATAAACCCATCCTGAAGCCGGTGTCGCTTTAAAACCGCCATAACACCAGCCACCATTAAAATAGAGACCAGAAATATCAGTTTTATCTATTATGGGTGACCCATCCATCGACATATCCATGATACCACCCCACATTCGCAGCAACCGTACTCTACCAAGCATCGGAAATATTGCCATTCCACCCTCACAGACATCTTCAACTACTGGTAAATTTCCCCTCTGAGCATAGGAGTTGTACCCATCTATATCGCCACCAAATACAAGCCCCCCTTTATCAGATTGACTACAGTAAAAGTGACCCGCCCCAAAGGTAATTACGCCAGGCAATAGAGGCTTCAAACCTTCAGATACAAAGGCTTGTAAAACGTGGCTTTCGATTGGCAAACGCATTCCAGCCAGTTGCATCAATCGACTGGATGAACCAGCAACACAGGCTCCTACCGTCTTTGCCTTGATAAAACCTTTTGTTGTATCCACACCAACGCAAACACCCTTTTCAATCTTAAATCCTGTGACTTCGCAGTTTTGTATAATATCAACACCACAGGAATCTGCTGCCCTTGCATATCCCCAAGCGACTGCATCATGCCGCACCGTACCGCCCCTATGCTGCGCTAAGCCTCCCTTTACAGGAAACCGGGCATTATCTGTATTTAGAAAAGGATACCGCTTTTGAATTTGCTCTTTGGATAGCAAATCGGCATCAGCTCCATTGAGAAGCATAGCGTTGCCCCGTCGAATAAAAGCATCCCTTTGAGCATCACTGTGAATAAGGTTCAAAATTCCTCGTTGAGAAACCATCGCATTGTAGTTAAGTTCCTTTTCTAACCCTTCCCACAGCTTAAGTGAAAATTCGTAAAATGGTTCGTTTCCATCCAGTAAATAATTGGAACGGATTATCGTTGTATTTCGCCCGACATTTCCGCCACCAATCCAACCCTTTTCAAGGACTGCTATTCTGGATTGTTTGAATTCTTTAGCTAAGTAATAGGCGGTTGCTAAGCCATGCCCTCCACCACCGATGATAATATAATCATATTCACTACTTGGTTCAGGAGAACGCCAAGCGGGCCCCCAACCTCGATGACCGGTCAGTGCTTCCTTAATAACTTTAAACCCAGAATATTTCATAACAAAACTCCTAGGGCCTTTATGAGTCGAAAAGACTTGTGAATACAATTTACAAATCGGACATCTTTTCAAACAAATCGGACATCAGCAACAATCATAAAAAAAATCGATGTATTCAGTATAACCTAAGGAGTTAAAATGGTAGAGCCAGTGGTTTCCCTTGCTTCTAGCACATCATGGGCCTTTGCAATCTCTGATAAATGGAATTCCTGGCCAATTAGCAAGTTAATACTACCGTCACTGACCTTTTTGAAAAGCTGATCTGCCATTTGCTGGCAATTATTACGTGTTGCTATATGCGAAAATATAGTTGGTCTGGTAACTTTCAGTGATCCTTTTGCCGCTAATTGGCTAATGTCGAATGGCGGTACTTTGCCGCTTGCATTACCAAAACTTATCATCATTCCCAACGGCTTCAAACATTCCAAAGAGCCCTCAAATGTAGATGCGCCCACAGAATCCATTACCGCTTCCACGCCAGCGCCCTCAGTAAGTTCTCTTACTTCCTCTACAAAGTTTTGGCTCTTGTAATTTATGCAGTACCTTGCCCCGTTTTGCAGCGCCAATTGGCATTTTTCATCTGAACCAGCAGTACCAATCAAGTTAATTCCTTCTGATCTTGCCCACTGACAAGCAATCAACCCAACGCCACCAGCAGCAGCGTGGAAAAGAACGGTATCGCCACGATTGAGAGGTGTTGTACGATGAAATAAATACTGAACGGTTAAGCCTTTCAACATAACGGCCGCTCCAACTTTGAAACTTACGTCTTCAGGAAGTTTACAGACTTGCGTGGCGTCCAGATTACGCATGTCGGAATATGATCCTGGCCGGGCACTTGCGTATGCTACGCGATCACCGACATTTAAATGTGTTACACTATCACCGACTTCTGTCACAATACCTGACGCTTCCACACCCAAGGCAGTAGGCAGCTCAAGCGGATAAAGACCTGTTCGTTGATAAATATCAATATAATTCAACCCTATTGCCCTGTGCTCTACCGTTACTTCATCAGAATTTGGAGCTTGTAAAGAAAATTTAGAAAGTTCTAAATTTTCAGAGCCACCAAATTCTTTTATAACTACTTTTTTCGGCATTAGATCCTCCACTAAAACTACAAAATACTTTAAACCGAATTATAAGCTCTATTCGAGAAATATGACTAGAATAAAAACCGCCAATCTTAAATATATAATGTATTGATGTTAGGCGAGCTCGCTCGATGGGAAGAGGAATACCAAGCGAACTCGCCGATACAACTAAACCAGGTTGTACAATTTTGATACTACATATAGTCCAAAATGTCAAAACTTTTCTAAATTTTGAGTCCAACTATAAATATAGTACTTCTCAAAATGAATGACTGAAGATATGCCAAAATTTTACTTTAATTGTAACCGAGTATCAATGATTAGGAGCAAGCAAGCGAAATTTTTAAATTGTGAAAAACCTTGTCTCATAAAAGCTTATACTATGTAATTAAAAAAACTGTAATGGAGAAGGCTTTATGACTAAAGAATTAACGGCTTGGTTATCAATTGGCAGCACATACTCTTACCTAACTGCAATGCGGATACAAGAAGTTTGCATGAAAAAGGATATTAACCTTTCTGTAGTTCCCATAAGTATCAGACAAATAATGAAAAGCATGGATAATATTCCATTTCCACCGTCTAAGAAAACAAAGGTGAATTACATGTGGAGGGATATTGAAAGGAGAGCTGAACTGTATAAAATTCCAGTTCCAAATGTTCCGGCGCCCTATCCTTTACAAGAATTTGATCGAGCAAACTTGGTGGGAATAGTCATGAACGACAAAGGACTATACTTGGATTATTTCAAATATACATACGAAGAATGGTTCTTAAATGGAAACGAAGCTGGCTCAGAAAAAAACCTTGAAGTAACGCTTAAAAAATTAAGTTTTGATGTGAAAAAAACAATCGATGAAGCAAAACTGATGGAATCCCAGTATAGCGAAAATACACAGCGAGCGTTAGAATTTGGCATATTTGGAGTGCCAAGTTTTTCCTTTAATAATGATATATTTTGGGGGGACGATCGGCTTGAAGATGCTATCCGCCTCATATCTAAATAACAAAATTGAAGTTGCATATTTTAACGGAACTAACTGTGAGTCAAATACAAAAAGACCAAGCGCAGTAACGTAAAAAAGTTTCTTGCCAATGATTGCGATGACACTTGTAACCAGAAAAATAACGGAGCATATATATGAGACTACTCATGTTAAAATCTTAAATAACTTTATATAGCAATTTTAGAAAAAAACATAATTTGTACAGACATGAAATTTTAGGAGTATGAGATGGACGATGGTTTTAATATGTCAATGCGTAAATTTCTGAAACAGGTTGGAATAACATCTCAAAAGGCAATAGAAGACGCATTACGAGATGCAGGCAATGGCAACTACAAAGTTGACGCAAAAATCGTCATTAAAGATGTCGGTTTGGAGCATACAGTATCGGGCACTATAAAAATTGGGGATTAATAATTGGCTCTAACCAAAGAAGGCGTTATAGATGCGCTAACAACTATAATGGGACCGAAAGGGACCGATATAGTGACTGGCGGAGAAGTGCGCGCATTAGATGTAGACGAAAATAATGTACGTTTCGTTTTAGAAATTGATCAATCTTTGGCCAAAGAATACTCTACAATCAAGGAAACGGCAGAGTCATATTTAAGAAAATTGGGTGCAAAAGAAGTTTCTATTGTTCTTACTGCACATGCACCAAAGGACCCACCACCTGATTTAAAGCCAAAACGAAAGCCTGCACCTAAACCAGCGCGAAAAATACCTGGTGTGGACCGTATTGTGGCAATTGCATCCGGCAAAGGAGGTGTTGGAAAGTCTACAGTAAGCTCTAATTTGGCATGTGCACTGGCCGCACAAGGCAGGCGCGTAGGACTTTTAGATGCCGATGTTTACGGACCTTCACAACCAAGAATGCTTGGAGTATCGGGTCGGCCTTCTAGCCCGGATGGTAAAATTATTATTCCCCTACAAAACCATGGGGTTACTATGATGTCTATTGGTCTTATGACTGATGAAGGTCAGGCTGTTGTATGGCGCGGTCCGATGATAATGGGTGCACTTCAGCAAATGATGATGCAAGTTCAATGGGGAAGTCTGGATATTTTGATTGTAGATTTGCCACCTGGAACTGGAGACGTCCAAATGACCCTTGCACAAAAAACAGAAGTAAGCGGAGCGATAATTGTATCAACACCGCAAGATATTGCACTTATCGATGCGCGAAAAGGTATTGATATGTTCAGCCAGCTTAGTGTGCCAATACTAGGTATGATTGAAAACATGTCAGCACATGTCTGTCCAAAATGTGGTCATGAAGAGCATATTTTTGGTAATGGCGGGGTGCGAAGTGAAGCAAAAAAAATAGGTGTTCCTGTGCTTGCCGAGATACCGCTTGATCTTGATATACGAGTGGCATCAGATGAGGGAGCACCACTCGTAGTATCTTCCCCCGACTCTTTGCAAGCCAGTGTTTTTTTTGAACTAGCGAAAGCCATGATTGAAAGAGGCCAAGCTTAAACATGTCGCTGACATTTAATTCAGAGGGATTCTCCCAAAAAGCAAACGGAAGCCCCAATGAATGATATATGGGACGGCATTGTTCAAGCATTTATACTAATTTATACATTTGACTCAGATTTAATTGAAATTTCTTTAAGATCACTTCAGGTCACTTTATCTGCTTTGGCTATTAGTTGCATAATTGCGTTACCGCTGGCCGCCGTTTTGACTATACGACGATTTAAATCTAGACGTTTTATAATAGCACTTTTAAACGCACTTATGGGGCTTCCTCCAGTAGTAGTCGGCCTACTGGTTTATATAATTTTATCGCGCTCTGGTCCCTTTGGGGTTTTGGATTTACTATACACTACAACCGCTATGATAATTGCCCAGACCATCATAATTACGCCTCTAATTACATCAATAGCGCACCAATCCTTGAGAGAGTTATGGTCTGAGTACCACGACTTGCTCATTTCAATGAATACCACTCATGGGCAAAGGATTAAGACATTATTATGGGATGCTCGTAGAGCAATATTGACAGCCTCTCTTGCGGGTTTTGGGCGGGCAATTGGCGAAGTAGGCGCAATAATGATCGTAGGTGGGAACATTGACAATGCCACACGGGTACTAACAACAGCAATAGCACTTGAAACATCAAAAGGTGACTTTGCATTAGCGCTTGCACTGGGCTTCGTACTAATTTTGATCACAATTGCCTTAAACATAGGAACACATTGGCTGAGCAAAACTGAGAGTGAGGGGCGCTGGTAATGTTCCCTCTTATTGCAGAGAATTTAGTGGTAGAATTCCAAGGCAAACACATTCTTGGACCTATTAATCTTCAAATTGATAAAGGAGATATAGCAGTAATATTAGGGCCTAATGGTTCTGGAAAAACAAGCCTTTTGAAAGCTTTACATGGCATACTAAAACTAAAGATGGGCACCCTTAAATGGTCTTGTTTGAAGACTGAAAGCATTGGAAAACAAATGTTCGTTTTCCAAACACCCATTATGCTGCGTAGATCTGTTTTTGAAAACTTAACTTATCCACTTCTACTTCGTAAAACACCCAAGGCGCAGGCAAATCATCGGGCTGAGCAATGGCTAGATAGGATTGATTTGAGGGCGTTAATGCAAGTTCCTGCGACAAGGCTTTCTGGAGGAGAAAAACAAAAATTGGCTCTCGCCCGCGCACTTATTACTGAGCCAGAGATGTTATTTTTAGATGAACCTTGCGCCTCGTTGGATGGCAAAACAACCTTTGAGATTGAGGGTTTGCTTCAAAGTTGTGTTGCAGATGGAACGACAATTATGATGTCAACACACGACCTCGGGCAGGCAAAGCGTTTGGCAAAAAACATATACTTTCTTAACAAAGGAACGTTAGAAAGCGTTCAACCTGCAAAAACTTTCTTTATTAAGCCATTATCCCAAAACGCTAGTAAATTTATAGCAGGCGATATAGTCGAATGAACCGGCTAATAAAGTTAATTAGCATAATGGCTTTTCTACTTTGCTCAAATATGTCTTTTGCAGATAGCATTAAGTTGGCTGTAACTACGTCTTTTAATAATTCTGGATTGAGCGATGTTTTGTTGCCAAAAATCAAGTCCGATATCGGCCTAAACATTAAATTACTCGTTGTTGGAACAGGCCAAGCACTACGCCTAGGTGCTGCTGGTGATGTAGACGCAATTTTAGTGCATTCAAAAAGGGCAGAACAGAAATTTGTCGCTGATGGATATGGCAGTCACAGGCGAGAAATAATGTATAATGACTTTGTTATACTAGGACCCCGTTTTGATCCTGCTAATGTCAGGCATGCTGAAAGTGTAGAAGAAGCCCTAAGCTTTATCAGCAATTCTTCCGCTCCTTTTATCAGTAGAGGTGACGACAGTGGGACCCATAAAATGGAGGTCAAACTATGGGATATGAGTAACTTTAATCCAGAAAAATTTGGCGATTGGTACAAATCTGTTGGAGCAGGTATGGGAGCATCATTAAATATTAGCTCAAGCATGGGCGCCTACACGCTTTCGGATAGAGCAAGCTGGTTAAACTTCAAAAACAAATCTGAGTTAGCAATTTTGTTCGCCGACGATAAAGTTTTATTCAATCAATATTCATTTATTCCAATAAACCCAACTCGTCATAAGCATGTAGAATATAATTTGGCAAAAGAACTTGAAAACTGGCTTTCCTCTGACACTGCTAAGTTTTTGATAAATGGCTATGAAATTGATGGACAATCGTTATTTAAATTTAATGCTAAGCAGAAATAGAAGACCACCTAAATTTCTTTAAAAATTGAATGGAAAGTTTAAGAAATAATAGATTTATTACCAATTTAACTTTGTACAATTAATGCAATCTTAGGTATAATTAAAAAAAATAATGAGGCCGTTATGCCAAAGGTAGAAATTAATTCTGTATCAAAACAAGACCCCCATTCTGTCAGTGAATTTAGGGAAAATGTTCTAGAAGTTGCTATTGGAAGACAAATACGAATTTACCGAAAACAGATGGAGATAACTGTCTCAGATCTATCTAAGATGACCGGGCTTTCAACGGGTATGCTGTCGAAAATTGAGAATGGAAATACATCTCCATCGCTGTCAACGTTGCAGACACTATCAAATGCGCTCTCAATACCACTAACTTCCTTTTTCAAACAGTTTGAAGAAAAAAGAGGATGTGTTCACACTAAGGCAAATGAAGGTGTAGAGGTTGAGGGACAAGGGACGAGGGCTGGGCATCAATATAATTTATTAGGACATTTAGGATCAAATGATAGTGGAGTAATTGTCGAGCCATATTTGATTGAGCTAACAAGTGAGACTGACACCTTCCAAACCTTTCAGCATGGTGGGATCGAAACCATCTATATGTTGGAAGGTGCAGTTACCTATCGCCATGGTGATGGCTTATACCCACTTAGGCCAGGAGACACGTTATTTTTTGATGCTAACGCCCCGCACGGCCCAGAAATACTGGAGCAATTACCAGCTCGCTTTCTATCGATTATTTCCTATCCACTGGATAAATAATAGAATAATTGTTTTACCGATTATTATTTTTTTAATGCTGGCTCTGTATCAAGATCTGGCCAGACGCCAGGACTGGTTGGCAGCCCATCATCAAAACTCTCAAGATATTCAAGCATCAGTGGACGGTTATCAATGAAACCCTTGTAAGTTGCAAGCTCGTCAGGAAGATCACGCACTACCCGATGCAAACGCCTACCCCATTTAGGAACAGTCATTAAGTCTTGGAAAGAAATTAAATAACACCTAATAGGAAATACCAAAGCATTCGATCGCGGGCAACCTAAAAAACGTTTGTAATTCGACCCGCAGATGCTGCTTTGCCCCAACATTTTCCGGTGAAAGAGTTGTTTTCTGAATACCCCACTTGTGATAATTTTCTGGACTTGTATCAAGTAATGGATTGACGGTCATTGTCCAATTCAAACGTCTAGCAGGTGCACTTTGTTTCACATTTAAAAGAAATTTCAATGCACGTTTGAAAATGCCCATTTCATGAGCTAATGGCACTGGTGCGTGCCACTCAAAAAAGTTCATTCCGATATCAAAGTCTAGAGACCAATCTGCTTGCGTCGTTACCATACCGGCATCCATCCAAAGCATTTCATCTCTCTGATCAAGAATAACATAGTCACCCTGCGCTTGCCGCGTAATGTACTCCATGGGACCGTATGGAAGGGTTGTTTCATCCATGAAAGTGAATGTATCGTCAATACCCATAGGCTTGTTTATCCAACGCCAACTTGAGCCATCACGGTGCAATTCAAAATGGTCGGGATAATCCTCAGACTTACTAACCATTATAAGTTCAAGCAAATCCCAACCTGCCAGCGTCATATGAGGTAATGATTGACACCTTAATGGGTCCTCATCCAATACCAGAGCCCTGTCTTTCATTTCCGAAACATAGTGCTCGTCAACATCAAAGCGCTTCTCATAAACTGAACCGGCTGGGCCACCCTTGTGCATCTCCATGTTGACTGCGTACATGTAGCTATCTTGGTGAAATGGGAAGGGAAATCTCTTTATTGCCCAATCCGAGTTCCGAAACGAATAATCATCTCTAAAGGTTTCATTATTGAATTGTATCGTCATATTTCCCTCACTTAGCGATCGATAACCAGCGAATTTCCTAAAAATCTACTGACACATGGCATGATTTTCGTACCACTGTCTTGCTCTTCCTGTTCTAACCAGTGGTCTCTGTGGATGAGTTCGCCGTCTAGCTCAACAATTTCAGTCTCGCACTGGCCGCAAGCACCGCCCCTGCAAGAAAAAGGTGCGTTCACACCTTCTCGCTCCATTGCTTCTAACAAACTTTCGTTTTCACCAACATCAATTATTAAATCTGATTTACAAAGACGAACCTGAAAAGGTTTACCAGGCTTTGGAGCCAGAAATTCCTCAGAATGTACATTTGCTATTGGCCATCCAACATTATTAGCTGTTGACGTTACCCATTTAATCATTCCTGCTGGACCACAAACATAAACGTGGGTTCCAATTGGTTGCGTGGTCAATAACTTCTGTAGCTGAATAGCTTGTCCCCGCATCATCAAAATACTGATTGACCTTTTTCGGATATTTTATTTTCAGCTCTTCTCCGTAGGATGCAAGCTCCTCAGTTTGAGTTGCGTAATGTAGTTCCCATGAACCATTAGAAGATTCTAGCTGCATGATCATTGAAAGAAATGGCGTAATCCCAATACCTCCCGCAAAGAAAAGATGTTTTCGTGCTCGAAGATCTAGTGAAAAAAGATTTAGCGGATAGGTTAAATTGACTTTATCTCCAACTTTGATTTTTTTATGCAGAAATAAAGATCCACCTCGCCCAACATCATCTCTCCTAACAGAAA